>CAWFZD010000077.1:0-226385 GCA_963820145.1 uncultured Alphaproteobacteria bacterium
TTTGCTGCCCTCCGGCATCGTGCGCAAGGGCAAGCTCTCCATTATCGGCAACGGCGTCGTCGTCGATCCGCATTTCCTCATCGGCGAGATCGAGCGGCTGCGCGCGCAAGGCGTCGAGATCTCGTCACAAAATCTCAAGATCGCCGAAAATGCGCCGCTCATCCTCTCGTTGCACCGCGAACTCGACGCCCATCGCGAAGACTCTTCCAGCGCCGGCGCCAAGATCGGCACCACGAAACGCGGCATCGGGCCCGCCTATGAAGACAAGGTCGGGCGCAGAGCCGTCCGCCTGATGGATCTCGCCGAGCCGGATTCGCTCGACGACAAGATCGCGCGTCTGCTCGCGCATCACAATCCGCTGCGCCGCGGCCTTGGACTGCCGCAGGCCGACGCCGGCGCGCTGCGCCGCGAACTGCTCGACGCCGCTCCGCGGATTTTGCCGTTCATGGACGTCGTTTGGGAGCTCCTCGACAACGAACGGCGCGCCGGCAAGCGCATCCTGTTCGAAGGCGCGCAGGGCGTGCTGCTCGACGTCGATCATGGCACCTATCCTTACGTGACCTCCTCCAACACCGTCGCCGCCGCCGCGGCCTCCGGCTCGGGACTTGGTCCGGGCGCCATCGGCTATGTGCTGGGCATCGCCAAAGCCTATACGACGCGCGTCGGCGGCGGCCCCTTCCCGAGCGAATTGCAGGACTCCGTCGGCGATCTCATCGGCGAGCGCGGCCGCGAGTTCGGCACCAACACCGGACGCAAGCGGCGTTGCGGCTGGTTCGACGCCGTGCTGGCCCGCCAAGCGGTGAAGACAGCCGGCATAGACGGTCTCGCCCTCACCAAGCTCGACATCCTCGACGGCTTCGAGGAAATAAAAATCTGCACGCATTACATACTCGACGGGATGCGCATCGATCGCTTGCCGGCGTCGCAATCGGCGCAGGCGCGCGTCGAACCGGTCTACGAAATCGCTCGAGGGGTGGCGCGAGCTCGACCGGCGGCGCCCGATCCTGGGTCGATCTTCCGGCGCAGGCGATCAAATATGTGCGCAGAATCGAAGAACTCGTCGGCGCGCCGGTGGCGTTGCTCTCGACCAGTCCCGAACGCGACGATACAATTCTTGTGCACAATCCTTTCCAGGATTAGAGCGCTTATCCAGCGAATGCTCTCATTCGTTCGATGAGCTAGGCCGCCGCGGCGGCCGCAATGGGATGATAGGCGACGCATGGCTGATTACTATTCGCTGCTCGCGCGCAAGATCGGTCCGCTGCCGCAATCGACGTCGCAGGGGCGTCAGGCGGTTTACGATCTCGCGCGCCGCGCGCTGATAAACCAGCTGCGCGCTATCCAGCCGCCGGTCGCCGAACAGGTCATCCACAATGAGGGCCGCGCGCTCGAGGACGCCATCTCGCGCCTCGAAGTTGAGGCGACCGCATCCGCGCCGGCGCCGACAGCCGAACGGGTCGAAACCCCGCCGCCGCCGGCGCGCAAGCCCGAAGCTGCGCAAAAACCGGAGCCTGCGCAAAAGTCCGCTTCGCCGCAGGGCGGCGAACATCGGGACGAGATCGTCGCGCCGCGCGAACATTTGCGTCCGGCCGCGCCGCTGCCGCCGACGGGCGGCGAGCGCGGAAATTCGCGGCGGCTGATCGGCATCCTCGCTGTGTTGACAGTGATCGCCGGACTCGTCGCCATCGCCGCCCTGCACTTCCGCGAGAGCCCCGAGGATCTCGCCAAGCTCAATCCCGGCGAGAAGCCGAGCGTCGAGAGCGATCAGAGCAAGCTTTCCGCGCGGGTCGGCGGCGACAACGACGGCGCGAGCGACACTGCGCCCGTCGCCCGGCGCGCCGCGCTGCTCATCGCGCTAAAGCAGCATCCTGACAAGCCCGACCACGTCTACGACGGCACAGTGGTCTGGCGGCTGGAGAATATCGGCGGCGAAGACGGCCAGCCGATCAAATCCGCGATACGCGGCGATGTCGATTTTCCCGAGGCCAAGCTCAAAGCGGTCGTGCTCATCCAGAAGAACCAGGATGCGACGCTGCCAGCCTCGCACACGATCAACGTGACTTTTTCGCCGGCGCCGGACTCCGACATCAAGAACATCACGATGATCGGCGCGCCGCAGATGCGCCGCCCGGACGCGCAGTCCGGCGATCGGCTCGCCGGCATCGCCGTCCCGATCACCGAGAACAGCTTCCTCATCGGATTGATGCGCGGCGATTCGGAGAAGCGCAATCTCGCTTTGCTGAAGACGCCAGCGCTGATCGACATTCCGGTGCAATTCGCCGACCAGCGCATCGGCACCATCAACCTCGAAAAGGGCGCGACCGGCGACCGCGTGTTCCAGGACGCCATCGCGGCCTGGACGCGTTAAACCGTTGTCGAACGCCCCGGCCTGACCCGGCAGGAGCAGGCGTCGAGCCGCCGCGTCACCGTCGCCAGCTCTTCGTCATGTATCCCCTGGCGCAGCAGGTGCTCATAGGTGTTGCGCACATAAGCCGGGTTGTCGCCGGAATCGCCGCGCGCGTCGGCGATCAGCCGGGTGATCTCGGCCATTGGCAGGCGACCGGCATATTGCGGATGCCGGGGGTCGGCGACATAGGCTAGCGCGGGAGCGGACCAGCCTTCAGCGAATTGCACCGGCAGCGTTTTCTCCTGATAGACCGAGGTCGCGAGCTCGCGTTCGCGCAGATAGGCGAGGGTCTGCGTCCGGCGCGCGGCGGCGACGCGAAAGGCCACGCCCTGGCAGGAGCCGCCGCGATCGAGGCCGAGCACCAGGCCGGGGCGCTCCGGCGTGCCGCGATGCACATGCGAGAAAATGCAGAGCGCGCGGTGATAACCATCGACGAAGGCGAGCGCGCTCTCGACATAATCGAATCCCGGCCGCCACATCAGCGAACCATAGGCGAACACCCAGAGATCCCCGGCCCCTTCGGCCGCTGCAACACCATTCCGCATCAAAGTCGTCGCCTCAGTCCCCCAATTCTGGCGAATTGCCGATCTTTATGATTTTCATGCGATGGTTGACCAGTCCTTAACGATCGCGCAGGCTTCGCCCACAACATATTGACCCCAAAAACTTGCAATCGCCACCCTTTTATGGCGCAAATTCGCGTCATGAAGTTTCAACGCCTGCGCCTATTGGGCTTCAAAAGCTTTTGCGAGCCCACCGACTTCCTCATCGAGCCGGGCCTCACCGGCGTCGTCGGGCCGAACGGTTGCGGCAAGTCGAATCTCGTCGAGGCCCTGCGCTGGGTCATGGGCGAAAGCTCCTACAAAAACATGCGCGGCTCGGGGATGGACGACGTCATCTTCTCGGGCGGCGGCTCGCGCCCGGCGCGCAATCTCGCCGAGGTCGCGCTGGTGCTCGACAATACGTCGCGGACCGCGCCGGCCGCCTTCAACGACAGCGAGACGATCGAGGTCACGCGCCGCATCGAGCGCGAACAGGGCAGCGTCTATCGCGTCAACGGCCGCGAGGTGCGGGCCCGCGACGTGCAGCTGCTGTTCGCCGACGCGGCCACCGGGGCGCGCTCGCCGGCGCTGGTGCGGCAAGGACAGATCGGCGAGATCATCGCCGCCAAGCCGCAGCAGCGCCGCCGCATCCTGGAAGACGCCGCGGGGGTCGCCGGTCTCCACACGCGTCGGCACGAGGCGGAATTGCGGCTTACGGCCGCTTCCGACAATCTCACGCGCCTCGAAGACATCCTGAAGCAGGTCGACAGCCAAGCCGAAAGCCTGCGCCGTCAGGCGCGCCAGGCCGGACGCTATCGCCAGATCGCCGCGCAGATCCGCCAGAACGAGGCGCTCGCGGCGCTGATCCATTACAAGGCCGCGACCGAGCAGCTCGAAGGCGCCGAACGCAAGGCGAAAGAGGACGCCGCGCGTGTCGCTTCGCGCACGCTGGAGCAGGCGCAGACCGCCCGCGAACAGGCGATCGCCGCGCATGAGTTGCCGGCGTTGCGCGACAAGGAGGCGGAAGCCGGCGCCGCGCTGCAACGGCTGATCTCGGCGCGCGACGCGCTCGACGGCGACGAGAAGCGGGCGCGCGAACGCATCGCCGAACTCGCCCGCCATATCGAGCAATTCGCGCGCGACCTCGAGCGCGAGCGCGCGCTGATCGACGACGCGGCCGGCGCCGCGGAAGGACTGGAAGAGGAGCGCGCGGAACTGATCGGCGCGGACGCCTTGACGCAGGAGCGCGCCGCCGAAGCGCAGGCAAAGGTCGAAGCGATCGAAACCGCGCTCGCCAGGACCGAGGCGGAACTTGCCGCGGCGCAGGATAGTCTCGCCGGCGTCAACGCCCGCAAGGCCGCGCTGGAGTCCGCGCTTGCGGAGGAAAACCGCCGCTACGCGCGCTTCGAGGCCGAGCTGACGAGGCTTTCGACCGAATTTTCGATCATCTCCGGCGAAGGCGGCGGCGCCGTCGAAGTCGCGCGGCTCGAAGAGGCGCTCGCGCTCGCCGTCGAGGCGACGCAAGAGGCCGAAGACGCCGCCGCCCATAGCGAAGCGGCGCATCGCGAGGCGAGGGCTCGCGAAAGCGCGGCGCATCAGGCGTCGGAAGCCGCCGAACGCAAAGCGCAAAGGCTGGAGACCGAAACCCGCACGCTGGAGAAATTGCTGCTGTCGGGCTCCGGCGGCCTGTGGCCCTCGGTGCTCGAACAAGTCGCGGTGGAGAAGGGCTATGAAACGGCGCTCGGCGCGGCGCTCGGCGACGATCTCGAGGCTTCGTCCGAACCCTCGGCGCCGGCGCATTGGGCTCTGACCGACGCCGCCGCCGATCCTAAACTGCCCAGCTCAATCAAGCCTTTGAAGGCGCTGGTGACGGCTCCGCCGGCGATGGCGCGGCGGCTCGCGCAAATCGGCGTGGTGCTGCGCAGCGAAGGCGAAAGCCTGCGCAAGCTCCTCGCGCCCGGGCAAAGGCTGGTCTCGAAAGAGGGCGATCTTTGGCGCTGGGACGGCTTTACCCAGGCCGCCGAGGCGCCGACCGCCGCCGCGCGTCGGCTCGTCGAGAAGAACCGCCTCGCCGATCTGCTCCAGGAGGCGGGCGTCGCCCGCGCCGCCGCGAACGAAGTCATGGAGGCGGCGCAGCTCGCCCGCGAGGAGGCCCGCGACGCGGCAAGCGCCGAGAGCACGGCGCGCGAGGCGCCCGCAAGGCGCGATCCAGGTCAGATGAGGCGCGCGAGCGCTTCGCCGCCGCCGAACGCCGCTACGCCCAGATCGCGCAGCGGCTGTCCGCGCTGGAGGAGGCGAAGGCGCAGACGCTCGCCAATCGCGACGAGGCGCAGCAGAAGCGCGACGCCGCCTTGGCCGCGCTCGACGCGCTGGAGGAGCCGGCCTTTCTCGCTGGAGCGCTCGAGAATATCCGCGCGCGCGGCGACGGCGGAACGCGCCAAGGCCGGAGAAGCGCGCGCCGCGGTCGCCGCGCTGACGCATGAATCCGCCGTTCGAGCGCAGCGCCGCGCCGCAATTTTGCGCGAAATCGGCTCCTGGACGGAGCGCCGGGACAAGGCGCAAGACCGCCTGGGCGAACTCGAAGAACGTCTCGCCGACGCGAAAATGGAACAGGAAGAGCTCGGCGTGGCCCCGCGAAACCCTCGCGTTGCAGCGGCGCGCTCTGATCAAGGCGATCGAGGCGGCGGAGGCGGCCCGCAAGGACGCCGCCGACGCCCGCGCCCTCGGCGAAACACGCCTCGCGCAGAGCGATCGCGCCGCGCGGGCCGCGCTCGACGCGATGAGCGCGGCGCGCGAGGAAAAAGCCCGCAGCGAAGCGCAGCTGGAGGCGGCGCGGCGGCGCGCCGCCGAAATCGGGCAAAAAATCGCGCATGAACTGGAGACGACGCCGCAAGGGCTGCTCGGCGCTCGCCGAGCGTCGGCGCCGAGGATGAACTGCCCGCGAGCGCCGAGGTCGAGCGGCGGCTGGAGAGCCTGCGCGCCGATCGCGAACGGCTCGGCGCGGTCAATCTGCGCGCCGAGGAAGAACTCGCGGCGATCGAGACGCAGCAGAGCAGGATGTTCGCGGAGCGCGACGACCTCGCCGAGGCGATCAAGCAAGCTGCGCACCGCCATCGCCAACCTCAACCAGCGAGGGCCGCGAGCGGCTGCTCGCCGCCTTCGATCAGCGTCAACGCGCATTTCAAGCGAGCTGTTCACGCTGCTGTTCGGCGGCGGCACGGCGGAGCTGCAACTGATCGAAAGCGACGATCCGCTGGAAGCCGGGCTCGAAATTCTCGCCAGCCCGCCGGGCAAGAAGCCGGCGACGCATGACGCTGCTCTCCGGCGGCGAGCAGGCGCTGACCGCGATGTCGCTGATCTTCGCGGTGTTCCTGACCAATCCGTCGCCGATCTGCGTGCTCGACGAGGTCGACGCGCCGCTCGACGACGCCAATGTCGAGCGCTTCTGCGACCTGCTCGACGACAATGCGCGCGCAAGACCGACACGCGCTTCATCACCATCACCCATAATCCGATCACCATGGCGCGCATGGACCGGCTGTTCGGCGTGACGCAGGCGGAACGCGGCGTCTCGCAGCTCGTCTCGGTGGACCTCGCCCAGGCGGAGCGGTTCCTTTTGGCGAGTTGAACGCTTGAACGGCATCCTCAACGTCGCTTTGCGGAGCAGCCGCAAGCCTCCGAAGTGGGGCTTGACTACAGTTCGGAATTATTGCCATTTGTGGCTGGGTTAACGGTGGCCTTAGGCGCTCGGCGCCCAAGGCATCGCGGATCAACCGGGACGGGACAGGCGGCCTTTCATCTGTTCTGGAAACTCATCCATCAGCCCAGTCGGCGGCGGCTCAGCCCACGGTCAGGCGCGCGACTCGCCTGGGTCCAGAGAGACGGAAAGCGCTCTGTAAGGTGTGGGGATATTCGCGAACGCAGCAACGCTCCGCCGCGAAGGCAAGAAAGGAGTTAAGCTAGGTGGCATCCTCAATCCGTGTTTCACTTACTCGTAAATTAAAAGAAGTCCGCCGGCTGGCGAAATTTGTAGATGATCGGGTGCGTAACCATATCGACAGCGATTACTATTTTGCCTGCAACCCCGATGTGGCCGAGGCAAAGCATGATCCGGTCATCCATTTTTTAAATCACGGCTGGCGCGAGGGGCGTAACCCAAGCCGAAATTTCAATACTTTATGGTACATGCAAATAGCGCCGGATTCCGTTCGAGAAGGAACAAATCCGCTCTCTCATTATGTCCACGAGGGCCAAAAACGTGGCATACCAAGTCTTCCAACTGATCCAGCTGCGTCTGAATGGATCGGTTTGGCGGCAGAGAATCCGCTTTTACCTAAAGAAGCGAGAACATATGCATCAGAATATCTGTTAATTAAGCGTTCGCGCTTACTCCATTCGGAGTATTATGCATCGATACTCCCGAATTTACCTGGCGACCAAGTTGATCATTTTTTGAGATTTGGATGGAAGCTGGGCTATAATCCCAGTTTGTTATTCGATACGATGTGGTATCTTTCGAAGAATGAGGATGTTAGAAATTCATCTGTCAATCCGCTCGTGCATTATCTAAGATATGGCGCTCAGGAAGGCCGCGCCCCGCGCCCAAGCTTTTCAATTCAAACGACAGTATTCAAAAAAGTTGCTGCGAAGCCGAAGCCTGTCGCGAATAGCCAAACCGCGTCTGCTGCACCAGCGCCGACAAAAAGCCTCGAGAGCCGGATCATGGCTCTGGAACACCTTATGCAAAGGAAATTTTCCGAAACGAAAAGTTCGTCACGTGCACTCAAGGCATTCGAACCTATTTCTGAAGGCGACTGTGTTTATCAATACTTTATATCTCCTGTTAAAACCTTATCGTCTCTTAATTTTTACTTTTTTACATACTGTCAGCCAAATGGCGCAACTGTCAAAATTTCACTTGAAACGGCCTATGACGATACAAATAATTTTCAATTGGTTTACGAACAGATCGTTGCTCCGGAAGAGATCTCTGACGGTCATTGCTTTACGCTTTGGCCCGAGCCCGTTATCGATGCGGGCGAAAAGATTCTAAAGGTATCAATCGAAGTCATGGCCTTGGAAAAGGACCGGCAGTTCACGATTGCGGGAAGAGAAGCTTCCTATCGCGCGCTTTGCCCCTTCACCTACGCCCCCGCGGAAAATACAGTATTTGCTCTCGAATTTAATATCGCGCCGCCGCGCGACGCTTTCAAGAAGTTCGCTTTCATCAGCGGCTGCCCCGGAGACGCTTATCGGTATAGATGCGAGCATCATGCTGAAGCGCTCGAGAACGCCGGCTATTCTGTGGATATATTTTTACCGCACGACCTCCCTTATGCGCAGCTCCTGCAAAATTATTCGATCGTAGTGGCGCATCGCGTGCCCGACGATCAAAAATTTCATTCCTTCGCAAAGGAAGCGCAAAAGCGTGGCGTTTTAGTCGTCTACGATGTAGATGATTTGGTGTTCGACCCTGCTCGAATTACGCAAATTGACGCTTACAATTCAATGACTGCCGAGGAACGCTCGATCTATTTAAATGGGGTCGAACGTTATAACGCCGCCTTGAGCGCTTGTCCGATGGTGACCGTGTCCACGCAAAAACTTGCGGACATCGTTCACGAGCTGTGGCCGGAAAAACTTGTCTTAATCGTAAGAAACAGAGCCAGCGAGACGATGGTTAGGGCCGCAGGCGTGGAACTGGCCAAACCAAAAGAAACCTCGGAGGCTGTTCGAATCGCATATTTCAGTGGAACGAAGACGCATAGCAAAGATTTCGCCGAGTGCGTCGGTGCTCTGGAGTGGGTGTTCAAAACCTATCCTAACAGTTACTTGACTATCGTTGGGCATTTAGATGTGCCAGCCCAGTTGAAAACCTGGTCCTCCCGAATAGATAAACTATCCTTCATGCCGTGGATCGAACTGCCCAAGGTATATCGGGCCGTCGACATCAACTTGGCGCCACTGGAATATGGAAATGATTTCACTAAGTTAAAAAGCGAACTAAAGTATATTGAAGCTGCGCTTGTAAAGGTTCCCACTATCGCCTGTGACTTGGGCGCATTCCGCGAGACCATCAAGAGTGGCGTGACAGGTATATTGTGCTCTGACAAGAGCGAATGGCGCGAAGGGCTCAAGCAATTGATGGAGAGCGCTGAAATTCGAAAGAAAATCGGCGAAGCCGCGTTCGACGTCGTGATGGCGGAGGCGACGACGATGCGCAGTTCGGCGCTGCTTCAGAAGAGTTGGCGAGAGGCTTTGGAACGCCCGCGACTCCACGCTGAAAAAAAGTCGCGAAGCGTTGCTTTCGTCACGCGCGCCCCAATCGCCGTGACGGGTGGCGGCTACAAGAAAATCTTCATTTTGGCCAAGTTTCTTGCCGCAAACGGTTACGACGTCAGAGTTCACGTTGAAGCGATCGCCCATCTTGAAAGACTTTCGGATGGGGAAATCCGAGAGTTTTGCTCAAAGAATTTCGATGTCGAGCAGGAAATGATACATGTTGGCCATAACGCCTTTGGCCCGGTCGATATCGCGATTGCGACCAATTGGCCCACAGTGGCCGTAGTCGCGAACATGCACAGCGCGAAGTTCAAGGCGTATTTCATTCAGGATTTCGAACCCGAATTCTACAGTCGCGATTCGCGGGAGGACCATGCGGCGGACCAGACCTACAACGAGAAGCTCGCATTCATCACCATCGGCCAGTATCTCGCGGAGCGGCTCTCTCCGCGGCGAAAATGGATACGGTCGATACCTTTTGCGGTCGACGAATGTTTTCATGCCGCCGGTCGGAAAAAGGCGCAGTCTGACAAAGGGAGTTCTCAGTCTCCTCAAGCGCAAGAGCAAATGCACGATATTGTTTTTCGCCCGGCCCGACGTGCCCAGAAGAAACTTCAAGGCCGGAGCCGCCGCTCTTGAGAAGTTGTGTTTGAAGTACCGCAAGCAAATCAACGTCAAGCTTTATGGTTTGACGGAGAAGATTTCGCTGCCGTTCGACTATGATTGTCTCGGCGCGCTGTCCCAAGAGGCTCTCGCGCAAGAGATGGCTCTCGCCGACATCCATCTGTCCTTTTCGATGACGAACATCAGCACTGTTATCTATGAGGCCATGGCTTGCGGTTGCGCCTGCGTCGAGGCAGATGTCGAGTTGGTCAAAGGGATGGTGACGAACAAAGAAAATTGTCTTTTGGCGAAGCCAGATTGTGACGGCGTCTTTTCGGTGTTAGAAACGCTCGTCATCAACGAAAAGCTGCGTCGCTCGATTGCAAAAAAGGGCTATGAATTCGCTCGGCGAATGACTGAAGCCGAAATGTGCGGCGCTTTCGAAAAATGTCTTAGCGAAAGTTGGCTCATTTAGTTTTAAGCGTCTGGTTTTAAGCGTCGCGAAAACAAACAGGGTCAGACCGAGCGCGGGCCAAGGCGCCACGTCCTAAAGCTGAACACTTTTGGCAAATCTTTGGAGGCGCGGGTCAGGCATGAGCGATGGAATCACGCGAGCGAGCTATCAGGTGAAACGGCTGGAATTCATCACCTCGATTCTCGATCCCAGCATGCATCGCGGCCTCGAGATTGGGGCTTGCGACTTGCCGACCATTCCCTCCTATTTAGGCAAATGTCAGTTCGCGGATATGCGGTCGACCGAAGAAATGATACGTCTTTGGAATCTTCCGAGCAGTTCCGTAGCGCCGGTCGAATACCTTTTGAAGCGGAATAAGCCCCTCGCAGAGCAAATAAATGTCCGCTTTGATTATGTCATCGCTTGTCACGTCATTGAACATGTGCCTAATCTGATCGGTTATCTCCGTGATCTGGAGAGCCTGCTCGATCCAAAAGGCGCATGCGTCATCGTCCTCGCAGCACCAGACAAGCGATGCACGCTCGACAGCGGCCGTCCTTCAACGCATCTGGATCATTTGTTGACGGACTATCACAACAATTGCGTAGCGCCGACGGTCGAACATATCATGGAGTTCAGCAGACACTGGTCTCCGGAACTGCGCGCTTTGGAAGAGAAGTCCCTGGTTGATTTCTACAAATGGGCCTGCGAGATGCAAGATTCCGAAGATTATGACGCTCACTGCCACGTTTGGAAGGACGACGAATTCATAACTCAAATGGAAACACTTATTAGCGGCGGCATATTGGGCAATTTTAGCTTGGCGGCGATCCAACACACCCCACCCGGATTTAACGAATTCATGGTGGCTTTCCATTGTAATCTAGAGGCCGGCTCTCAATAAACGCTCCGCGATCCGTGTCTATTTCTCTTTTAACAGATAGAGACACCAAAGCGCTGTGCTTCCGATTAAGAGCAGGTTCCCAAAAATCTCCCCCAACCGACACCGTTCGATAAGATCGCCGTCGTGAAGCCTGCGCTTCGAGCGCCAATCCTTCGTCTATCCGGTGTTTCGCGAACTCTGCCTGCGGGCCAGCAGGCGGCTGATCCCAAGCAGAGCAGCAAAACCACCGCTGCAAAGGCCGATATATCTTTCCAAGACAAACTTATCGCGGGGCGCCGGTAGAATTAAGAACAAGAGCGAAGTGAAATACCATATGTACGCCAACTTCAACTTTCGACTGCCTGATTTGGTCAATCGAACGACTTGAAAATATTGGTATGAATGCTGCGGCACTTTCGATGGCGGCAACAATGGCTTCTCCAGAGAGTTTCACCCGAAGGATCTGCGACGGGCAGCGAAGGGTTTTCTTGAGCTGTCATAAAACCTGCTTGAGGCGTGACGTTGTTCGGCGCACGCGCGACAGGCTCGCGCCCGCCTGTATGTCTGGCGAATGGAGTGCACATGGAAGAAGACGGAGGAGAGCTTGCGGCGGAGCGCCATCGCGCCAAGATGGAAAAGCGCAAGGCGGTTCAGGACGCCGAGGTCGCCGGCAAGACGATCGCCGCCAAAGGCCTGCTGATGGTCCACACCGGCCCCGGCAAGGGCAAATCCACAGCGGCCTTCGGCCTTGCGCTGCGGGCGCTTGGCCACGGGCTCAAGGTCGGGGTCGTGCAGTTCGGCAAGGGCGCCTGGCGGAGCGGCGAGCGCGACATGCTCGAAAAGCTCGGCCCCGAGCTGATGTCCTGGCATACGCTTGGCGAAGGTTTCACTTGGGAGACGCGGGATCGCGCCCGCGACGAGGCCGCCGCGCGCAAGGCTTGGGACAAGGCGCGCGAGCTGATGGCCGATCCCGCCGTCCGGCTGCTTGTCCTCGACGAACTCAACGTCTCGCTGCGCTACGAACATCTGCCGCTGCACGAGGTCGTCACGGCGCTGCAGGCGCGCCGCCCGGATCTGCATGTCGTGGTGACGGGCCGCAACGCCAAACCGGAACTGATCGACGCCGCCGATCTCGTCACCGAGATGAAAATCGTCAAGCATCATTTCGCCTCCGGCGTCAGGGCGCAGGAGGGAATCGAGTTTTAGAGGATGTCGCCGGACGGATGGCTCCCATTCGTCTGGATATTTTTATCCACCAGCTTGGGACAGACCACTAGGCGCAATACCTAGTCTGAAACTTATTGCAAAAACTGCGCCGCGCTGTTACCTAAAGTCGTCGTCGCAAGATGACCATTTCACGCCACCGGTTTTCGACTTTTGGGCCGCGCCGGCCAGTTCCCTGTGAGGAACTCTCGTTTCTTCACGCCAGCCTCGCGAAGGCGGCTCTAGAGACGTCCTGAAGCCGAAGACCTCCCCTAACGCCAACCCAAGCCGGCGCCTGCTCCCCAAGCGGAGCCCCTCAGGAGAACATATGTCCGCTACCCCACAGCGCGCTCCGACGCGCGACGATTTTGCCGCTTTGCTCGATGAAAGCTATGGCGGCTCAGACGCATTTGAAGGTTCCGTCATCAAGGGCATCGTCGTCGCGATCGAAAAGGACGTCGCCGTCATCGACATCGGCCTCAAGACCGAAGGCCGCGTCCCGCTCAAGGAATTCACCAGGATCTGGCCGCGACGCCGCCCCGAAAGTCGGCGATGAGGTCGAGGTCTATCTCGAGCGCATCGAAAACGCGCTCGGCGAGGCGGTCATCTCGCGCGACAAGGCGCGCCGCGAGGAGAGCTGGGTCAAGCTCGAAAAGGCCTTCGAGAAGCAAGGAGAAGGTCGATGGCGTCATCTTCAACCAGGTCAAGGGCGGCTTCACCGTCGACCTCGACGGCGCCGTCGCCTTCCTGCCGCGCAGCCAGGTCGATATCCGCCCGATCCGCGACGTCACGCCGCTGATGCAGCGTGCCGCAGCCGTTCCAGATCCTGAAGATGGATCGCCGCCGCGGCAATATCGTCGTGTCGCGCCGCACCGTGCTCGAAGAGATCCGCGCCGAGCAGCGCCATGAGATCGTCGCCAACCTCGAAGAAGGTCAGGTGATCGAGGGCGTCGTCAAGAACATCACCGATTACGGCGCCTTCGTCGATCTCGGCGGCATCGACGGCCTGCTGCATGTCACCGACATCGCCTGGCGGCGCGTCAACCATCCGACCGAGGTGCTGACCATCGGCCAGACGGTCAAGCGTCAAGATCATCAAGATCAATCACGAGACCCACCGCATTTCGCTCGGCATGAAGCAGCTGCTCGAAGATCCGTGGCAGGGCATCGAGGCGAAATATCCGGTCGGCGCGCGCTTCCATGGCCGCGTGACCAACATCACCGACTACGGCGCCTTCGTCGAGCTGGAGCCGGGCATCGAAGGGCTGATCCACGTCTCCGAAATGTCCTGGACGAAGAAGAACGTCCATCCCGGCAAGATCGTCGCGACGAGCCAGGAAGTCGACGTGCAGGTGCTCGAAGTCGATCCGGTCAAGCGCCGCATTTCGCTCGGCCTCAAGCAGACGCCTGCCAATCCCTGGGAGGCCTTCGCCGAGAAGCATCCGGTCGGCTCCGAAGTCGAGGGCGAGGTCAAGAACAAGACCGAATTCGGTCTCTTCATCGGTCTCGACGGCGACGTCGACGGCATGGTCCATCTCTCCGACCTCGACTGGAACCGCCCGGCGAGCAGGCGATCGAGGACTATAAGAAGGGCGATATCGTCACGCGCCAAGGTGCTCGACGTCGACATCGAGAAGGAGCGCATTTCGCTCGGCGTCAAGCAGCTCGCCTGCGATCCGTTCGCGTCGGCGCCGACGGAAGCGGGCGGCGCCGTGCGACATCTAAGAAGGGCGCCGTCGTCACCTGCGAAGTCCTCGAGGTCAAGGAAGGCGGCCTCGAGGTGAAGATCGTCGGCACCGATCTGACGGCCTTCATCAAGCGCGACGAACTGGCGCGCGACCGCGCCGATCAGCGCCCCGAGCGTTTCGCCGTCGGCGAAAAGGTCGACGCCCGCGTCACGCTGTTCGACCGCAAGGCGCGCAAGGTCGCCGTCTCGATCAAGGCGCTGGAAGTCGCCGAAGAGAAGGAAGCCGATCGCGCAATATGGCTCCGCCGATTCCGGCGCCTCGCTCGGCGACATTCTCGGCGCCGCGCTGAAGGCGCGCGAGGCCGAAGTTCCGAAGAAGGACGAAGAGGAAGAGTAAAGCCTCTTTCCCGCCGACCCTTACAGCCCGCGCGACGACCCGCGCGGGCTTTTTCTTGCGCGCTCGTCGTCAATCTTTTGTTTACTGTGAAGAAATGTGGTTTTCGTCCGGTAACTTTATTTTGAACAAGTTGACGCGAAATGACGCGCATGAGCGTTGCGGACATTGGTTGGAGATGCGTCATGAGCGTTAGCGGTTACGAGCAGAATTACGGATCGAAATCGGGGCGGTCGAATCTACGCCCGCCCGCTCGGCAATCTCGCTGCGGCGATGATCGGCGTCGGCGCATTGTTCACGCTCGGCGTCGCCCTGATGTTCGGCGGACGGGCGCCACAGACAACGGCCGAGCAGATCGACGGCGCGAAGTCGCCCGCCGCCGCGCCGCAGAGCCTCGACACGCCCGCCTTGAAACAGGGGTCCGCCTTCGATCTCAACGCGCCGGAATTCGCCAAGGAAAAGAAGAGCGTCGAGCAGCGTCAGCTCGACGGCGGCGGGAGCGAGGACAAGCTGACCCTAGGACAGTTCGCCGGCGCCGGGCCTTTCTTGCGCCTGGATTTGCGCCAGCAAAACGGCGAGCGCAAAGCGGCGGATTTTTTTCTCGATCTGACGCGCCACGCGACGGGCGCAGGACTGGCGACCATGAAAATCGGCCAGCCGTCGCAGCTTGTGACGCGTCTCGGCGCCTTCGAGGCCGCCGACATCAAACTGTCGCTGACGAGCCCCGATGGGACGCCGGTCGAGCGCTCCTGCGTCGCGCTGCGCTCGGCGGGCAAAGGACCGCTGGACATCGCCGGCTTCGTCTGCGGCGTGCAAGCGAAGCCTTTCGACCGCAAAGTCGTGGGTTGCATCGTCGATCGGCTGGTCTATGTGGGTGGAAACGAGAACCCGGCGCTTGAGCAGCTCTTCAAGGCGAGCGACGGGGAGCGTATGAAATCTTGCGGCGGCGCGGTGGCGACGGCTCCCGTTCAGCCGAACGACAAGACGAGTTGGATCGAGGCGCATTCGCGGGCGCCGAGCAAAAAGTTGAAACGCTGCCGCCAAAGCACACGAAAAAGGCGCGGTGATCCGCTGCCGTTAGGCTTTTTTCCAAAGCGGGCCTATCTCTGGTCGCGGCGGTGAGCTACTATTTCACAATAGGTTCCGGCGTCACGGGAGGCTCCAAGATGCGCAAGACGGTCACGATCACCACGGCTCTCAGCCTGCTGGCGCTGCTTGCAGCCGCAGGCGACGCGACGGCGCAGCCGCGTCGCCATCGCCACGTTCGTTATATCTACGAGGTGGTCCATGTCGTGCCGGCGCATCAGGCGCTGCCGATCGAACGCCGCAGTTTCCTCGATCCCGGCGTACAGAAGCCGGTCGGTTCCGAGAACTATTATGCTTGGATGCCGGCTTATGAATGGGGCGATGCCCGCGCGACCTATCAGCGCAGCTGGTATATGGACGAAAACCTGCACCAGGCCTTCGATCCGCGTCCGATATCTCCGCTCATCGTGCCGCCGTTCATCCCCTATTGAGGACGGACGGCTTCCAGCCAGGACGAAATGCAAGAGATCACCACAATTCCACAGGGCCTCGTCGCCGAGGATTATGACCGTATCCAGGAGGCGGTCATGGAGACGGCGCGCGGGCGCTGGTTTCTGATGGAATTCGCGCGCCGTCAGCGCGCGGCGGAAACGCAGAAGTTGCTGGAGGCGATCTCGCGACTGGAAAATTTGCTCGCCGGCGCCGCGCAATCGCAGCCCTTGGGGCGCTTTCCGCTCGAATGGACTGATTCCGGCGATGAGAAATTGATTGATCGAATGGATCGAGCCTCTTTTCGCAACATGCGCTGGAGCGGGACTTCGGCCCCAACGCGGAACCCCGGCTCCAGGCCCTGTCAGGGCTGGATCATCTCTCGTCCGAAGAGAAACTCGCCCTGTTCGCCTGAACGCGGAGCCGGGCCCGAAGGCGCCGATCCTCGCGCGAGGCTGACGCTGTCGAGGAACTGGCGCGCGCTGTTTTCCCAGGTGAAGATTTGGGCGTAGCGCGCAGGAATCCTGCGGTCGATCTCGAGCGCCTTTAGCGCCGCCCTGCGCAGATCCTCGTCGAGAACCCCCGCCCCGCTGCCGCCGACGACATCGAGCGGGCCGGGCGTTGGATAGGCGGCGACGGGCGCGCCGCAGGCCATCGCCTCAATCAGCACCATTCCGAACGTGTCAGTGCGGCTGGGAAAAACGAAGACGTCGGCGCCGGCGTAGAGTTTCGCCAGTTCCTCGCTGGAATTCACGCCAAGAAAGCGCGCGTCGGGATATTGCGCTTCGAGCCGCCGGCGCTCGGGTCCGTCGCCTGCAACCACTTTGGTGCCGGGCAGGTCGAGCGCGAGAAAGGCGTCGATGTTCTTCTCGATCGCCAGCCGACCGGCGTAAAGAAAGATCGGGCGCGGAAAATCGAGCGCGACCGCGGCGCCGGAGTGGAAGGTGTCGTGGTCGACGCCGCGCGACCAACGCAGGATGCGCTTGAAACCGCGACTAAACAGCTCGCGCGCGAGCGTCGGCGTCGAAACCATGGTGCCGGCGCCGGCGTTATGAAACCAGCGCAGCGCCGAATAGGTGAGATTAACCGGCACACCGAGCCGCGCGTGCACATATTCGGGAAAGCGCGTGTGATAGCTGGTGGTGAACACGCGGCGCGCGCGAACGCAGCAAATGCGCGCGGCGAGGCCGACGGGTCCCTCGGTCGCGATATGGACGTGGTCGTAACCCTCGTCGAGCTTGCGCTGCACCGCCCGGGGGGTCGCGATGGCGAGGCCGATTTCCGGATAGGTCGGCATCGGAACGCAATTGAAATCGCGCGGGGTGATGAAATCTATCGGCGTGCCGAGCCTACCGGCCGCCTTGGCCATCAACTCCAACGAACGCACCACGCCGTTAACCTGCGGACGCCAAGCGTCCGTCGCTATCAAAATTCGCATTATGCGGCAGCTCTTTCCGCCAATTGCGCTTGCGGGGCCGACGTCGTCGCCTGTTCGCGTTCGCTCGCCGTCGTCAACCAGGTCGCAGAATCTCGAGCCGTCCGTCCGGATGTTCGGCCACGGCCGTGCAGCTCTCGACGAAGTCGCCGGTGTTGACATAGACGACGCCATGGAGCGTCTTGATCGTGGCGTGGTGGATATGACCGCATACGACGCCGTCGACGCCGCGCCGGGCGGCCTCGGCGGCGAGGGTCTGCTCGAAATCGCCAATGAAGTTCACAGCGTCCTTCACCTTCAGCTTCGCCCAGGCGGAGAACGACCAATAACCTAAGCCTAGCGCGCGACGCACACGGTTATAATGCGTATTCAACCAAATCGCCAGCTCATAAGCCCAGTCGCCGAGATGCGCGAGCCAGCGCGCATGCTTCACCACGATGTCGAACTGGTCGCCGTGGATGATCAGCATTTTCTTGCCGTCCGCGGTGACGTGGATCGCGTGGTCGACCACTTCGACGCCGCCGAACACCAATCCCGTGTATTGGCGTGCGAATTCGTCGTGATTGCCCGGCACGTAGATGACGCGGGCCCCCTTGCGGACCTTGCGCAGCAGCTTTTGCACGACGTCGTTATGCGCCTGCGGCCAATACCAGCCGTTCTTCAATCGCCAGCCGTCGACGATGTCGCCGACGAGATAGATCATATCCGCATCGTTATGGCGCAGAAAGTCAAGCAAAAGATCGGCTTGGGAGCCCCGCGCGCCGAGGTGGAGATCTGACAGAAACAAAGTGCGATATCGGGTCGCCGTCGGCTCTTCCATTGCGCAATCCGTCGTTGACTGGGCGCAAGCGGCGCCGACAATTCCAGGTCCCGTGCGCTTCTCTCACCAGATTCGCATTGCGGAATCATGACAATCACTCCGCCGCGACCGCGCGAAAGCGGCGCCTGAAAATAATAATCCAGCTATAACATATTCTTAAGAGACGTCATGACTTCGCCTTGCGTCATAAAAAAGAGCATGAGGGCCAGAGCCTCCCGTCAGCCGCGCGGTCGCCGCCAAGATCGCCGCCAAGATCGCCGCCGAGATCGCCGCCAAGATCGCCACAATGTCGGTCTGACAAACGCCCAAAACTTGTTATTGATGAGCCAATCGGAGGCCGCGCCTGGAGCGCCGCGACAACACGAAACTCGCGCAATGAGCATATCGACGCTGCGCGCCATGGCGCGCATGGATCTAGCGACTTCGTCTCACATCTCCCGCCTCGACGCGGACGCCGACGCTGCGGAGGAGACGAGTCTCTCGCTGCTCTCCGCCGCGATCTACGCCATTGTCGGCGTACAACTGCCCTTCTTCCCGATCTGGCTCTATTCTCGGGGCCTTGGCGACGCCGAGATCGCTCTCATTCTTGCAGCGCCGCCGGCGATCAAGATCGTCTCGACGCTCATCGCCTCGCGTTTCGGAGATCGCTCCGGAAAGCACGGCGCGTTGCTCGTCGGCGCCGCCGCGGTCGTCGTCTGCGCCTTCGTCTGCATGGGATTCCTGCAGGGGTTCGCGCCGATCTTCGCGGCGGTGGCGCTGCTGGCCGTCGCGCAAGGGCCGATCGGCATTCTCGCCGACGGGATCATTCTCGGCGCGGCGCAGCGCCGCAGCGCGCAAGGGCGGCCGCAGCTGCATTATTCCCGCGTGCGCGGCTGGGGCTCGCTGTCCATCCTCGCCTTCATGCTGGCGAGCGGACCCGTCGCCCGCATGCTGCCAAATGATGCGATTTCCTGGCTTTTGGCGGGCGTCGCCTTCGCCTCGGCGCTGGTCGCCTTCGGATCGCTGCGCAGCGTCGAAGAGATGGCGCCGGCGAGCGCGAGCGCGGGGCGGGCGACGCCGTTGGAGCGTCCGCTGCTGATCCTCGGCGTGATCGTGGCGGCGACGCTGATCCAGAGCAGCCACGCGCTGGCGTTGAGCTTTGCGTCGCTGCATTGGAAGGCGAGCGGTCACGACGAAACCTTCGTGTCGCTGGCCTGGTCCGCGGCGCTCGTCACCGAGGTCGCGTTTTTCCTGATGGCCGGGCGTTGGTTCGGCGGCGAGAACAAGGCCGCGTCGCACCTGATCCTCGGCGGGGCGGCGGCGGTCGTCCGCTGGGCGCTGATGGCGACGGATCCGGGCGAAGCGGGCGTCATCGCGGCGCAGGCGCTGCATGGCCTGTCCTGCGCTGCGGTGCAGCTCGGGCCCGCCTATCTCTTGGCGCAGCTCGCGGGTCCGAGCCGACTGGCGCAGGCGCAAGGCTGGCTCGCCGCGTCGAACGGCGCGGCGCTCTGTCTCGCAACGCTCGCCTGCGGCGCGATTTACGGCCGTTTCGGCGAGAGCGGCTATGTGCTGATGGCGGTCATGGCCGCGTTCGGCTTCGCCCTGGCCCTCGTCGTCGCCGATCGCCTGCGGCGTCGCGGCGCCCCGCGCGGCCTTCGCCTTCCAAATGAGATTGTTGCTCAGGCCGGCGCGGACCGTTAAACTTAAGCCGACGGGCGAGGCGTCCTAGGCCTACAAGGATGCTTCGCGCCCGCAACAGGCTGCGTCCCGCGCTGCGGCGCGGGGAGACGGAGACGCCTCATATGCGTAAGATCGTGACGCTCGCGTTATCGATGATGCTTGTCGCCGCCCCCGCCGGCGCCGCGAGACGGTCTGCGCTGATCGACGTCGAGCCCGACGGGCTGACGCATTATTCCAATTGCGTCGAACAGGCCAAGGCCGGCGCCGCCGTTTGGGTGCTCGACCGGCATCTGATGTATCGCTGCCGCAGCGACGTCGCCCTCTCTTATTACAATTACCTCGGGCGCAGGCATGTGCGCGACGAGATGGTGAATGAAGTCGAGGGCGTCTTCGTCTATCGTCGCATCATCGGCGTTGGCCGCTGCTGGAACAAGATCCAGGACGCGTTCGGCGCGCCGATCTCCAGTTACGGCTGCGACGTCTACATCGAGATCTGAGCCGTCGTTCCTTTCGATCGAGCGCGGAGGACGAAGCCGATGCTGAGCAACAAGGAGCCGCTCGTCGTCGGCTCGCTGCTTTTCGAAGGCCTGGACCAGATCGATCTCACCGGACCTTTCGAGGTTCTGTCGCGCCTGCCCGCCTCGACTTATCAAATCTACGGCAAGACGACGCAGACCGTTCGCGACATTCGCGGCCTGCGGCTTGCGCCCGACGCCGCTCTCGCCGACGCGCCGCAACTCGACGTGCTGCATATTCCCGGCGGCTACGGTCAGGAAGCGCTGATGGACGACGAGGAGACGCTGGACTGGATTCGGCGTCAGGCGGCGGGCGCGACTTGCGTGTTCTCGGTCTGCACCGGCGCGCTGATCTGCGGCGCCGCCGGCCTGCTCAAAGGCCGCCGGGCGACGACGCATTGGTCGGCGCTGCATCTGCTGCCGCTGTTCGGCGCCGTCGCCGTGGACGAGCGCGTCGTGGTCGACGGGCCGATGGTCTTCGCCGCCGGCGTCACCGCAGGCATCGATGGCGCGCTGCAGGTCGCGGCGATGCTGCGCGGCGTTGAAGCGGCGCAACTCATCCAGCTCTACATGCAATATGCGCCGCGGCCGCCGTTCGACAGCGGAACGCCGCAGTCCGCGCCGCCTACCGTATTGGACGCGGCCCGGCGCTCGGCGCAAGCGATCACGCATCAAAGAGAAGCGACGGCGCGACGTATCGCCGCAAGGCTTGGGATTGCGCCGCGCGACTAAAAGCTCCAGGGAATGAGCGTTTCGAGGCGAGCGACGTGTCCGGAGCCTTTGCGAAACTTCGCCTGTCGGTTCACAAGCCTGTCAATATGCTGGACGATACTGTTTACGGCCAAAGCTGCAGCCGGGCGGAATACTGCTCGCGGGCGTGAGCGCTTTCCGACCGAATGGAATCATTCGGTCGATAAGAAATCGCTCCAAAATCAAAACGCTGGAGCAAATTCTGATCGAAAAAGTCTATCAGCTTTTTTGCCGAATTTGCTCTAAGAGCATGTTCCGCGGAAGTTAAAGCGCTTTGGCGATGAGAGCATGCTGGTCACTCGAACGATTTCATTCGAGGGGAAGGCGCTCTGGAGCACCGTGCGGCGCATGTATTCCTCGAGGGGAAGACACGGCGCGAGCGGCGCAGCGGGAGACGGCGACATGGACAATATCGACGATTTGCGCGGCAAAACCTGGCGCAACACAACTTGGGACGAACTCGAAGTCGGCGCCAGCGCGCGCATCGAGCGCGTATGCTCGACCGACGATATTTTTCTCTTCGCCCACGCCTCCGGCAACCTCAATCCGACGACCCTGCCGGTCCCCGATATCGATCATCTGCGCTCAACCATCGCGCCGTCGATGTGGGTCGGCTCGCTCGTCTCGGCCGTGCTCGGCAATCTGCTTCCGGGCGCTGGAACGTTGTATCTGTCGCAAAACTTTCGCTTCGGCGAGCGCGTCCACCCCGGCGACAAGCTCGTGGTCGAGGTGCGCTGCATAGAAAAGCGCGAGAAGCCGGTCGCCGTCTTCGAGGTCCGGGTCGCCAAGGCTGACGGCGCGCTCGCCTGCGAAGGGATCGCGGAGGTCGCCGCGCCGCTGCAGACGGTCGTGTCGCCGCGCGGGGCGCTGCCGCCGATCATTCTCGAGCAGCACGAACATTTCGAATGTCTGATCGCCAAGGCCGCCAAACTGCCGCCGCTCGCGACCGCCGTGGTCTGGCCCGACGACCATAATTCGCTGATGGGCGCAGTCTTGTCCGCCGAGCGCGGCCTGATCACGCCGACGCTGATCGGCCCGCGCGAGAAGATCCTCGCCGCGGCGCGCGAAGGCGGCGCCGACATTCGCGGCTTCCGCCTCATCGACGCGGACGATCCGCACGAGGCCTGCGCGCTCGCCATCGAGATGACGCGGCGCGGCGAGACGCGCGCCATCATGAAGGGCAACGTCCACACCGAGGATCTGCTCGCCGAAGTCGTCAAGAAGGACGGCGGCCTGCGTACGCCGCGCCGCATCAGCCATGTTTTCGTCATGGATGCGCCGACCCTCGATCGTTTTCTCTTCATCTCGGACGCCGCGGTCAACATCGCGCCCGATCTTTCGGCCAAGGTCGACATCGTGCAGAACGCCATCGATCTCGCGCGCGCCTGCGGCGTCGAGAAGCCTTGCGTCGGCGTGCTGTCGGCGGTCGAAACGGTCAATCCGGCGATCCCCTCGACGCTCGACGCGGCGATCCTGTCCAAGATGGCCGAGCGCGGCCAGATCAAGGGCGGCGTCGTCGACGGCCCGCTCGCGATGGACAACGCCATCGACGCCGCGGCGGCGCGCACCAAGGGCATCACCTCGCTCGTCGCAGGCCACGCCGACATTCTGATCGCGCCCAATCTCGAAGCCGGCAACATGCTCGCCAAGGAATTGACCTTCGTCGCCCATGCGGAAGCCGCCGGCCTCGTGCTGGGCGCGAAGGCGCCGATCATGCTGACGAGCCGCGCCGACAACGACCGCGCGCGGCTGGGCTCCAGCGCGCTGGCGCTGCTCTACGATCATTGGCGTTCGGGCGAGCGGCGCAAGGACTGCGCGCCGCCGGCGCTGGCCGCGGAGTAGGCAAGGATGAGCGACCATGTTCTCACGCTGAACGCGGGGTCGTCCTCCGTCAAATTCGCGCTCTACGCCGTCCTGCCCAACTGGCCGCGGCAGGTCGCGCATGGGGTCGTCGAGGAGATCGGCGCGGCGTCGACCTTCAGCGCCTGCGTCGGCGCCGATCACGACAAACATCCGATTGCGGCGCCCAATCACGAAGAGGCGATCCGCGCGATCCTGAACTGGATCGAGACGCGCTTTCCCGACATCGCGGTCGCGGCGATCGGCCACCGGATCGTGCACGGCGGCCTCGCCTACGCCGCCCCCGCCATCGTCGACCAGCACATGATCGACGAACTGAAGCTGCTCATCCCGCTCGCCCCTCTGCATCAGCCGCATAATCTCGCCGGCGTCGAGGCGGCGCGCCAAGCCTTCCCCAGCGTGCCGCAGGTCGCGTGTTTCGACACCGCCTTCCATCGCGGCCACAGCTTCGTCAACGACGCCTACGCGCTGCCGCGCGACTATTACGCGCGGGGTTTGCGTCGTTTCGGCTTCCATGGGCTGTCCTATGAATATATCGCGCGGACGCTGCGCGAGATGGAGCCCGTGCTCGCCTGCGGCCGCGTGATCGTCGCGCATCTTGGCGCCGGCGCTTCCCTTTGCGCGATGCGCGACGGGCGTTCGGTGGCCTCCACCATGGGCTTTTCCGCGCTCGAAGGGCTCGCCATGGCGACGCGCTGCGGCGAGATCGATCCGGGACTTCTGCTTTATCTGCTGAACGTCGAGAACATGCCGGTCGACGAGTTGTCGCATCTGCTCTACGAGCGCTCCGGGCTCAAGGGGCTTTCTGGCATTTCCGGCGACATGCGGGTGCTGGAGGCGAGCGACGCGCCCGAGGCCAAGGAGGCGATCGCCTATTTCACGCATCACGTGCGCATGCAGATCGGCGCGCTCGCGGCGACTCTGCAGGGCCTCGACGCGCTCGTCTTCACGGCTGGCGTCGGCGAACATTCGGTGCGGGTCCGCAATGAAATCTGCCGCGGTCTGGACTGGCTCGGCGTCGCGCTCGACCCCGACGCCAACGCCAACGCCAACGCCCTTGGCGACGGACGGATCAGCGCCGAAAGCGCGCAAGTTCCGGCTTACGTCATCGCCACCGATGAAGAGGGCATGATCGCCCATCACACGATCGAGGTCGCGGGCGTAACGAGAGTCGCCGTCGCCGCGTGACCCCTGGGAGACGTCCATGGAGCCTTTTTTCAGCCCGGAACATATCGGCGAGCGTTTGGCGCAATCGCAGGCCGACGTCGGGTTGCAGTCGCGCCGGCTTCTCTTCACCGCCGGCCGCCATCTGCAGCATATCGGCCGCGAACACGGGGAAAGGCTGAACGCGCTGTGGACGCGCGCGGCGCAAATCGCGCATCGCCTCGAAGCGACGACCGGCGAGAACCGGTTCTTCGAAGAGGCGACGATCTATTATACGGACGCCTCCCGTCGCGGAGCGCTGTTCCTCGACGCGCTGCGGCAACGCGCCGACAACGACAAGGCGCATGAGGCCGCCGGCACGCCGCCGGTGCTGAAATACGACTACGAGCCGATCCTCGAAGGCCGCGATCTGGCGCGTCCTTGCAATTATCGGCTGCTGAAGATCACGCCGCCGCCCGGCGTCGAAGTCTTCGACTGGAAGCGGCCCTATATGATCATCGATCCGCGCGCCGGACACGGCGCCGGCATCGGCGGCTTCAAGGAGGACAGCCAGGTCGGCGTCGCGCTGCACGACGGACACCCTGTCTATTTCTGCGTCTTCCATCCGCATCCGGAGCCGGGCCAGACGCTCGCCGACGTCATGCGGGCCGAGGCGGAGTTCGTGCGCGAGATCGCGCGGCGCCATCCGCAATCGCCAAAACCCATCGTCGTCGGCAATTGCCAGGGCGGCTGGGCGACGATGGTGCTCGCGGCGAACTGTCCAGACATCGCCGGCCCGCTCCTCATCAATGGCGCGCCGCTTTCGACATGGTCCGGTCGGCTCGGCGAAAATCCGATGCGCTACAACGGCGGAATGCTCGGCGGCGCCCTGCCGGCTTTGCTGCTCGCCGATCTCGGCCACGGCGAATTCGACGGCGCCTGGCTCGTCGCCAACTTCGAGGCGCTGAATCCCGCCCGCAACTATTTCGGCAAATATTACGATCTTTTCGCTGACCCGGTCGGCGGGCGCGCCCGCTTCCTCGAATTCGAACGCTGGTGGGGCGGCATCCACTTCATGAACGAGGCGGAGATCCGCTGGATCGTCGAGCAGCTGTTCATCGGCAACAGGCTGGCGCGCGGCGCGGCGCAAATCGAACCGGGGCGCGGCGTGGATTTTCGGGCGATCCGCTCGCCGATCGTCGTTTTCGCGAGCTTTGGCGACAACATCACGCCGCCGCAGCAGGCGCTGAACTGGATCGTCGACACCTACGCCGACGAACATGAGATCAAAATCCGCGGCCAGCGCATCATCTACATGGTGCATGACAAAGTCGGGCACCTCGGCATCTTCGTTTCCTCCTCGATCGCCAGGAAGGAACACACCGAGGTCACGTCGACGGTGAAGACGATCGAGGCGCTGGCGCCCGGTCTATACGAGATGAAAGTCGAAGAAGAGGTCGGCGAAGGCGTGCACAAACGCTTTTCCGTCAGCTTCGCGGAGCGCAAGATCGCCGACATCCTCGCGCTCGACGAAAATGACCGCAGCGAAGAAGCCGACTTCGCCGCGGTCGCGCGGCTTTCGGAGCTCGCCGCCAATGCTTATACGCTGGCGCTGCGTCCGCTCGTGCAAAGCGGCGTCACGAAGGAGCTGGCCCGCACCTGGCGCGAACTGCACCCGTTGCGCGCGCAACGCAGGATTTTCGGCTCCATCAATCCGTTCATGCAGAGTCTCGCGCCTATCGCCGCGGCGATGCAAAAAGCGCCGCAGCCGATCGGCGACGACAACCCGTTCGAACTCGCCGAGCGGCTGTGGGCCGACAGCGTGACGCAGACGCTGGATTTCTGGCGCGACCTGCGCGACGCCGTCTTCGAGGTGAGTTTCCTTTCGATTTACGGCAACCCCTTTATGCATTGGATCGGCGCGCCGAACGCCTTCAAGCGCGCGCTGGCCAAACCGGAGGAGCTTCGATTCCTGCCGCGCGTGCAGGCCGCGCTGCGCAATCTCGAGCGCGGCGGTTTCGCCGAAGGCGTCATCCGCATCATGTTGCTGCTCAGCGAAGCCCGCGGCGCCGTGCGTCGCGACCGGTTGGAGCGCTCGGCGCATATGCTTTCGCACGACCAGCCCTTCGTGGCGCTCGGCGCGGCGCGGCGCGGTGAAATGATCGAAGAACAATCCATAATCGTTCAATTCGAACCCCAACGGGCGCTCGAGAGTCTGCCGTCGCTGCTGAAGACGCCGCAGGAGCGGACCGACGCGGTCGGCGCCGTCGAATTCGTGGCTGGCGCCATCGAAGAGATGGAGCCGCGCACGCTGCATATGTTGCAGGAAGTGCGCAAGACCTTGGACCTGCCGCCGATCGCCGCCAATATCGCCGCGCAGGACCCGCTGACGAGCGAAACCGTAGCCTTCGCAGAGGCCTGAAGTGAAACAAGGCGTCCTCTTGGCGCCTGACTCAGGGCTTTTCTCTTCCGCACGAAAACTCGTAAAATCAATAGTCTACACAATCAAAGCGGCATCGTGACGGCATCGTCATAAATCATTCGTCAAATCGAAAAACGCCTAGTTTACGGCAGGCCCATCGCATTCCTACTGGGAGGCTAAGGGTATGCAACGGTTGTTGTCGAAGACTTTCATCTCCGCGATCGCGCTCGCCGCGATGCTCAAGCCCGCTGTCGCGGAACAAAATCCCGCGCTGCTCAAGGGCGAATTCGCCGGCCAGACGCAGAGCTTCGTGAAGCAGCAGCCGGCGCCGACCGCGGACATCGCGCCTTACGTCGCGAATTTCAACTCGACGCCCTATAGCGCGACGACGCAGGCCCGCTTCATCAAGGCGCTGCGCGAGCGCGTCAAATATGTTTTCGTAATCTTCAACGAGAACAACTCCTTCGACCATGAATACGGCACCTTCCCGGGCGCCAACGGCATTTATTCGGACGGCGGCGTCGCCCGCCCGCCGGAGTTCACCCCCGGCTTCACCCAGACCTATACGGATCAGTCGACCGGCCTCATCGTCACGGTGCAGCCCTTCCTGATGGGCCCCAACGAAAATGCGACCTTCCAGGACAGCCTGGATCACTCGCACACGGGTCTTGCGAGGAAGATCGACGTCGTCAACGGCGTCGCGCAGATGGATCAATTCTCGTACGACGAATATCTGGCGCACTTCAAGGCGAGCAACCCGGCCGCGGAAGCCGCGGCGACCCAATATGCGCGTCTCGTGATGTCGCATGTCGACTGTGAAACCATCCCCTTCTTCTGGTATTGGGCGTCGCGGTTCACGCTGTTCGACAACATCTTCGCGACCGAAGATACGCCGTCCTCGCCGAACGCCATCGCCATGCTCGCCGGCCAGTCGGGCGAGACGCAATGGGTCGAGCACCCCAGCAACGGGATCACGCTGGCCAATTCCAACACGGGCCCGAGCTTTCCCGCCGGCACGCCCACGGTTTGCGGCGTGACGGGCGGCGGCACCACCCAGGGCGTTCCGGTGGTCAACGATCCGCAGCCGTTCTACGGTTCGGAATTCGACACGACCGCTCTGACCACCAAGGATCCGGCGGGCTGCAAAGAGTCCTACGGCGTGACCAACATTTCGGAGAACCTGACCTTCGCCAGCCTGCCGCTGAGCTTCATGGGCAAGAACGCCCCGGCGATCACCGCGCTCGATCTCAATCCCTCCGTCGATCTCGCCGACATCCAGGGCGACATCAAATATCTCGGCGGCACGTCGCAGGCGCAGGTGCCGTGGGGCTGGTTCCAGGAAGGCTACGACCATGAGCCGACGGACACGACCCCCACGGCGAGCCACCTCAGCTATGTGAGCCACCACAACGGCGCGCAATATTTCGGCTATATCGCCAACAACCCCGAAGTTAAGGCCAGCCTCGGCGGCCTCGGCGACTTCTTCACCTATGCGTCGAAGGGCGTGTTCCCGAACGGCGGCGTCGTTTATATCCGCGGCGGCTACCAGAACATCGTCGGTCTGACGCCTCCGATCCAGAACCCGAACTTCCCGGCGCCGGGCGCGTTTGCCCCGGGGAGCTCCAACATCCTCACGATCAACGCTTCGAAAGTCGGCGACGACGATCATCCGAGCTATTCGGACCGTCAGATCAGCGAGGCGATGGCCGCGCGCGTCATCAACGCGGTCGCCAACATCCCGGAGATCTGGAGCCAGAGCGCCATCATCATCACCTACGACGAGTCCGACGGTCTTTGGGATCACGTTCCGCCGCACATCCTGTCCTATGGACCGGACGGCCTGCCGCTCTCGCGCGGCGTGCGCATCCCGCTGCTGCTGATCTCGCCCTATGCGCACGCCCATGCGATTTCGAGCGCGGAAGGCGATCACAATGCGGTGATCCAGACCATCAACGCGATCTTCAACCTCGCGCCGCTGGCCAGCCTGCCGAACGAAGCCGCGGCGCTCGCCGCCGGCAACTCGCCGACGTTCAATGCTTTCGCACCCGCCGGCTTCCAGCAGACGGCGCTCGGACCGCGCGACATTCCGACGGTCTTCTCGCAGAGCCTGCTGTCGGGCTTCGATCTCGATCGTCTGGAAGGCAAGAAGGCGCCGATCCCGGCGTCGATCGCGACGATCCCGCAGTCGGTGATCAACTCGCTGCCGCATCTCGCCTCTGCGCCGGGCGGCGCCTGTAAGGCGATCGGCGTCGAGCCGGAAGACAAGCGTCTTAAGATCAAGAACGCGCCGCCGGCCGGCTTCAACACGCTGCCCGGCACGCTGCCGGCCTATAACTGATCGCATTCCTCACTGAAGGGAAAAATCATTGCGGCCCGCGCTCCTCGCGCGGGCCGCTTTTCTAGGCGATGGCCGCGGCAAGCGCGGCTCACCATCAAGAAGGCGAAGACCTCGTGCGCTTAAAGCTGCTCATTCTCCTGTGTTGCTCGCTCCTGGGTTGCTCGATCGCCCTCGCGCCGGCGCAGGCCGCCGAGACGCAATCCCGACTTGAGGCCATCAAGGCGCGCAAAAGCCTGAGTTGCGCCGGCTTTTCGCGTCCTGGGCTGGCGCTGACGATGCAGGGCGCCTGGCGCGGTCTTTACGTCGAACTCTGCCATGCGATCGCGGTCGCGGCGCTCGGCGAAAACGCCGACTTTGAATTCAACGGGCTCGAACTGCCCAAAGACGTCGACGCGCTGCGCAACGGTGAGTTCGATGTCGCCTTTCTGTCGGGATCCGAAATCTCGGAACACAAACTCGCCGCCGCGGTTTTGCCCGGTCCCCCGGTTTTCTATGAATCGCAGGCGATGATGGTCGCGGATAACTCCAGCGCCCAGGCCCCGGAAGATCTCGCCGGCGCACTGATCTGCTTCAAGCAGAGCGGCGCGGCGATCGACTCGCTGCATGATCGTTTCGATCAGAAAAATCTCGCCTTCATGCCCTTCGGTTTCCAAGAGGACATCGAGTTTCTCGACACTTACAATGTGCAGCGCTGCAAGGCCGCGGTCGGCGAATTGACGGAGCTTGCGTTCATGCGTCTGCATAAGGGCGTGAACAGGCTCGAAAGCCGCATCCTCGATGCGAATTTGGCGGTGTTTCCGATTCTCGCGGTCACGCCGACGGCGGACGCGCAATGGTCTGCGACGGTCGACTGGATCGTGCACTTCGTGCAGGCCGCAGAAAGCAAGCAGACGCACTGGCGTGCGGGCGGAGCCAATGCGCTGGCGCTCAAGCCCGGCGATCTTCCGCTCGAGGCGAAGTGGCGCGAAAATGTGCTGAGCGCGGTCGGCGACTATGGCGCCCTCTATGAGCGTTCGCTGGGCGCGGGCTCGCCCTATAAGCTGCCGCGCGGCGTCAATGCGCTCTGGAGCGCCGGCGGATTGTTCGCGCCGCCGGTCGCAGATTGACGCCGATCCGGGTCACGGCGCCTCGGTCCAGACATTCGGAGGCGCCGTGGCGCCGGGACCAAGCGAGCGCTGCAGCATTAGCGAGTCCGTCCAGCGCCCGAATTTGAAGCCGATGCTCGGCAGACAGCCGACCTGACGAAAGCCGAAGGCTTCATGCAACTGTATCGACGGGCGGTTGGCCGCGTCGATATAGCCGATCATCTGCCGAAAGCCCGCAGCGGCGCAAGCGTCGATGAGCGCCGGCAGCAGCAGCCGTCCGATGCCGGCGTGCAGATGCTCGTGATGCACATAGATCGAATGTTTCACGACATAGCGATAGGCGGGACGCTTGCGGAACGGCACCGCATAGGCGTAGCCGACGACGATCCCGCCAAGGTCGGCGACGAGATGCGGCAGCTTGTGCTTTTGCATGTTCTTGCGCCGCCGCTTGATGTCCTCGGCGTCGGGCGCGTCGATGTCGCTGTGCTGCGAAGGATCGACGCCGTAGCGGATGTGGTGGAGATAGATCGCCAGCATCGCCGCGACGTCGCCCTCGCGCGATGGCCGAACGACGATATTTTCCACGCGCCGCGCGGGCGCCGGCGCTGCTCCTAGGTTCTCTTCCGTCGTCATGCCTTGGCGCCCTGCTCCTGCGCGACATAGGTGTAGAAGCGCACGACGCCCTTCGCGTCCGTCTCGCGATAGAGGCCTTGAATTTCCGCCTCGAAGCCCGGGAAAAGATTAGCGCTGCGCTCGAAGGCTTTGAGATAGTCGATCATCGGCTGCGCTTTTTCGCTAAGCCGTTCGCCGGGCACGATGGTGGCGATGCCGGGCGGGTAGATCACGAACAAGGTCGTCGCGACGCGTCCGGCGATGTCGTCGATCGGAAGATAATCGACCTCGTTGCGCACCAGCAGACGCGCGGCGGCGCGCGGCGTCATCGCCATGTCGGGCAGATGTTCGGCTTTGAACTGCGCCTGCTGCAGCGCGCTGACATTGGCGTCCCGAAAGAAGGCGTGCATATCGGCGCAAAGATCGCGCAGGCGCATGCCATTGTAGCGTTGCGGGCGCCTGGCGACGAACTCGGGCATCGCGTCGGCGAGCGGAACATTGTCGTCATGCAGACGCTTGAAGGCGACGAGCGTGCTGACCAGAGTGGCCGCCTTGCTCGCCTCGACGCCGGGCGTGAGAAGGAAGAGCAGCGAATTGAGATCGTTCTTTTCCGGCACGACGCGGTTTTCGCGCAGATATTGCGCGACGACGGGCGCCGGCACGCCATGCGCCTCATAGGCCCCGGTCTTGCGATCGAAGCCTGGCGTCAGCAAAGTGAGCTTGGCCGGATCGGTGATCGCAAAACCTTTCTGCGCAGAGGAAAAGCCATGCCACTGCGCTCCCGGCGCGAGTTCCCAGAATTGCGCGCTTCTCACCAATTGCTCGGTCGGGATCGTCTCCCAGGCGACGTCGTGCACGCCGCCCTCGCGTGCGGCGTCGGGAATGGCGACGCGGTCCGGAACGAAGGGATCGAAGAACCAGCGCCGCGCCGGATCGCGTTCCTTCTCCTCGAATTCGCGCCGCACCGCGCGCAGCTTTTTGCGCAACTCGACGCCGAGACGCAGCGTATCGTCCCACAGCACCTCGCCGGATTTGCCCTTCATCATTTGCGCGCCGACGTCGAGCGAGGCGAAGAGCGGATAAAACGGCGAGGTCGAGGCGTGCTGCATGAAGCCTTCGTTGAAGCGCCTATGCTCGACTCGCCGTTTCTGGCCGCGAAGGTGACGGTCGCGCACGTGGATTTGGCTCGCCTGCGAGAAGCTCGCGAGCTGCTTATGCGTCGACTGCGTGGCGACGACGCCCGGCGATTGCTCGGTGAGGTTCTTGAGGCCCATCGCGAAACGCCGCTGATAGATCGGGTGAAATTTCATGAAGCCGGCCCAGGCCTCGTCGAAGAGAATGTAATCGCAAAGATGTCCGATGCGGGCGACAATGGTCTCGGCGTCGTAGATCGTGCCGTCATAGGTGCATTGCTCGATCACCGCGGCGCGGAACGGCCGCTCCCTGCGCCACGCGTTCTTGTCGGCGACGAGCGGGTTGTCGCGAATGCGCGCGCGCAACGTCTCTTCGTCGAGCGCGTCGAGCCTTATCGGTCCGATAAGTCCGTAGGCGTTGCGGTCGGTCGGCAGGAAGATCGGCACGCCGCCGCTGAGCAGCAGCGCGCCGTGATGCGCGGCCTTATGGTTGTTGCGGTCGAACAGCACGAGATCGTCCTCAGCGACGAGATTGCCGAGCACGACTTTGTTCGAGGCCGAGGTGCCGTTGAGTACGAAATAGGTTTTCTCGGCGCCGAAGATCGTCGCCGCCTCTTGCTGCGCCTTGAGAGCGGGGCCTTCGTGGGTGAGAAGATCGCCAAGTTCGAGCACCGAATTGTCGAGATCGTCGCGAAAGATCGCTTCGCCGAGATGCTCCATGAAAATGCGGCCAATCGGGCTGCGGCTGTAGAAAATGCCGCCATTGTGGCCGGGACAGGTCCACAGCTGATTGCCTTCTTCGGCATAGTCGACGAGCGCGCCGAAAAACGGCGTCTTCAGCGTCTCGGCGTATTGCTTCAGGCGGCTGACGAGATTCCTGGCGATGAACTGCGGCGTCTCTTCGGCAAGAAAGACGTAGCCGTCGATGAAGTCGAGCACTTCGACCGGAATGTCCTCGAAGCGCTTGCGGCGCACGAGAATGACGATCGGCATCTCCAAGCCGCGCGAGCGCATCAGATTGATCAGCGACGCGGCTTTGCCCTCCAAGCCCTTCTTGCCCCAGTCGACCACCATGCAGCCGATCGCCGAGTCGGTCTGAACGGCGATTTCGGCGTCCTCCAGGCGACGGGCTTTCACGACCTGAAAGCCCATCCGCTCGATCGAGCCGATGATTTCATTGACGCGCTGGCCTTCGAGATCGTCCGCGTCGAACACGGGCGCTGAAAACAGGAAGGTGAAGCGCTGGAAGAAGTTCATTTAGCGTCCTTTGGGAGCGACGGCTGGAGCGAATCCGGCGCAAAGTCGACAGACTTTTTCGCTGCCGAATTTGCTCCAGAAGCCATGGCGCCTGGGCGGGACTTGTCAATAGAATGGCGCGAAAAAACACGAAATCCTATAGCGCGTTCAGCGGCAGTTTGAGGTAGCTCACGCCGTCGTCCTCTTTAGGCGGCAAACGGCCGCCGCGAATGTTCACCTGCACCGAGGGGAGCATGAGATTAGGCATCGACAAGGTCGCGTCGCGGCTCGTGCGCATCGCCACGAACTGATCTTCCGTCACCCCGTCGCGGAGATGAACATTTTTCGCCCTCTCCTCGCCGACGGTGGTCTCGAACATGAAGTGGTCGCGCCCCGGGGCCTTATAGTCATGGCAGAGGAACAGGCGGGTCTCGTCGGGCAAAGCGAGGAGGCGTCGGATCGACCGATAGAGCCTTCGGGCGTCGCCGCCGGGAAAATCCGCGCGCGCCGTTCCATAGTCGGGCATGAAGAGCGTATCGCCGATGAATGCGGCGTCGCCGACCACATAGGCGAGATCCGCGGGCGTGTGGCCCGGGACGTGCAAGACGATCGCAGGCGTTTCGCCGATCGAAAAGCGATCGCCGTCATCGAACAGCCGGTCGAATTGCGAGCCGTCGCGGGTGAATTCGGTCCCGAAGTTGAAAATCTTGCCGAACACATTTTGCACGGTGACGATCTCTCGCCCGATCGCGAGCTTGCCGCCAAGTTTTTGCTGCAGATACGGCGCCGCGGAGAGGTGGTCCGCATGCGCGTGCGTCTCCAGCAGCCAGTCGATTTGCAGTCCTTCCTTCTCGACGAAGGCGACGATCGCATCGGCGCCCTTGGTCGAGGTCCGGCCCGAAGCTGCGTCGAAATCGAGAACGCTATCGATTATCGCCGCGCGCCTCGTGGCCGGATCGACCGCGACATGGCTCGCGGTGAAGGTCGTCTGGTCGAAAAAGGATTGAACCGCCACGCGACCGGCGCCGGCCGACCGGATTTGCGCCGCCGCGAGCGACAGTGGAGAGTCAGTCATTGTCTTCCCTGGCCTTTCATTTTCCGGGCCTTTCACGGATGAAGCCGCCCGACCCGTCATAAATTAGATATCTGTAAATTAGACTGTTCTAATATAATGGTCAATGGCGTCGGTTCGGCGACCAAAAAAAAAGCCGCCGCAGTTTCCCGCGGCGGCGTTTGAGGATCGCGCAGCTTGCGCCCTCAATACCGATAATGTTCCGGCTTGAACGGGCCTTGCGGCGGCAGGCTGAGATAGGCCGACTGCTGCTCGGTCATCTTCGTCAGCTTGACGCCGATCTTGTCGAGATGCAGCGAGGCGACCTTCTCGTCGAGATGCTTCGGCAGCGTGTAGACCTTCCTTGCCGTATTGGCCTTGCTTGGTCCACAACTCGATCTGCGCCAGCGTCTGGTTGGTGAAGGAGGCCCACATCACGAAGGACGGATGGCCCGTCGCGCAGCCCAGATTCACCAGGCGGCCTTCCGCAAGCAGGATGATGCGCTTGCCGTCGGGGAATTCGATCTCGTCGACCTGCGGCTTGAGTTGTGCCATTTGAGATTGCTTCAGCGCGGCGACCTGGATCTCGCTGTCGAAATGGCCGATGTTGCAGACGATGGCCCGGTCCTTCATGCGCGCGCATGTGGTCGAGCGTGATGACGTCGACATTGCCGGTCGCGGTGCACGAAGATGTCGGCGCGCGGCGCGGCGTCCTCCATCGTCGTGACCTCATAGCCTTCCATCGCCGCCTGCAGCGCGCAGATCGGATCGATCTCGGAGACCAGAACGCGGCAGCCGGCGTTGCGCAGCGAAGCGGCCGAGCCCTTGCCGACGTCGCCGAAGCCCGCGACCATCGCGACCTTGCCGGCCATCATGACGTCGGTCGCGCGGCGGATGCCGTCGACCAGCGATTCGCGGCAGCCGTAGAGATTGTCGAATTTCGACTTCGTGACGCAATCATTGACGTTGATCGCCGGCCAAAGCAGCTTGCCTTCCTTCTGCATCATGTAGAGACGATGCACGCCGGTCGTGGTCTCTTCGGTGACGCCTTTGATGGCTTCGGCGTTGCGCTTGTAGAAGCCGGGGTTCGCCTTGAGCCGCTTCTTGATCGCGGCGAAGAGGACATGCTCCTCCTCGTTGCTCGCCGTCTCGAGAAAGGCGACGTCGCCGCTCTCGGCGCGCAGGCCAAGATGGATGAGCAGCGTCGCGTCGCCGCCGTCGTCGAGGATCATGTTCGGGCAGCCGCCGTCGCTCCATTCGAAGATGCGGTGGGTGTAGTCCCAATAATCCTCGAGGCTCTCGCCCTTGATGGCGAAGACCGGCGTTCTGGCCGCGGCGATGGCGGCGGCGGCGTGGTCCTGCGTCGAATAGATGTTGCACGAGGCCCAGCGCACGTCGGCGCCGAGAGCCTTCAGCGTCTCGATCAGAACGCCGGTCTGAATGGTCATATGCAAGGAGCCGGCGATGCGGGCGCCCTTGAGCGGCTGGCTTGGACCATATTCCGCGCGCGTGGCCATCAGGCCCGGCATTTCGGTCTCGGCGATGGCGAGTTCCTTACGGCCCCAGTCGGCGAGGCCGATGTCGGCGACGACATAGTCGTTGAAATGCGCAGTCATGGTCTTCCTTTGCGTCTTATGAAACGGCGGTCGGGGACCGGCGCGTCTGGATCTCGCGCTCCGGTCGCTGGCCTTGGCCGGGCCGATAGCATGGAATGGACGCCTAGGCAATAAACATATGTGCAAGTCTTTATGTCGACCGGACAGTAAGCGCGCTAGGCCGCGGGCGGCGGAAGTTCCGACGGCGGAGCAGGTTCTGAAGACGGCGCGGGCTCCGGCGACGGCGCGACTGCCGCGACGCCGGGCGCTACGAGTTTTGCGAGAGATTTTGCGACAGAAAGGCGCGCGCGCGCCGCGCTGATGCGCAGCCACAAGGCGCATCCGAAGCCGATCGCATGGCCCATCAGCAGGTTGAAATTGACCAGCAGCACGAAAATGTCGAGCGCGCGAATGATCCTGGTCGGATCGGTTATCGCAATGCCTGGCGGCTGCGACACGGTTTTCGCGACAAGCAGGAGAATGCTGAGCGCGACGCCGACGAAAGCCAGGATGAAGCCGAGCAGCGAAATGCAAAGGCCGGCGTTGAGGCGCCAAAGCCAGCGCGCTTCTCCGCGCCGAGGTAGCGCCCCGGGAAAAGTCCGATCTTGCGCGCCAGCCGCGTGTAATCGAAGCCCTCAGCGCAGCCGATGCAGAGCAAGACTAGCGATGCGCCGCCCCAGTACATCGCGTCGCCGAAGCCAAGCGAGAGCGAGCTGAACAGCCGGCCGGAGGTCGCAAATTGCAGCAGCAGCGCACAGATGAAGGCGATCACGAATTGCAGCCAGAACTGCGCCCAGCCGAGCGTGGTCAGCCACCGCCCCAGTCTTCCCGCAAGCTTGCCGCCGACGTCGGCAGTGGTCAGCAAGGGCGCCGGCGCCGCGTCGCGCCCGCCTACCGGCAGCATGCGCCACGCGAAGCCCGGCGCTTTGAAACCATTGGCGAGCGTCAAAACGATGTGCAGCGCGATGAGGCCGGCCAGCGCGAAGCCGGCGATCTGATGCGCCAGTGTCATCTGCTGCGCCAGACCCTCGTCGCCCTCGAGCCAGACGGGAAGCGGCGTTCCCCAAAACTCGACCGGCGTTCCGCTCAAGGCGAGGCGTAAATAACCGCTCGCGACGAGAGCGAGAAGCGCGAGATAGATCAACGCATGAATGGTTCCGCCAAGAAAGCGCCGCCAGGGCGCGATGGCCTCGGGCGAGCGCGGCGCGCCGAAAAGCCGAATCAAAAGCATCAGCGCGACGAGGACGCCGAGGCTCAGCCCAAGCGAAACATGCAGCGCGCCGAGCTGGACATTGAGGTCGGTCGTGGTGGGACGGGCGTGCAGCGCCCAGCCAAGACCGAGCAGCGTGAGAGCGGCTAAAGCAAGCAGCCAGTGCAGCAGGATGAAGAGGAGACCGTATCGAGCCGAGCCGCGCATGGTTCCTCCAAAAGGACGATCCGCTGCGAAATCTCTTCGCGCAAAGATGTGAAGTTATGGCGACCTGCGGCGCCGGCGGATTCGAGCGCCTGCCGATTGCTCCAACCTCGAAAATAGGGCGCATCGTCGCCGCCGGTCCGCAAAAGCCAAAACTCACCCCCGCCCGCGATAGGGCGGCACGCCCTGGTCGGGGAGCCACAGTGCCCTCCGGGCAGGCGGCCCGGTCTGCCAAAACACGTCGATCGGCATGCCGCCGCGCGGATACCAATAGCCGCCGATGCGCAGCCAGCGCGGCAGCCAGCGCGCCACGAGGTCGCTTGCCGATGCGCAGCGTGCAGTCCTCGTGAAAGGCGCCGTGATTGCGGAAGCTGCCAAGATAAAGCTTCAAGCGATTTCGACTCGACGAGCCATTCATCCGGCACATAGTCGATGACGAGATGCGCGAAATCCGGCTGGCCGGTGACCGGGCAGAGCGAGGTGAACTCGGGCGCCGTAAAGCGCACGAGATAGGTTTCGCCCCTGTGGGGATTTGGCACGAGATCGAGTTCCGCCTCGTCCGGGGAGGCTGGCAGACCCGCTTTGCGCCCGAGCAGCGCCGCGCCTTTTTCGATCTTGGTCATGATGCGAGTTAGCGGCGGCGGCCTGTGCGCGTCAAGCGTGAGGCCCCGGCCCCTATCGCAAAGCGGCAAAGGCCGATAAAACGGCGATCCTACGAGCCGGGATTGAAAATGACGCAGAAAAAATTCGACGCCGTGGTGATCGGCTCGGGACTTGGCGGCCTGACCGCCGGGGCGCTTCTCGCGAACCAGGGTTTCGGGGTTCTCCTCCTCGAGCGCAATTTCAGCCTCGGCGGCGCCGCCTCGGTCTATAAGGTCGGCGCGCTGACCGTCGAATCATCGCTGCATCAGACCTCCGATCCGCGCCATCCGCGCGACCTCAAACATGCGATCCTGTCGCAGCTCGGCGTCTTGGACGAGATCGAGTGGGTTCCAACCAACGCGCTCTACACGGTGCGCGGCGGCCCGCTGGCCGAGCCCTTCACCCTGCCCTGCGGCTTTCCTGCCGCCTATGACGCGCTCGCCGCGCGTTTTCCCGACAAGCGCCAGGCCATCAAGGAATTTTTGGCCGAGATCGAGCAAATCTACGATTCGATGTGGACGCTGCGGCAGGCGCGCGAACAAAATTCGATCAGCAAATTCGCCCGCGCCCTCTGGGAGCTCGCGCCGGCGGCGGCGGTCTGGCAATCCTCGCTCGCCGAGGCGTTCGAGCGCAGCTTCGGCGGCTGCGAGGAGCTGAAATGCGCGCTCGGCGCCAACCTCAGCTATTTCGGCGACGATCCGCGCCGCATGTGGCATATCTTCTACGCGCTCGCGCAAGGCAGCTATATCGCCTCCGGCGGCGTCTATATCAAAGGCGGCTCGCGCAGCTTGAGCCTCAAGCTCGCCAAAGCGATCACCAGGGCCGGCGGCGTCGTGCGGCTCGGGCGCAGCGTCAGCGCGATCGAGACCGACGACGCGGGCAATGTCACGGCGGTGCGCCATGTCGCGCGCAAGAGCGGCGAGGACGAGGAGATCGTCGCAACGCGCGCCGTGATGTGCGGATGCGCGCCCTCGGTCGCCGCCGCCATGCTCCCCGCGCCGGCCGCGCAGCGCATGAACGAAGCCTTTGGCGACCGCGAACTCTCGACCTCGGTGTTCTGCGCGCATTTCGGGCTCAGCGCCAAGCCTTCGAGCGTCGGCCTCAACGACTTCTCGACCATGGTCCTGCCGGAGCAGATGGCGCGCTTCGATCAATATGGCGAGGGCTCGCCGCTGCTCGCGGACATGCCGCGAGGCAGACTGCCGAGCTTCGGCGTCGCCAATTTCACGGCGGTCGATTTCGGGGCTCTGGGACGAGGCGCCGATGCTGGTCAGCCTCGTCGGCCTCGATCGGCTGAGCAATTGGCGAGGTCTCTCCCGCGAGCAGGCGGGAGAGCGGCGCGACGCCTGGCTCGACGCGCTGCAGGGCGCGATGGAGCGCGACTATCCGGGCTTCTCAGGCCTCGTCGCCGAGCGCGTGCTGCTCAACGCGCATTCAATGGCCGGCTATCTCAACACGCCGGAGGGCGCCGTCTACGGTTTCGCCTCGCTGCCGCCTGAGGCGCCGATCATCGCCGGCTTCCCGCGCTCGCCGCAGACGCCGGTCGGCGGACTTTATCTCGCCTCGGCCTTCGGCGGCGAACACGGCTTCAACGGCGCCATTCTTTCCGGCTCCGAGGCGGCGCGGCTTGCGGCCGAAAGGCTGCATTTGGGACAGCCGGCGAGCGTTTGAGCCGGTTATCCAAAAACCGCTTCGCACTTTGGGAACATGCTCCAGCCGCTCCTTTCAGAGCCGCTCGATCTTGCGCGTCGCGTCGTCGATGATGTCGGCGACGGAGAGCAGGAACTGCTTGTCGGCCGGCTGACCGCGCAGGCGTTGCTGCAGCGCAGTTTTGAGATTGCTCATGGCCCGGAAAACCGGTCCGGCGTCCACCGCTTCGCCTCTTTGGCGCAGCTGATCGAGCCTCGCGAGCGCCGCCTCCGCCTCGGTGCGATTTTCCGAAAGATGCGCCAAGCCGGCTTCGGTTATGGCGAAGAGCTTTTTTGCGCCTTCCGAGGCCCGCGCTTCAACATGGCCGACTTCTTCCAGCAGCGTCAGCGTCGGATAGATCACCCCGGGGCTCGGCGCATAAGCGCCGCCGGTGCGCGTCTCGATCTCGCGAATGAGATCATAGCCGTGCCGCGGATCCTTTTCCATGAGCAAAAGCATCACCAGCTGCAATTCGCCGCCTTCGAACATACGGCGGCGCCCGCGGCCTTCGCCCCGCCCGCCCTCGCCGCCGCGGACGAAGCCTTGGAAGCCGAATCCTTCGTGTCGGCCGCCGCGCATGGCGTGGAGCCAGTGGCGTAGGCCCCGGTCATGGCAGGAGCCGCGTTCTTCGTGGTGTCTCATTTTCTTCCTCGTTTGAGAATCTGTTACATGTATCGTGATGGCTCTAAGATATATCTTATGACTATCTTGTCAAGCGGCGATTTTCGCATTTCTATCCTACGGAGAAGATATCTTAGAGAAAGGATATGTTGACCGCCGCGACGATCTGCTGGAGGCGCCGCGCGAAGGCGACTTCATCCTGTTCGAGACGGAAGCGCAGACGCTGTGCGCAGCATCGCCCGCGAGGAGATACTGCCGCTCGCGCCCTTGCTCATGCCCGAAGAGATGCCGCATGTGCGCGAGCCGGAGACGCTGATCCGCGAATTGACGCGCGCGGCTACACGGCGCGGCGGCCTATCTGGCCAGCGGGTGCGACCCTGCTACCCTCGCCCGTCTCGATCCCGACCTCGCCGCCATGCTCAAGACCGTTCATCCGCCGCGGGAAGAGCCAAGGCCCGCCCCAAGGCGCAAACGCTAAGCTCGCCCTTGTCCCGCCCTCGGCGCCGCGCTACGACATAACCTCAGCCCAACCCAAAAGCCCGCCATGCGCTTCGCCCTGCCGTTCCTCCTGATCACCCTCGCCGCGCCCGCGCTCGCCGGCGATCTCAACGACTATCCGACCTCAGCGCGGGCGGACTATGTCTTCGCCTGCATGAAGACCAATGGCGACACCCGGCAGGCGCTCGATCAGTGCTCCTGCTCGATCGACGTCATCGCCAGCATCCTGCCTTACGACCGCTACGTCGACGCGGAAACCGTCGCGTCGCTCTCGCAGCAGGCCGGGCAGATCGGCAATATGCTGCGCAATACGACGACCTCGAAGGACATGCTGAACGATTTGCGCCGCGCGCAGGCCGAGGCGCAAATCCGCTGCTTCTGATTTACTCGACCGGCGCCGGCTGCGGGATCGCCGCGGCGCGGAAGCTCTGGACGAGATTTTGGATGAATCCGATCTTGTCCGCGACTTTCGCCGACAGCACGAAGGGATAAAGATCGGGCTGGCCCATCGAGCGGTTGAGATTGTTCACCGCAAAAGCGAGGTCGAGCCAAGTCTCGATCAGCCGCGGCGCGTCATTCGAGCGGTAAGGGTCGAAGTCGACGGCGGCATTCGATCCGTCGGAGCGGCGCATCGAAATGCCCATCGCGCGTCCCGTCTCCAGCGTGTCGACGATGTGGAGGTAATGCGCGAAAGTTTCCGCGAAATCCTCCCAGGGGTGGCTTGTCGCATAGGCGCTGATGAAGGAGTCCTGCCAGTCGGCGGGCGCGCCATTGCCGTAGTAGCGCTGCAGCGCCGCGCCATAGTCGGCCCTTTCGTCGCCGAACTTGTGACGAAACCCGTCGAGCTCGCCGCCGTCGAGCACGAGCCGGTCCCAATAATAATGACCGATCTCGTGCCGAAAATGCCCGAGCAAGGTGCGATAAGGTTCGCCCATCGCGAGCCGGTTACGTTCCCGCACGCCCTCGTCAGCCTCGGCGATCGAGAGCGTGATGATCCCGTTGTCGTGGCCGGTCACGACCTTGGGGCCGTTGATCGGGTCGGCGAGGAAATCGAAGACGAGCGGTTCGGCAACATTGTCCGCGATGCTTTCGAGCGGCAGGCGCAGGCGTATGAGGCTGTAGAAAAGGCGTCGCTTCGCGGTTTCGATCTTTTGCCAGCGACTGTGGCGTTCCGCGTCGGAGAGATCGGGGATCGTGCGGTTGTGGCGGCAGGCGACGCAATAGCTCTCCCGACCGCTCGCCGGCGTCAGCCAGTTGCAGCCGTGCATCTCCCAATTTGCGCAAAAGCGGTAACGATCGCCCGGACTGGCGAGCGCGAACCATTTATCGCCATCGGCCTCCACCGCGCTCATGTCTTGCTGCGCGGGCAGGAAACCCAATCTATGGCCGCAACCTCCGCAGGCCGTATTCTCGAACAGAACGGTCAGACCGCAGGAATCGCAACGGAAATTCTTCATGCCGCACCCCGTGGGCGTTATGCGGGGTCAAGCAGGCCCGCCGTTGCAAAACCCCGTGGCGCCGCGCTTGTTCCGACCCTTGGTCGAGACGACCGTAGCGCTGCGTCGCGTCGGAGAGCCTATGCGTCACTCCACTTCGAACCAGGTCGCGAGGCCCGCGGCCTCATGCGCGAGTATGTCGTCGTGCAGCGCCCATTTGCCGGGACTGTCGGCGAGAAAGGCGACATGTTTGGTCCTTTTTGGCGGCGCCACGATCGCATTGCGCCAATAGGGCTCCCAGCCGTCGTCGAGATCATGCAGCAGCCGCACCGCATGGCCGTGCACATGCATGACGACCGGAACCTCGGCGCGGTTGTCGAAACCGAGCGTCACCGGCGTTCCGCGCCTGACGCGAAACAGCGGTTCGCCGGCATAGGCTTTGGTGACCGCGCCGTTGATCGTCCAGGCCGGCTGCGCCGCGCTCGCGCCGACGGCCCGCGCGATGACGAGATCGACCTTCTTCGACGCGGCGAGCATGATCTCTTTCGGCAGCGCCGGATTGGCCGGCGGCGCCACGATGGGGCTGCGCGCCTCGGCCGCCGCGCCGTCCGTCGCAAAGAGTGCGAGATCGCGGTCGCGTCCCTCCGGCCCGCGCAAAATGACGCGCGCCTTGCCGCCCGGCTCCGCGGCGAGATCGAACATCAGTTCGAAGCGCGCGCCGGGCGCCACAGGAATCGTTTGACGCACCGGCACGAAGGCTTCGCAGGGCTGGCTGTCGATCGCGATCACATAAGGCTTCACGCCCTCAAAGGAGATCGCCATGATCCTGGCGCAAGCGAGATTGGCGAGGCGCAGGCGCACGCGGGCGCGGGGCTTGAAGGTGAACGACGCGGGCGCCGGCGCGCCGTTGACCGTGAGCAAGGGACCGGCGGTCGGCGTGCGCGTGAAATTCCCGTCAAGTTCGCCGGCGGCGTCGAGGAGCCAATCGTCGAGCGTCAACGCCAGATCCGCGTCGGCGCCAAGCGGCGACGCCTCATCGACGATGAGCAGGCCTTTGAGGCCGCGCGCGACGAGGTCGGCGCTGTGCGGGAAGACGCAGGCGCGATAGCAAAACAGACCGGGATCGTCGAGTTTGCGGCGATAGTCGAAGCTCTTGCCGGGCGCCGCCGCGCTTTGGGTCAGCGGAGCGACGCCGTCCATCGCATTCTCGCCGCGCATCCCCTGCCAATGCAGGCTCAGCGGCGCGGATGTCGCATTGGCGAGCCGCAGATCGAGATTCTCCCCTTGATTGAATTCGCAGCAGCGGGCCGGGCGAGATCGCCGCGCCTTGCGTCTTCTCCGCGAAGCCGAGCGCGCCGGTCGCCGGGCCGGGCGCCGGCAGCAGCTGCAATTTCGTGGCGCGCGCCTCCAAAATGCGCTGACCCGCCGCGGCGCGGGCGTGGTCGGCCAAGACGATCGCCGCGCTGACGCCGGCGAGAAAACGGCGACGCGTCGTTTTGAAGGGCATGGGTTCGTTCGTCTTCGCGATTGGCTTGTCTTTGCAATTTTAGATCGCTTTCGCGGCGAATGAAATCCTTCGGAATCGGTTGACGCCGTCCCCGCGCGGCTGCGCGTCGCAGGCGATCCGCATTTTTTGTTTTTTCGCAGCTAAAAATTAGTGTAACCAGATAACAATATTTGGTAACCTTTGAAAGTAACGGGCGATTAGGAGGTAAAACTTATCAAGTCCGTATGTCAACGAAGCAACCTAGTCTAGATTTGCTTGTATCTCCCGCAGAACAGCGTGTCTGGCTTGCATCGGCCTACCCAAAAATCCGTTATATTAAGCGCCGTTACGGACGCGGCGCGCGTCACAGGTATCGAATAGAGTTCGAGGCCTTCTGCGACGATCCGCGGTGGCCGGCCATATGCGGCCTGCTACGCGAGTATATCGGTCGCGCAATGCTGGAGCCTTTTGCGACCGAGGCCGAATATTGGTCGGTGAGCTGCAAGCCCACCTTCATTCGAGTGAATTTGTTCGGCCAAGAGACTTTCGGACTGGCGAAGACGGAGTCTGGGGAAATAAGTCTGTGGATGCACGCAAAACATTCTCTCATTAAACCAATCTTTCAAGACCGCCCGGAATTGTTCAAGAATATCGAGCTCGTCTATAGATTTCTTGGTCGCGAGATGCTTTACGAGTCCGGCGGCTTCGATCAAGTTCGGCTGCAGACCGACGCCATCGGCGAGTGCGAAGCCGGCTGTCTCTTCGAAAGAGCCGATTTTTGGCGTGCGGTGAAGGCGTTCAATCTCGATTTGATGCGCAAGGGTCGCAATTCCGCCAAGAGTCTGCATTGTTTCGATATCGTCGACGCCGCGATGGCCGGGCTCTACGACACCGAGAAGGATCGGTCTCAGGCGGCGGAGCCTTGCGCCGAAGAGCTTTCCCGTCAGGGGCAGGCGGAGTTCGCCGCGCGGGTGCAGAAGCTTCCCAGTCAGACGCAAATCCGCCGCGAGACGATCCAGCGGATCGGTCAGGAAATCTTCCGCAAGCAGCTGTTGCGATATTGGTCCGGGCGCTGTCCGCTCACCGGCATCGACGAACCGAAACTTTTGCGCGCCAGCCACATCAAGAGCTGGGCGAGTTGCGCGACGAGCGCCGAACGCATCTATGTCTACAACGGCCTGCTGCTCGCTGCGCACCTCGACGCGGCCTTCGACTCGGGTCTCATCAGTTTCTCGAACGAGGGGCGCATCTTACGCGGCGACGCGCTCTCCGACGCCAATTTCGCCGCGCTGGGCGTCCCGCCAAGCGCTCGCGTCGCGCTGACGGCGGGGCACAGGGCTTTTCTGGCCTGGCATCGGCAGCGGCACGGCTTTCCGGATCGCCTCTGAAACTCCCATAATCTCAGCTCGCCCGGCTGCCGAAGCGGACAATATTAAAAAAATAATTGCAGACTTGAGTCGCGGGCGCCAAAGTCGTGATCCGAAAACCTCTAGGCTTAAGCGTATGTTCAAGAGGGGCCAATTCGCTTGCCGGGACCTGCGCGACGACAGGAATGGCTGGCGTTGAAAATCCGCCGCACGACTAATCTTTCCAGAACGTCCTCGACATCGCCGAAAATTGACCGCGGCCAGAGCCGTTTGTCGGAGTTCGCGATGCGCGGGGTCTCCCACGTCTATGGTCTTCCGCTTTACAAGCGCACGGCTTTTGGCGTCGTCACGTTCATCGGCGCCGCCTGGCTGCGTTCCGCGTTGCAAGATCAATTGGGCGCGAGAGAGCTCTATCTCACCTTCTTTCCGGCGATGGAGCTTTCCGCGCTCTTTGGCGGCATGATTCCGGGACTGATCGTCGCGCTTTGCGGCGCAGTTTTCGCCCATAGCGCCCTCTCTCCGCTGCAGACGACCGGCGACTGGATCAGCCTGGCGATATTTCTGATCAACAGCTTCGTGTTTTGCGCAGCCGCCGAACTCTGGCATCGCGCAAGGCTGCGCATCTCCGTCGCCGAGGGCCGCAGCGCGATCGCCGATCAGCTGCGCCTCGCCAATGAAAATCTTCGTCTCGCGATGTCGGCGGCGAATATCGGGGCATGGGAGCTTGACGGCGCAAACGACGTGATCAAGCTCGCGCCGCAGATGCGGGAGATTTTTGGCGTCGCTCCGGGCGAAGACATGAGTCTCGCCTCCGTGCGCGCGCAGATCGCGCCGGAGAATCGGTTCGAAGCGACGGCGGCCTTTCGCGCCGCGCAGGATCCCGCCGGCGACGGCGCTTATCGCTCCGACTATCGCATCCGGCGCTTCAGCGACGGCGCCGAGCGCTGGATATCCGCGCGCGGCCAAAGCTACTTCGAAAATGGCCGCGTGGTCCGCACCCTGGGCATCTGCCGCGACGTCACGGCGGAGAAACTCGCGGAGATGGCGCTCAAAGAGCGCGCGCGGCTCGCCGAGCGCCTCGCCAGCGTCGCCCTCGCCGTGCCGGGGGTCATCTTCACCTTCCGCATGCGGCCCGACGGCCACAACTCCTATCCTTATGTTTCTCCCAACGTGCGCGCCGTCTGCGGCATAGACGCCGCGGAGGTCGCCAAGGATTCCCGGCATTTTTCGCGCCGCATTCATGCCGCCGATTTCCAGCGCGTTTCGGAGAACATTGCGCGCTCCAGCCGTGAATTGTCGCTGTGGAGCGACGCCTTTCGTTACGAGCATCCCGCGAAGGGCGTGATCTGGCTCGAGGCGCATGCGTCGCCCGTGCGCGAGCCCGGCGGAGACGTGCTTTGGCACGGCTATATCGGCGACGTCACCCAGCGCAAAAATTCCGACGCGGCGCTCGCGCAGGGCGAAGCGCGGTTGCGGGCGGTGCTTGACGGCGCGAAAGACGCCATTATCGTGATTAACGACAGCGCCGTGATGCAGTCGATCAACGCCGCCGGCGCGCGGATGTTCGGTTATGAACGCGACGGCGTCGTAGGCTGCAATATCCATGCGCTCATTTCCGGACCTCATCGGCGTCCGCTCGACATCTTCAGCGGCGACGCCTTGCGAATCGGGGAGGCCAAGGTGATCGGGACGGGTCGCGAGGTCGAAGGGCGTCGTCGCGACGACAGCGTTTTTCCGGCGGAGCTCACGCTCATCGAAGCCAAATACGGCGAAGAGAAGTTGTTTGTCGGCTTCGTCCGCGACCTATCCGAGCGGCAAAAGATCGAAGCGCAGATCGAAGAACTCAAAGAGCAGCGCTTAAGCGCGATGGGCGGAATGGCGGCGAGCGTCGCGCATGAACTCAATCAGCCGCTTGCGGCCGCCGCGGCCTATATCGCGACGGCGCAAAAATTGCTGCGCTCCAGGCAGGATGAGACAGCGACCAACATCGCCGAAAGCTTGAACCTCGCTGCAGAGCAAATCTTACGCGCGGGCAAAAACCTTCGCCAACTGCGTGAATTCGTGGCGCGCGGCGATCCCGACAAGACCGTCGGGAGCCTGCACGAATTGATAAGGGAAGTCACGGATCATTTGACGCAATCGGGCGGTTTCAGGCATAGGCCCATTCTGGATCTGACCCTGGAAGACGATCTCGTTTTGATGGATCGGGTTCAAATCGGTCAGGTGTTGCAAAATTTGATGCGAAACGCGGCGGAAGCGATGTCGGGATTTGACGACGCCTGCATGACGATTTCGACCGCCCTGTCGTCGTCGCGACAGTCGATCCAGGTCGACATTGCGGACAGGGGAACGGGGGTGTCTCCGCATATCAGGGAAAAGCTGTTTGAACCCTTCACCACGACGAAGGCGACCGGCAAAGGGGTCGGGCTTTCCATATCGAGATCAATAGTCGAGGCGCATGACGGCGACCCTGGGCCAAGCCTAATCCCGGAGGAGGAGCGATTTTCAGTTTCACGCTTCCGCTCGCCAAACTGGAGACAGAGCATGAACGCTAAGCCCATCGTCCACATTGTCGACGACGATCCGGCGGTTCTCCATTCGCTGCATATGCTTTTGACGGCCGAAGGCTATGAGGTGAAAACCTATCCCTGCGCCGAGGATTTTTTGAAGGGCGCGCGTCCCGCTCAGGCCAGCTGCCTCGTTACGGATGTGCGCATGCCCGGCATGAGCGGCGTCGAACTGCTGCCGAAAATGAAGGAGTTGGCGTTGGAGATGCCCGTCATCGTCATCACCGCGCATGGCGACGTGCCGCTGGCGGTGCAGGCGATGAAGCTCGGCGCCGTCGATCTTCTGGAAAAGCCGTTTCAGCCCGACGCCTTGTTAGGGGCGATCGAACAGGCGCTTTCGCGGGCGTCGGGGCGCGAGGCGAATCCGAAGGCGCTCGAGAACATGGCGCGCCTTGCGACGCTGAGCGGCCGCGAGAGCGAGGTGCTGAAAGGGCTGCTGAAAGGCCATCCCAACAAGATCATCGCGCACGAGCTCGGCATCAGCCAGCGCACCGTGGAAATTCACCGCGCCAATGTGATGAAGAAAACCCGGGCCGGCAGTCTGGCGGAACTGGTGCGGATGGCGCTGAATGTTTCGAGCGAGTGACGCTCCGACGCTCTCTCAGAGACGCACGCAAATTTTCGCGGTTCGCCGCTTTATTTGGCGACGCTGCTTGCGCCTCTACTTGGCGACGCGCAGGCGCGGCCGGTCCGCCTTGAACGTCGAAAGCGCGACGACCGAGCCTGAGCTTTGCGCGCAGGTCGCAACCTGCCTCGAGCCGCCCGCCTCCGGATATTCGCGCAAAAACACCCGCAACACGACGAGCGCGTCCGCCGCGCGGTCGGCCAGTCCGAAGATCTAAGAAAAGCGTGGATGTCGGCGATGATCATGTCGCGAACGAATTCGGCGCCGCGATGCAGATTGAGTAGATAGCTGGAAAGCAGCGCGCCATGACGCCCCGTGGGCGAAACGCCCAAAAATAATTCATGCGATGAAAGCCCTGCAAGTCTGACGCATCGATCCAAAGGGATCATAATCGAATTCTCCCGAAGCGCTCCCGCGTCCGCCAGCGAGGGCTGCGAGGACTAGAAAAACAGCAATTGTGGCCGACAACAAAGCCGTGAAATATACTTACTCTTCGCGGTAAGAGCTTGAGGCGAATAAATAACCTAAACCTCAGAGCTTTTTGACCGGCGGCGAAACACTTTGCGAGGCGCCTGCGAGCAACCGCAATTTTTCCGCCGCCGCGCCGCTTTCGATCGCCGCCGACGCCAGCGCCGCGCCTTCCTTCAAGTCCTGCGCCCGGCCGGCCACGAGCAGCGCCGCCGCGGCGTTCAGCACGGCGACGTCGCGATAGGCGTTGCGCGCGCCCGCCAGGACCTCCCTCAGCGCGCGAGCGTTTTGCGCCGGATCGCCGCCCTTCAGCGCCCCGGGGTCGGCTCTCGGCAGACCGGCGTCCTCCGGAACGATCTCGAATTCGCGGATCGCTCCATGGTCCAGCGCGACCACGAGCGTCGATCCCGTCGTCGTCGCTTCGTCGAGGCCGTCGCTTCCATGCAGCAACCACACTTTCTCCGAGCCAAGTTCGCGCATCGCCGCCGCCATCGGCGCGAGCCACTCGCGCGCATAGACGCCGAGAAGCTGACGCTTCACCCCGGCGGGATTGCACATCGGTCCGAGCAGATTGAAGATGGTGCGCAGGCCGAGTTCGGCGCGAACCGGCGCTGCGCAGCGAAGCGCCGGATGATGCGTCGGCGCGGCCATGAAGCAGATCCCCGCGAGCCTTAGACATTCGGCGGCCGACTGCGGCGCGACGCCGACCCTGACGCCAAGCTCAGCCAGCACGTCGGAGGCGCCCGAGCGCGACGAGGCGGCCTTGCCGCCGTGCTTCGCCACCGGAACGCCGCAGGCCGCGACGACGATCGCCGCGAGCGTCGAGATATTGTAGGTGTCGGCGCCGTCGCCGCCGGTGCCGACGATGTCTATGGCGCCGGGCGGGGCTTCGACGCGCAGCATCGCCCCGCGCAACGCCTGCGCCGCGCCGATCAGTTCGTCCGGCGTCTCGCCGCGCAGGCGAAGGCCCATAAGAAAGGCGCCGAGTTGCGCCGGCGTCGCCTCTCCCGCCAGAATGAGCGAAAACGCCTCCCGCGCCGCGTCGCGGGAGAGGACTTCACCCTTGGCGATCGCGGCGAGGACCTGTTTGAAAGCGCTCAATGCGCCTCGGCGCGGCTCAGCGCCTCCCGCGGATGCTCGGCGTTCCACTCCCGCGCCAGGTCGAGGAAGTTGCGCAGGATCAGATGGCCGTGCTGCGAGGTGACGCTCTCGGGGTGGAACTGAACGCCATGCACGGGCAGGCTCGTGTGGGACAGCGCCATGATGAGGCCGTCCGGCGTCGACGCCGTCACATGCAGGCAATCGGGAAGGCTGGCGCGCTCGACGATGAGCGAATGGTAGCGGGTGGCCTGGAAAGGCCCCTCTATGCCGCGAAAGATCGTCTCGCCTTTATGCTCGATCGTCGCCATCTTGCCGTGAACCGGCAGCGGCGCGCGGATGACCTTGCCGCCAAAGCTCTCGCCGATCGCCTGATGCCCAAGACATACCCCGAAGATCGGAATTTTCGGCGCCGCCGCGGCGATGAGATCGAGGCAGATCCCGGCTTCGTGCGGCGTGCAGGGGCCGGGCGAGAGCACGATGGCGTCCGGCTCCGCGGCCATGACCGCTTCGATCGATATCTTGTCGTTGCGATGGACGTCGACGCTCGCGCCGAGTTCGCCGAAGTAGTGGACGAGATTGAAGGTGAAGCTGTCGTAGTTGTCGATCAGCGTGACAGTGGCCATTTGCTCAGGGTCCGGTTGCGCCGCTTGCGCCTTTTGTTTCAATAGGCGCGCCGGCCGCGCTGCGCAACTGGGACCGCGCCGAAGGAAATCGCAGTCAATCGGAGACGCAAGCGACGCTGTCCACCTCGATGCTCTTTATGTTCAACTCATGGCCTTGCAAATATGTCAGCCGCACCGAGCCGCAGGCGCAAATCTCGAAATTCGTCGCGGCGGGGAATTTCTCCTCGCATACGTCGCATTGCGCGACGCCCGCGATTTTGACGATCTCCAAAGACGCGCCCTGCGCCGGCGTTCCTTCCGCCGCCATATCGAAGCAAAAGGCGAGCGCGTCCGGGAGAACGCCCGCCAACTCGCCGATCTCCAAGGTGACGCGGCGAATCCTGCGCCCCGCGGCCGCTTCGAGAGCGAGATCGATCGTGCTTTGCGCGATTGACAGTTCGTGCATGGTCACCCGCCTTGCGACGCCAGCATCGATTCCATTTCGGCTTGCGCTTCGCCGAGTTCGTTAAGAATTTGCAGCGTCTCTCTGGCTTGCGCGTCGTCGATGCGGCTCATGGCGAAGCCGACGTGCACCAGGACCCACTGTCCGACGCAAGAGTCGATCGGCTGCTCGTCGTCGACGACGCAGGCGACGTTGATCTGACGGCGCACGCCGCAGACATCGACCGTCGCAAGCTGCTGCGCGCGATCGTCGATGCTGACGATGCAGCCCGGAATGCCAAGGCACATATTCTGTTCCCCTATCGCCGGCCCGGCTCACATCATGTTGATCTTGATGTAGCGCATCAGATCGCGAAAATTTAGCAGGAACAGCCCGAGCAGCAAAAGGCCGATGACGATTGCGGTGATTTCCAGTCCGCTCATGACAGGCTCCTTTCAGCCGGCTTGCCGATTTCCTCGCCGCGCAGCAGCGACGAGACCAGACGTTCTGTGAGTTGCACGCTCGGCTCCACGGCGGCGGCGACGATTTCGCTCAGGCCCATGGCGCCGTCGTCGCCGCCAAGATCGAAGGGCTCGCAGACGACGAATAGAATGCGATTGCAGGATGCGCCGAAGGCCGCGACCAGACTGAGAACCTTGTCGGGGTCGAGCCCGTGCGTCGAGGCGATCAGGATCTCGCCCTCGCCCGCCGCTCGCCGCGGCGGTTCGATGACCGACACGGCGCCCGGCGTCCGCCCGTGCGCCGCAGCGTCGATGACGATGGCGGCGTCATAGCCGCCGCTCAAGGCGTAGGCGAGATCCAGCCCCTTGATGCCGAAATCCTTCACATCCACGCTCGGCGGAAGCGCGTTGCGCCGCAAGATGCGGCCGACAACCTCGACGCCGTAAGCGTCGTCGCCAAAAAATATATTGCCGACGCCGGCGACCAGGATCCGCGTCATGACTCCGCCTCCGCCTTCACCATCTCGACTTCATCCGCCGCAAAGAAGAAGCGATGGCCGGGAAAACCGTCCCGGCCGAGGTCGCCGCCAGGATCGTCGAGCAGCGTCACGGCGACATGCAGCCGATTTTCGAAGTCGCGTTCGAGCGCCTGCACTACGCCGACTTTGCCTTGCAGCGCGATATCGAAGATATCACTTCGCTTCCTGGGGTGGAGGCGCACCCGCGCCCCAACCGTCAATCCTGCTCCGCTTGCGCCCGAAGGGTCGCGGAAAGCGCCGTGCAACTCGTAAAGCTCTTCGCGCGACATCTCCTGACAGCGCTCGAGAATGCCGCGCGCGCGCGGATCGGCGGCGGCCATTTCGCGCTTCTCCGCGTCGGTGAGCGTCATCACACGCAGCGTCAGCATCTCGTCGATTTCGGTCGCGTCGAAGAATTGATTTTTGCTCTCGGGCGCGACCTTCGGATAGTCATATAGAATGATCGGCGAAGACAGCACGATGTCGCGCGCCGGCGCAGCGCCCGCGAGCACGGGCCAGGTACCGCGATTGTCGCAGGCGGCCGCCTCTTGCGCGAATGCATCGGGAGGCTCCAACAGCGAGATGAACCGCGCGCCGCGCGCGACGAAGATCATATGCGTCGACAAGAAGGCGTAGCGCTGGGCGGCGGCGCGCGACATCCTTTCCGTTAACGGCGTCGTATTTTCCAGGGTGACGCGAAGCCTGCAGATCGCATCGGCGACCGGCGCGGCGACGATGGTCGCGACGCCCGTCAGCGCTTCGCAGCTTCGAATGATTTGTCCCCCCTCGCCGGATGCGCGGCAAGCGATCGCCTCGATTTTCCGCTCGGCCGGAAAAGTCAGCGCGAAGCTGCGCGGCGCGTCGAAAAGCTCGCGCAAGCGCAGCTTCGAGAGCTGCGCCTCGCGCAACATCGCTTCGTCCCAGGCGACGAATTGACGCCCGTCCGCTTCCAGCGACGCCACCGAAACCCCATCCTGGTTGACGATTTGCCGACGCTGCGTATGGAGGAAGCGGATGGTCACATCGACTTCGGCGTCATTCTCGATCTCGACAAGAATTTCGGTCTGCATCGACCAAGGTTCGTCGCCGCCATAGTCGCGGGGAAACACGCCGCCGAAGGTCCAACGCTGCTGATTTTTTATGGCGGAAGGCCGATAAGGATAAAGGATGTATCCTTCAAACAGCACGGCGTCCGCGATGTCTCTCACGCGTTCGATGCTCATGACGCATGCGCCTCCGCTTGTTGCAGCAATTCGTCGAGCACATCGTCGAAACTAAGCAGTCCGCGGCGCCGCTTGAAGCGATAAAGGCGATCGAATGTTTCGGAACCGATGCGAAGCAAATCGCAATTGGGATAATAATTGTCCATCAGATCGCGCCACATTTGCGCCTGGAGGCGAAAGCTGCGCCTCCTTGGACCAGCAAATCTGCTCGATCTGCAGGGTGTCCGACGCATCCTTGTAGAAGAGCGAGCCGCTGAAGAGAAACGAGAGCGGAACCTCTCCTTCGACCAGGCCATAAAAAAACTTCGAGCTCGCGACGCTGAAATCATACGTGCAGAAGGCCGGCAGGCGAACCACGGTCTCGCCCGAAAAGCCCGGAACCGCCACATTGGCGTGCGTCCACAACAGACTGTGCAGGGTTTCGCCCCAGCGCTCGGCGCCCCGAAAAGCTCGCCAAGGCGCTCGCGCTCGGCCGCGCTGTAAACGCGCAGCGTCGGATCGATGCGGATTTGGCAATTCAACATGACGTTTTCAATTCGCCGCTGCGGCTCCGCCGTGGCGATGCGCAACGAAAACAGCAACAGCGGCGTCGCCGAAAACTTCTCGACGTCGACGCCTTCGACATTGAACAGAAGATCAACCATGGGTGAATTTCCTGTCGCCTTCCGCGCCGTCGGAATTCAAGGAAGCGAAAAATGTTTCGATTGCCTCCCAAGCTTCCGATCCGCCTGATAGTCCCTTCCACTGCGTGCGAATCAGGCCGACCAGCGCGTAGCAGCGATCAATCGACACGCGGTAATAGGACCTCGCGCCTTTGGTGCGATTGATGAGCAGCGCTTCGACGTCCGGAGTCATCTCGGAAAGTCGCGGGTTCGCCGCTGCGAGCCGGGTCCAAGCCGAACTCGCTCAGCGCCGACGCCATCGGTCCCGCAGGTCCGGGATAAAGCGCGACCGGGCCGCCTTCCGGCGTGCTGTGGAAGAGGAACACCAGATCGATCGGCAGTTGCATCGCATCCCAATCGGCGTCGGTGATCTTGAAATCATCCAGAGCTTGCGTCTGCGGACACACGAGGCGGAAGCGCTCGCTTTCCGCCAGCGCGTGGCTGCACGCCGGACAAGCGCAAAGCAAGCGTCGGCTCGCAAGCTCGAGCAAATGCTGATGATTGGAGCCGATCGTCGCGCCGCAAAGTTCGCAGCGCTCGATCTCCGGCGCGCTCGCTACGAAGCGCCGCAGCTTCGCCGCCCAATTGCCTCGCGCGCTTTCCAGCATCATGTTCGTCCTACACCTGCTGCAACGCCTCCGACGACTTCAACGGCACAGTCGCATCGACTTCGATCAAAGCGATGCTGTCGAGATCTGGAGCGGCGTCGGTCAAGACCTCTTCGATCTCACGTAAAGTCGCCCGCCGATCGAGACGCGCGTCGCCCCAATGCACGCGGACGCTTGCTTCGACCCCGTTCAAACTTACAAATTCGACATGGAAGCCACGCACGCCCCAATGCGGCCGCATCGCGGCGATCCTTTTCGTAAGGCGCGTCTCGGGTTCCTCGGGATGTAGTCCATGCAGCAACAGCGCCGCCGAAACATAGTCGTCGTCGGCGAGACGCTGCGTCATGGCTTCGCCGTCAGAACCGCTTTGAGCGATCGTCAAAACCCTGGCGAGCGCTATACCGTGCAAATCGAGCACCGCCTCGACGAGATCCTTGGTCACGACGCGCGCTTTCGCATCCCTGATCTCATCGATCGCCGACATCGACGCCTCGATGCGCTGCAGACAGCGCCCGAGCGCGGATCCCTGCTGCTCGTCCATCTACGACGCCCTCTCCCGCGAGACGCCGAACATGGGCGAGTGCAACGTCTCCAACGTTTTGCCGCCGCCCAGATACATGTGCACGCCGCAAGGCAGACATGGATCGAAGCTGCGCACCGCGCGCATGATGTCGATGCCCTTGAACTTGTCGCGGCCGTTCTCCTCGAAGATCGGCGTGTTCTGCACCGCGTCTTCGTAGGGGCCGGGCGTGCCATAGATGTCGCGCGGGTTGGCGTTCCAGGGCGTCGGCGGATAGGGATGATAATTGGCGATCTTGCCGTCGCGGATGACGACGTGATGCGAGAGCACGCCGCGCACCGCTTCATGGAAGCCGCAGCCGATGGCCTCGTCCGGCACCTTGAATTCGGTCCAGGTCTTGGTGCGGCCGGCATGCAGTTCGTGCGAGCGCCTTCTCGATGAAGTGATAGGCGCAGCCGCGGCCGCAGTAGGCCTGGAAATAGGTCCGGGCGCGGTCGCGCTCGATGGCGTTGCTCCACTTGCGGGATCTTCCACTCGAACTCGGTTTCCGGCTGCAGCGCGGTCTTCGGCAGATAGATCTTGACGCTGTGGCCGGTGGCCTTGACGTAGCCGATGTCGACGAGGCCGGCCAGGGCGGTCGCCCAGAGCCGCGCGATCGGGCCGCCGCCGGTGTCGAGCGCCAGGTGATCGCCGGTGCGCTTGTCGAGCCAGCGCGGCGACATGACCCAGGTGTATTTGCCGTCGAAGTCGCGCTTCTGCGGCTTGCGGCATCGTCGTCTGGTTCCAGGGGTGCTGCTGGTCGACCGGATTGCCCAGCGGGTCGTGTCTTGACGAACGTCTCGCTGTTCTCCCAGTCGTCGTAGTAGCGAGCTGCCCAGCAGAATGCGGATGCTCAGGTTGATGTCGACCAGGTCGGTGGTCACCAGTTGGCCGTCGACCACGACGCCGGGCGTGACGAACATCGCGTCGGCCCCACTCGGTCATGTTCTTGTAGGTGTAGTCGCAGACGTCCGGGTCGCTTGAACGAGCCCCAGCAGCCCAGCAGGATGCGGCGGCGGCCGACTTCCTCGTAGCCGGGCAGCGCCTCGTAGAAGAAGTCGAAAAGATCGTCGTGCAGCGGCACGACCTTCTTCATGAACTCGACGTACTTCATCAGCCGGACGAGGTAGTCGGTGAAGAGCTGCACCGTGGGCACGGTGCCGACGCCGCCGGGATAGAGCGTCGACGGGTGGACGTGGCGTCCTTCCATCAGGCAGAACATCTCGCGCGTCATGCGGCTCATCTGCAGCGCTTCGCGATAGAACTCGCCCGGTGAACGGATTGAGCGCCGTCATGATGTCGGCGATGGTGCGGTAGCCGTGGACGGTCGGCGTGCGGCGCGCGGTGTCGCTCTGCGCTTGTCGCCAAACGCCGGGATTGGTCTCCTTGACCATCTGTTCGCAGAAGTCGACGCCCGACCAGATTGTCCTGGAAGATGTTGTGGTCGAACATGTATTCGGCCGCTTCGCCGAGGTTGACGATCCATTCGGCCATGTCGGGCGGCCGGACGCCGAAGGCCATGTTCTGCGCGTAGCACGGCGCAGGTCGCGTGATTGTCGCCGCAGATGCCGCAGATGCGGCTGGTGATGAAATGGGCGTCGCGCGGGTCCTTGCCCTTCATGAAGATGCTGTAGCCGCGGAAGATCGACGAGGTGCTGTGGCACTCGGCGACGCGGCGGTTGGCGAAATCGATCTTGGTGAAAATGCCCAGGCTGCCGACGATGCGGGTGATCGGGTCCCAGGACATTTCGACCAGGTTGGAGGCAGGGTGTCTCTCGGCCGCACGGTCTCTGCTATCTGATCCATGATTGTTCGCCCTGCAGCGGATAGACGGTCCTCAGGCTTTGCAGGGTTGTAGCCGGTGGTGCAGTTTGCGGCCGGTTGTGCCGCCACTTCGGCTCCTTGTTCAGCGTGCTGTTGGTGAGCTTCCGCGAAGTGTTCGGATGAGCACGCCATAGGGCTCGACCAGAGTCGACGACAGCCGCGCGCCGGGAGGCTCGTCCATGAAGGGCATGAACTTGTCGGGGAAGCCGGGCATGGTGCAGCCGATGCAGATGCCGCCGACATTCGGGCAGCCGCCGATGCCGGCCATCCAGCCGCGCTTGGGCACGTTGCAGTTGACCACCGGGCCCCAGCAGCCGATCTTGACCAGGCATTTGCGGCGAACCGTACTCCTGCGGCGAAATCGCGCCTGCTCGTAGTAGCCGGCGCGGTCGCAGCCTTCATGCACCGTCATGCCGAAGAGCCATTTCGGCCGCAATTGCGTCGTCGAGCGGAATCATCGGCGCCAGCGCCCGCCAGCTTGATAGCAGCAGGTAAAGCAGCGTCTCCATGAAGTTGTCGGGCTGCACGGGGCAGCCGGGAACGTTCACGATCGGCAGGCCCGCCTTCGATTTCCAGTTCCAGCCCAGGTAATCGGCCAGGCCCATGCAGCCCGTGGGATTGCCCTCCATGGCGTGGATGCCGCCGTAGGTGGCGCAGGTGCCGATCGCGACCACGGCCAAGCGCCTTGGGCGCGAGCCGGTCGATCCAGTCGTTGGTCGTGATCGGCTGGCCGGTCGTCGGGATCGGTGCCCAGCGCCGCCCAATAGCCCTCGCTGCTTGATCTTCTCGTTGGGGATCGAGCCTTCGACGACCAGCACGAAGGGCTCGAGCTCGCCCTCGCTCGGCCTGATGACCAGAACTTCATGAAATCGTCGCCCACCTCATAGGCGAGAACGGGGTTGTGCAGATGCACTTTCGGCAGTCCCGGAATCGCCCCGAGCAGCACGTCCTCGATGCTGGGCTGACTGGCGGCGGTGATGGAGACCGAGTCGCCGTCGCATCCCAGACCGGCCGTGATCCACAGCACGTGCACGTCTTCAACTTTGGGAGGAATCTGCGTCTTTCGACCATAAGGCACGGCGTCCTGCATAATGACGACCCTTTCCGCCTTCGCACGCATTAAGATGACCGACAACGCGCAGTCGCTAAGACCCGTTCCGCGACAACAAAAAGAAACATCAACTCGATATCTTGAAATACCGCTCAGCCAAGTGGCTTTTGTTAAAATTTTTTAGTAATTACAACATATTCTATCCTTGCACTGGACGTAACGATCCCGCCACGCTCTTTGAGCACAGCTCCCATACTGACAGTATACCTTAATCTAAAGCATGAACACCTTAAACTCAGCGCAAAAGCCCCTTGCGCTTCGATGTTTTCGCGGTATTTCCATTTATGGACTTGATTACCGGAAATAAGAGTTAGAGCGATTTCCGCGCGAGTGAAGCTGTTGGTCGATAGAACGGCTCTAGATAAAAATGCTGCAGAAAATTTTGCCGGGCGCAGCAGCGATTTTCCGGCGGCGTTGCTCTAGGATAGGTTCGCAGACGGTCTTTGGGACGTAACCTCATGAGCGTTCGTTCCCTTCCTCATCTCAGTCAGCCTTGGCGGGCCGTGGAGATTCGCGTGCGCGGCCGCGTGCAGGGCGTGGGATTTCGGCCGACCGTCTGGCGCTTCGCGCAGGAGTTCGAACTTTGTGGCGAAGTCTCGAACGATGCGGCGGGCGTCCGCATCATCGTCGGCGGCGCGGCGGCCTCCATCGAAAGTTTCATCGAAAGACTACGCCATGATCCGCCGCCGCTGAGCCGCATCGAGACGATCGAAACGCGGGCCTTTGCCGGCGTGCTGTCGGACGGCTTTCGCATTCTGCCCAGCTCCGGCGGCGTCGTCGATACGCAGATTGCGCCGGACGCGGCGATCTGCGCCGCCTGCGCGGCGGAAATCGAAGACGCCGACTCGCGCCGCTTCCGCTACGCCTTCACCAATTGCACGCATTGCGGGCCGCGCCTCACCATCATCGGCGGCATTCCCTACGACCGCGCGCGCACGACCATGGCTGTTTTCGCCATGTGCGAGAGCTGTCGCGCAGAATATGCCGATCCCGGCGATCGACGCTTCCACGCTCAGCCCATCGCCTGTCCCGTTTGCGGCCCAAAGCTGTCGCTGGTCCGCCTCGACGGCGAGGCTCTGGATTGCGCCGAAGTCGACGCAATCGAAACCGCCGGCAGATTGATCGAGCAAGGCGAGATCGTCGCCATCAAGGGGCTCGGCGGATATCAGCTCGCCTGTGACGCGACCAACGCCGACGCCGTGGCGCGGCTGCGCACCCGCAAACAGCGCGAGGCGAAACCTTTTGCTTTGATGGCCGGCGATCTCTCAATGATACGCCGCTATTGCGTCGTCGACGAAGAGGAAGCGAAAGCGCTGGCGGGCGCAGCGGCGCCGATCGTGCTTCTTCGTGTTAAAGGCGCGCAACGCCTGGCGGCGGCCGTGGCGCCGGGCGTGAAGACGCTCGGCTTCATGCTGCCGACGACGCCGCTGCATCACCTACTTTTGCGCCAAGTCGTCCGGCCCCTGGTCATGACCAGCGGCAACATCTCCAACGAACCGCAGGTCACAAGCGACGCCGAGGCTCCCAAGCGCCTCGCGCCTATCGCAGCCTATGCGCTGACGCATGATCGCGAGATCGCCAATCGCGTCGATGATTCCGTCGCGCGCTTTATGGACGGCGCGCCGCGGCTGTTGCGACGCGCGCGCGGCCATGCGCCGGCGCCGATTATGTTGCCCGCGGAGTTCGCGGCGGCGCCGCCTTTGCTCGCCCTCGGCGGTCAGCTCAAAGCGACGTTTTGTCTGCTCAAAAACGGCGCCGCGATCCTCTCGCAGCACCAGGGCGATCTGGAGGATGTCGCGACCTTCGACGACTATCGCAAGAACCTTAGGCTTTTCGCCAAGCTGTTCGATCACGAGCCAAAGGCGCTCGTCTGCGACATGCACCCGGAATATCTCTCGACGAAGCTTGCGCGGCAGTGGTCCGAAGAGACGTCGGCGTTGCTTGAAACGCAGCATCACCATGCGCATGTCGCGTCTTGTCTTGCCGAAAACTCGTATCCGCTTGACGCGCCGCCCGTGCTCGGCGTCGTGCTCGACGGGCTCGGCTTTGGCGACGACGGCGAGATCTGGGGCGGCGAATTCCTGTTCGCCGATTACCGCTCCTATCGTCGGCTCGGCGCGCTGAAACCCGCGCCGATGCTCGGCGGCGCGCGGGCGGTGCGTGAGCCCTGGCGCAATCTATACGCTCATATCGCCACGGCGTTCGGCTGGGAGAACTTCGCCGCCGAGCATCGCGCGCTTGAAATATGCGATTACCTCGCAGCAAAGCCGCGCGCGACGCTCGACGCGATGATCGGGCGCGGCGTCAATGCGCCGCTCGCGTCTTCCTGCGGACGCCTCTTCGACGCCTTCGCCGCTTTGCTCGGTCTTTGTCGCGACCGCCAAGACTATGAGGGGCAGGCGGGCGCTATCTCGAAGCTCTGGTCGACGACGACGCCTTCCGCGACGAAACCGCCTATGCTTTCGCGATTTGCGCGGACGCGGACTCCGGGCTGACGCGCATCGATCCGGCGCCGATGTGGGCGGCGGCGCTCTGCGATCTGCGCGCGCGAACGGCCTCTCACCTCATGGCGGCGCGTTTTCATAAGGGGCTGGCGGAAGCTGTCGCCAGACTCGTGCAGCTTCTGGCGCGCTCTGATCCAGGGGCGGGTCGGCGCTTTGACGCCGTCGCGCTGTCGGGCGGCTGCTTTCAGAACCGCATCCTGTTCGAAGAGGTCGCGCGACGCTTGCGCGCGAAGAATTTCACCGTGCTTTCGCACATGAAGGTTCCGGCCAATGACGGCGGGCTTTCTCTCGGACAGGCTGCGATCGGCGCGGCGCGGCTCATAGCGGCGAGGGGTTAGGAGAAGCGATGTCAAGCCAGAGCGAATTGAAACGTCTCTATCCTTTCCTCTATGGCGAACGCCATGAAACGCGGGGACTCGAATCGGCCTTGCTGCAATCGGTGGAGGAGAAGGCGAAGGATTCGCAGAGCGCAAACGCGCGGTTTTTCACGAGCCAGGCTGCGGCCATCGTCGCGGCGGCGAAATGCGTCGCCGACGTCTACCGCAGAGGCGGCCGCTTGTTCGCGATGGGCAACGGCGGTTCCAGCTGCGACGCGGCGCATATCGCGGTGGAGTTTCTGCATCCGGTCACGGCGGGGCGACCGGCGCTGCCGGCGACAAACCTTGGCGCCGATCTCGCCATGATCTCCGCCGTGGGCAACGACATCGGTTACGATCAGGTGTTCGCGCGCCAGCTTATCGCGCTCGGCAAGCCCGGCGATGGCGTGATCGGGGTTTCGACCAGCGGCAACTCAGCCAATCTCATAGCCGCCTTCGCCAAGGCAAGAGAGATGGGCGTCGCCACCATCGGATTGACGGGCGGCGACGGCGGCAAAATGAAGTCGAGCGGACTCGTGGATCATTGTCTTGTCGTTCCGTCGACGTCGATACACCGCATCCAGGAATGCCACGTCGCCTGCTACCATATCCTTTGGGACTTGGCGCACACGCTGCTCGCGGACGACCGCGGCTCGGCAACGACGGGAGCGATGGCATGAAATATGTCGAGGAGTTTCGCGACGGCGCCAAGGCTCGGGTGCTCGTCAAGGAGATCGAGCGCCTCGCCGCGCATCTGCGCAAAGCGGACGATCCGCCGCTGCACATCATGGAGGTCTGCGGCGGCCATACGCATTCGATCTTCCGCTACGGCATCGAAGGCATGTTGCCGAAGACGATCGAACTGGTGCACGGACCGGGCTGCCCGGTCTGCGTTTTGCCGATGGGACGCGTCGACGATTGCGTCGCCATCGCCGAACGCGAGACCGTGATCTTCGCGACCTTTGGCGATGCGATGCGCGTGCCGGGTTCAAGAAAAAGCCTGATGCAAGCCAAGGCGGACGGCGCCGACGTGCGTATGGTCTATTCGCCGATGGACGCGCTGGCGCTGGCGCGTAAAAATCCTGAGCGCGAAGTCGTATTCTTCGGCCTCGGCTTCGAGACGACCATGCCCTCGACCGCGTTGACGATCCTCCAAGCGGAGCGCGAAGGCGTCAAAAACTTCAGCGTCTTCTGCAATCACATCACCATCGTGCCGACCATAAAAGCCATTCTGGACAGTCCTGATCTCAGATTGGACGGTTTTCTTGGTCCAGGCCACGTCTCGATGGTGATCGGCGTCGAGTGTTACGAGTTCATTGCGAAATTCTACAAGAAGCCCATGGTCGTCGCAGGCTTCGAGCCGCTCGACATTTTGCAGTCGATCTGGATGGTTCTCAAACAGATCGAGGAAGGTCGTTGCGAGATCGAGAACCAATATGCGCGCGTCGTGCCGCAATTCGGCAATGCGGCGGCGCTCGAAGCGGTGGGGCGCGTCTATGAGCTGCGCGAATTCTTCGAGTGGCGCGGCCTCGGCTCGATCGATCATTCGGGCGTCAGAGTGCGCGAGGCTTACGCGCAATTCGACGCCGAGCGAAAGTTCTTCGTTCCCAATGTGCGCATCGCCGACCCGAAATCCTGCCAATGCGGCGAGGTGCTGAAGGGCGTCATCAAACCTTGGCAGTGCAAAGTGTTCGGCTCCGCCTGCACGCCCGAGACGCCGCTTGGCGCGCTGATGGTCTCGTCCGAAGGCGCCTGCGCCGCCTATTATCAATATGGCGGGCTCAAGCAATCGCAGGCGGCCGAATGAACGCATCCGACCCGCTTCTCGCGCGGCGGCGAGCGCTCGGCAAAGTCTTCGTGAGCAGCGTGACGCTGGCTCACGGCGGCGGCGGCAAGGCCATGAAGGATTTGATCGACGACGTGTTCATTCGCGCGTTCGACGCCAAAGGTCCCGCGGCTGTGTCGCTCGCGGCCGCCTCATCGACGCATCTCGAAGATCAGGCGCGTATCGACCTGAGCGAATTCCTCGCGCGCGGCGACCGTTTGGCGTTCACCACCGATAGTTTCGTCGTCGACCCGTTGTTCTTTCCAGGCGGCGACATCGGCAAGCTCGCCATATGCGGCGCCGTCAACGATCTTGCGGTCGGCGGCGCGGCGCCCATGTATCTGTCCTGCGCCGCGATCGTCGAAGAGGGCGTTTCTATCGATCTGCTGCGCGAAGTCGCAAACTCGATGGCCGTGACTGCGGCGGAGGCCGGCGTCAAAATCGTCACCGGCGACACCAAGGTGGTTCAGCGCGGCTCTTGCGACAAGCTCTTCCTCACCACGACGGGCGTCGGCGTGATCGGTCGCGGCGTCGACCTCGGCGTGCATCTCGCGCGCGCAGGCGATGCGGTGCTGGTCAACGGCATGCTCGGCGATCACGGCGCGGCGATACTCTGCGCGCGCGGCGACATGATGCTGGAGGCGCCGATCGAAAGCGACTGCGCCTGTCTGCATGGATTGATCGCCGAGTTGCTTCTTGCGGCGCCAGCGGTTCGATTCATTCGCGACGCGACGCGCGGCGGAGTCGCCACGGTGCTTAACGAGATCGCCGAAGCGTCGAGCGTCGCGATCGAAATCGACGAAGCCGCGACGCCCATACGCGGCGAAGTGAAGGCGTTTTGCGAGATACTCGGGCTCGATCCGCTGTATCTCGCGAATGAAGGAAAAATCGTGGTCGTAGCGCCGGCGGACCAAGCCGACGCGGCGCTGCAGGCCATGCGAAAGCACCCGCTCGGTCAAGGCGCCTGCCGCATCGGCGAGGTCACGACGGGCGAGCAAGGGCGGGTGTCGATGCAAACGGTCTTCGGCGGCCGGCGCATCGTCGACATGCTCGTCGGCGAGCAACTGCCGCGCATCTGCTGAAAACTTTGAGGAGCTTAGTCATGTGCAAGACCTGTGGATGCGGAGACGAAGCGACTGCAAACGTCATCAATCTCCAGACGGGCAAGGAAATCGATCTCAAGGCCGAGCAGCGCGCCGATGAAAAGGCTCATCGCCATCACGGCCATGGTCACCACCACGATCACGATCATCACCACGACCATGCTCACGACCATGACCATGACCATGATCATGGTCGTGAGCCGCACACTCATTCCCATGACGTGCGCGATCGCCGACGTCAGGGCGAAACGCTTTCGCTGCAGGAACGGATACTCGCCAAGAACGACGCGATCGCTGCGGAGAATCGGGCGTGGTTCGCCGGTCGGGAAATTCTTGCGATCAATCTCATGAGTTCGCCCGGCGCCGGCAAGACGACGCTGCTGGAGCGCACGATTGCGAGAATGAAAGACGAGGCGGCGCTGTTCGTGATCGAAGGCGATCAGGCGACCTCGGCCGATGGCGAGCGCATTCGCGCTGCGGGCGCCGCTGCGGTGCAGATCAACACCGGCGCCGGCTGCCATCTTGAAGCCGACATGGTCGCGCGCGGGCTCATGGAGCTGCGTCCCTCGCCGGGATCGATCCTGATGATCGAGAATGTCGGCAATCTGGTATGTCCTGCACTGTTCGATCTCGGCGAGCATTGCAAGGCGGTCGTGCTCTCCGTGACGGAGGGCGACGACAAGCCGCTAAAATACCCGCATATGTTCCGCGCCGCGCGGCTCATGCTGATCAATAAAATCGATCTTGCGCCTTACGTCGATTTCAATGTCGAGCGCTGCATCGAAAATGCGAGGCGGGTAAATCCCGATATCGAAGCGATGCAAGTCTCGGCGAAGACGGGAGAAGGCTTTGACGCTTGGCGGAACTGGATCCTGCGCAATTTAGCGTCGACGCGAGAGCAGGCTTTTGCGCGCGCGTTAAAGCATCGTTCCTGAACCAACAAAAAACGCCGGCCGGCGCGCGCTCCACAAGGAGCCGAACCGTCCGGCGGCGAAGGCGGGGAGGAAAGAACCGGGTCAGAGGCGGTAGCGGATCTGGTCGGTCCAGAAGCGCTCCAGGCGCTGCAGGGAGGAATTGAGGACCTTGAACTCCTCGCTCGTCACGCCGCCGATCTGTTCGACGGTGACGGCGTGTTTGTCGTAAAGCTGCGCGACGATGTCGTGCACTTCCTTGCCCTTCGCGGTAAGGCTGATGCGCACCGAGCGACGATCAACGCGCGAGCGGGCATGGTGAAGATATTCCATCTCGACGAGTTTCTTAACATTGTAAGAAACGTTGGAGCCAAGATAATAGCCGCGCGTGCGAAGTTCACTTGCGGTGAGTTCCTTATCGCCGATGTTGTAGAGCAGCAGCGCCTGCACCGAGTTGATGTCGCTGCGATTGCGGCGGTCGAACTCGTCCTTGATGACGTCGAGCAGGCGGCGATGCAGACGCTCGACCAGCGTCAGAGCCTCGAGATAGACCGGGCGCACTTCGCCGATACGCTCGGCTCTGGCCTGCTGCTGCGCTGTTTTGACGACAGTGTTCATCAGTTTTCTCCGTTACCCAATCGGACGCTTTGGCGCATCCGGCCCCCGTCTTCATGAGGAGAAGTTATCGGGAGCGAATGAATTCCAATTTAAGTAACAGACTAAATCGCAAATTTACCCAAAAGCCGCGCTTTGCGGTGAACGGTGCATGAAACAAACCAACAATTTACGCTGAAAAACGCTTAACCATTGGGGCCGCGGTCGCCGGTCAATTCGGTCTTTTCCGCGGCGCGTTCGGACCAACGCAAAAGGCGGCGCCACTGCGGCGCCTCCGCCATCGGCGGCGCGGTTTTACGCGAGCGGCGGCGCTCCATGACATGCTGCGCTTCGAAATCGCGGCCGGCCTCGAACGTCAGTCCGAAGTAGAGCGCGATAAGTACGACGTCGACGACGATGAGCCAATAGCCGCCGATGAAAAGCTTCGGCATCGTCGCGGCGACGAAGATTTGCGCGCTCGCGATCAGCAGCCACAATACGCCGCCCCAGGGAGTAGCGAGCCAAAGCCCGACGCCGGCCACGAGGTCGAGAACGCCAAAGAAGACGATCGCCAGCGCGCTGTTGAGCGGCATGACGTCGAAGATCGGTCGCGCCGCCGTCAGGATCACGAACCATTGCGCGAGCCCCTGCAGCATCCAGAACATCGCCATCACGCGCATGAACAACGTCAGCAGATAGCCCCAGCGCGTCGCTTCCCCTGCACCTGAAGGGTCGCCAAGGCGAATAGCGCGATAAGGATCGTCGGCGTCGTCAAATCTGTGCGAGTCGGCCATCATCGCTTCCTGCTCGAGCGCGTTCCGAAAGCAACAAATCCGAACGACACTCTAAATTTTAGTTTGAGCATGTTCCTGTCCAACCGCTTCGCAGTTTTTCGGAGCATGCTGTTCCACCGAAGGATTATTGTCCGCGCCTGCCGCGCGCGGCGAAACGCACGGCCTCTTCGGCGGCGCGAAACAGCGCTTGCGCCTTGTTGACGCATTCGCGCTGCTCGTAGTCGGGATCGCTGTCGTAGACGACGCCGGCGCCGGCCTGCACATGCATCATGCCGTCCTTGACGATCAGCGGTGCGCAGCACGATGCAGGTGTCCATCTGCCGCCGGATGCGCCGAAATAGCCGATGCAGCCGCCATAGATGCCGCGCTTGTCGGTCTCCAGTTCGTCGATGATCTCCATCGCCCGCACTTTCGGCGCGCCCGAGACCGTGCCGGCGGGAAAGCCGGCGGCGAGCGCGTCGATCGACGTCGCAGCCGGGTCGAGCTGGCCCTCGACATTGGAGACGATGTGCATGACATGGCTGTAGCGCTCGATGGCGAATTGATCGGTCACCGTCGACCGTGCCGATCTTCGGCGACGCGGCCGACGTCGTTGCGGCCGAGATCGAGCAGCATCAGATGCTCGGCGCGTTCCTTTTCGTCGGCGAGCAGGTCGCTGGCGAGCGCCTCGTCCTCGCGCCTTGGTCTTGCCGCGCCAGCGCGTGCCGGCGATCGGGCGGATGGTCACCTTGCCGTCGCGCACGCGCACCAGGATTTCCGGGCTGGAGCAGACGATCTGGAACGGCCCGAAATCGAGGAAGCAGAGGAAGGGCGACGGATTGACGCGGCGCAGCGCGCGATAGAGCGCAAAGGCGGGCAGGGCGAAAGGCGCCGTGAAGCGCTGCGACAGCACGACCTGAAAAATATCGCCGGCGCGCGATATATTCCTTGGCCCGCTCGACCATCTCGATGAAAGCGCGCCGGCGGCGTGTTCGGACTGCGGCTGCGACGCGCTGCGAGCGCCGGGTCGGCAAGGCGCTCGCGCATGGTCGAGCGGGCCTTCGAGCGTCGCGACGACGGCTTCGAGCCGCTCCAGCGCGCGCTCATAGCGGCGCGCGGCGCAACGCCGGGCTGCGGGCCGCACCGGCGTCACGACGCAAAATCTCGTCGCGCACGGCATCGAACACGACCATGACGGTCGGGCGCAGCATCATCGCGTCGGGCACGCCGATCGGGTCGGGCTTCGGCCGGCGCCAGCCGCTCCATCTGGCGCACCATGTCATAGCCGAGATAGCCGAAGACGCCGGCCGCCATCGGCGGCAGGTCTTCGCGCGGCGGCGATGCGCGAATTCGGCGATGAGCGCGCGCAGCGCCGTCGAGCGGCGGCTCGGCGCAGGCGACGAAGCCGGTCTCTTCTGCGTCAGCGCGTCGCGGTTGATCTCGGCCTGGTCGCCGTCGACGCGAAAGATCACGTCGGGATCGAGGCCGATCATCGAATAGCGTCCGCGCGCCGCGCCGCCTTCGACGGATTCGAGCAGGAAGCAATTCGCCCGCCGCGGCCGCGCCGCAAGCTTCAGAAAGGCCGAGACCGGGGTCTCGAGATCGGCGACGAGCCGGATCGAAACGAGTACGGGCCGGCCGGCCCCATAGGCGCTCGCGAATTCCTCATAAGGCGGTTCGGAAAGCTCAGCGCTCACCGCTCGCTGTCTCCCCCGAGGGCGCTCTGCAGCGCCTTCTGATTGATGTCGACGTTGAGCGCCTTCTCCAGCCCGCCGACATATTGTTCGAGCACGTCGTTCTGCAGCGCCGGCTTCAACTGCTCGACGAGCTTCTTGGTCTCCGCAGAGTTTGGGTCGAACGGCGGCGTCATCGATTGCGCGACGTAGAAAATGAGTTGGCCGCCTTCGGCCGGCGCGGCGCCGACGCCGTGCAACGGCACCTCGAAGAACTGCACGACCGTCGAGGGAGAATAGTCGCTCCGGTTGGCGCGGCGCACATCGCCGATATGGCGCAGCGGCAGGCCGAGTTCGCCCGAGAGATTGTCGATCGGCTTGCCCGAGCGCAACTGCTCGACGAGTTCCTCCGCCTTGGCGCTGAGCGCCTTTTGCTGCGCCTCGCGCTTCATGGCCGCCTCGACCTCGCCCTTGACCTCGTCGAAGGTTTGCTGGCGCGATTGTTCGATGTCGGTGACGTCGAACCAGACATAGCCGCCGTCGCGCGTCGCGACCGCTTCATTGTCAACGCCCTTGTCAGAGGCGAACGCCGCCTTGAGCAGCTCCTGGCCGCCAGGAAGGTTCTCGACGATCGATTTGCCGAATTTGTCGCGGCCGAAGTCGTCGATCCAGCTCACGTCGCGCGTTTCGAGGCCGACGGCCTTGGCGGTTTCGGCGAGCGTCTTGCCGGCGCCGCGCTGCTCCTCGATCGCATCGCGGACTTTTCTGATTTCGGGACCGGCCTTCGCCTGCGCGATCTGAGCGCGCAGTTCGCCCTGCGCCTGCTCGAAGCTCTTGGAGTAGACCGCGGGTTCGATCTTGCGGATTTGCGAGATCACATAGCCGAAGGGCGTCGCGACGATGTCGGCGTAACCCGGGCTGGCCGGCGCGAAAACGGCGGCGCCCACTTTGGGATCGCCGAAGTCGCTCCGCTTCACGAGCCCGAGATTGACGTCTTTTGGATCGAGCTTGCGCTCGGCGATGAGCGCGTCGAAGGAGAGACCGCCCTTGAGACGCTCCAGCGCATTTCTGGCTTCCGTCTCGCTCTTGATGACGAGTTGCGAGACTTCGCGCTTCTCCGCGGTTCCGTAACGCTGGTCCTTGACCAATCGTAGAGCTTGCGCACCTCGGCTTCGGGAATGTCCTGCGGTTTCGCCAGCGCAGCGGGCGTCGCGGCGAGGATCGTGAACTTGCGAAATTCTCTGGCGCGGAAGGCGAACTCGCGCTCCACGTAAAATTTCTTGATCTCTTCGGCGCCCGGCGCCTTGATCTCGCCCGCCGCCGAGGCCGGCAGCAGAATGGCGTCGATGGCTCGGCTTTCCGAGGTGAAGCGATGGATGGCCTCCAGCATCAAGCGCGGCGGCTCCATGCCCCGACGACCGAGTCGGTGATCTCCTTGCGCAGATAGGCGCCCTTCTGGTCGACCAGAAAGCTGCGTTCGTTGAAGCCCGCGTTGCGCACGATCTCGCGGTAGCGCTCGGGATCGAATTCGCCGCCGGGCCCCTGGAAGGCCTTTTCGGATTTCAACATGCGCTGCACGCCGTCCTCGCTGATCGAGAGACCGAGGCCCTTGGCGCGCTGGTCGAGCGCGGCGTCGGTGATGAGGCGATTGAGCACCTCCTGGTCGAGACCGGCGCGGCGCGCCTCCTCGTTGGTGATGGCGCGGCGCAGACGTTGCTGCAGGCGTTGCAGTTCGTTCTGATAGGCGTAGCGATAGGCTTCGACCGTGATCTCGCCGCCGCCGACCTTGACCAGCCGCTGCGTCGTGAAGCCGCGAAAGACGTCGCCGATGCCCCAGACGGCGAAGCTGATGACGATGAAGCCGAGCACCAAAGCCATGAGGCCCCGGCCGAACCAGTTTTGCGACGCCGCGCGCAGTCCGTCGAGCATGTTTTCCTTCCCCTGAGAGGCGCTTACTTTTCGCGCTCTCCGCCTGCATTTTGCGGCGGACTATAGGGACCGCCGAGAAGGGATGCAAACGAAGTTCAAAATGATCGGCGCCGCTCCGCTCGCTCGCCGTCGTCGCGGCGCTATGTGCCGCCTGACGTGAGGCGCGAGCGTTTGGTTTTCTTTTCAATCAAGCGTTTGCGTCGCCAAATGAGGAAGCGACGATCATGCTGCAAAAACTCTCCATAGCCGCGGTCACGGCCGCCCTGCTCATCCTTCCCGTCTCTGCGGACGCCGCAGGATCCGCGCCTGGAAGCGATACGGGAATGAAGGGCCCGACCACAAATGGCGGCCCGAACATGGGCGGCGGGCGGTCGATGAACGGCGGTTCGCAGAAAATGGGCGGCGGCAATCAGGGCGCGATGAACAGCGGCGGGAACGGCGGCCACATGCGCGGCGACCGCGGCATCCGCGGCGATCGCATGACGCGCGGCGACAATGGCGGCACATGGATCGGCGGCCGCGGCCGCGGCTATTACGGCTACAGCCGTTATCACCGCAATTCCTGCTGGCTGTACCACGCCGAACGGACGCGTGTGGAATTGTTACTAAAGGCGTCTCAGGCAGAGGTTGAACGAAAGGCGGAGGCGCGCAGCCTCCGCTCATTTGTTCTGCGCCAGCATCTCCCGCGCCTTGTCGACCAGCTCGCCCTCGGCGACGGACACTTGCGCGGGCCGCTGCTCTTTCCATTGCTCATTGGTGGCGATCGACGCCGCGGCGCGCGCCCCTGCGACGAGATCCTTGATCTGAACTTCGCCGCGCGCTTTTTCGTCCGAGCCCTGGATCACCACGAGCGGACTCATGCGCTTGTCGGCGTATTTCATCTGCGCTTTCATGCCCGCCTGCCCGAGATAGATTTCCGCAGGCAGACCCGCCGCGCGCAGCGCCGCGACTATGCGCTGATAATCGGCGAGCCTTTCGCGATCGAGCACGAGCACGACGATCGGTCCGCGCCGCCGCGAAGCCGCGACGATGTCGCTGCCGACAAGTTTGAGCGCCGCATAGAGCCGCGAGACGCCGATCGAAAAGCCCGTCGCCGGCAAGCTCTCGGCGCGAAAGCGCCCGACGAGCCCGTCATAGCGGCCGCCGCCGCCGACCGAACCGAAGCGCACGAGATTGCCTTTCTCGTCTCGCGTCTCGAAGGTCAGCTCGGCCTCGAACACCGGCCCCGTGTAATATTCGAGCCCGCGAACGACGGAGGGATCGATGCGGACGCGATCGAAGCCGTAGCCCGCGTCGCGCGCGAGATCCTCGATCTCGAGCAGCTCCTCCGCGCCCGCCGCGCCGACCGAGCTCTTGCCGAGCAGGCCGAAGAGATCGAAGCGCGGCTTGCCCTCGCCATATTGACCGCCGAGGCTGAAGGAGAGGATCGTGTCGACGGCTTCCGGCTCCAGCCCGGCGCCGCGCGTAAAATCGCCGCTGTCGTCCTTGCGTCCCGGCCCCAGCAGCAGCCGCACGCCCTCGGGTCCCAGCCGATCGAGCTTGTCGATGGCGCGCAGCACGATAAGGCGGCGGCCGGCATTGCCTTCGCCGTCGAGACCCACCGCCTCCATGACGCCGTCGAGCACCTTGCGGCTGTTGATCTTGATGACGTAGTCGCCGCGCTTGACGCCGAGCCGCTCCATCGTGTCGGCGGCCATCATGCAGAGTCTCGGCGTCGGCCGCCGGCGAGGCCGAGCCGACCGTGTCGGCGTCGAACTGCATGAACTGGCGGAAGCGGCCGGGACCGGGCTTCTCGTTGCGATAGACGTGCCCGACGCGATAGCTGCGATAGGGCTTCGGCAGCGAGTCGAAATTCTCGGCGACATAGCGCGCGAGCGGCGCGGTCAGGTCGTAGCGCAGCGACAGCCACTGCTCGTCGTCGTCCTGGAACGAGAACACGCCCTCGTTGGGCCGGTCCTGGTCGGGCAGGAATTTGCCGAGCGCGTCGGCATATTCGATCGCCGGCGTCTCCAGCGCTTCGAAGCCGTAAAGTTCGTAGACCGAACGGATCGTCTCCAGCATTTTCGCGCTCGCCGCAAGCTCGCTGGCGTCGCGGTCCGGCAACCCGCGCGGGCTGCGCGCTTCGATCGTGGTCTTCTGTTCGCTCGACATCTCGCCCCTTTTCGTCGGCGTTCTTTTAGCGGCGCCGAAGCCGACAGGGAAGCTTTCGATTATCGTCCTCTAAGCCCACGAGAAAATCCGTGCTAGTTATACCGTAAAAACTGGCGTCCCCGCCCCCTCGTCCCAGCCTTGCTCTTGGAGAACCGTCGTGGCCCAGGACCTCGTCATCGCCCCGTCGATCCTCTCGGCCGATTTCGCTCGGCTCGGCGAGGAACTGCGCGCCGTGACCGCCGCCGGCGCCGATTGGATACACCTCGACGTGATGGACGGCCATTTCGTGCCCAACATCACCTTCGGGCCGGCGGTCGTGAAAGCGCTGCGCGCCTATAGCGACCGGCCGTTCGACGCGCATCTGATGATCGCTCCGGCCGACCCTTACATCGCCGCCTTCGCCGAAGCCGGCGCCGACGTCATCACGGTCCATGCCGAGGCGGGACCGCACCTCGACCGCTCGCTGCAGATGATCCGCGCGCTCGGCAAAAAGGCCGGCGTCGCGCTCAATCCGGCGACGCCGGAGAGCGCGCTCGACTATGTGCTCGATCAAATCGACCTCGTGCTCGTTATGAGCGTCAATCCGGGCTTTGGCGGCCAGAGCTTCATTCCCGCGAGCCTGGAGAAAATCCGCCGCATCCGCGAAAAGATCGAGCGCCGCCCGATCCGGCTGGAGGTCGACGGCGGCGTTGCGCCGCAAACCATCGAGGCGATCGTCGCGGCCGGCGCCGACACGCTGGTCGCCGGCTCCGCGGTGTTTTCCGGCGCCAGTGACGCGGACGGCTACGCCCGCAATATCTCGGCGCTGCGGGCGGCGGCGGCCCTCGCCGGGACGCTGGAGGCGTAGAGCGCGTCCCGATCGCGTGGACTCAGGCGATCGAAAAGGACGCAGCTCAAAATCAAAAACCTTGAGCATGTTTTCATCGGAAAACCGCATCGCACGCTTCCAAGGACATGCTCTCGACGCGATCACGCCGCGTTCGCAAGCATCCCCGAGACCTTCACCAAAGCCGGGTCGAGCGCGGTCGGCGTGAGGCCGAAGTCGCCGGAAGCGGCGGCCATCAGCGCGACGCGACGGCCCTGCACCTCGAAGATGCGGTAGATCGTCGTGTTGTTGGCTTCGTCATGGATCATCACCGAGAGCGGACGCGGTTGCCCTGCCCCGGACATGCGGTCCGACATCAGCAGCACGAAGGAGGTGTTGACCGAGAGTCGCTCCGGATCGGCGGCGCCGGATTGGCGGCGAGCGGGAGCCCGTCCTCGTCGCTGAGCACCACGGCCGCAAAATTCCCGACCTCGGCGATCATTTCAAGCAGATGCGTTAAATCGCGACGGGTCCCGGCTCCGGCCTTCAGCTGGGACAGATCGAGGCTGAGCCGCTCGCGCTTGACGATCGGGCTGAGCGCGCTCTCGATCGTCGCCCGCAGCGCCAAATCCTGCTCGTCGCCCAGACGTCGCGCCTCGTCGCGCACGACTTCGAGTTCGCGCGCCTGCTGCAACGCCTGCGCGCGCAACGCCTCGCGCGCCGCGACGCCGCGCCTGACGCCGACGAGGTAGCCCGCCGTCAGCAGCAGCAGGGAGGCGACGAGGCCAATGAGCAAAGCGATGCCGATCATCTCACTTCTCCGTCGACGGCGCACAGGCGGCGACGCCCTCGACTTCGATCAGGGCCATGCGGTTCTCGGCGACAACGTGCCGCAGATCTTGCGGCAGATGGGCGCCGGCGGCGCGGGCCGCCACTTGCTCTTTTGGAGCCCCGCGGCTTACGATCCACGCCGTCACGGCCTGGGCGCGCTCGAAGCTTAGCACGACATTGTAGCGTTCGCCGCCCCTTGGATCGGCATGGCCTTCGACCAGCAGCGCGGCGTTTCGTCGTTCCCTGATCCAGTCGAGCAGCGGCGCAATCTTATCCTCGACGCCGTCAAGGATCGGTCGCGCGCTGTTGTAAGGGAAGGGCACGCTGACGATCGGCAGACAGGGCGCGGGCGCCTCCGTCCGGGGAGCCTCGCTTTCGATGGACCGCGACAGCAAGATCGCGGTTTGGCGCAGCGGCGTGAGCATCGGCGCCGATCCGAAGAGAGCGGCCTTTTGAATCGGCGCCGGCGTGCGCCGCTGAGCCTGCGGCGCGACGACGAAGCCGACGAAGCTCGCCGCCACGGCGAGGCTAAAGCCCATCGCGGCGCTGAGCGCGCCGAGCCAGATCGGCGCGTCCTCGCCAATGACGCGATGCTGTCTCGCGTCACTGGGCCCGCGTTGCGGCGCGGATGAGCTCGCAGCTTGGTTGCGTCCGCCGATCATGCGCTTAACGAGGGCGGCGGGGTCAGAGCGTCTTTTTCAAGCTCTTGATCGCCTCATGCATGTCGAAAAAAATAAGGCCGAGCTTCGCCGTCTCATTGGCGAGCACAAGCAGCATCACGCCCCGCCCGGCGTCGATCATCACGGCGTAGCCATTCGCGCCGCGGATGATCACTTCCTTGACGTCGCCGCGTCCGAGCTCCACCGCGGCTCTCGTGCCGAGATTGAGCAGCGTCGCCGTCATGCCGGCGACGCGGGTCTCGTCCAGTTCGGGCGTGAGCGCGCTGGCGATCATCAACCCGTCTTCGGATATCAGCGCGGCCGCTTCGACACCGGGAAAGTCGCTCGGCATTCTTCTCAGAACTTTGTTCATTTCATCCAATCTGGACATTTTGGGGCTTTCTCGGTCGGAAGAGATTTTTGCGGATGGGGCGGAGGTTGGTTGCTCGGGCGCAGCGTCCGATCGCGTGGCCGGGGCGCGTCTTGCGGCCGCGTCCCTGCTCCCAGGATTGCTCGCGGCGCGTTTGGCTGCGCCGGCGGCGGCTTTTGGCGTTTGTCCGGCGATTTCCGCCTCGAGCCGGGCGACGGCCGCGTCGAACTGCTTTTGCTCGGCTTCGATCTCGAAGGCGGCGGTCGGCGGGTTCGACTTCTGCAACGCATTGAGCATGGCCTTCCGCGCCGCGGAGTAGATCGCTTCGCGCGACGCCTCGGACGAGTTTGGCAGCGCGCCGATGGCTCGCGAGAGTTCGAAGATAGTATTGTGTCATGTGCGAGCATCTTCTGCGGGCGGCGGAGTCCGCAAGGCTAGGCCGGCACCTTGCGACGACCAGGATAATCGCCCGTTCACAGAGGTAAACGAATATTTTCTTTAAACAGTCTTGTTTACTGTTAAGGTTAATCTTTCCGCTCGGACGCAAGCTCCAAAATCAGATGCCTGGAGCTTGTCCTCATTGCAAGAGCGCTTCAGCTTTGCGGAGTTCTAGAGCGGCGCGCCAATGGCCTTCGTCAGTCATGACGCGCCAATTTTTGCGCGACCATGACGAGCGCCGGATCGAGCGCCCGCGGGGTCAGGCCGTCGCCAGAGGGCGCGACGGCGAGCAAGGCGAGGCGCTGACCTTCGACTTCGAACAAGCGACAAATCGTCGTGCGGTCGTTCTCATCGCAAAACATCATCGACATGGGACGCGCTTCTCCCGCCTCCACGATGCGGTCGGCGAGCAGCTGGATATAAGAAACCTTCGCAGCCAAAAAGGGCGTCTCGTCGACGCTCGCCGCCAAGGGCAGGCCGTTGGCGTCGTTGAGCGCGACGACTTCAAACCTGCCGATTTCGGCGATCTGTTCAAGGACCCCGGTCAGGCCGCGGCTTCCGCCGCCGTTGAGAAGTCTTCAACAAATCCAACGACTGCGGTTTCGGCGCGCCCGCCTCGCAATCCCGCAAAAGCTTTTTTTGCCGCCGTCCCATTCGCCCTCTTTCCCGCGCCGCGAATCAGGCCCGCGGTGCGAATCAGGCTAGAGCCTGTCACAGCGGCCCGCGCCGCGCCATAAGCAAATAGCGCTATCGACAGCGCAAGATAGGCGGTACGGCGGCGGCGCGCTTTTACGCCGCAATCACATCGCCGGCGCCTTGAATTTGTCCGTGATCAAATCGACGCCGCATTCGAGCTCGGAACACCAGTCGATGAAGCGGCGCACGAGATCCTTGCCGCGGTAAAGCGCGCCGTGCTGAGGCGCAATGATTTCGACATCGAGATCGCGCGCCATATTCGCCCAAGCGCGCATCACGCTGCGCGACACCATGTAGCGACGATGAAAGCCCTCAATGTAACGCAGATGCGAATCGAAGTCCGCGACGGCGTCGTAGGGCGCGTCCATCGAGGCCCCGAGATCGCCCGTGTAGAGAATTTTCGACGTCGGGTCGTAAAGATGGAAGTTCCCTTCCGAATGCAGGAAATGTGCGGGAAGCGCATAAAGCGGAGCGCCGTCGAGATCGAAGCGCATGCCTTCGTCCGGAATGGGTTTCAGTCGGTCGCCGACGAGACGGTCGAGCCCGAAATGCGGCACGAAGCGCGTCCAGAGGCTCGAGATATAGGCGTCGGCGTCAGTCGTCATCAGCCAGCCGTTGATCGCTGCGACGATGTCCGGGTCCTGATGCGAAAGAAAGATGTGCGTAAGACGCGCGCGCCCTAGCGAGGCGAAAGTCTCCGCTAAGACCTTGCTGTAGACCTTGTGACCGCCAGGATCAAGAATCATCGCGGCTCCGCCGTGAATAATGAGGTGCTGATTCGCCTGCACCGCCAGTCCGCCCGCGTCGAAATCTTCAAACAGCAGATTTCGATGGGGTCCGCTCTCGAAAAGCGCCGTATGCGACATAAAGTCTCCTCCAGAAGAACGCGCACGCAACTCTTACGCCTCCGCACGACAAGCTTACAGAACTTTCTTTGATTGATTTCTACGAAGGTTTCCCGGCTTGCTAGACTCGCAAGACGCCGCTACTTCACTTCGCGCATCTCCTTGCGGCGAAAGGCGCCCGTCATGAACGCGCATGACCCGAGAAATTTTACTATGAATTTCGGCCCGGTGCACCCGGCCGCGCACGGCGTCTTACGTCTCGTGCTGGAGCTCGACGGAGAGCTCGTGCTGCGGGCCGATCCGCATGTCGGCTTCCTGCATCGCGGCACCGAAAAGCTGATCGAATCCAAAACCTATCTGCAGGCGCTGCCCTATTTCGATCGTCTCGACTATGTCGCGCCGATAAATCAGGAACACGCCTTTTGTCTTGCGACGGAAAGGCTGCTGCAACTCGAAGTTCCACGCCGCGCGCAGCTCATTCGCGTGCTGTTTTGCGAGATCGGCCGGCTGCTGTCGCATCTCTTGAACATCACGACTCAGGCGTCCGACGTCGGCGCCTTGACTCCCAATCTTTGGGGATTCGAGGAGCGCGAGAAGCTGATGGTGTTTTACGAGCGCGCTTCCGGCGCACGCATGCACGCAGCCTATTTTAGAACCGGCGGCGTGCATCAGGACCTGCCGGAAAAACTCGTCGATGACATCTACGCCTTTTGCGATCCGTTCCTGAAAGTCGTCGACGACTTGGAAAACCTTCTCGGCGGCAATCGCATCTTCAAACAGCGCAACGCCGACATCGGCGCAATCGCGCTCAACGAGGCGTGGGGCTGGGGCTTTTCCGGCGTCATGATCAGGGCCTGCGGCGCCGCTTGGGATCTGCGCAAGGCGCAGCCCTATGAGTGCTACGAGGAATTCGATTTCGAGATCCCCGTCGGCAAGCATGGCGATTGCTACGATCGCTATTGCGTGCGCATGGAAGAGATGCGTCAATCGACGCGCATCATGAAACAATGTGTCGAGAAACTGCGCACGCAGCAAGGGCGCGGCCCGATCATCGTCGAAGACGGCAAGATCGCGCCGCCGAAGCGCGATGTGATGAAGCGCTCGATGGAGGCGATGATCGAGCAGTTCAAGCTCTATACCGAGGGCCATCGCGTGCCGCGCGGCGAGGTTTACGCCGCGGTCGAGGCGCCCAAAGGCGAATTCGGCGTCTATCTGATCTCCGAGGGCGGCAATCGGCCTTATCGCTGCAAGATCAGACCGCCGTCCTTCGCCAATCTTGCGGCCCTCGACCGGCTCTGTGAAGGTCACATGCTGGCGGACGTCTCCGCAGTCGTCGGTTCCCTCGACATCGTCTTCGGCGAAATCGACCGCTAGAGCGAATTCGGCAAAAAGTTGATAGACTTTTTCGATCAGAATTTGCTCCGGCGTTTTGATTTTGGAGCGGTTTCTTATCGGCCGAATGAGTTCATTCGGTCGGAAAGCGCTCTCGATGCGACTACAGATCGGCGAGGTGATATTCTCTCGCCCGATGCGCTACGACGCCGCCGTCGATGATGATCGCAATCTGCTCAGCTGTCAGCGCGTGGCGCGCCTCCAACTCGCCCCTGGCGGTTTGCAGGATGATTTTATCGCCGCTCTCGAGCTTGCGTCGAAGATTCGAAATGGACAGCGTATCGCCCTGACGCAGTCTGTCGTAATCCTCGGGATTGACGAAGACCAGCGGAAGGATTCCATAATTGATCAGGTTTTGCCGATGAATGCGGGCGAAGCTTTTCGCCAGCGCCAGACGCAGGCCGAGATACCGCGGCGCCGCGGCGGCGTGTTCGCGCGACGAGCCTTGTCCGTAATTCCTGCCGGCGACGATCGCATGATCGCCTGCCTCATGCGCCCGCGCGACATAAGTCGCGTCGATTCGCTCGAAAGCGAAGTCCGCGATTTTTTGCAAATTCGAGCGATAAGGCAGGACCTTGGCGCCGGCCGGCATGATTTCGTCGGTGGAGATGTCGTCGTTCATCTTGAGCAGGATCGGCAGCCTCAGCGCATCTGGAAGCGCCTCGAATTCGGGAAGCGAACGGATGTTGCTTCCCTTCACCAGCTTCACCTCGCGCGCGAGATCGAAAGGCGGCGGCGCTTGCAGCAGCGACCTCGACGCGTCACCCGGCGCAGGATTCTCTTTGAGGATCGGATAGGCCATGTCGAGCTTGCGCGGGTCGCTGATTCTGCCCGCAAGCGCTGACGCCGCCGCAGTTTCAGGCGAGCAGAGAAAGACCGAATCCTCCTCCGTGCCCGAGCGTCCCGGAAAATTGCGCGGCGTCGTGCGCAACGAGTTGCGGCCGACGGCGGGTGCTTGACCCATGCCAATACAGCCGTTGCATCCGGTCTGATGGATGCGCGCGCCGGCCGCCACCAGCGCCGCAAGATGGCCGTCCCTGATCAACGCCTGCAAAACCTGGCGTGAGGTCGGATTGACGTCAAACGAGACGCCGGTGGGCACGGTTTTGCCGCGCACGATCTCGGCGACGACGGCGAAGTCGCGCCAGCCGGGGTTGGCGGAAGAGCCGATGTAAGACTGCGCAATCTCTTCGCCTTCGACCTCGCGCACGGGCACGACCTTGCCCGGACTCGAAGGCTTGGCGATCAGCGGCTCCAGTTGCGCAAGATCTATGGCGTCGTGCTGATCGTAATCGCAGCCTTCGTCCGCAATGATCTCCCGCCACTCGCCGCCGCGCCCCTGATCTTCGAGAAATTTGCGCGTCGCGTCATCGGAGGGGAAGACCGTCGTCGTCGCCCCGAGTTCGGCGCCCATATTGGCGATCACATGTCGATCCATCGCCGTGAGCTTGCGCAGGCCCGGCCCATAATATTCGATGATCTTGCCGACGCCCCCCGCCACGCCGTGCCGTCGCAGCATTTCCAGCACGACATCTTTCGCGCTCACCCATGGCGGAAGTTCGCCGCGCAATTCAATGCCAAAGATCGCCGGCGCCGTGGTGTTGTATGGCTCCCCCGCCATCGCCAGCGCGACGTCGAGACCTCCGGCGCCGATCGCCAGCATGCCCAGCGAACCCGCCGCAGGCGTGTGGCTATCCGAACCGAGCAGCGATTTCCCGGGCGCTCCGAAGCGCTCCATGTGCACGACGTGGCTGATGCCGTTTCCCGGTCGCGAGAACCAAATCCCGAATTTGCGGCACGCGCTCTCGAGGAAGAGATGGTCTTCGGCGTTGAGATTGTCGGTTTGCAATAAATTATGATCTACATATTGGACGCTGACTTGCGTCTTGACGCGATCGAGTCGCATCGCTTCCAGCGACAGCATCGCCAATGTGCCGGTCGCATCCTGCGTCAGAGTCTGGTCGATGACGAGAGCGAGCGGATCGCCGATTTTCAGGCCGCCGCCGCCCACGCGATGCGAATGAATGAGCTTTTGCGCGACATTCTCAGCCATAGCCGCCACCTGCGCCATATTTTGCAACTTCGTTCGATGCAAAATATAGAGCAGATCGTCTCAGCGCCGAGCGGCGGCGAAGCAGCCCACGTTCACTCCAGATTGCGCGACCAGACGACGCGATGGATGCTGCTCTTGAGGTCGGCGAGCGAATCGAAGCACAGGCGTTCGAATTGCGGCGATCTGTCGCGCTCGGCCTGCAGAACCGCCTCCGCGAAACGCACGGTTGAAGCGAGCAGATCGAGCACGTCGCGCGGCGGCGTCTCGCTCGCGCTGACCGTCATCGCCAACGAAACGCCCGGACGCGTCGTCTCTTCGACGTCGCGCAACAGCAGTGCTTTAGGATAAAGAATTTCTGCTTCGTCCGGTTTCGTCTCGGAGGCGACGCAAAGAGCCACCCCGTCACTGCTCGCCACGGCCAAATTCGTAGACATTTTTTCGCTCTGTTCGGTGCGGCGGCTCCAGTCAATTGCCTCAGTCCGAGAAGATGCCGGGCATGATCGCGAGCCTTGAAGTTAACTTTTTGGCTCGCCCAAGGTTCCTTTGCGATAATCACTTAGCGATTTCAACCGCGACAAAAAGCTATTCGCTGGGCGCCGTGCGTTGCCCGGTGCGGTTCAAGCGCGGGTCTTCCTTCGGGTCGACGTAGTCGATCGACCAGGGGCCGGTCGCCGCGATTTGAATCACGCTGTCCTCGTCCACGAAAACGTAATGAACGACGCCTTGCGGCATCGAGGAAAAAGTTCCCGCGGAAAGCGTCTCGACGCTGCCTCGATCGGCCTTCTTGCCTAAACCGAGACTGAGATTGCCGGAGATGACGGTCAGCAATTCCGCGCGCTGATGCATATGCGCCGCGATCGCATATCCCTTCGGCAGCTTGACGCGCACCACGAACAAACCGGCCTGAGCCGGATCGCCGTAGAGCGTCGCGCCTTCGGCGCCCGCGGGAAGCCCTGGCGGCGGGCCGCCCCATTTCACGTCCTGCGGCTGGACGATTTTGTGCACGTCGATCGTTTCGCTTCGCGCCGTGGCGCAGCAAGCGAAGACGAGGGTGAGAACGAGCGCTGTGCGTCGCATGGGTCTCCTCCAAAAGACGTGTTCCGCGCCATGCCACATCTAGGTCGCGTATCCACGGCGTGAAGCCGGGAAAGAACGCAGCCCTCAAAATCCTTTGTGAAATATTCCGCGGCGCCATCGTGACTTTGCGTTTCCTTGCCGCATGTAGACGGACGTTCGAAAGCTGAATGGGGACGCGCATGGCGACGTTGGAGAGTCATCACCCGAGCCGAAGGCATGTCTTGGCGGGCGGCGCGGCTCTGTCGTTGCTGCGCGGCGATTCGGGTGTGCAGGCGAAACCGCAGTCTCCCACGCTGACCAAGCCCGACCCGTCGCAGACGCAAGTGACGCTGACGGTCAATGGAACGCCCGTCCGGCTCGCGCTCGACACTCGCGCAACGCTGCTCGACGCGTTGCGCGAGCGCCTCGGACTCACCGGCTCCAAAAAAGGTTGCGATCACGGCCAGTGCGGCGCCTGCACCGTGCTCGTCGGCGGGAAGCGCGTCTTGTCTTGCCTGACGCTCGCGGCCTCGGTGCGCCAGCCGGTCGATTACGATCGAGGGTCTGACGCAGGGCGGCGAGATGCATCCTCTGCAGCAAGCCTTCATCGAACATGACGCATTTCAATGCGGCTATTGCACGCCGGGGCAAATTCTGTCCGGCATCGGCTGCATCACCGAGGGACACGCCGGCAGCGACGCGGAGGTGCGCGAATATATGAGCGGCAATCTCTGCCGCTGCGCGCGCCTATCCGCACATAGTCGCCGCGATCTCGCAGGCCAAGACAGCAATGGCGAGGAGCTGACCCGTGCGTCCATTCGCCTATTCAACGAGCCGACGACGCGCGGCGCGAACTGCGCGCCAAGCAACGCCAGGGCGGCGATGACCGAACGCGTCTTTCCTCGCCGGAGGCACCACGCTGCTCGACCTGATGAAACTCGACGTCATGCGCCCGGAGCAAGTCGTCGACATCAACGGCTTCGAGACGTCTGATGAACGAAATCGAAGAGCACGGCAATGCTTGCGCCTCGGCGCGCTGGCGCGGATGGCGCGAGGTCGCGGACAACCAGCACATCAAGCGCGATTATCCTGTCATCGCGCAATCCCTGGCGCTGGCGGCGAGCCCGCAAATCCGCAACATGGCGACAGTCTCGGCGGCAATGTTCTGCAGCGCACGCGCTGCGAATATTTCCGCGAGACTAGCTGGGCCGCAATGCAATAAGCGCGAACGCCGGCTCCGGCTGCGCGGCGCTGCAAGGCGTCAATCGCAAACATGCGGTGCTCGGCGTCAGCGACCAATGCATCGCGACCTATCCCGGCGACTTCGCGCAGGCGCTGATCGCGCTGCGCGCGACGGCGCATTTGAGCGGCGCGCGGCCGCAAGCGCGACATTGCCTTTCGAACAATTACACTTGGCCCCGAGAAGCCGGAGGTCGGAGACTATTTTGGGGCCCGGCGAGATGATCACCGGCTTCTCCCTGGCACGGGCCCGTGGACGCGGCGTTCGCTCTACCTCAAGATTCGCGACCGCGAGTCCTATGAGTTCGCGGTCGCAAGCGCCGCCGTGGCGCTCGATCTCGACGGAGACCTCGTGCGGGACGCGCATATCGGACTTGGGCGGCGTCGCCTATCGGCCCTGGCGCGCGGCCGAGGCCGAGAATGCGTTGAGAGGCAGGAAGCTCGACGAAGAAAGCGCGCGCAAAGCCGCCGAGATCGCCTACGCCGATGCGGTCACCCATGGCCAAAACGACTACAAACCCGAGCTTGGACGCGCACGCTCGTGCGCGCCCTGCTTGCTGCGAAAGCGCTGGAGATTTGAAGCATGGCCGGACAAAGCGTGAAGATCGGCGACGCCGTTCCGCGCTACGACGCCAGCGGCAAAAGGTCGCCGGCGAGGCGCGTCTATCGGGATGGACGAGCCCGTGCCGCATCGCGCTTTACGGCTGTCTCGTCACAAGCGCGATCGCGCGCGGGCATATCGTCTCGATCGACGACGGGAGGCGCGCGCCGTCTTCGGCGTCGTCGATATTCTGACATATCAAAATGTCGGCGACCGGATCAAAAGCGGCGAAGATCGCTCTCGACCACGGCTATATGGGCACGAGCATCGCGCCGCTCGCATCGAACAAGTCTGGCACGACGGCCAGATCGTCGCCATGGTCGTCGCCGAAACGTATGAAGCCGCCCGCGAAGCCGCGCGTCGGCTGCGTGTCGACTATCGCGCAGGAGACGCCGACCGCGACATTCGGCGACGCCGGCGAGGAGACCGTCGCGGTGGCGGATGTATCGAAGCATCACGAGGACCCGAAGGTCGGCGACGCAGAGAGCGCTTTCGCCAAGGCGGCGGTGAAAGTCGAAGCGATATACAGCACGCCGACGCAGCACCACAACCCGATCGAGCTGTTCACGACGATCTGCGCCTGGAACGGTGACCGGCTGACGGTGTGGGAATCGAGCCAGAAACGTCTGGGGTTTCAAGAATGGACTCGCCGAGCAGCTCGGAATTCCAGCCGGAAAACATTCGCGTCGTCTCGCCTTTCGTCGGCGGCGCGTTCGGCTCGCGCGGTTCGCTGACGCAGCGCACGGCGATCGTCGCGCTCGCGGCAAAGCGCCTGGCAGCGGCCGGTGAAGCTCGAGGCGACGCGCACGCAGGGCTTCACGATCGCGACCTATCGCGCCGAGACGCGCCACCAAATCAGGCTGGGCGCGACGCGCGGACGGCAAGCTAGCGTCGCTTGCGCCATGACGGTTGGGAGGTCACTTCGCGTCCCGACAACTACAACGTCGCCGGCACCGACGCTTCGACGCGGCTCTACGCCTGTCCCAACGTCGATTCCAAAGTCTACATGGTGCGCGCCGACCGCAACACGCCCGGCTTTATGCGCTCGCCGCCGGAAACGCCTTACCTTTTCGCGATCGAAAGCGCGATGGACGAACTCGCCGTCGCGCTGCAAACTGGATCCGATCGAACTGCGGCGGCGCAACGACACGCAATATCGAGCCGATCAAGGGTCTGCCCTTATACCTCGCGCTCGCTGATGCCTTGTTTCGACAAGGCGGCGGAAGCTTTCGGTTGGTCGGGCCGAAAGCCTGAACCCGGCTCGATGCGCGACGGCGACTGGCGGATCGGCTGGGGATGCGCCGCGACGATGTATCCGACGCTGATCGCGCCCGCCTGCGTGCGCGTGACGTCTGACGCCCGAGGCGCCGCGCATGTGCAGACGGCGACGCATGAGATCGGCAACGGCGTCTATACGGTCATCGCGCATGACTGGTATCCGACCGGCTCGGCGTGCCGATCGGCAACGTCGAGGTGAAGATCGGCGACAGCGACCTGCCGCCGGCGCCCGTCACCGGCGGATCGAATTCGACAGCGAGCGTCTGCAACGTGGTCGCGAAGGCCTGCGACGAAATCAGGACGCGCATCGTCGACGCTGCGATCGAGAGCGACGGCTCTCCTTTCAAGGGGCGCGACGCCGGCGATTTCATTTTTGCCGACGGCAAGCTCGCACTCCAAAAGGCCAGCGGAGAAGCTCGGCGATGCAATGAAGCGCGCGGCGGGCGGCGCGATCGAAGCCTATGTCGAAAACGCGCCCGAAAATCCGGGCCGGCTGGCGTTCGCAATTTTTCGCGGGCAGACGCGATGACAAGGCGGCGCGCGGCTGGATGATCGCGTGCAATTCGCCTTTGGGGCGCAATTCGTCGAGGTGCGCGTCCATGCGCGCACCTGCGAGGTGCGGGCGCCGCGCATCGTCGGCGCTTATGCCGCCGGCACTATCGTCAATAAAACGACGGCGGAGAGCCAGCTCATGGGCGGCCTGATCTTCGGCCTGTCTTCGGCGCTGCATGAGGCGACGGAGATCGACGATCCGCGCGCGCCCGCTACTACAACACCGATCTCGCGGAATATCTGATCCCCGTCAACGCCGACATCGGCGAGTCGAAGGTGATCTTGGTCCCGGAGGATGACACGCAGGTCAATCCCTCGGCATAAAGGGGTCGGCGAACTCGGCAATGTCGGCGTCAACGCTGCGCTGGCGAAGGCGTATATCACGCCACCGGCAAGCGCATCCGCGATCTCCCGATACAGAATGGAGAAGCTGCTGTGAGCGGGGCCGGGGCCGGCCCCGCCTCAGCCTCACTCCAGGCCGATGCGGCCTTGCTCTTCGAGAACGCGCTTGCGCTCGTTGGGGTCGAGATAGCGCTTGCGCAGGCGGATGTCGATTTCGGCGTCACCTCGACAAGCTCGTCGTCCTGGATATAGGCGAGCGCCTTTTCCAGCGTCATCTGATCGGCGGCGTGAGGCGCACCGCCTCGTCCTTGCTCGTCGTGCGGATATTGGTGAGCTGCTTGCCCTTCATCACGTTGACTTCGAGATCGTTGTCGCGCGTGTGCTCGCCGACGATCATGCCCGGGATAGACCTTCCAGCCCGGCTCGATCATCATCGGGCCGCGGTCTTCCAGGTTCCACAGCGCGTAGGCGACCGCTTCGCCCTGATCGTTGGAGATCAGCACGCCGTTGCGGCGGCCCTGGATTTCGCCCTTGTAGGGCGCATAGGCGTGGAACAGCCGGTTCATGATCGCGGTGCCGCGCGTGTCGGTGAGCAGCTCGCCCTGATAGCCGATCAGCCCGCGCGTCGGCGCATGGAAGACGAGCCGCAGGCGGCCGCCGCCCGAGGGGCGCATCTCGACGAGCTCGGCCTTGCGCTCGGACATCTTCTGCACGACGACGCCGGAGTGCTCTTCGTCGACGTCGATGACGACTTCTTCGATAGGCTCAAGGCGCTCGCCGTCTGCGCCCTTCTTGAACACCACCGGGGCGCGAGACGCCGAGCTCGAAGCCTTCGCGGCGCATGGTCTCGATCAGAATGCCGAGCTGCAATTCGCCGCGGCCGGCGACATCGAAAGCGTCGCTGTCCGGCGACTCCGCGACGCGCAGCGCGACATTGCCTTCGGCTTCGCGCATCAGCCGGTCGCGGATGACGCGGCTCTGCACCTTGTCGCCTTCGGTGCCGGCGAGCGGGGAATCGTTGACGCGGAAGGTCATGGTCAGCGTCGGCGGATCGATCGGCTGCGCCTGCAGCGGCTCGGTGACTTCCGGCGCGCAGATCGTGTCGGCGACGGTGGAATCCTTGGCAGGCCCGGCGATGGCGACGATGTCGCCGGCATCGCGCTTCGTCGATCGGCTGGCGCTCGAGGCCGCGGAAGGCCAGCACCTTCGAGACGCGGCCCTGCTCGATCAGCTTGCCGTCGCGGTCGAGCACCTTCACCGGCCTGGTTCGGCTTGACGCGTGCCGGCGAAGATGCGGCCGGTGACGATGCGGCCAAGATAGGGATTGGCTTCGAGGAGCGTGCCGAGCATGCGGAACGGCCCGTCCTCGACCTTCGGCGGCGGCACATGCTTCAGCACGAGGTCGAACAGCGGCGCCATGCCTGTCCTTGCGGGCCCTCGGGCTCTGTCGCCATCCAGCCTTGCTTGGCCGAGCCGTAGAGGATCGGGAAATCGAGCTGCTCCTCGTTGGCGTCGAGAGCGGCGAACAGGTCGAACACCTCGTTGACCACCTCGGTCGGCGCGGGCGTCGGGCCGGTCGACCTTGTTGATGCACGACGATGGGCTTGAGCCCGATCTTCAGCGCCTTGGAGACCACGAACTTGGTCTGCGGCATCGGCCCTTCGGCGGCGTCGACCAGCACGATGCGCGCCGTCCACCATGTTGAGGATGCGCTCGACCTCGCCGCCGAAATCGGCGTGGCCGGGCGTATCGACGATGTTGATGCGCGTGTCCTTCCAGACGATCGAGGTCGCCTTGGCGAGGATGGTGATGCCGCGCTCGCGCTCGAGATCGTTCGAATCCATGGCGCGTTCGGCGACGCGCTGGTTGTCGCGGAACGAGCCCGACTGCTGCAGCAGCCGGTCGACCAGCGTGGTCTTGCCATGGTCGACGTGGGCGATGATGGCGATGTTGCGCAGCTTCATGAGGGGCGGCCAGTGCTTTCAGAAGACGTGAGACGGCGCCCGCCCGGCCAAAAAGGAGGCTCGGGCGGAACGCCGCATGAACGCCATATTGCGATGCGGCGACTTAATACAAGAGCCGGGGAGGAAAGGGAACCGGAAAGCTTCCCCGGCCTAGCTTCCCCGCGAACTGCGCGCCTGCCTTTTGATCGGGCTCGTATAGGCGTCGATGAACGCCTCGACCTGCGGATAGACCTGCGGCAGCCCCATCACGATATGGCCGACGTTCGGCACCGAGATGAACCTCTTGGGCTCATTCGCGAGCGCGAACAGGCCTCGCCCGATCCCGATCGGGATCACGTGGTCGCGCTCGCCATGCATCATCAGGACGGGCATGTGAACGTTCCTGATGGCGAGATCGGCGCGAAACGGGTCTCGCATCAGATAGCTGATCGGAAAGATCGGGTAGCGCTCCTCGGCGATGGCGAGGGCCGAAGTGTAAGGCGCGTCGAGCACCAGCGCCGCCGCCTGATGCCGCGCGGCCATGATGGTCGCGACCCCGGTCCCGAGCGATTCGCCCATCATCACGATGCGCGAAGGCGGAAAGCCGCGCCGCACCGCTTCCGCATAGGCCGCCTCGGCGTCGAGCAGAATTCCCTCTTCCGTCGGCTCGCCGGTGGAGCCGCTGAAGCCGCGCCAAGCCACGGCGAGAAGGCCGTAGCCGCTGCCCGTGAGTTTGCGAAAGCGCGCCGCACGCAGCTCGAGGCCGCCGCCATTGCCGTGGAAGTAGAGGATGAGCGGACGCCCGCTCTGCGGCTGCGCGAACCAGGCTCTCGAATTCTCGCCGTCCTTTGCCTTGAGCTGCAGCGTTTCGATTTGCTCCAGCCCCGCCTGCGCCGGCGTGATCATGGACGGGGTCGGATGATATTCCAGGTCGCGCTGGAATATCGCAAGACCGAGCATCGCCGCGAGATAGATGAAAGCTGCGGCCAAACCGCCGCGACGCAACAACGTCATGGCCTAACTCCGGTTGTCAAATTCCTTTGAAAAAGCTTAGTGCGCCGAGGCGAATAGTCCACCGATGCGATACCGGCTTTGAGCTCGTTTGATTAATTGCACGTCGAGGCTCGCGAAGGCTACATAGCCGCGCTCGTTCAATAGTCCACCGCGACGAGATAGAGCCCATGCGGCGGCGCAACCTGTCCGCAGCGCGAGCGGTCGACCGCGTCGAGCGCCGCCCGAAGCTCCCCGATCGGCCATTTGCCGGAGCCGACATGTTCGAGCGAGCCGACCAGCGAACGCACCTGATGATGCAGGAAGGACGGCGCGCTGGCGAAGATGTCGATACGCTCGCCGCGGCGGCGCACCTCGAGCCGGTCGAGGCTGCGCACCGGCGATTTGGCCTGACATTCCGCCGCGCGAAAGGTCGAGAAGTCGAATTTGCCGATCAGCGTCTGGGCAGCGGCGTGCATCGCCTCGGCGTCCAGCGCGCGCTTGACGTGCCAGGCGCGGCCGCGATCCAGCGCCAGCGGCGCGCGGCGATTGTCGATGGCGTAGCGGTAATGTCGGGCTTTGGCGGAAAGCGCGCCTCGAACGCATCGCCCACGGCGCGTGCGACGAGCACGGCGATCGGGTCCGGCAGCAGATGCGCGTTGAGCGCGTCGCGCAGCCGGTCGGCGCGCCAGCCTTTCACGAGATCGACATGCGCGACCTGCCCCTCGGCATGGACGCCGGCGTCGGTCCGTCCAGCCCCATGCACGATGCGATGGCCGCCGTCGACCGCAAAGACCGCCTCCTCAAGCCGCTGCTGCACCGACATGCCATTGGCCTGGCGCTGCCAGCCGACGAAAGGGGCGCCGTCATATTCGATGGTCAAGGCGAAGCGGGGCATGTCACCCAATCAGCGCGCCGCGCGAAATTTTGCGACCGCGCGCGAATTCGGCGAACTCCATCGGGCCTTTGCCGGCCCGCTGCACGCGGAGCAGCCGCAGGGCGCCTTCGCCGCAGGCGATCAAACCGGCGTCGTCGAGCGCTTCCCCTGCTTCGCCGGCGCGCATCCTCGATCCGCGTCTGCAGCGCCTTGACGCGTTCCGGGCCGGAGCCGAAATCCGCTTCGAAGAAAGCTCCCGGACTTGGCGCGAGGCCTCGCACGAGATTATGCAGCTGCGCGGCGCTTTTGCGCCAATCCATACGCGCCTCGGCCTTGTCGATCTTTTGCGCATAAGTCACGCCCTGGTCGCTTTGCGGCGTGAAAACCAGTTCGCCGCGTTCGAGCGCCTCCAGAGCGCCCGCCATCAGCGGCGCGCCGACCTGCGCCAATCTCTGATAAAGCTCGCCGGCGGTCGTCTCAGGGCCTATCGCGACGCGCGCCTCACAGGCGACGGGGCCGGTGTCGAGCCCCTCCTCCATGCGCATCACGCCGACGCCGGTTTCGGCGTCGCCCGCCATCACCGCGCGCTGCACCGGCGCCGCGCCGCGCCAACGCGGCAGCAGCGACCCGTGCAGATTGAGGCAACCAAACCGCGGGGCTTCGAGAAAGGCCTTGGGCAACAGCAGACCGTAAGCCGCCACCACCGCGACGTCCGGCTTTAGGGCTTCAAAACTTTCGGCTTCGCTTTCGGAGCGCAGACTGCGCGGAGAAAATACCGGAAGGCCAAGGCTTTCAGCCAGCATCTGCACGGCGGACGGCCGCGCCGCCATGCCGCGCCCGGCGGGGCGCGGCGGCTGCGTATAAACGGCGGCGATGTCATGGCCTCGCGAATGAAGCTCGTTCAGCAGCGGCGTCGCGAAATGCGGCGTGCCCATGAAGACGAGCCGCATCAGGCCTCGATGCTTTCCGGCGTCTTGGCGGATTTCGCCGCCGCTTCATGGCGCGCCGCCTTGGTGAACTTCTTCACGACGCGCTCGCGTTTCAGCCGAGAGAGATGGTCGATGAAAAGACCGCCCTCGAGGTGGTCGAGCTCGTGCTGGACGACGGTCGCGAGCAAGCCGTCGGCCTCTAATTCCTGAAAGGACTCCCGCCCGATCGAGATGCCGCAGCCGCACGCGCGCGGGGCGCTGCACGTCTTCGAAATATTCGGGCACGGAGAGACAGCCCTCCTGATAGGTGCTGAGTTCTTCGCTGACCCAGGTGATTTCGGGATTGATGAGGAACAGCGGGCCGCGCGCTTCCTCTTTCTTGGAGATGTCGACGACGACCGCGCGTTTCGGCGCGCCGACCTAAATCGCCGCAAGGCCGATTCCGGGCGCCTCATACATGGTCTCGAGCATATCGTCGAGCAGTCGCAGGATCGTCGCGTCAACCCGCTCGATCGGGGACGAAATCTGCCGTAGACGCAGGTCGGGCAGCGTGAGAATGGGAAGAACCGCCATAGCTGTCGCCGGTTGGGATTGGTGTTTGATATGAGAGATAGGCGTGCGCTGCGCCCGCGTCAAATCGCTTGACCTTACTCGCTGTGCACGGGTCCGCCGGGCACCAAACGATAGCCGACGCCGCGCTCGGTGACGAGAATCTTGGGCTCGTCGGGATTGTCTTCGATCTTGCGCCGCAGCCGGCCGATGAAGACGCGCAGATATTGCACGCTGTCGGCGCTGGCCGGTCCCCAGACGAGTTCGATGAGCTGCCGCTGCGTCACGACGCGGCCGTTGGCGGTGGCCAATATGTGCAGCACTTCGAATTCCTTCGACGTGAAACGCAGCGACTGTCCGCGCAGCGTCACGGTCCTCGTCGCGGCGTCGATCGTCAGATGCCCGGCCTGGTAGACGAGCGTCACCGGCTCGAAGTTCACGCGCGAGCGCAGCGCGGCGCGCGCCCGCGCCATGAATTCGCCGAGCCGCACCGGTTTGCACATGAAGTCATTGGCGCCGAGGTCGAGCGTCGCGATCTTCTCCAACTCTTCGTCTCGCGCGGAGAGCGCGATGATCGCCACCGGCGAATGCTTGCGCAAAACGCGGATGACCTCGCGCCCGTCAATGTCCGGCAGGTTGACGTCGAGCACGATCAACGTGGGGCGCCAGGAGACGGCGAGAACGAGGGCTTCGCCGCCAGAGCCGGTCTGGGCGATTTCGAACCCTTCAGCCGCGAGCGCATCGCGCAGGAGGCGGATGGTCGCCTGCTCCAGATCGACAATGAGGACCTTCTTGGCCTCGGCGCGTAAAACCGGAGACGACGTCATGGCGGCGGCTCGTGAAGTGAATTTTCCAGTGGCTCAGGCTCCGCCCGACGTGTTTATGCTCACGTTATAAAATGAAATGCAGAAAAACGCATCTGTGGCGTTCACGAATCTCGGAAGCCGCTCTAAAGGCTTGTTTTTATTTCAAAACTATGAAAGTCGGGATATTCTTCGTTTGAGAGATCATAACATTTGCCGCCCAAGGGGCCCGTCGACACAGCCGACGCAAGCCCGACCCTGCGTTTTTGCGCCCTTAGAGCGCTTTCCGACCGAATGGAATCATTCGGTCGACAAGAAATCGCTCCAAAATCAAAATGCTGGAGCAAATTCTGATCGAAAAAGTCTATCAACTTTTTCGGATTTTGCTCTAGAAATGCCAGATCAGATCCGCGGACATGATCGCGATATGGCTCTTGGTGCCGATGGTCGTCGGGCTTGTCTGCAGCAGCGGCGGGTTCTGCTCGAAGGCCGGCGCCTTGAGCGAGTTGTAGAAGGCGACCTCTGGACGCACCTCGACGGTCGGCGAGAACCAATGCTGCCAGCCGAGCGCATAGTTGAAATAGGAGGTCTTTATGCCGGTGCGCTGCCCGGTGATGTCGTTGAAATACTCCATGCGCCAGGAAATATTGTCCAGCGGCGTGAATTTGTAGTTGAGATAGGTGACCACCGACCATTCGCGCGCAGTGCAGGTCGCCTGCAGCGGGTTGGAGCATTGCGCGAGGTTAGGGCCGTTGACCATATAGTAGAACGGATTGGCGACCGTCGTGACCAGCGGGCTGAGCAGGTTCGGCACATTGTCTTCGTGCATATGCCAGGATTCGATGGCGATATGCCAATCCTCATTGAATTTATGATAGAAAGAGCCGCCGTACCATTGCTGGTTGTTATAGCCGAAGGTGCCGGTGTTGACGCCGTTCGCGCAAAGATAGATGTTGTCATAGGCGTCGGGGGTCTGATAACGCCCGCAGGCGACGAAGCTCGGCTTGATGCCGGGATCGGCCTGGCCCGAATAGGCCGGCTGCGCCGTCGTCGTCGCGAAGACCCCGGGGACGGGCTGATAGAGCACCCCGCCGGGAATCGCGGCGTAACGGACGTTGCGCGCATTCTGGAACTCGGAGTCGGTGCCGACCGAAAGTCCCGCCTGCACCATGAAGTCCTTGGTGACCTGCAAAGTCGCGACGGCGCCCTGGTTGGTGTAGCCGTCGATGACATAGGTCATGGAGTGCGAATACATGTAATTGTTCGGGGCGAGCTGCGCCTCGATGTCGGGGAGCGAGATATATCGCCCGAAACGGACCAGAAGGCCTTCCATGACTTGAGGTATATACACCTCGCCATAATACATGGGGACGTCATAGCCGGCGAACCGGTTCCATTTCAGCAATTGTTTGCTGAAGAAACCGAAAGCCGTCGTGTAGCGATAGGTTTCGCCATAGATCGGCGAGAATTCGGAAACCCCAATCCCAATGGTCCTTTTGCACCGTGTCGGGCACGCGCTCGATGATGACGACCGCCTGATCGAGCTGCGGGATATTGGGCTGGTAGGAATAGGCCGTCGGCGCATTGCCGCCGTTCAGCGCGCCGGGAAGCGATCTCGCCGTGCTGATGTTGAAGCCCGCATCGACCCAGCCGTAGACCTGCACGTGATTGTCTTCGAGGAATTTGCCGGCCGGCGTCGGCCCTACGGCCTTCATCAGCGGCGAATCGATCGCATTGGGCAGCGAGACTGCGATGGGCGTCGCCCCGCCATAAGGCCATTCGGTGAAGGGATAGGGCGGCGAAGCCGCCGCGGGCGGTCCGTAACCGGCGCGGCGGCTCTGCGGCGCGTTGGGATCGTCGGGCAGCGGGGCGCCCCATTCGTCGGCGTAGGCGTGATACAGGCGGCCGATGAAGGTCGGATCGACAGGCGGCGGCGGCGCGGGCTCCGCCTTCTTCTTTTCGGGAGCGCCGCCCGACGCGTTCGACGTCGCGGCGGCGAGGATCGGCGGGGCGCCGATATGGTAGCTCACGCCGAGCAGCATCGAATTTTCGCTGGCGCGCTCGCGGAAGGTCACGCCCGGAATCTGCACGGAATTGACGGTCGCCGTTCCAAAGTCGCTATGCCGATATTCGAGCCGCCCCGACCAAGTATTGGTGAAGGCGTATTCGACGCCGGCGCCGAGCGTCCAGCCGAAACGCTCGATGTCGAAATAATCGCGGGCCGGCGCATTAGGGGCGCTGAGCGACCAATAATTCTGCTCGACGGTATAGCCGCCGCTGGCCATGCCGCCGATGACATAATAGAGCGCGCGGCCATCCGCGTAGCCGGCGCGGCCGCGCGCCGACCATCTGAAGCTATCTTGAATATTGGTCTGGATCGGGCCGCCGACGGCGTAGCCGAGGCTGTTGAAAGCCGTCTTGTTCGTGCCTTGGCCGGCGAAGCTGAACTCGGCCTCGCCGCCGACCACGAACGCGCCATATTGCTTGTTGTAGCCGAAATGAAATCCCGTCAGCGGCCCGCGCGAGGTATAGTTTTGCGTATAGTCGACTGGCGCGGCGAGCCCTGCGTAACCGGGAATAATATCCCGCGCATGTTCGGACACGTTGTTTAAGCCGTAACCCACCTGCGTGCCGAGATAGACGCCGTCCCAAGAGAAGATGAGCGGCGGCGCGGACGGACCTTTTGTCGCGGGAAGATCCGCCGCATTGCCGAACTCCATGCAGGAGCACGGCTGCAATCAAGGCAGTCAGCGTCCGTCCCAACATCCAGCTCTCCATTCACCCTTTAGTATTCGCCCTCTTCGGCGCGACGATCCAAGCCTCAGATTAAACATGCGACGCAACCGGCGCCATTAGTTTTGTATCGCATTTTTCTTGAAATGATAACAAATCATTAGGTTTTGATTTAGGCGCTATGGCTAAATTTACGGCGCTACGCTCAAAGTCTAGGCGTTATTTTAGCCTTCGTCGCCTTCAGCCGCGAAGCGCCGAGCGCGACCCCGCGCTTGGCGACGCAGCGGCTATACTTTTAATTCAAGTTCCACTCTCCACATTGGAATGGCGCAAGCGAAGGTTCCGATGAACGGTTCTCCTTGCGTAAAAACGAGCTGAGGAGACGACCCATGCCGAATTTTGGAAAAACAGTTTTGTTGGCCGCGGTTGCGATCGCCGTCGCAGTCCCTGTTCCGGCCTTCGCCGTCAGCGGCCGAACCTGGGCGGCGGGCCGCAAGGACGTGGCGCAACTGCTGCGCATGATGGACCAGGATCAGAACGGCAGCGTCTCCAAGGAAGAATTCATGCAGTTCATGTCGGCCGAATTCGATCGTCTCGACGTCGACAGGAGCGGCGAACTGTCGCGCGAAGAAATTTCAAGGTCGCATCTGTTTTCCGGCGCCGTCCGCGTCAATCCGCATCGCTGACGTCGCCGCGTCGCTCGCAAGACTTGGGGCTTGCGAGCGACGGATTATCCGCATCGAAGCTCGGAGCCTGCGCAAACCCATCCCCATTAATCATTTGTTAATCTTACTAATTTTCAAAAGCCGAACTCAGCCCTGGCCCTCGCTTTGCTGCCCTTCGACCAAAGCCGATTGCGCGGCTTGCGCCTGTTTCAAAGCGGAACGGCGTTGTGTCAGATGGAGGCTGCATGTCGCTCGCCGATCTCATCGAACGCGGCAAACCCACGACTCTGGACCCGGCCCCGCCTTCGCCCGGCGTGAACTGGAGCGAGAGGCTGCCGCGGCGAAATGCGGCGCTCGCGCGCGTGGCCTTCGTCGCGGCCGCGGCCAGCGTCGAGTTTTTCGTCGTCGTCGACGTCGCGCTCCTGGTCGAGGCGCTCTATCACGCTTTCGCTTACGCCGGCACTGGCGTCACATCCGCAAATCTCGGGCTCTGTCTCAATGTCGCGGCGCTGTTCGTCGGCGCCAATCTCCTGCGCGGCGACTATCGCATCGTCGAATATCAGATGTTGCGCACCCGCGCCTGGAATGAGTTCACGGTCTGGAGCGCGAGTTTCCTGCTGGCGCTCGCGCTCGGCTTTCTCGGCAAGATCACAGGCGACTTCTCGCGCGTCGGCGTCGTGCTGTTCTATTGCGCCGGCTATGTCGCGATTTTCGCGAGCCGCCAGCATATGTTCGAGTTCGCGACGCGGGCGACGGCCGCCGGCGGCGTCGCGTCCCGCCGCGTATTTCTGGTCGGCTTCGAAGACAACATCAAGGATTTCCTGCGGCGCGGGGCGGGCGCGGCGCGGGCCAATGTCGTCGCCGCGATCGGCCTGCGGGACGATGCGCAATGTCTTGACGACGATCTGAGGCTCGCCGCCGCCGCCGCGCGCATGCTGCGCCCCGACGACGTCTATATTCTGACGCCCTGGTCGCACACGCAGGTCATCGAGAGCTGCGTCAACGCGTTTCTCCCGGTTCCGGCGCAAATTCACCTCGGTCCGGAGCGCGTGCTCGATCGCTTCGTCGACGCGCGCATCGACAAGATCGGCGCGATCACCAGCCTCAGCCTCGGCGGGCATACGCATAATCCACTCGAGATCGTCGCCAAGCGCGCGTTCGACGTAACGCTCGCGACGCTCGCGCTCATCCTGCTGTCGCCGCTGTTGCTCGCCGTGGCCGTGATCATCCGCCTCGACAGTCCGGGGCCGGCGCTTTTCACTCAGCGTCGCTACGGCTTCAACCGCGAACCGTTCCGCATCTACAAGTTCCGCTCGATGACGACGATGGAGGACGGACCGCAAATCCGCCAAGCCGAGGCGAACGACCGCCGCTTCACCCGCATCGGCAGATCGATCCGGCGCTACAACGTCGATGAACTGCCGCAGCTCATCAACGTGCTGCGCGGCGAAATGTCGCTCGTCGGCCCGCGTCCGCATGCGGTCGCGCATGATCAGCTGTTCGAGCGCAAGATAGCGCTCTATGCGCGCCGCCACAACGTCAAGCCGGGCATCACCGGCTGGGCCCAGGTCAACGGGCTGCGCGGCGAGATCGACTCGCCCGAGAAAATTCGCCTGCGCGTCGAGCACGATCTCCACTACATCGACAATTGGTCCCTGCCGATGGACATGTGGATCATTTTCCTCACGGTGTTTTCGCGAAAGGCCTATCGCAACGCGATCTGATCCGCGCGAACCCCGCTCTGCAATCGCCCCTGTTCGGAGGGACCGATGAGCCGCGTCGCCAAGGCCTGGAATGCGGGCGGTCGCCATGCCCCAAAGCGCGATGAGCGCGGCGACGCCAAATCAAGCCGGCGAGACAAGGCGTCACCGCTCCCTTTGCAGCTCGATGCTCTTGTCCGCGGGCCATTTCATGCGGTAGGCGAGATGGATGTCCTTTGTCTCCGCGGGCGCGAGATTGAAGCTCCAGGCCATCACGCCGCGCTTGTCGTCGGGGTGATTTTCCGTCGGCGGCGTCGTCGACGACAACGTCTCGACCGTGATCGCCGAACTCTCGGAGAACGGAACCTGGTCGACGACCGTCACGCTCATCGCGAAATCATGCAGGTTTTTGACGCTCGTCTTGAACTCCCGCGCCTCGGACTTGCTCTGGCCGAACCAGCCGGGCTCATTCTCCCGCCGCTTGACCGGAACGCGGGTCACCTTGACGCGGTCATCGGCCCCAAAGCCAAAATCCGTCGAATTGCCCGGCGCGACGAGCGGCAGATGCGTCACGCCGACGAAGACGCCGTCGCGCTGCACGGTCACGGCTCCCGGCGTCAGCGGCGCCTCCTCCTCATTGACGAGGCTCGCCTCGAGATAGGCGGTGGGGTCAAGCGCCGGGGCCGTGCGTATCTTGAGTTTCGGCTCGATGCGCCGCGACGACAGCACGAAGCTTTTGGCGGCGCCGTCGCCGGGCGCGTTGACTGGCCCGGCGACGTTGAAGGTCGCAGCGTAGGTCGTGGCGTCGAGATCGGCGACGACCTCAACCGCGGGCTGAGGCGTGGGCTCCGGGCCGGACGCCGTCCGCAGCCTCCCCATGACAGGCGGACTTGCAGCGAGACCTGCGGGCGCGCCCGGCGCCATCGGGGCCGCCTTGGCTTGCGCGTAATAAGGCTCCGCGAAAGCGACGCGCAGCGGCGAGACTTCGGGCGCCGCGGCGGCGCGGCGCGCGCCGACCGTCGAGACCGCGAGCGCGACGTCGGTCCAATCTTCGCCCGTGCGCTGCGTGACGAGCGCGCGGCGAATGAAGTCCAGCGACGGTTTTCTTTCCTTGGCCCCGGTGTCGAGACGAGCGTCATAGGCGGGCCGCCAGCTCGCGGCGCCGGTCTGATAGGTGAGCACGAGTTTTACGGGACCGGCTTCAGAGGCCGTAACGAACACCGCGACGTCGCGCGCGAGACCGGTCTTTTGCAACGGCGCGCCGCCGCGCGACAGACCCGCGATCTCGTCGTCGATGTCCTGCGCCTTGAGGGTCGCCAGCCTGATCTCTTCCCCGGTTCTCGCATGGGCGGCGCCGATGGCGTCGAAGGCGGCGCCCCACGCGCCGACGTCGAGGCGGGCTTTTCCTTCGTCGGCGTCTCCAAAAGGCTGCGCTTTGGAATAATTGACAATCATCGCGAGCTTCGCCTTCAAGGCTTCGAGCGTTACCTCGACGCCCTGACGCGCGGCGCGCAGCTCCTTGAGACGAGCGTCGACGGCGCCGTCATGCGGCTTTTCCGGCGCAGGCGCCGACCGCGCCTCGAGACCGCCGATCGACACTGCGGCGGCGGCCTCGCCGCTCGCGCGCAAGGAATCGACGAACAGCGAAAAAGGCACGCCCGAGAACACGACCGTCGACGCCCCGGCGGGTAGATCGACCTGCGCCTCGCGCGTAATGGTGGCGGCGTCGGGATGCACCACGACCTTGGCGACGGCGGATTTGGTTTCGATGTCCTTGGCCAAGGCGGCGCCTCCAGAACGAACGCCAGCGCCGCGGCGGCGGTCAGAGCCTTCAAACGCATGAGGGCTTCTCCAATAAGTTCACCGCCGCGATAAAGCTATGGATGAAGGGCTTTTTGACGGCGCGCGAAGATTATTTGCGTTTCGCCGTAACGGCGAGTCTCTTCGCCGACGAGCCCTTGCGGCAGGGCGACGGCGGCTCGCGCCTCCTCTTCGACCATGACGAGCGCGTCGTCCCTCAGCCAGCCGCCGGCGAGCAGGGCGTGGAGCGCCGGCGTCGCGAGGCCCTCGCCATAGGGCGGGTCCAAAAAGGCCAGACTGAAAGTTTCGCCGGAAGGCGCAGCGCCGAGCTTCGTCGCGTTGCGGCGAAAGACCCGCGTGACGCCGCCGAGTCCCAGCGCTTCGATGTTTTCCCGCAACAAGGCGCGCGCTTCGGCGCCGTCATCGACGAAAAGCGCGCGCTTCGCGCCGCGCGAGATCGCCTCCAGCCCGAGGCCGCCGGCGCCCGCGAAAAGGTCGATGACGTCGGCGCCTTGGACGACGTCGTCATAGGCGTGGGCGAGGATGTCGAAAATCGATTTCCCGCAGCCGCTCGGAGGTCGGGCGCACCGCCTGCGATTTCGGGCCTTTGAGCGCGCGCCCGCGCAAGGCGCCTCCGACGATGCGCATGGTTCAGCGTCGACCGCGCGGCGGCCCTTTGGAACCCGTGGGCTTACGTGGGCCAGCGGGTTTGCGCGGCGCGCTGCTCTTTGCGCCGCCGGAACTCTTGCCGGCGGAACTCTTGCCGGCGGAACTCTTGCCGCCGAAGCTCTTGCCGGCGAAGCTCTTGCCGGCGAAGCTCTTGCCGGCGAAGCTCTTGCCGCGAAAACCTTCGCCGCCGCGTTTGGGCGCTCCGCTCCTTTCGGCGCGGGGAGCGCCGTCGCCGCCGCGCGCGGCGCGAGGTCGGTCGTCGGAACGGCGCGAGCGAGCCCCGCCTGGCGCCTCGTCGCGGCGCGGAGGCCTGTCGCCCGCGTCGCGCGGTTTGCGCTCGGCGTAACTGCGACCTTCGCCACGTCCCGCGGGCTTCTCCGCGCGCGGCGGCCTTGCGCCTGCGCTCCTCGTGGTCTGGCCGCGCGCCGACCGCGGCCTTTCCTCGTCGCGCGTCCGGTCTTCGCGCCGCGGCCTGAACTCTTCGCGCGACGACGCGCCCTTGCGCGGCGCTCTCGCCGGTTCTTTCGTCGGCGCGCGCTCGTCCCGCCCCTCGTCGCCGCGCCTCAAGCTTTCGAAGCGGCGCGCGTTGCGGCTGTGGGGAACCTCTGCGGCGTTCTTCACGACGACGCGTTCGACCGCGACGGCGCGGCCTTTGCGGTCCGCCGTGACGGCGCGCTCGATGCGGGCGCGCGGCTTCTGCTCTTCGGCGTCGCGCGACTTGCGCAGCGCGGAAACATGTTTGCGCGGACGATTCTGCGCGGCGATGCGCGCCTGCTGCTGATCGGCGGCCGTCGGCGTCTCGCGCAGCGGCGAAGAGAAATCGACCCCGGCGAGTTCCGCAAGACCTTTGCCGAGCTGTTCGCGCAACGTCTTCAACCGCACTTCCTCGACCGCGCCCTCGGCGAGGTCGCCGAGCTGAAAAGGTCCGAAAGAAATGCGAATGAGCCTGTTCACGTCGAGCCCGAGATGCTCCAGCACACGCTTGATCTCGCGGTTCTTGCCCTCGGTGAGGGCCATCGTGATCCAGGCGTTTGCGCCTTGGATGCGATCGAGACGCGCCTCGATCGGCGCGTAGGTCGTCTCGTCGACGGTGACGCCTTGCGCAAGCCCGTCGAGCATCGCCTGATCGATCGCGCCATGCGCGCGGACGCGGTAGCGCCGCGTCCAGCCGGTCGCCGGCAGTTCGAGCACGCGGGCAAGCGAACCGTCGTTGCTGAGCAGCAGCAGGCCTTCGGTGTTGATGTCGAGCCGTCCGATGCTGACGAGGCGCGGCAGTTCGGGATGACGCTCGGCAAGATAAGCGAAGACAGTCTCGCGCCCTTCCGGGTCCTTCGCACTGGTGACGAGACCAGCCGGTTTATGAAATAAAAACAGCCGTGTCCGCTCGCGCTCGGCGAGCGGCGCGCCATCGACGGTGATTTGATCGCCCTCGCGGACGTTGAAAGCCGGGCTTTCCAGCTTGCGGCCGTTCACCGCGACGCGTCCTTCTGCGATCCACTGCTCGGCGTCGCGACGCGAACAGGCGCCGGCGCGCGCCATCACCTTGGCGACGCGCTCGCCGAGGCGCGTTTTCTCTTGTGTTATCTCTTGCGCCTTTCCTCGCGCGGGCGCGGGTTTAGCGGCGAGCTTCTTGCGCGGAGCTAGAGCAAATTCCGAAAAAGTTGATAGACCTTTTCGATCGGAATTTGCTCCAGCGTTTTGATTTTGGAGTGATTTCTTATCGACCGAATGCTTCCGCTCGGTCGGAAAGCGCTCTGAGGGCTTCTTGACGTCGCCGGGCTTTGCCTCGGCGCGCGGGCGGCGCAGAGGGCGTTCGCCGCCGGCAGCTGATGAGCGCGGCCGTTTTGGTTTTTCTTCGTTCATGCGGCTCGATATACTCTTTAAGCGCCGCCTGCGGCAAAAATCCTGCTGCCGAATTTGGGATCACGAGTGCAGCGGCGCGCCGTTTCCTCGCATCTGGACGCAACGTGCCTTCAAACGACGCCGATCCTCTCTCCGCCGCCTTTAACGCCGCGCGCGCTGCGGCGGAGCTGGGCGAGATTCCCGTCGGGGCGGCGATTGCGCGCAACGGCGAAATCCTCGCCGTCGCCGCCAACCGCATCCTCGCGACGCGCGATCCAACGGCGCACGCCGAGATGCTGGCGATCCGCGAAGCCTGCGCGAAGCTTGGCTCCGAGCGCCTCATGGGCTGCGATCTCTATGTCACGCTGGAGCCCTGCGCGATGTGCGCGGGAGCGATCTCGCTGACGCGCATCCGCCGCCTCTATTTCGCCGCCGGCGACGAGAAAGGCGGCGCGGTCGACCATGGGCCGCGGTTTTTTTCGCAGCCGACCTGCCATCATGCGCCGGAAGTTTACGGAGGCTTTAGAGAAAGAGAGGCCGCGCAGTTGTTGCGCGGCTTTTTTGCTGTGCGTCGATGACGTTGGGGAAAAGATTTCCTTTAAAACGATGCCGAAAGTCGCGACGCCGTTTCAGGCCGTCGCGATGTACTGATGCAGCGCCTGCCGTTCGGCTTCGATCATCTCCATGCGCCACTTGACGACGTCGCCGATCGAGACGAGGCCGCGCAACCGCCCCTCGCGCATGACCGGAAGATGGCGGCGGCGTTCGACCGTCATCGTCTTGGCCGTGTCGTCGAGACTGTCGTCCTCGGTGACATAGGTCCAGTTCGTGTCCATATGCGCAGTGACCGGATCGGACAAAGCCTGCGCTCCCCGGGCGCCGACCGCCCGCACGATGTCGCGTTCGCCGATGATGCCGACGACATTGTCGACGTCGTCGAGAACGACGAGCGCGCCTACGCCGCGCGCCGCGAGTTCCGCAGCGACCTGCTGCACGGTGTGGGCGGAGGAGGCGGTGTAAACCTGCCCGCCTTTGTGAGCCAGTATAAGAGCGACTGTCATCCCTTGACCCTTCCTTGTTCATTAGGAGCGCGTGGGACGGCGAACCGCTCGTTAACCAAGAAGAGTGAGTTTTATCCGGGGAAGACCCGACGCTTCGAGCGGCGCCGTCGCTTTAGTCAGCAGCTCCACCAGAAGAAATGGCTATCCGCCGCGATTTGTTCCAGCCCGCTGGAAATATTCGCCGGACGCGCGCTTTTAAACGAAGCGCGCGCGCAGCTTTGGCTGAGGCCAGGCCCAACTGTGCGACATCCCTAAGAATTCATTGCAAAACAAACGGTTTTCTGGCGCATTGGCTTAGGTGGTTGTTAAAGCTGAAGCGCTATAAGCGACTTACTGTGTTGTCAGAGTGTGTGAGTAACGTTATGACCGAGACGTATCGTCCGCGCGTCAAATATGTCATTGGCCCCGACGGGAGCCCGTTGACGATCGCCGATCTGCCGCCCGTCACCACGCGGCGCTGGGTCATTCGCCGCAAAGCGGAGGTCGTCGCCGCGGTGCGCGGCGGACTTCTGTCGCTCGACGAAGCCTGCAGCAGATACACGCTCACCGTCGACGAATTCCTCAGCTGGCAAATGTCGATCGACCAGCACGGCCTCGCCGGATTGCGCACCACGCGCCTGCAGCAATATCGCGCCTAAGGCATGTTGCGCGAAAGTTGAAGCGCTTTTGTCTGGCGCAACGCTCCCTTGAGACGAGCCGGCTTCAGTTGGAGCCGGCTTTTTCGCCTTCGCCGGGGACCTGCGCGCCCGCGTCGTTGCGGCGCCGCCGCGCGTCGCCGAACTGCCCGCGCTCGAATACGACGACGACGATCAGCGCGAAGATCAGCGGAACGATCAGATAGAACAGCCGCCACACCAGAAGCGCGGCGAGCACCTGGATGCGCGGCGCGTCGGGCGTCAGTTTGATGAACAGCAGTTCGAAAATGCCGAGGCCGCCCGGCGCATGCGACACCAGCGCAGCGGAAAAGGACAGGATGAAGGTGCCGAGAACCGGCAGATAACCCGGATTGCCTGTCTCCGGCAGCGCGAAATAGATGATCGCCGCCGCGCCGACGAGCTCCAGAGGCGCCGCGAACAATTGTTGCACCATGACGTTGGGGCGCGGATAGACGATTTCGAAGCGGCCGATGCGCAGCGGCGGGAAATGCATCAGCGAACCGAGGATATAGACCCCGACGCCGCCAAGGCAGACGAAGCCGATGACCCGCGCCGTTTCGCGCTGCGTGAAAATGTCCGGCAGAAAGCCCGAGAGGCGCTGCATCAGTTCGGGATCGAAGGCGAGCAGGAGGCCGCCGAGCAGCACGTTGCCGAAGCCGAAAGTGTAGGAGCACAGCACGACGAGCACCGCCACCTGTCCGGCGGAGAATCCTTTGGTCGAATAGGCCCTGTAGCGCACCATGGCGCCGGAGAAGACGCTGGCGCCGATATTGTGCGATAGCGCATAGGTGGTGAACGAACAAAGCGAAATGAACCACCACGAGATATGTTTGACGCCAAGATGCAGCAGCGCGATACGGTCGTACCAGGCGAGCGCGGCGTAGGCGAGCAGCGAGCCCAAAGCGCCGAGCGCATAATGGCTGGCGGGAATGGCCTGCAACGCAGCCCAAACGTCGGAGCCGACGGACTTGCCCCGGAACTCGCGGTAAAGCAGATACAGCGAGCCGACGACGGCGAGCGCGCCGACAGCGGCCCACACGTAATGCGACCCGGCGGCTGCGAGTTTGCGGATGACGGGCCAGAGCTTATCGAACTGTTTTTTCATGCGGCCTATCGACCCGGGAAGAGGGAGGCTCTCACTCGCACAGCGCCGGGTCGCCCGCAAGTGCTCCTGCCGTCCGAAGACAGGCTTCGGCTCGGCTTGTGTTCGACGCGCATCGCCAGCAATAATCGCTTGGAATTCAGCGCGCGAAAAGGAACGGATTGATGAATTTGCTCAAAAAGGATCAAAGGGCTGATCGTCTCGCCCGCCGCAGAATGGGCGATCGTCGACAAAGAAAACAAAAGCGTCGCCGAACTCTATCGCGACTATATCGTCTACCTTGCCTTGCTGCCGCCCTTCGTTGGTTTCTTCAGCGGCTATTTCTTCGGCTTTTCGCATCATGGCGACACGACGCCTCTCTCGCTCGAGACCGGGCTTTTGCGCGCCTTCCTACAATATGCGCTCAGCCTGCCCCTGCTTTATATGGTCGCCTTCGTGCTCTCCAGCATCGCGCCGCATTTCGACGGCAGATCGGACGATACGCGCGCGGTCGCGCTCGCCGCCTATTCTTATACGCCGGCCTGGCTCGCGTCGCTCTTTGGCCTCGTTCCCGGGCTGCGCTGGCTCGATATTCTCGGGTTCTATGGAGTTTATGTGTTTTATTTTGGTCTGCAGCGCATGCTGAAATGCCCGAAAGACCATGCCGACGTGTTCACTTTGACTGCGCTCGTGCTTACGATCGCGACGGCTGCGCTGCACGCCTATGTGGTGCGGTTCGTCCTGCCGGTTTAGCTTTTGCGCTCGGCCCAGCTTTCGGCGGCCGCTTCGTCCGCGGCTTTGGCCGCGACCCAGCCGCCTTCGCTCCCGTCGGCGCGGAACTCCTTCTTCCAAAAAGGCGCCCGCGTCTTGAGATAGTCCATCAAAAACTGCGCCGCCAAAAAGGCTTCCGCGCGGCGCCGCGCGGCGGCGGCGACAAAGACGATTTTTTCGCCCGGGCGAATGCGGCCGTAGCGGTGGATTACGGTAAGCCCCTGCAGCGGCCAGCGGTTCAGGGTCTCCTGGGCGATGGCTGCGAGTTCGCTCTCCGCCATGCCGGGGTAATGTTCAAGCTCCAGCGCAGTCAGCGCGCCGCTTTCGTCGCGGCAGAGGCCGGTGAAGGCGACGATCGCGCCGACGTCGGTTCGGCCCTCGAGCAGCCGCGCTTCCTCCGCCGCCGCGTCAAAGCTTTCAAGGCAGAGGACGATTTTCGGGACGACCATCGCGCCTCACCCGCCGGTCATCGGCGGAAAGAACGCGATCTCCCGCGCGCCGCCGATTGGAGCGTCCAGCCGCGCGTGACGCTTGTCGATCGCCGCGCGGACCGAGGCCCGATCTGCGAAAGCCGTGGCGTAGGCCTCGTCCCTTGCGGCGAGCCAGCGTATGAGGTCGGCGACCGTGGACACCGACTGAGGGGGGGCGATCTCTTCCTCGCGGCGGCCCACCCGCTCGCGGATGGAGGCGAAATACAGCGCCTTCATGGCTCTTCGTCCTCCCCAAAGTGCGGCCAGCCGGCCATCAGATAATCCGCGGCGGTGTAGAGCGTCAGCGCCGCCGCGATCCAGAGCAGGGCCGCCCCGACGCCCAGCGCGCCGGGCATGACGGCCTCGCCGGCGGGACCTGCGATGAAGAAGCAGAGCGCGATCATCTGCGCCGTCGTCTTCCACTTGGCGAGCGTGCTGACCGGCAGCACGGCCTTCACGTCGGCGAGATACTCGCGCAGCCCCGAGACGAGGATTTCGCGACAAAGAATGATGATCGCCGCCCATAAGGTGACGCCGCCGAGCGTTTGGTTGGCGGCGACCACGAGCAGCGTCGTCGCGACGAGCAGCTTGTCGGCGATGGGGTCGAGCATCTTTCCCAGCGGGGACTGCTGTTCCCATACGCGCGCCAGATAGCCGTCGAAAAAGTCGGTGACGCAAGCGATCACGAACACCGCGAGCGCCGCCCAGCGCATCCAGGGCGCGCTCGGGCTCAGCAGCAAAGCCGCCACCACCGGCACGGCCAAGAGCCGCCCGTAGGTCAGGAGATTCGGCAGCGCCAGCGCGTGGCGCAGTCGCCGTCGTCGCGGCAGGGCGGTCTGGGTCATTGAAAGATGGAATAGGCGAGCGACTTTCTTTGTCAATAGAGGGCTCTGCGTCGCCGATGACGCGAGGTCGAAATCGGTCCCGGCGACGCCCTTGGCGAAATCCTCCTTGCCCTTGACGCCCGGACAGCCTAAAAGCATTGGCGCGCCGACGGGGCAGCCCGATCCGGGCGCTATTCGCGTTGACGCGAAGCTCTCGACCCGCTGCGCCAGCGCAACCCCCGGAACAAGTTCTCGTGCCCGATAAAAGCGTCTATTCTTTCGTCAATATCGCCTTGTCGGCGCTGGGCGGATTGGCCGGGGCCGCGGTTTTCGCCGTGCTCGGCAGGGCCGAGCCTGCGGGGGTCCTGCTCGCGCAGCTCTCGCCGCTGCCCGTGATGATCATCGCGCTCGGTCTCGGCGTCGGCCATGGCGCGACGGCGGCGCTCATTGGCGCGGTGACGCTGACCTTCGCCCTCAATCCGCTTTTCGGCATGGCCTATGGCCTGTTCGTCGCGCTGCCGGCCTGGTCGGCCTGCTATGCTGCGGCCGGCGCGCCCTGGTGGGGCCGTCGCGATCTTCTGAAAGACCATGTCTCCTCCCACGCCGCGACGGCGCTTTGCGCGACGCTCTCGGCGGCTGTGATCTTGTTCCTTGGCCTCGCCTTCTTCTCGCACGGCACGATCGAGGAGCCGCTGGCGTATATTCAGGGCCTGTTCTTCGTCGGCGCCGAGGAAGCGCTCAAGGAACAAAACCTCAGCGACGCGGTCTCCAAGGAGCAGCTCAGCGCCTTCGTGAAGCTTGGCGTGCCGGCGCTCATCGCGAGTTCCCTGGTCATGCTGCATGCGCTCAATCTTTGGATCGCCGGGCGCCTGACGCAAATCTCCGGCATGTTGAAACAGCCTTGGCCGGATATCGCGAAGGATTTCGCGCTTTCGCGCGGCGTCGCGATCGCCTTCGTCATCGCCGCGCCTATGTCCTTCCTCGGCGGCTTCGCCGGTCAGGCGGCGCTTGTGGTCGCCGCGACCACGAGTCTCGCGCTCGGCCTGCAAGGTCTCGCCGTCGCGCATTACTGGCTGCGCGGTTCGAAATCCGGGGTCGTGACGCTGTCCATTCTTTACTTCGTCGTCGGCCTGCTCGTTTTGCCGATCGCGCTTTTCGCGATCATCGGCCTCGTCGACCAATTCGCGCATTTCCGCGGCAAGGCGCTCGCCGCCGGCCAAGACGGCGCGACCCAGCAAAGCTGATCCAGACAACTCAAGACGAAAGAACTCGAAGGAGAACAATCATGGAAGTCATCCTGCTCGAACGCGTGCCGAAACTCGGCCAGATGGGCGAAACCGTGCGCGTGCGCGACGGCTACGCCCGGAATTTCCTGTTCGCCCGCAAGAAGGCGCTGCGCGCCACCGAGGAGAACAAGAAGCGCTTCGACACGCAGCGCGCGCAGATCGAAGCGAATAATCTGACGCTGAAGAAAGAGGCCGAAGCCGTCGCGGAAACTCTCAACGGCCAGTCCTATACGATCATCCGTCAGGCCGGCGAAAGCGGCCATCTCTACGGTTCGGTTTCGGCGCGCGACATCGCCGACGCCGCGACCGCCGGAGGCTTCACGCTGAACCGCAATCAGATCGAACTCGTGCATCCGATCAAGGCGCTCGGGCTGCACACGATCACCGTGCATCTGCATCCGGAAGTCGAGGTCAAGATCACGACCAATGTCGCCCGCTCGCAAGAAGAGGCGGAGCGTCAGGCGCGCGGGGAGTCGACTGCGATGGATCGCGAGGAAGCCTCGATGGACGATCTTGGCCTCGAGGTCGGCGCGGCGCTCGCGGAAGCCGGCGACGTGGAGCTTTGAGCTACCCCTCGCTCCAGAAATAATGCCAGACGCCGTCGGCGCCAAAGCCCATGCGCATGGGTTGCGGACGGCGGCGCTCCAAAGATTTCGCAAGATCGAAGAAGCGCACGCAGCTCCATTGCGCGCGCTCTTCGGCGTCGCCCTGCGGCGGACCGGCGAAGGCCGGCCATTCGTAGATCGTCACCGGGCCGCGCTGTATTTTCGCATAGGGCTGCGCCAGCACCGCGCGCGCGACGTTGAGGATTTCAAAGCCGCGACTGTCGAAGGCGAGCGCCCGCAGCGCCGCGATCGGGTCGGCGCCGCCGCGGCTCGCGGCGCTTTTCGCGAAGATGGGGCGCGTCTCATTCCAGTCGATCGGGATGCGAAGCGCCTCGAGTTCGCCCTTTTCGCAGGCGGCGAGGATTTTATCCCTTATCGCGGCGACCGGCGCCGGCAGCGCGGCGAGATCGCGCGACGGGGCTGCGACGATGTCCGCGGACGCCCGCTCGGTCATGCTGTCTGCTCCAAAAGCGCTCCGATTCCGTTTCCGATGAGCCGCCAGGCAAATTATACCGAAAGGCGAAGCCGGCAAAGCAGCGCGAATTCCTTGATTTCGATGCGGGTCGAAATATCTTTCGGGAGCGCGCCGGGTCATCGGAGTCTTCGGGCATGGACCTTATCGTCGCCCGAAGCCAAGGGCTCTATTTTTCCGCAAGGCGATTTCCACATCGATCCCTGGCGTGCGGTCGAGCGCGCCGTCGTCACGCGTGGCCACGCCGACCACGCGCGTTTCGGCAGCGCGAAAGAGGCCGGCGCGTGACTGCAGTCTGCGCTTCCGACCTCATCGCTTTGGGCGGCCTCGCTCTGCTCGCCGAGGGCGCGGCGTGGCGCGAGGAGACGCGCGCGCTTTACGTCGCCGACGCTCATCTCAGGAAGGCGACGGCGTTTCGCGCGCACGGGCGCCATCATCCGATTTCCGTCGAGGAGGCTTACGCCCCGGGCCGACTGACGCTGGCCGGCCATTTGCATCCGACCATGGGACTCTACGGACCGGGGCGCGATCGGCTGCGCCGGCCCTGCTTCCTGCGACGGGGACGCCAGACCGTGCCGCCGTCCTTTGGCGAATTTACAGGCGGTGACGACATCAACCGCGAAACCTCGTGCGAGGTCTTCGCAATCTGCGGCGACAAGGTCCGGCGCGTGAGATGAGCAGCATGACCGGCGCAAAACTCACGGCGCGCGTCGCGCCCTCGCTCGATCTCGTCGCGGCGGCGGCGTGGGACGCTTGCGCCAATCCCGTGTTTGAAACCGCGGCGGCCGTCTGCGGCGAGCGTTTCAATCCGTTCGTCTCGCACGCCTTCCTGCGCGCGCTCGAAACCTCGAAATCGGTCGGTCCAGGCACGGGCTGGAACCCGGCGCATATTTTGATCGAGGATGCGCATGGGCGTCTCGTCGCCGCCGCGCCGAGCTACATCAAGACGCATAGTCTTGGCGAATATGTCTTCGACCAAGGCTGGGCTTCGGCCTATGCCCAGGCTGGCGGACGTTATTATCCCAAGATTCAGGTCGCCTCGCCGTTCACGCCGGCGACGGGACGAAGACTGCTGGTCGCGTTGGAGGCGCCGGGCGACGCGCGCGAGATATTGATCGAGGCGCTGAGATCGCTTCGCCGCGCGAGCGCGTCGTCGTCGATCCATGTGACTTTCGCCACCAACGAGGATGCGGCGGCGCTCGGGCAGGCAGGCTTCCTGCGCCGCGTCGGCGAGCAATTCCATTTCTTCAATGACGGCTATCGCGATTTCGACGCGTTCCTGGCGCAGCTCAATTCCCGCAAGCGCAAGACCATCAAACGCGAACGCAAGGAGGCGCTTGGCGACGATCTCGTCATCGATCGCCTCACCGGCGCCGACCTAAAGCCCGCGCATTGGGATCGCTTCTTTCAATTCTACATGGACACGGGTTCGCGCAAATGGGGCCGGCCCTATCTTACGCGTAGTTTTTTCGACGAGATCAGCGCCGCGATGAGCGAGCGCATCCTGTTGATCATGGCGCGCAAGGGCGACGACTACATCGCCGGCGCGATCAATTTTCTTGGCGACGACGCAATCTACGGCCGCAATTGGGGCGCGCTCGAGGAGCGCCCCTTCCTGCATTTCGAGGTCTGCTACTATCAGGCGATCGACTATGCGATCGCGCATGGCTTCAAGCGCGTCGAGGCCGGCGCGCAGGGCGAGCATAAGCTTGCGCGCGGCTATCGGCCCGTCGTCACCCATTCCGCGCATGAATTCACCGATCCAAGCCTGCGCGCCGCGGTGGAGGATTATCTTTTGCGCGAGCGCGTCGCGGTGGACGAACTGATTTCGGAATATGAGGAGAATATGCCGTTCAGGCGCGCCTAAGCTATTTTTACTCTGGTGAGAAAGTGGAGCGCCTCCGTCAGAGTTCTCAACCGAAAACTATACTATACTAGGCCTAAAAACCTCTCGCCTCGAGCGCGACTTTTACGCAGCGACGCTCGCGCCAATCCTTTTAATCCGGCGAATTGCACGGAACAAATCATAATTATATTTCGTTTGTTACGGACAGGCATCAGAAGAGGAGTGAATTATGCCCGGCAGAGGAACCGAAACCCACAGCGGAGGCAAGTCTTCCGGCCACGTCCCCGGCGCCGTGAAGGACCCGACGCACGACGGACGCCTGAAGGAAAATCGCGACGAGGGCATGCATAAGGGCGAATTGTCGAAGTCGTCGAGCACGCATGGCCACGAGACCGAGTCCGGCCATACGCCCGGCGCCGTCAAGGATCCCGAACACGACGCGCGCTTGAAGGAAAATCGCGACGAAGGCGTGCACAAGGGCGAGTCGTCGAAGTCGTCGAGCACGCATGGTCACGAGACCAAGTCCGGCCACACCCCGGGCGCGGTGAAAGACCCTGAGCATGACGGTCGTTTGAAGGAAAACCGCGACAAGGGCGTCCACAAAGGGTGATGCGTAAGCGCATGTTCGCCGTGCTCAAGGCGAGGCGCCTTTGAAGCGGGGGGCTCTATCCCGCGAGCGCCGAGCCGATGAGCAGCAGAGCCGGTCCGGTGATGATTTCCGCAGCGACTTTTGCCGGAAGATCCTCCAAAGTGCCGGCGATGATGCGCTGATCCAGAGTCGACGCGCGCTCGATCAGAAAGGCCGGAGTGGCGGGGTCCGCGCCATTCTCGGCCAATCGCTTGAAAAATTCCGGCAGCGTGCGGTTGCCCATGTAAACGGCCGTTGTCGCGCGCGGATCGGCGAGCGCCGTCCAGTCGAAATCCTGCGGCAGCGCGCCGTCTTTGCTGTGGGCCGTGATGAATTGGACCCGGCGCGCGGTTTCGCGATTGGTCAGGGAAGCCCCGAGCGCCGCCGCCCCAGCGAGCGCAGCGGTGACGCCCGGCACGATCTCCACAGAGAAGCCGGCTGCGCGCAGGGCGCGAATTTCCTCATTGGCGCGGCCGAAGATCAACGGGTCGCCGCCTTTCAGTCGCACGATATTCTTGCCCTCGCGCGCAAGGCGCAGCAGCAGGTCGGTAATCTCCTCTTGCGCGACCGAAGGCGCATAGCCGCGTTTCCCGACGTTAATGCGGGTCGCCTCGCGCCTGGCGAAATCGAGGACGGAGGCCGGCACGAGATCGTCGAACAGCACCACGTCGGCGCCGGCGAGAACGCGCAATCCCTTTAACGTCAACAGCTCCGGATCGCCGGGGCCCGCCCCGACGAGTGTCACGCGCCCGCGCGACGCGGCGTCGCTGGCGGCCCGCGTCTCGGCGAGCAGCGCGTCGCGGTCGGCGCCGCTGGGCGCGCGCGCGATGCTGGCGAAGGCGAGCCGCGTGAAACGGCGCCAGAAGTCGCGCCGGGCCAGAAAATCGAGCCCCGAGGCGAGAAGTTCGGGCCGCCACGCCTTCGCCGCCGCCGCCCAGGCCGAAAAGCTCGCCGGCAGCAGCGTCTCGATGCGGCCGCGCACGGCCTGCGCGAAAACGGGCGCCGCGCCGCCGGTGGAGACGCCAATGACCAGCGGCGAACGGTTGACGATAGCGCCGAAGGAGAAATCGCTGAAGGTCGGGCGATCCACGATGTTGATCGGAACGCCGGCGGCTCTGGCGGCGCGAGCCAGCGCGCCGGCCTCCGCCTCGTCCTCGGCGGCGGCGATGACGAGCGCGGCGCCGTGTAAATCCTCGGGAAGGAAGCCGCGGACGTGAATCGAGACATTTTTGTTGATCGCCGCGAGTTCCGACAAAGAAGCGCCGGGCGCGGGGGCGTAGACATCGACCTTCGCGCCGCTGGCCGAGGCGAGATCGGCCTTCCAGGCGGCGCCCTCGCTGTCGCCGACGATGACGACGCGGCGGCCCTTGAGATCGAAGAACACCGGCAGGCATTCCAGCGGTTGCATCCGCCCCTGCGGAACTTCATCGGCTTTGCGCATCTGCTTTCGCGGCTCTGTGGATTAGTCGTCTTGAGTTAACGCTCAACGAAACAAGGCGCAAAGAAAAAGCGGCCCGCGAGGGGGCCGCTCTCCAAAAAAGCTGCGACTTTTGTAAACTTACTTCTTGTTGCCGTCGGGACCGAAGCTCGAGATATAGGCCCACACATTGGCGGCGTCGGTCGCGGAAGGAAGACCCTGAAAGATCATCTTGGTGCCGGGCACCTTGGCCTTCGGGTTCTTGATAAACTCGAGGAACGAGGCTTCGTCCCAGGTGATTCCGGAGTCTTTCATCGCCGGGGAATAATTGTACCCCTCGACCGAGCCCGCCTTGCGGCCGTCAACGCCGTTGAGCTCCGGAGCGATCATGTTCTTGGCCGTCGGGCCAATCTGATGACAGGCTTTGCACTTGGCGAAGGTCTTTTCGCCGGCCGCCGGATCGCCAGCGGCGAAGGCCGAGCCCGTCATAGCAGCGAAAGCGACGCTCGCCGCGAGCGTCAACAGCGAAACCGATTTCATCCTCGTATCCTTTCCCTCATCGCGACCGGCGCCAAGCCTGGCCGACCTTTAATTTTATGCGACGACTTGCCGCCTGGAGCGCCGCCCGCTCGTATGGAAATCATACGCGCGAATAGAAATCGCTCCAGAATCAAAAGGCTGGAGCAAAGACTCGTCGAAAAAGCCTCCCCGACTTCTTCGTAATTTGCCCTAGCGCCCATCGTCCCGAGGCGAAAGTATATCGCTCCGTCGCCAGAGACAAGGTCTCGCTCATGAAGGGAAACCCTCAGAGCGCTTTCCGCTCGAGCAGAATCGTTCGAGCGATAAGAAATTGCTCCAGAATCAAAATGATGGGCATGTTCTCAGCGCAAAAGCGTTTCAACTTCTGCGGAACATGCTCTAACCGCTCAAGTCACGCGGCGCAGCGTAAGATTGATGCGCTCTCCGCCGGCGAGCAGCCGCGCCGGCAAAGGCGCCGGCAGGGTCGGCAATATTCTGTCGACGCCGTGAAAGCAGAGCCTCGCCTCGCCTCCGAGCACGAGCGCGTCGCCGGAGCGCAGCACGAAAGCCGTGCTCGGATCGCCTCGCTTCCGGCCGCCGATGCGAAATCGGCAATCGGCGCCGAGCGACAAAGAGACCACGGGGGCGGAGAAATCCTTCTCGTCGCGATCCTGGTGCATCCCCATGCGCGCCTCCGCGGGATAGACGTTGACGAGACAGGCTTGCGGCGGCGCGGGATGGTCGGCGAGCCGCGACCACGCCTCCAGCAACGCCTGCGGCATGGCCGGCCAAGGTTCGCGCGTGACCGGGTGGACGGGCTCGTAACGATAGCCGCCGTCCTTGTCGCTGAACCAGCCGAAATCGCCGCAATTGGTCATGCGCACCGACATCGCCGCGCCGCTGCGGGGCATTGTCGAGGTGTACAGCGGCGCGCGCGCTACGACGGCGGCGATCTCCTCGGCGAGACGCGCTTGCGCATTGGCGTCGAGATAGGCGCGATGAAGCCTCGCGCCGGGCGGCAGATCGTCCATTCCTCGGGCAGGAGTTTTCGCACGCGGCCCAGGCTGCGCGCTATCTTCAGCAACATGAGGCCGAACCCCTGCGATGGCAACCGGCCCGTCGCGACGCCTTTGCAATCTTGTGATAGCGTGTCACGAATCTGTAATAATATCTTGCCGCAAGACGGCGCTTGTTTGGAGCATGGCTATGACGAAAGAGGTTCAGGCCGCGCAGAACGCGCAAAACTCGCATCTCACCTTCGAGGAGCGCTACCGCAACGGCAAAGAGCTGCGCGCCGCGACGCCGCGCGAGGAACTCGGGAATTTCACCGCGCCGCCGCGCGACGCCGAGCAGATTTTCGACGAGACCAACAAGACGCGGCTGCCGTCGCTGATCCCGATCAGACGCCAGCGGATGTCTGAGTCGGCTTTCGCGTTTCTGCGCGGCTCGGCGGCTTTGATGGCGACCGACCTCTCCGCGGCGCCGATGGCCGGCGTGCATGTGCAGGCTTGCGGCGACAGTCATTTGATGAATTTCGGCGCCTTCCTCTCGCCAGAAGACAATGCGCTTTTCGACATCAACGACTTCGACGAGACGCTGCCCGGCGTCGATTTCACCGTCGATCTGCGGCGGCTCGCGGCGAGCTGCGCCATCGCCGCCCTCGACGCGGGCGACAACGACAAAACGGCGCGCCGGGTCGCGAAAACCGCGGCCAAGGCCTATCGCGAGCGCATGTCCGAACTCGCCACGCTGTCGCCGATCGACGCCTGGCGGGCCCGTATCGACTTGCGGGAGGACGCTGCGCATCTGTTTGATTCGGCGCTCGCCAAGCGCTTGCGCGGCGCGGCGGGACAAAAATATCCGCATGCCGACGACGCAAGCGCCGACTTCCCGCATCTGACGCGCGACAAAAAAGGCGGCGAGTTGCGCATCGAAGACCATCCGCCGCTGATTTATCACGCGAAAGAGGCGTCTGACCCTTCCGTCTATGTCGACATCAACCGCGTGTTCGAGCAGGTGGCGGAAACCCTGGCCCCCGAGGTGCGCGGTCTTGTCTCGCGCTATCATCTGGCGGATGCGGCGTTCAAGGTCGTCGGCGTCGGCAGCGTCGGCACTTATTGCGCCATCGGTCTGTTCACGACCAAGGACGACGAGCCGCTGTTCCTGCAGCTTAAAGAGGCGCTGCCCTCGGCGTTGGAACGGCTCGACGACCCCAAAGGCGCGCAGCATCCGAGCGTCAATCCCTGGCATGGGCAGCAGGGTCGCAGGGTCGTCTCCGGGCAACGCATAATGCAGGCCGCCTCGGACCTGTTCCTTGGCTATATGAAGGACCACGAGTCGGGACGCGAATTCTACGTCAGGCGCCTCAAGAACCGCTTGCTCGGCTCGATCGCCGAACTGCTGGAAAGCAAAGCGCTGCCGCAATATGCGTCGCTTTGCGGGCGCACGCTGGCGCGCGCCCATGCGCGCTCCGGCGACGCGGCGACCATCTTCGGCTACATGGGCAAGACCGAAGCCTTCGACGACGCCATCGCGTCCTTCGCCATGCTTTACGCCGCGCAGAACAAGAAGGACTATGAGGCTTTCGTCGCCGCGTCGCCGGCGCAAAACGCGGCGGCGAAAGAAAAGCCGCCGGCCTCGGGAGCGAAGTGACCTCCGGCGGCGGCGCAAACAACTACTTCTACTTTGCGACGATGGCCTCTGCGGGCGCTGAAAGCGTCCAGACGAAGCCCTCGGGCGGAAAATCCAGCGTCGCCTGACCGTCGAGCGCCTGCGCCGCGAGCCGCTTGATGACTTTGGTGCCGAAGCCTTCGCGCGGCGGCGGCGTCACCGTCGGGCCGCCGCTCTCGCGCCAAATCAGCAGGAAATGTCCGGCCTCGAGACGCCAGCTCAAGGAGACCGAACCTTGAGCGGAAGACAGCGCCCCATAGGTCAGCGCATTGGACGCCAGTTCGTGCAGCGCGAGACCGATATTCTGCGCGGCTTCAGGCTTCAGCATGATCTTGGGGCCGTCGATGCGGGTGTTCTCGCCGACCTCGCCGGCGCCGACGTCGAGACAATAGGCGATCTGCGCGCGCACCAGATCATGCATCCCGGCGCCGCGCCAGTCCTGCGAGATCAAGAGATCATGCGCCATCGACATCGCCTGCAGGCGCGCGGAGAACTTGCGTTGATATTCCTCGATCGAGGCGGCGCCGGTCGCGGTCTGGCGCGACATCGCCTGCACCACGGCGAGCAGGTTTTTTGAGCGATGCACGAGTTCGCGCAGCAGCAGGCGCACATGCTGTTCGCGATGCTTGCGTTCGGTGATGTCGCGGGCGGTGCCGACGATCCGCACGGCTCTGCCGTCTTCAAAAAAGGTTTTGCCGCGGACCGAGATCCAGCGCTCGACCCGATCGTTCTTGCCGATCACGCGATATTCGGCTTCGTAGTCCTCGAGGTTTTCCGGGTCCAACGCGTGGGCGATGGCCTCGCGCGTGCGACGTTTGTCGAGCGGATGCAGCGCATTGCGAAAGACTTCGAGATTGGCCGGGTCCGCCTCGGCGAGGCCCCAGAGCTTGCGCACCCGCGCGTCGAGCAACACTTCGCCCGTGATGAGATTCCAATCCCAAATACCGGTGCGGCCCGCGTCCAGCGCGAGTTTCATGCGTTCGACGGTCAGCGCCTGTTCGCGAATTTGATCGCAGCCGGAGCTTTGCGTCGACGCATAAGATGAGATCGTCTCGGACACGACATCGTCTCCAGGCGAAAGGGTTTTATCCATTTTCACCGGCGAGCTGCAACACGAACGCCCACTCCTCGTCGCTCACGGGCTGCACCGAGAGCCGGGAGTTATTGACCAAAACCATGCCGGAAAGCTTGGGCTCCGCCTTGATTTGCGCAAGAGTGACTTTGGTTTTGAGCGCCTTGACGGCGCGCACGTCGACCATTCCGAATTTGCCGCTCGGGTCGGTCGGGTCAGGATAGTAGGGCTTGATCACTTCCACAATGCCGACGACCGCCTTGTCTTCGTTCGAGTGGTAGAAGAACCCGGTTTCGCCGACGCGCATCGCCATCAGGTTCAGCTTGGCGGAGTGGTTGCGCACACCGTTCCAGAACGTCCCTTGCGCGCCGGCCGCGAGTTGCTGATCGAAGGACCAGGTCGAAGGTTCGCTCTTGAACAGCCAATGGGCCATGAGCGTCACACGTTCGCGCCGATCGAGCGGCGCCAGGGCCTCAGCTCGACGCTGGAGAACAGGCCCGCCTTGGCGTAGGGATTTGCGTCCAGCAAAGCTTTCGCCGCGCTCTCGTCGGCGCATTCGAGGAGCAGCAGCGACCCTATCGGCCGCCCCCCCGCATCGAGGAACGGGCCGCCGAGCCTGACCTTTTCGCCCAGCGCTTCGAGGAAGGCGAGATGTTGCGCACGCTCCTTCAGTCGAAGCTCGACATGATCCGGTTTGTCCATGCAAATGGCGGCGAATAGCACGAGCAGCGCCTCGAACTGAGTCTTTAAGATGGGGCCCTCCTTGTTTCAAAACGGAGGGGCGCGGTCAAGCGGCGTGGCGATCGCCTTCATGCCGCAAGATTTTTTCAGGCGCCGCTCGCGAGTGAGCGGGGACGGTCCGCGCGATCCGCCACAGCGGCGTCGTCCGCGATTCTAGCCCCGAGCTCGGCGATCTCGCCGCGTAGACGCGCAAGGTCGGTCTGGTCGAGCGGGCGCTCGGCGTCGGCGATGCGCAGCCGCAGCGCGTCATATTCCTCGCGCAGGACGGAGGCCGCGCCTTGCAGCATCGTATAATCCGCCCTGAGCGCGTCCAGCCTGTCGACGCCGACGCGGACTTCGTCGCGGGTCTGCCGAAGCGCGTTTTCGAGATGCTCGATCTCGCGATTGAGCCGCTCGCGCTCCGTATCGGCGCTCCATCGCGCGGCTGCGAGGTGGGCGTCGAGCGCGCGCTTGGCGATGTGCGCCGCGTCGCGCTCATGGATCGTCTGCTTAAGCTCATGCTCGACTCCGGTAAGCCTGTCGGCCTCCGACAGGAGGCGGAAGAACTCCTCGCCGAGCTGCGCCAGGTCCCGCCGCGAATCGGCGTTCTGCTGCTGCAAATCGCCGATCTTCTGCTCGTTGGAGTCGCGCACCAGCCGCGCATGCATCGCGTCGCGGTCCGCTGTCGCTCTCGCCTCGCGCAGCGTTTCCTGCGTCTCGGCGAGAAGCGCGTTGCGCTCGGCCAGCGTTTGCCGGGTCTCGGCGAGCTGGCGCTCGAGGTCGCGCCCATAGGCCTGCGACGCCAATAGCGCCTCGTGCAATTCGCTGATGCGTCCGGCGTGGCGGCCGATGTCGAGCATCATGTCGCGCTTGGAAGCCTCGACGGCGGCGGCCTGTTGCTCCATGCGCCGCTCGCGCACCGCGAAATCGGCGCGCAGCAAATCCCGCTCGGCGATGGCGTCCTCTCGCGTCAAGGGCGCGAGAAGCTGCAGTCTGCGCATCGAAAGCCGCATCGCCCGACGCCAGAAAGCCGGCAAGGCCAGCAGCATCATGAGCCCGGCGAAGAGGAAGCCGAGCGCAAAATACATGGCTTGTTCGATGAGCACGCGGTTGTCCTAGCTCGCAGCGGTCGTTCCGCTCGACTTTGTAAAATAGCGTCGCGGCGAAAGCAAAATCGCTTCGATCAAAGGCCGGAGCCGGTTCCGCTCGGGGGCATCCGTCACATATGATTGCCTTCGAGCGTCAGCCGGGGATAGTCCTGCATCCGCGCGACGCCGTGCAAGAGATCGCCGCCGACCGGCGCCGGCCCGGCGAAGGCGCAGATCGCCGCCTTGCGTGCGCCGATGATTCGGTTGCGCAGAATCCTGCTCTCGCCCGCATCCGGCCCGTTGGCGAAGCCGACGCCGTAATCGGCGCCCTCGACGACATTGTCCTCGACCCGCATATTTTCGCGCCAGCCGCCGAGAAATATCCCGATCCACGCCGGTCCCGCGACCTTGTTGCCGGCGATAAGGCAGTTGCGCTCGCCCTCGATCGCGGTCAGCCAGAACATCGCCGGGCCGAAAGCCGGGTCGGGATGCTTGTCGCGCAGATTGCGGATCGTATTGCCGGTCGCGACGCAATGATCGGTGTCGGCGTTGGACATCGCAATGCCGGCGCCGGCGTCCTCGATGAAATTGTCGCGAAAGGCGACGCGCTTGGCGCCGAATTCCGCATACATCGCCTTTTCGCCAAAGGTCTTGCAGATGTTGCCGACCACCTCGACGTCATGCGCGTCGTTGTTGCGTACGGCGGTGTAGGCGCAGCGGGAAATTCGGTTGCGCTCGACGCGCACGGAGCTGGCGCGCCAGACACAGACGCCGTTGCCATAAGGACCGTCGCCCCCCGAGACGTTGCGAATGTCCTCGATGACATTGTTGCGCACGCGCGAACCGTCGTAGGGGACTTCGCTGGTCGACCAGATCAGCACGCCATTGTCGTCGCAGTCGCGAATGTGATTGCCGTCGATGTCGAATTCAAGCGAATTGAGGGATCGAAACGCCGCCGCGCGCGCGCGCTCGATGCTGTTCTGCGCGAAGACCCCGCCGCAGCGGACGGTTCTGAGGCCGTCCGCGCCGGCGTTTTTAATCGTGCAGCCGTGGATTTTCAGATGAGCGACATTCTGGAAATCGAGGAGGCCGGAGTCTTTGGGCGCAAAGCCGCCGGCGCCGTCAAAAGCAATATTCTCAAAGGTCAACGCGCGCGCGCCGCGCGAGAACAGCAGCGGACCCGCCCCGAGGAGGCGCAAGGTGGAGCCGCCGGGGGAGCCAATCAGAACGAGGCCGTCTGGCGCTTCCAGCCCGCGGATCAGGGTTACGCCCCGGCGCAGACGCACGGCGCCGCCGCGCCGCGCCGCTTCACCCAACTGGCGGCCAAGCGTCAGCGTTTCCTCTTGCGCCCGCGCCGCCGCCGTGGGCGAGATGAGCAGCGAGACGCCGAGCCGAAGGAGCTGGCGCCGCAGCGGATCGTGAGGCGAAGTTGCGCGCGTCATCGTCAAAGCATAGCCGGCTGCGGCGCGCCGTCGAGGCGGGGTTTGGATTAGGGTTGATGGGAGACGGGATATTCGTCGCGAGTGCGGCGGAGGCGCCGCCGGGCGGCGGGGCCTATGCGCTGCTGATCGCGCTCGACGCGCCTTTGCAGGTGAGGGCCGGGGCCCGTCGCGCGACCCTGGCGGCGGGGCTTTATGTCTATTGCGGCTCGGCCAAAGGACCGGGCGGCCTCAGGGCGAGGCTCGCGCGCCACATGCTGCGGGATAAGCGAGCGCATTGGCACGTCGACCAGCTGACCTGCGCCGGGCGAACGCGCGGCGCCGTGGTTTTTCCGGACCGAAGCGAATGCGAGATCAACGCGGCGCTTAGCGTGCTGCCGATCGCGCTTGAGGGTTTCGGCAGTTCGGACTGCCGCCGCTGCGAAAGCCATCTGCGGTTTTGGCCGCAGGGCGCGCCGGCGGGATGGAAGGAGTATAAGGGGCGCACCGCCCGCTGGCCGCCTTCGATTTTGTAACTTACAATGAAGGATGTAAGCGAAAGGAGAGCAAGATGAGCGCGTCGTCCATTTTAAAACTGCAAAGTGCTGGCTTTTCAGCCGAACAGGTGACGGCGATCGCTGATTTGATAGATACGCAATCCTCAACCAAAGCCGATGTCGAAGCCGTCGAACATCGTCTCGATGCAAAGATCGACGCCGTCGAACATCGTCTCGAAACAAAAATAGATGAACTTTCCCACAAGCTCGACGTCAAAATCGAAAGATTGGAAGGGAAGATCATCGAAGCCAAATATGACACGACCAAATGGCTGATCGGCGCGATCGGCTTTCAGGCGCTCGTTATCATTGGAACAATAGTGGGGGCGGTCGCGGCGATCATCAGATTCGCACCAAGCGCGGGGCATTGAGACTTATCGACAGATGTTTAAGGCGACGGCCCCGGCGGCATTTCATTGCGACCGTCAAACCGGCGAATCTTGAGTTCAAAGACATCAATGTCTTCGATGCAGCGGGCGTTTATTGACGCTTGGCCGTCGTGGCGGCCGCTGCGAAGCAACGCTGCACCGCATTGAGGACAGAAATGATGCGCTTCGGTGAGGCTACGCCAAACATACGCGGATAATCGGCGCTTTTCGGTGATCAGGCGAATCGAGATGCTCGGAACACCCAGTAAAGGAATCCCGATCGACGGCACGTCGAACAGTTGCATTCTATCAATTCGTCGAGATCAGCGTTGGCCTCAATCCGTATGTCGCCACAGATGCACGAAACATAATAAGGCTTTTCCATCGACGACAGCCTTCATTGGAGTTCTGATGCTCTCGCCTCCTATGCCAGGGTTTAGCCCTCCAGCGCCGGATGGCGCAGTCGTGGCCCCGTTCAATCGGGCCGCGATCCTCGGCAGCGCGCGAGCCCGATCAGCTTCTCCTCACCCCGCAATATGCGGGTCGAGCTTGCCGGCGGCATAGCGCCTGGCCATTTCGGCGAGAGGGATCGGCTTGATCTTGCTCGCCTTTCCCGCCGCGCCGAACTCCTCATAGCGCTGCTTGCAGACCTTCGTCATCGCCTCCTGCGCCGGCTTCAGATATTTGCGCGGATCGAACTCGCCCTTGTTCTTCAGAAGCGTCGCGCGGATGGCCGCCGTCATGGCGATGCGGCAGTCGGTGTCGATGTTGATCTTGCGCACGCCGAATTTGATGCCGCGCTGGATTTCCTCGACCGGCACGCCCCAGGTCTGCGGCATCTCGCCGCCCGCCGCGTTGAAGGCGTCCTGCAATCCTGCGGCACGGAGGACGAGCCGTGCATGACGAGATGCGTGTCCGGCAGGCGGCGGTGAATTTCCTCCACGACCTTCATCGCGAGGATGGCCCCGTCGGGCTTGCGCGAGAATTTATAGGCGCCGTGCGAGGTGCCCATCGCGATGGCGAGCGCGTCGACCTTGGTCTTGGCGACAAAATCGGCCGCCTGCGCCGGGTCGGTCAGGAGCTGGTCGTGGCTGAGCTTGCCCTCGGCGCCGTGACCGTCCTCCTTCTCGCCCTCGCCGCTTTCCAGCGAGCCGAGCACGCCGAGTTCGCCCTCCACCGAAGCGCCGACCCAATGCGCGAAATCGACGACGCGCCGGGTTGTCTCGACGTTGTAGCCGTAACTTGCCGGCGTCTTGCCGTCGGCCTCGAGCGATCCGTCCATCATCACCGAAGAGAAGCCGAAGCGGATCGCCGAAGCGCATGTCGCTTCGCTATTGCCGTGGTCCTGATGCATGACGATCGGAATCTCGGGATGCATGACGACGAGCGCCTCGATCATCTTGGCGAGCATCGTGTCATTGGCGTAGGAGCGGGCGCCGCGGCTCGCCTGGATGATGACCGGCGCATCGACGGCGGAGGCCGCCTCCAGCACCGCGAGACCCTGCTCCATATTGTTGATGTTGAAAGCGGGCACGCCGTAATCATGTTCGGCGGCGTGATCAAGCAATTGTCTGAGCGTAACGAGGGCCATGGGGTTTTTTCTCGACTGGTCGATCGCCGATCGGGGCGACGGTGAACTGGCCGAAACCCTTTACACCCTTCGCGGGGGAAGCTCCAGAAGTCGGAGGCGACGGGACGAGCGGGGACGGCGCGGGAAATGCTTCGCCTAAAATACGCCCATGACCCGGCCCTTGATATACATGGACAGCATCCCCGCCAAAAACCCGAGCGCAAAGACGACCGCGATTTTGAAGCGCGCTTCTCCGCCGACGACCCAACTCAAGGCGAGCATGACAGTCAGGGCGACGAAGACGCCGATCACGTAACTCGAAAGCGCATTGCTCATGCAAGCCTCCGCCTGCCAGGTCCCTCGCGCCTGGAGCCTGACGCAAAGAGGCGCCCAGCTGATTTGCTATATAAACCGAGGTCCGCCGCCTCAATGCCCCTCCGGCGACAATCCGAGATGCTTCTCCAGGCGGCGCAGGCGCTCCTCGAATTCGGTGAGCAACGCGCCATGGCCGATCTGCGAGGAGTGATATTCGATAACGGCGCGACGCAACCCGCCGATCTGGTCGTCGAAGCGCTTCTCGAGCCGCTTCTCCAGCGTCAGCAGGTCAGAGGCGACGTCGGCGCGCAGCGAGCGAACATCGGATTTCACATCGGTTATTTGCGAGCGGAGCTCGTCACTCAGCTTGTCGACCTTCGCGTCGATCTTGTGCAGCAGCGCCAGCGTAAAGCTCTCGGGTTCGTCGCTCATCGTTTTGCTTCGGGACTCTGTTCACGCTTGCTTATCCCGACGATATCACACTGAGCGCAGCTCGCGCCACGGCCTGCGCGGTTATGCCGAAATGCTCATAGAGTTGCGCCGCCGGCCCGCTCGCGCCAAAGCCCGACATGCCGACGAAGGCGCCGCCTTCGCCGATCCAGCGATCCCACCCGAGCCGAGCCGCCGCCTCGACGCCGACGCGCGGCGCGGTCCCGAGCGTCGTCTTGCGATAGGCTTCGTCTTGCGCCTCGAACAGCTCCCAGCACGGCATCGAGACCACAGCCGCGCGCTTGCCTTTTTCGGCGAGCAGTTTCGCGGCGGCGAGCGCCAGCGAAACCTCCGAGCCCGTGGCGAGCAGCGTCGCGTCGCGGCCGCCCTCCGGCTCCTCGAGCACATAGGCGCCGCGCGAAGAGAGATTCTCCGCGGTGGACCGTTCCAGCGTCGGCAGATTTTGCCGCGACAGGCTGCAGGACCGAGGGCGTCGCGCGCGACGCCAGCGCCAGCTCCCAGCATTCCACGGTTTCGACCGCGTCGGCGGGACGGAAGACGTGCAGATTGGGCATGGCGCGCAGCGCCGCGAGATGCTCGACCGGCTGATGGGTCGGACCGTCTTCGCCAAGGCCGATCGAATCATGGGTCATCACATAGATCACACGCATGCCCATCAGGGCCGAAAGCCGCATCGCCGCCCGCGCATAGTCGGAAAAGACCAGGAAGGTGCCGCCATACGGCACGAAGCCGCCATGCAGCGCGAGACCGTTCATCGCCGCCGCCATGCCGAATTCGCGCACGCCGTAATGGATGTAACGGCCTGAAAAATCCTGCGCGGAGACGGCTCCAAGCCCTTGGTCACGGTGAAGTTCGAATGCGTCAGATCGGCGGAGCCGCCGATGGTCAGCGTCGTCGCGGCGTTGATGGCGCCAAGCGCCACCTCGCGACGACTTGCGGGTCGCGATCGCGGGTTTTTCGCGCGCGAACTGCTCGGCGAGGGCTTTGAGCGCCGGCTTCGCCTCGCCATAGGCGTCAGCGCGAAGGAAGCGCAGGAAATCCTCGCGCTTGGCGTTGGCGGCGAGCCGGCCTTCCCAGGCTTTCCGCGCGTCTTCGCCGCGCCGCCCGGCGGCGCGCCAGCCCGCGAGCACGGCTCGGGGATCGCGAAAGGGTCGTGCGGCCAGTCGAGCGCCGCGCGCCGGCGAAATCTCGTCGGCGCCGAGCGGCGCGCCATGCGCGCTCTCGGTGCCTTGCTTGCCCGGCGAGCCATAGCCGATCATGGTGTCGCAGGCGATCATCGAGGGACGCGGTCGCCCTGCGCCTCGCTCAAGGCGGCGGCGATCTGCGTCAGATCATGGCCGTCGATCTTCGCGACGCGCCAGCCGGAGGCGGCGAAGCGCGCCAATCTGATCGGTCGAGGTCGTCAGATGCGTCGGACCGTCGATGGAGATCTCGTTGTCGTCCCAGAGCACGATCAGCTTGCCGAGCTTGAGGTGCCCGGCGAGAGCGATGGCCTCCTGGCTGACGCCCTCCATCAGGCAGCCGTCGCCGGCGATGACATAGGTGAAATGATCGACGAGTTCGTCGCCGAAACGCGCTGCGGCGAGACGTTCGGCGAGCGCCATGCCGACCGCGGTTGCAAGGCCCTGGCCGAGCGGTCCGGTCGTGGTCTCGATGCCCGCCGCATGGCCATATTCCGGATGGCCGGCGGTCTTCGCGCCGAGCTGACGGAACTGCTTGATGTCGCTGAGGTCATAGCCCGGATAGCCGATGAGAAAAATCAGCGCATAAAGCAGCATCGACCCGTGACCGGCGGAGAGCACGAAGCGATCGCGGTCGGGCCAGTCGGGGTCGGCGGCGTCGAATTTCAGGAAGCCGCGATAAGAGCACGCTGGCGACATCGGCCATGCCCATCGGCATTCCGGGATGGCCGGATTTGGCCTTTTCGACCGCGTCCATCGCCAGCGCGCGGATCGCATTGGCGTCTTCGAAAGTGCAAACGGCGGGTCGGTCGTGCATCGAAGGTCCTTGTTCAAACGCCTTTGCGGCGCTTCACGAGATCGAGGATTCGCGGCGTCAAGATCAACTGCATCGCAAGATCGAGCTTGTTGCCGGGAATGACGATGGAGTTCGCCCGCGACATCCAGCTGCCGGCGATCATCGTCACGAGGTAGGGGAAGTTGACGCCGCGCGGGTCTCTGAAGCGGATGACGACGATGGATTCGTCCGGCGTCGGGATCGAACGCGCGACGAACGGATTGGACGTGTCGACGGTGGCGGCGCGTTGGAAATTGATGTCGGTCTCGGAGAACTGCGGGCAGATGTAATACACATAATCATGCATGCGGCGCAGGATCGTCTCGGTGACGGCTTCCGTCGTGTAGCCGCGCGAGTTGCGATCGCGATGCAGCTTTTGCGTCCATTCGAGATTGATGACCGGCACGACGCCGATCTTGAGGTCGGCGTAGCGGGCGACATTGACCTCGTCGGTCACGACGGCGCCATGCAGTCCTTCATAGAACAGCAAATCCGTGTTCGGCGGCAATTCCTGCCAGAGCGTGAAGGTCCCGGGCAAGACGCCGTATTCGGCGGCTTCGTTCTCGTCATGCGCATAATGACGAAAACGGCCGCCGCCGGTTTCGCCGTATTCGCGGAACATGTTCTCCAGTTCGTGCAGCAGATTGGCCTCAGGCCCGAAATGGCTGAGGCGATGATTGCCCTTGGCTTGCGCCTGGATCATCTCCTGCGCCATCTCTTCGCGATTGTAGCGGTGAAAGGAGTCGCCCTCGACATAGGCGACCTCGATGCGCTCGCGGCGAAAAATCTGTTCGAACGTCTGTTTGACGGAAGTCGTGCCCGCGCCCGAAGAGCCTGTAATCGAGATGATGGGGTGCTTTGCGGACATAGGCTTGCTGGTCGTCGGCTCTCGTGTCTTATGCGCCGCTCGGCTGCGGGCGCCGGGGGTCGGGCGAGAGCAGAGGCTGGCGCAAGCTCGGGATAAGAAAAATTGCCCCGGCTTTTTCAAAACTTGCTCTACCGGCGCAAGCTTCGAAGATCAAGGCCGAGCGCGCGTCCGACGCCAAGGAAGACGCCGACGTAGATCGCGCCGCCGATCAGGCCGAGAACGGTCAGCGCGACGAGATTGACCAAGGCGCCGAAAGGCGCGCCGATCACGAACGCCCAGCCGCGGCTGGGCAGCGCGACCAGCATCAGCGCGGCCGAGGCCGCCGTCGTCGCAACAAGAACCTTCCAGAACAAGGGTTCGAAGCGCAAAAAGCCGCGCGCGAGGGCGATGGCGATCAGCGCAGAGAGGTTGATCCAAAGCCCGATCGACGTCGCCGTGGCGAGGCCCGGCGCCCCATCGGACGAAACAGCAAGACTTTGAAGGCGACATTGATCGCCAGCGCCGTCAAAGCGATCACCATCGGCGTCTTCGTATCGCCGCGCGCCTGGAAACTCGCCTTGGCGGAGGCCACCAGCACCAGGGCCAAAAGGCCGGCCCCGTAAGCGGACAGCACGTCGGCGGCGGCGAAGACATCGTTGACGCCGAACTTGCCATGCATGAACAGCGCCGCGACGACCAGCTCCGGCATGGTGGCGAAGACGACGACGAAGGGCGCGGCGGCGATGATGGTCAGCGCCATGGCGCGGTTCTGCGCGGTCTGCGCGCCGCTCTCGTCGCCCGCTGCGAAGCGCCGGCTCATCTCCGGCAAAAGCACCGTTCCCGCCGCGACGCCGATCAGCCCGATCGGCAGCTGATAGAGGCGTTCGGCGTAATAGATCGACGAAACGCCGCCGTCCGGCAGCATCGAGGCCAACGACGTATCGGCGAAAACGGCGATCTGCGGTCCGGCCGAGCCGATCACCGCGGGCCCGAACAGCCTGAAGAATGCGCCGACCCGCGGCCAGACGGGCCGGCGCGAGCCGTTCCACAAGCCCGACGCGCCATGCGGCGAGCCACATCAGCAGGCCGAGCTGGATCGGCCCGAGAGCCGAAGCCCCAGCTGGCGGCGACGCCGGCGTTGGAAAACAGGAAGGCGAGCGCCAAAACGCGATTATGACGCAGAGTTCATCAGCACCGGCGCGAAGGCGGCGAGCGCGAAATAGCCATGCGCGTTCAGCGTGCCCTGATGCAGGGTGAACAGCGTCATGAACAGAAGATAGGGAAAGATGATGCGCGTCAGGGTCACCGTGAGATCGAATTTTTCCGGGCGCCCGCCAAGGCCCGGCGCCAGCAGATCGACGAATTGCGGCATGAAAAGCCAGGCGAGCGCCAGCAGGACGATCTGCGAAATCAGCAGCAGCGTGAAGATCTGGGAGGCGAAATCCTTGGCCGCCGGGCCGCCCTCCTGCTCCAGCGCTTGCGAATAGCTCGGGATATAGGCGGCGTTGAAGGCGCCCTCGCCGAAAATGGCGCGAAAATGGTTGGGCAGGCGCAAGCGCGACGAAGAAGGCGTCCGGAGAATTCCCGGCGCCCATCACCGCCGAGCATGACGTCGCTCAAAAAGCCGGCGGCCCGCGAAAGCAGGGTGAAGCCGCCGACCGAAAACGAGATTGCTGACATGATCCGTCGGCGTTTTCCAGGCGGCGTACCTTTTCGGCTTGCGCCGTCCTCGGGAGCCGCCAGCGCTTCGGGCGTCGGCACGCCGATCCGCTCCGCGACGAGATACAGCGGCCGTCCCTTCACTTCGGCGAAAATCGCGGCCGATATATTCGCCGAGCACGCCCAGCGAAATCAACTGCACGCCCGCGAAAAACGTGATCGAGACGATCAGCGAGGCAAAGCCCGGCACGTCGACGCCGATGATCATCGTCTCCAGAAGAATAGACGGCGCATGCGCAGCGCGAAGGCCGCGATGATGGCGTGCCGATATAGGTCCAGACTTTCAGCGGCAGGGTCGAGAAGGACACGATGCCGTCGAGCGCGAAACGGGTCAGCTTGCGATAGGAAAACTTGGACTTGCCGGCATCGCGCGCGCCGCGACCTCGAAGGGCACGCCGATCGATTTGAAGCCGATCCAGGCATAGAGACCCTTGTTGAAGCGGGCGCGCTCGCGCAAGCGTCTGCAGCGCGTCGACGGCCGCACGGTCGAGCAGGCGGAAATCGCCGGCGCCCTCGGGCAGCTCGATGTCGCCGAAGCAGCCGAAACAGCCGATAGAATTTGCGCGTGAAGCCATCGTGCGCGCCTCCGGGTCGGTGGCGCGGCTCTGCCGCACGCCAAAAACGTTCTTATAGCCCGTCGCGCCACTTGCTCGACGAAATCGCGGGATGACCTCCGGCGGATGCTGCAGATCGGCGTCGATGATCACCGCGCCGCGTCCGCGCGCCGCGTCGAGACCGGCGGCGATGGCGATTTCCTTGCCGAAATTGCGGCTGAAAGCGAAGGGCCGCGACGCGCGGGTCGCCGCGGTTGAGGTCGCGCAGGACCTCCAGCGTCGCGTCGTGCGAGCCGTCGTCGACGAAGATGATTTCGAAGGAAAGCTCGAATCCCTCCAGCGCCGGGATGAGCCGCGCCAGCAGCGGACGCAGATTCCGCGCCTCGTTAAAGGCCGGCACGACGACGGAAAGTTTCGGAGGCGCGGATTGGCTCATACCCCGGCTTCAAGCACGAATTTGCGGCGAAGTGTAGGGGCGCGACGCAAAGACCGCGTGATCCCGTGATCCCCACTTGGACGCGCTTCGGACGCAATATGAAGTTTTTGTCAAAAGCAATTATTACAACTGTCATTTGAATAAGATAGCTCAAATTTGCGGGGGACACGGGGGCAAAATGTCGTTGACTTCATTCTTGCTTTTGGGGCGTTTCGCGCCCGCCTTTTTCTGCGCCGCGAGCTTTTGCTGCGGCCTCGCGCCCGTCAAAGCCGCCGTTTTGAAGGAGCCGCCGGTATTTTCGAGCGCCAATGGGCTGCTCGACATAGTGATCGTCGCGCAGCCGGCGACGGTCGACGCCTTCAGCGTCCCGGGCTTCACGCCGACGGGTTGGGTCTATGCGGTCTGCCCGCGCCCCGCGCAAGGGACGACCTGCCCCGCCGATAAGAGCACGCTCGCTCCCTATGGCGGCGTGCGCCTCGCCCTGCAGCCCGGCGACACCCTTAAAATACGTTTCGTCAATCATCTGCCGGTGATCACCGAGACGCTCACGAGCGCCCCCGTACGATCCGCTGCTGGCGCTCAATCCCACCAATCTGCACACGCACGGCCTCATTGTTCCGGCGACGGCGAATACGGTCGCCCCTCCCGCCATTCCGCTCTATGGCGACTTCATCTACACGGCGATCTTCAATCCCGCCAACGGCAATCCGGTCACTTTCAATCCCGGCGCCTATACGGATCTGCATTCGCACGGCGACGTCGTGACGGGCGGCGTCGTCGACTACAACATCCAAACCACCGCCAATCATCCCTCCGGCGCGTTCTACTTCCATCCGCATATGCATGGCGTTGCGTTGAACCAGCTCTCCGCCGGACTTGCCGGCCTCATCAGCATCGGCGCGGTTGGCGACTACGCCTGCGCCGACGAGGCCTGCGCGCATCCGCTTCCCGACTTCATGGTGCGGCATATCATTCTCAAGGACATGCAGGTTCTTCCCGGCAACAAGACGCAGTTCCAGGAGGATCCCGCCTTTTGCGCCAATCAGCCGGCAGGGACGCCTGTCGGCAAAGGGCTCTGCGCCGGCGATCCCGGCGCCTATCCTGGCGGCTACTGGTTCTTCACGCTGAACGGCCAGCAATATCCGGGCATCCCGCTCGCCACGGCGGATGGCGAGATTTGGCGGTTCACGAACACCTCGGGGAGCGCGACCTACAGATTGCGCCTCGACGACGACGCGTCCGGCGTCGCAATTCCCCTGCAATTGCTCTCCATCGACGGCGTGTCGGTGAGCTTTCCGCGCGGCTCCACGGCAGGTCAGATCGTCGAGGTCGGCGGCAATCGCTACACGCTCGCAAGCTGCGGCTCGCTCACGCAGCTGTATCAGTCGCAGCCGGTCTGCGCGACCGATGTGTTCATGATGCCGAGCTCGCGCGTCGAGGTTTTCGTCGCCTATCGCGATGCGACCGGCCACATCGTTCCCGCGCCGGCGGGCGCCAAGGCGACGCTTAAAACCGTCGGCATGAATACGGGACCCGGCGGCGACGATTGGCCACCCGCTCATCTCGCGCATGTCGCCTTCGCGCCCGGCGTTCCGTCTCTGGTGACCGAAGCCGTGCATCTGAAGGGCGGCGACGCTGCGCGGATGCAGCAGAGGGGCGGCATTTTCAACACGCCCGTGCCGGGCGCCCATCCGACGCCCCTGCCGCCCGGCTGCCAGGCGCTGCCGGCGGGACATCGCCGCCGCATCTATTTCGGCAATCCCAATGTTCCCGGCGGCGTCGCTCCCGGCGAGGATCCCTATGGCAACTCGATCTTTGGCCTGGGTTACGAGGAGGTCGATGCGGACGGCGTCCCCGTTCCGGGAACTTTCATCGACCTGACGCCCTTCAATCCGGGCGCGCAGGCAGTCACCCCTTCGGCCAATTTGTCGCAGATCATCTGTCTCCCGCTGGCCGAAGGGCAATATCCGGTTTTCGAGACCTGGGAGTTGATCAATCTCGCGACCGAGCTGCATAACTTCCATATTCACCAGACCAAGTTCCGTCTCGTCGACCTCGCGGCGCCGTCATCGAGCCCGCTCCATCTCTATGCGTCGCAGCCCGGCGTCGCCGAGGACAATGTTCCGTTGCCCTTCGCCAAGCCAAAACCCGGCTCTCAGCCCGCGCTGAACCCGATCTCGACCTCCTGCCTCATCTCCGATTACAAGAGCGGACTGTGTTCCGCGACGACGATCTTTGTGCAAATTCCCTTCGCGCGGCTGGGGACCTTCGTGTTCCATTGCCACATCCTCGAGCACGAAGACGGCGGCATGATGCACGCGATCCGCGTCGTGCCGTCGCCGAAATGATGACCGCCCTTGCGTCGGCGGCGCGTCGAAGCCGAGTTTCCGGCATGAAGAAAGCGATCGGACTGCTCGCCGTTTTCGGCGTCCGCCGGCGCCGCGTGGCTCGTCTTCTTTGCGAGCCCGGTCGCAACAAGCCCCTCCGTCGAGGCGGTGCAAAGCGCCTACGACCGCGAGGCGGCGGTCGCCGGCGCGCTCCACGACCCCGACGTCGTGATCGTGGGCGTCGACTGCGCCGCCTTCGACGCGACCAAATTCACCTGTCAGGTTGGGTTCAAGAAGCGCGACGAAAATTCAGACCGCGTTTATCTCGACGCCGCGCTGATCGAACGTGAGCGCGGCGGCTGGGAGACTGCTGCGCGGTCTTTGCCGCCGCTTGCTGTAAAACCCCGCGAAGCCGGCCCTCTTTGCTTTTCGACGACGGCTTTTGCGCCAAGGTCGGTTTTTTGCTTCGCCGCGCTCTCCCGTTCCTGCGGCCAAGAGAGTAAGTAAAGGGCGGCGTTGAAGCCCTTTGACAAAAAGCCGTCGCTTGCGACGCGCGCAGCAGAGATAGAGCCATGACCGACTCCGAGCGCCGACCGCGTCCGCGCGCTTTCCGTCTCGACGGCGACACGGTGATCCCGCCGAAGTCCGCCGCGGAGGCGTCGCGCCCCTTCGTGGCGGAAGTCGTGACCCCGGAGGAGGATGTCTTCGCGGCCTTCGGCGCGGGCGCCGCAGGTCTCGATGAGGAAGAGCGCGCCGTGGAAGCGGCGCAGGCCGGCGGCGTGCTGCAGCGCTTCATGTTTTCCTGGGGCGGCATTTTCTGGTCCGCGCTGACCGGGCTCGTCTCGCTCGCGCTCACCATGTGGGTGACCAGTCTCGTCGAAAACCTCTTCGCGCATTCGGCTTTGCTCGGGAGCATCGGCCTTGCGCTCGCCGGCGCGCTGGCGCTCGCGGTCGTCTTCCTGCTCGCCCGCGAAATCCGCGCCATGATGCAGCAGAACCATATCGCCCGGCTGCATATCGCCCTGGCGCAGGCGCGCGCGGCGGACGACGGCAAGGCGGCGCGCGAGCGCATCGCCGAACTCTGCAAGATCTACGAGACGCGCCCCGAGACGGCCAAGGCGCGAGCACGGCTGCTCGAACTCTCGCGCGAGATCATCGACGGCCGCGACCTCATCGATCTCGCCGAGCGCACGCTCGTGCTGCCGCTCGACGACAAGGTGCGCCGCGAGATCGCCGCCGCCGCCAAGCGCGTCTCCGTGGTGGTGACGGTGAGCCCGCGCGCGATCGTCGACGTGATCTTCGTCGCCGGCCAGGCGATCTGGCTGATGCGCCGCGTCGCCGAGATTTACGGCGGTCGCCCTGGTTTGCTGGGCTTTTTCAAATTGGCCCGCTCCGTCGGCGCGCATCTCGCGATCACCGGCAGCGTGGCGCTCGGCGACTCGCTTTTGCAGCAGCTCGTCGGCCATGGCATAGCAGCAAAGCTCTCGGCGCGGCTTGGCGAGGGCGTCCTCAACGGCTTACTCACCGCGCGCGTCGGGCTATCGGCGATGGCGGTGTGCCGTCCGATGGCTTTTTGCGCCGAGAAGCCGCCCGGCGTCGCCGAGGTGGCGCCTTTTCTCTTTGGCGATAAGACAAAATCAGGCGATAAGCCCAAATCATGAGCGTGAATGCAACGGATCAAACCCGCCGGCTGAGAATCACCACCTGGAATATCAATTCGGTGCGGCTGCGCATGCCGCTCGTCGCGCGCTTCCTGAAGGCGCAGGCGCCGGACGTGATCTGCCTGCAGGAGACGAAGTGCCGCGACGCCGAGTTTCCTGAAAAGGACTTTCGGGCGCTCGGCTATGGTTATCTGGCCGTCCACGGGCAAAAGGGCTATCACGGCGTCGCCATAGCCTCGAAGCTGCCGTTGCGCGTCGTCGACAAGCGCGACTTTTGCGGCGACGGCCATGCGCGCCATCTCGCGGTCGAAATCGAAGCCGCGGGCGCACCCTTGTCGCTGCATAATTTTTACGTGCCGGCCGGCGGCGACGAGCCGGATCGCGAGATCAACCCGAAGTTCGGCCACAAGCTCGATTTCCTCGATGAGATGACGCAATGGATCAAGGATGAGGGCGTCGCCAACGGACGCGTCGTCCTAACCGGCGATCTCAACATCGCGCCGCTCGAGCACGACGTTTGGAGCCACAAGGCGCTGCTCAAGGTGGTGAGTCACACGCCGGTCGAGGTCGAGAAATTGAAGCGCGTTTTTCAGGCCGGCGACTGGATCGACGCCATGCGCCGTTTCGTGCCGGACGACGAAAAGCTCTACACTTGGTGGAGCTACCGCGCCGCCGACTGGGCCGCGAGCAACCGCGGGCGAACGGCTGGATCATATTCTGGTCAGTCAGGCGCTCGGCGGCGCGCTGGAGCGGCTCGACGTCGCGCGCGACGCGCGCGGCTGGGAGCGCCCGTCGGACCATATTCCGGTGACCATCGATCTCGCATTGTGAATTCCGCCGTCAAGGAAAATTCAAAATCCTTGAGTAAGCGAACGTAATGCTCGCAAGCGATGTGATGATCGAGGAGGTGGCCTCGGTGACGGCGGACGCCGATCCTGCCGAGGTCGCGCGGCTGCTCGCAGGAACGCCGTTCGGGGCCGTCGTGGTCGTGGACGGCTCGCGCCATCCGATCGGCATCGTGACGCGCAGCGATCTCGAGCGCGCACATGTGGAGGCCGCGGCTCCCCCGCCGCCCGCCTGGCTCGTGAAGCCGGCGAAATTCTCGCATCATTCAATCCCCAAACCGCTACGGCAGGTGATGAGCAGTCCGGCGATCTATGTTCCCACCGTCGCGCAATTGCTCGAAATCGGGCCGCTGATCGACCGCAAAAAATTGAAGCGCATACCCGTCGTCGACGACGACAGCGGGCTTGTCGGGCTCCTGCGCCGCGACGACGTGCTGCGGGCGATGGCCAGAATGCAGCGCGAGGGCGCGGCGCCGGGGCTGACGGCGCAAGAATTTCGCGCGCTCGCCGCGAAGTATGAGGAACGCGAGCAGACCGAACAGACGTTGGCCCGCCGACGCGCAAAGGAAGCGGAGAAAAAACTTATCGAAGATCTCGCCAAGCGCGTGCTTACCGACCACGCGTGGGCGGACATGCTGGCCGGAGCGCGCCGCGCCGCCGCAGCGGGCTTGACGGAGCACGAGCTCATGCGCTTTCCCGCCGCGCTATGCGTGGACGGCGGCCGCGCGATCAACGCGCCCGATCCGAACTGGCCGCAAACGCTGCGCGGCGAGCCCTGCGCCGTTTTCGAACGCTGGCGGCTCGAGCTGAAGCCCGCGGATTCGGTCTCGCGGCGCAGATCGCGACCTTTCCGGAAGGGATGCCCGGCGAGGCCGCGCTGATCCTGATCTGGGGGGAGTGAGCGCTCTATTTGCGCCCGCTGGCCTGCGCGCGCAGTTCGGCGAGCGAGGCGTAGCGCTCCGCGCTGTCGCCGCGCCGCACTTCGACGGAGCCGTCGGAAAACATCACATAAGTCGTGTCTCCCGAGTGATAGCGATCAACTTCGGTCGGCTCTTCGAAGATCGGGGGTTCCTCGGCGACAGTCGTGTCGCTCTCGGCGTGGCGGCTCTCGTGATCCTCCTCCAGGACGAGGTCTTTGAAAGGATCGCCCGCCGGGTGGGACACGGGCGGCAGCTCCATGTCTTCGAGGTCGGAGAGCGGTCGCAGTTCCGCGACGCGCGCCGGGGGCGCGCGCGGAGCCGGCGCCGAGGGGCTGGGTCTCTCGCTGATTTCCATCGCGTCGATTCGATCGGCGAGCGCGATCAGCCGCGCCGCGATTTCTCCAAGCGCGACAATGATCGCGCCGCCAGCGAGCAGCACCGCCCCGGCGATGAAGAGGCTCCATCCCCGCTCGACCTGGATGGTCTGCCAGCCGGTCATCATCGCGCTCGCGCCGGCCGCCGCCATCGCGACGCCGAACACGGTCAGGCCAAGTCGGGACAACTGCGGCTTCATGATTTGCAAAAACCTCCGTCGGCTCGCCGACGACTGAGTAAACCCGACTGATTCGATGCGCAAACGGTCTTCGCTCCCGAGCCATGTTTTGCGAGCGGCGACCGAAATACCGGCAGAAGGGGTGAAATTTTAGGCGTGCGCCGCAGCATGCCGCTATTGTCCGCGAGGCTTGGCGGCTCTAGGAACCTCCCGGGGGCGGCGACGCGCGCCGTCCATAGCGAACTTCAGGAGATGCATTATGTCGTTCACGCTCGAGCCTTTGCCTTACGCTTACGACGCGCTGCAGCCCTATCTTTCGAAGGAATCCTTCGAATATCACCATGACAAGCATCACGCGACCTACGTGACCAACGCCAACAATCTGATCAAGGGCACGGAATTCGACGGCAAGCCGATGGTCGAGGTGATCGTCGCCTCGCACGGCAAGAACGCGCCGATCTTCAACAATGTCGCGCAGCATTACAACCACACGCTCTACTGGAATTGCATCAAGCCGAACGGCGGCGGCGCCCTTCCCGCCAAAGTCGAGAAGGCGATCGTCGCGTCTTTCGGTTCGGTCGACAAGTTCAAGGAAGAATTCAACACGCAAGGGCTCGGCCAATTCGGCTCGGGCTGGGTCTGGCTTGAATTGACCGACGGCAAGCTCGCCGTGCGCAAGACCGCCAATGCGGAAAACCCGTTGATCTTCGGCGCCAAGCCGCTTGCGGTCGCCGACGTCTGGGAACATTCCTATTACATCGACTATCGCAACCGACGCGCCGATTATCTGAAGACCTTCCTCGACCATCTGATCAACTGGTCGCATGTCGAGGCGGCGCTCGAGGCGTAACGGACGCCGGAAGCATCGACGGCGTCACGCGCGAACGCCCGGCCCCACGAACCAAATACTGGAGCATGTTCTTCTCGCAAAAGCGCTTCAACTTTTGCGGAACATGCTCTGGTCGCCGAGCGTTTCGCCCGCTGAACCGACGATACGCCGACAAAACCCGGCCGGCGGGCAAGAACAGGTCGCATCAAGATCAAAGCATTGATGAAACGCGAAACTTTCCCGAGCGCTCAACGCGCGGCGCGAGCGGGTTCCCGGCGACGGCGGTCCTGCGCCGGCTGATAGGCGATGGCCGCGTGATGGCGGCAGTAAGGGCCGGCGCTCGAGGGGGATTTGGCGCCGCAAAAGCGAAACTCCGAGCTGCTCGGATCGCCCATCGGCCATCGGCACATCGCATCCCTGAGATCCAGCAGCGTGACGCGCGCCGTGATCGGCACGACGACGTCGAACTCGGGATTGTCTTGCGGCGCGACGGCGATCTGCGGCGCGAGCGCGAGCGCCACATTGCCGACCACGCCGCCGCCTTGCGCGGCGCCCGCGCGGGGCTGGACGCGCGGCGCCCGCGTCGCGCGAACCCGCGGCGCGCCAGAACTGGCGGTCGTCATGGAGCGGTCGGCGAGACCAAGCCGATGTATCTTGCCGATGACGGCGTTGCGGGTGGTGTCAGAGCCAAGCGCGGCGGCGACCTGCGCCGCGCTGCGCCCCTCTCGCCAAAGCTTGCGCAGGAGCTCCACGCGTTCTTCGGTCCATGTCATCAAAGGCCTCCTTCGAGAGCCAGCAAAAGTCCGACGTCGCAAAGTTTCGCGAATTGTCCATCAATCGCCCAGCCGGATAGCGGACGAAGACTTGAGCGCACGAACGTCTTATGAGATTTGCCGCCAAGCCTTGGCAGCTCGGCGACGACGTCAACGTTACTCCTGCAAGTGAATCACGCGCAAGAGTCGCTGGCAAGCGCAGTTGAAGTTCCCCACAGCTTATAATCAATTTTTGCGGCGACTGTTGCATGGAGGACTCACCGCCCATTCGCGCCGGTCGAAACTAAGCCGGTTGCAGCTTTGCATTATCTTGTTTCGAATGCAGACTGTCTCTTTTCCGCAGAACCGATCGAGCCGGGCCGCAATCCTGACGACAGCACAAAGTAAGAACATTGCCCGGCCCTGTTCAAAGGCTGCTAAATTACGTCAATTCTGCAACTTTATGCGCTTGGGAGAGTTCTATTCTCTACCTGAAGTGGAAGGATTTGGGTTTTTAGTGCGCTAAAACGTCGTTTCGCGACCCATGTCTTGGCGTAGCCAATAACTCCATTGGCATTGTTATTCGTTGAAAAACTGTTCCCGTTGGAGAACTGAACTTCGTGTGTCGCCGCGAATTTTCCCGCGCGTCGCGTTGCGTTTGCGAATTGACCCTTGGCGAAGGAAACTCTAAACTAAAAGATAAAGTTGCCGCCCTCGCAGGGCGGCGCTTTGTTTTTGGCGTCAGCCGAGCGGGTTTTGGCGTCAATCGAACTTCCACCGGCGCTTTTTGCGTCCTGGCCTAGAGCGCTTTTCGCTCATAGGGACTCATGCGAGCGAAGTCGAGACGCCTCTTGCGGCGCGTCTTCGTTTGCAAAGCGAGGCGCGGAGGGAAAACCTCCGCGCGATCTAAAACGCTGGAGCAAGTCGTCAACGGAAAGGTCGGCCAACTTTTTCGGATTTTGCTTCAGGCCAAGGAGCGGCCTTGTGACTTCGGCTCTTTACCCGACCTACGCACGCGCGGACTTAAGTTTCGTCTCGGGCGAGGGCCCTTGGCTCTATGCCGAGAACGGCGATCGCTACCTGGATTTTGGCGCGGGCGTCGCCGTGAATTCGCTCGGGCACGCGCATCCGCACCTTCTCTCGACGTTGCGGGCCGCCGCCGAAGCGCCGTGGCATGTCTCCAATCTCTATCGCATTCCGCAAGCCGAGCGTTTGGCGCAGCGTCTCGCCGAGGCGACCTTCGCGGACGAAGTCTTTCTGTGCAATTCGGGCGCGGAGGCGGTCGAATGCGCCATCAAGACGGCGCGCAAGTATCAAGCGGCGAACGGCGCGCCCGAGCGCTATCGCATCATCGCCTTTGAGGGCGCCTTTCACGGCCGCACCCTCGCGACGCTCGCCGCCGGCGGCAACGCCAAATATCTCGAGGGTTTCGGCCCGCCCGCGGAAGGCTTCGACCACGCTCCCTTCGCGGATATCGCCGCCGTCGAAGCGCTCATCGGAGCGCAGACCGCCGCCGTGCTGATCGAGACCATCCAGGGCGAAGGCGGCGTGCGCGTTTTTCCGCGCGGGTTCCTGAGAGAGCTGCGCGCGCTCTGCGACAGCCATGGGCTGCTGCTGGTCGTCGACGAGGTGCAAACCGGCGTCGGCCGCACCGGCAGTTTCCTGGCCATAGAACAGGCCGGCGTTTCGCCCGACGTCGCCGCCATGGCGAAGGGACTCGGCGGCGGCTTCCCGATTGGCGCCTGCCTTGCGACGCGAGAGGCGGCAAAGGGTATGACGTTAGGGACGCATGGCTCGACTTTCGGCGGCAATCCGCTGGCCGCCAGCATCGGCAACGCGGTTCTCGACGTCGTGCTGGCGCCCGGATTCTTCGAGCGCCTGACGCGGCTCGGGCCGATCATGAGACAGAGCCTCGCCGAACTTGAAGACCGCCATCCTAAAATCATCGCGGAAGTCCGTGGCGAGGGGCTGATGTTCGGTTTGAAGACGAAGACCTCCAATATAGAGTTCGCCGCCGCCGCCCGCCGCGCGGGCCTGCTCACCGTGGGCGCGGGCGACAATGTCGTGCGTTTGCTGCCGCCGCTCATCATCGACGAGGGCCACATCGCGGAGGCCGTGCAGCGCCTTTCCGCCGCCTGCGCCGAGCTGGAGTTGGCTCAAGCCCCTGCGTCGGCGGGAGCGCCCGCATGACCGCCCATGCAAAGCTCGCGGCCCCGCGGCATTTTCTCGACCTCTGCGAGGTTTCGACCACGGATTTGCGCGCTATTCTCGATCGCGCTCTGGAACTGAAGGCGCGGCGTGTCAAGGGTCGGCCCTCGCCGAACAAACCGCTCGCCGGAAAGTTCCTGGGCCTCGTGTTCGACCGGCCTTCGACTTGCACGCGCGTCTCCTTCGACGTCGCGATGCGGGAGCTCGGCGGCGAGACGATCATGCTGACCGGCGCCGAGATGCAGCTCGGACGCGGCGAAACTATCGCCGACACCGCGCGCGTGCTCTCGCGTTTCCTCGACGCCGTCATGATCCGCATTCTTTCCCGCGAGGATTTGACGCAGCTTGCCGAATATTCGAGCGTGCCGGTCATCAACGGCCTGACGAAACTGTCGCATCCGTGCCAGGTCATGGCCGATGTGATGACCTTCGAAGAGCATCGCGGGCCGATCAGGGGCCGCACCCTCGCCTGGAGCGGCGACTCGAACAATGTGCTGGCGAGTCTGGATCCATGCCGCGCATCGCTTCGACTTCGCGCTGAACGTCGCAACCCCGCGCGAGCTGCCGCCGAGCGCCGAGATTCTCGCCTGGGCGAAGACCCACCGCGTCAAGCTGCATGTGATGAACGATCCCTTCGCGGCGGTGGAGGGCGCCGAGGGCGTCGTCACCGATTGCTGGGTTTCGATGGGCGACGAGGAGGAGACGCATCGCCGCAACCTTTTGCTCGCGCCCTATCAGGTCAATGAGAAGCTCATGGGCGTCGCCGCGAAGGACGCGGTCTTCATGCACTGCCTGCCCGCGCACCGCGGCGAGGAGGTCACCGACGCCGTCATGGACGGGCCGCAGTCGATCGTCTTCGACGAAGCCGAGAACCGCCTGCATGCGCAAAAGGGCATTTTGGCCTGGTGCTTCGAGGGACGACGACGGTGACGGAACGCCCGCACGCGACGCCCCCGCAACAAGAGACGTCGCGCGCCGTCTCCTTCGACGCCGTCGACGACCGGCTGCTGCCCTTCGCCGTCGAAGCGCTGGACCTGCGCGGGCGGCTCGTGCGGCTCGGGCCCGCGGTCGATGAGATCCTGTCGCATTACGACTACCCGCCGCCGGTCGCGCGCGTGCTCGGCGAGGGCGTCGCGCTGACCGCGCTGCTCGGTTCGATGCTGGAGTCGCACGGCCGTTTCCAGCTGCAGACGCGCACCGACGGTCCCGTCGACATGCTCATCGTCGATTACGATCCGCCCGGAAGGCTGCGCGGCTTCGTGCGCTATGCAGCGGAGCGAGTCGAAGCGGCGAGCTCCACGGCGACGCTGCTCGGCAAAGGCCATATGGCGCTGACGATCGAACGCAGCGAAGACGGTTCGCGCTATCAGGGCGTCGTCACGCTGGAAGGCGACGGGCTCGCGCGCGCGGCCAACGACTATTTCCGCCAATCCGAGCAGATACCGTCCTATGTGCGGCTCGCGGTCGCGGAAGTCGTGACCTCCACGGGCCGCAGCTGGCGCGCCGGCGGCCTCATCGCGCAATATCTGCCCGCCGGCGGCCTGTCGCCCGCGGAGCGCGAGAGCGAGGAACTTCCCGACGTATGGGTCGAAGGCCTCGCGCTCGCCGCCTCGATCCAGGATCACGAGCTCGTCGATCCGGGGCTTTCGCCGGAGCGCCTGCTCTATCGGCTGTTCCATGAACGCGGGGTCAAGGTGTTCGAAGAGCGCGAGCTTGTCGCCAAATGCCGCTGCTCGCAGGCGCGCGTCGAAGCCATGCTGCGCAGTTTCCCGGTGGAAGAACGCGCGCATATGGTCGGCGACGACGGGCGCATCGGCGTCACCTGCGAATTTTGCGGAACCTATCGCAGCTTTAATCCGGCGGAGCTGGGTTGATCCCTCATCCGAGGTGATCGCCGAATATCTGTCCGCCGCCGCGCAGGATGAAAACCCGGACGTGCTCCTGCGCGCCCTTTCCGAGGTCGCGAAGGCGCGCGGCATGGCGCAGGTCGCGGCATCAGCCGGGCTTGGACGCGAAAGCCTTTACAAAGCGCTGGCGCCCGGCGCGCATCCGCGTTTCGAGACGATCAGCGCCGTTCTGCGGGCCGTTGAACGTGCGGCTCACTTTGACGCCGGGCGCCGACACCGCAAAAAACTAAACCCGGCCCCTCTCCCTATTCGGCGCGCCAGCCCGCCGGCGGCGTGCGCGAGATGACGCCCTTCTTGAAACAGGCGGGCCTCTGCGCCCACGCCACGATGCCGTTTTCGGACGCAGCATAGGCCTTCGCCGCGGCGACAATCTCGCCGATGTGCTCTTCGGCGGCGAGATCGCCGATCACATAGGTCCATTTGCCGGGCGCCGAGATGGCCGCGGTGCAGGGCCGCTTGCAGACCGCGAGACATTCGACCGCCTCGACGGCGATGGCGGCGTCCTGCTCCTGCGCGAGTTGCGCGCGCAGCGCCTCGATGAAGAGAGCTCCGGGCCGGGCGTCGGCGTCGTCGCCCTGGCGGCACACGGCGCAGACATGAATGGTCGTCGTCGACACGTAATCTCCGCTTGATGTTGAACCGCGTTACTTGCACGGACGGCGGAACAAATCCATCATCGTCGGCGCTTTATCGGCGTTGCGCAGGCGCGGCAGACCGAAACCGTCTTCGATTGTCGCGAGCAGGGCGTAATGATCGAAGCGCGCGTCGCTCGTCGCAGGTCCGCCGCATTTCGTTACGACGACCGCCGCAATTCTATTCTCCGTCGCGGCGGCTTGCGGGGTTTTATGTTGGAATTCGCCTTCGTCGAAGGTGACCACGATGACCGAATTCTCCGTCCAGTTCGGCGAATTGCGGATTGTTGTCACCGCGTCGCGCACGAAGGCGTCGTAGTCGCGCTGCAACTGCGCTTCATCCTGGCAAAAGACGCGCAGTCCGTGGCCGTCGTGACACTGGTCGGGCACGATGAAGACGAAATTCGCCGCTTTGCCGGAAAGGTCGGCGGCGAAGGCGTCGAAGGGCTTCAGCTTCGCGAGACGCGCCGGCGATTTGGCGACCCTGTCGAAATAGACGAGGGGATTGTGCTTTTGCGCGTAAAACGCCTTTTCCCCGTCCGGGAAAGCCTGCACGAGCGCGCCTGCGGCGGGAGCCGATTGCGAGTAGAGCGCGTAGTCGAGGCCGGCGGCTTCGAACTGGTCGACGAGGCTTGCGCCTTCGACATGACGGCAGCTTTGCCCCGGCTTGAGATCGGAGGCGAAACAGCTCGCGTAATCCTTGTCGACGCCGAATGTGTCGCCGCCGATCATCGCGAGATAATTCGGCAGGCTCGGATGCGACACGCCGAAATATTGCCTGGCGAACCCCTGCTCGCGCGCGAGCGCGCTGAGGAAGGGCGTGTTCTGCTCGGTGAAGGCGTCTTCGAAATCGTGGTTTTCGAGAACGATGAGATAGATGTGGTCGAAGCGCTGCGGCGCAGCCGCCGCGCAGGTCGCTCCGGCTTCGATGAAAACGGCGAGCGCCGCCGCCAAAACTGCAAATCCGCGCATGAAAGGCTCCCGAAGCGCTTTGCGATCGAATGGAAGCATTCGAGCCGCTCGCTGCGCCGCGCGCAGATTAATTGCAACTGAGCGAATAAGAAATATGACGATATCAGGCTATCGCAGTCGGGCGGCGGACGCATCGTCGGATTTGGGCAAAATGAGCGCGAACAAAAGCACCCCAAGCGCCGCCCCGGTCGCAGCGCCGCTCGAACTCGCGATGGCGTCGCAGACGCTCGGATGGCGTCCGGGCGAAAGGCGCTGCAGCAATTCGAACGCGCCGCTGGCCGCCGCAAGGCCGCTCCAACCGAGGATCCGCCCGCGCGCGGAGACGTAAGCGAAGGTCAGCACGAAGCCGGCGACCGCATAGGCGGCGAAATGTTCCGCCTGCCCAGGAAAGGCGGTGTGCGGGCGGTAGGGGCCGGGCACGAGCGACAGGACCGCGATGACGGCGAGGATCAGCGCCAGCATTCCTCGCGCAGCGCGCTGCGACGCCGCGCCATAGACTCCGACGCCGCGGCTTTCGATCAGCGTTCCGCTCTCAATCATCGGTGGTAGCTCCCGCCGGCTCTCGCGCTCAGCCGCCATAAACAGGGACGGGAGGTTGCATCGTGACTGCGCGGCGAGCAAGCCGAGATTGATGACGTCATTAAGAGAGTCGCGGCGCGATCGTCGGAATCCGAGCGCCGGGCGCAAGCGACGCTTAAACTTCATGATTTATTCACCTTGACGCTCCGTTTGCGTCGAGGGTCAGGCGACATACAGTCTTTGTTCAGTCTCGCGCGCGATTATTCCCTGCGTCCTTTGAGTTTGGAGTAGGGTTATGTCGGTTTCGCGCTCGCGGTGTGCGTCCACAATTATCGGCGCCTCAGCCGCCGCCCTTTTTGGCGCCGGAATTGTCGGCGAGACCCGCGCGGGCGGCCGCCCCGATCATGAGGCGGGTTTTGAGCAACTGGCGAAACCCACGCGCAGCGGCTTTGACGAAGTGATCTTGCGAATGGCGCCGTTGCGGCCGGTCGTCGGCGTCGCGCAGCGCGTTGCGCCGCGTCCGGCCCCGCCCGTCGCACAAGCTTCAGCTCCCCGGCCCGCACCGTCCGCCGCCAAAGTCGTCGCCGAAAAGCCGGCGCGGAGCGAGGCCAAGGCGACTTCGCCGCTTGCCGCGAGCCAAGGTCATTTCGATAAGAAGCTCGAGGTCGGATCCAAGATCGAGAGCGTCGCGCAGACGACGCCCCCGTCCGCCAAAGCGAGCGAGAAACCCTCCCCGCAAACCATAGTCAGCGGCGAGCCTTTCACGGCCAGAGCGGCGCCATTGCTTGAGGTGGAAGCGGCGAAAGCGAACGCGCAAGCCGCGCTCCTCAGCGGACTCGCCTATAAGACGCCGGATCAGCTTGGCGTCCCGCCCGTGCTTGAACAGCGGGTCGCCGTCTCGGACTTGATCGCGCCGCTTGGGCCGGTCGAGCAGGTGAAAGTCGTCGCCGCCGGCGAGACCCCACGTGTCGCAGCGCAGGACAAGGTCGTCGCCGCCAACGCTCCCTCCGACAAGGCGCAAATCCTCGAAGCGAAGCAGGCCGAACCGCAGCAGGCGCCGCTTCCCAAGGCCGCGACTGACAAGGCTTCACAGGCGACGAACGGCGACGCCGATCGCGCCTATCGCGACGTGATCGCCAAAGGCGCGCACGGCCCAATTGAAGTGCGGCTCGACGATCAGGCGACGATGTGGCTGCCGGCCGGTCGCGTTTTTATCAACGCCGAGCAGGGGCGCAAGCTTTTCGACACGGCGGGCGAGGCCTGGGACGGAGCACGTCTCGGGTTGGTTCTGACGACCTCCCGCGAACCGGGATGGGCCGCTTTCGTCGAAAGGGTCGACGACGGCCATGTGAAGGACGGGAGCGGCGCCCGACCCGGCCAGGACCCTCGCCGGGCTTCGCAGATATGTCGCGCAGGAGAACGGCGAGAGGACGCGCGCCGGCGAAGCGCCGCTGGCCGTCACCGGCTGGGTCGACCCGCCGAGCTACGACGAGAGACACCGCTTGAGCTTCTGCGTCGGCGTCGCGAGCCAGGGCTCCAATGATCCGGAAGGACGCCTCGTCGACTGCACCGCCTATGCGCTCGGACGGCAAGGCGCGTTCCGCATCCGGATCGTCGACAGCGAAGCCGATTTGGCGCAATTCAGGACCGAGGCGGCGGCGCTCGCTTCGGCGATCGTCTATGATCACGGCAAGACCTATGAAGATTTCGCGGCGCAAACGGACAAGGTCGCGCGCTACGATCTCACCGGGCTCGCGTCAGGCGGTTTCGCTCACGATGAAGCTGCGCCGAAGGCCGACGCTGTGCGCAAGACGACGATTTGGGTCTATCTCGGGCTGCTGCTGCTCAAGCTTTGGAAGCTCCTTTTGATCGGATTGGCGGTCATCGGGTCCATCGTGCGCTGGGTGCGCTCGCGGATGCAAAAGACCGGCGCGCAGCCCGCGAAGGTTCCGGCCGCAAAGCCGAATCATGGAACCTCGGCCGCCGCCGGCGCAGCGGCTTTCATTGGCGGACAGATCGAGGCGCTGCGCAGCAAACTGCCGGGATTTGCAAAAGGCGGGGCGCCGGTCGCAGCGACGGCGAACGCGGCGGCGCGCGAGGAAATTCGCGCCGTCGAATCCGTCAAGAGGCCCGCCGCGGCGGCGACAAGCGAGTCGGCGCTGGCGAGGTTCGCCGCCTCGCTGCGCAGCCGCTTCTCGAAGGACGGCGAAAAGGCGCCGACGGGGAATGCAGCCTTTGCGTCAGCGGGGGGGGCCGTCGTTAATCCGGTCGAAAGCTCAGCGTCCTCGCTGTCGCGGCTGGCGCGCATGATGCGCAAGGAAGACGCCGAAATGACCGATGGCGAGGCGGCGGCGCCGAGACGCCGTCTTTCCGGCGCGGAATTCGATGAAGCCGCGAACGCGCAGCGCAAGCGCGATCTGCCGGGGGCGGCGCCGGTGTACGGGGCCGCCGGGATGCGCGTTTCGTCCGACTTCGATCTCGTCGAACCGGGCGATCAAGCGGCAGCCTCCGCGGCGATCTCGGCGCGCAAGGCGCTGCGCGAGGCGACCGCCTAGAGCATGTTCCGCAAAAGTTGAAGCGCTTTTGCGATAAGAACATGCTCCAACATTTTGATTCTTGGCCGATTTCTTATCGCTCGAATGAGTCCATTCGAGGGATAAGCGCTCTAGAGCATCTTCCGCCGGCCTTACACCCCCGGAGGGTCTCAGCCCTCGGCCTCGATCGGATCGTCGCTGGCCGTTTCCAAAATGCGCTCGGCGATGATCCCTGAATTCTCGCGGATCGCTTGTTCGATCTTCGCGGCGATCTGCGGATTGGCCTTCAGGAAGGTCTTGGCGTTTTCCCGGCCCTGGCCGAGGCGCGTGCTGTCATAGGAGAACCACGCGCCTGACTTTTCGACGACTCCCGCCTTGACGCCAAGATCGACGAGTTCGCCGACTTTCGAGATGCCTTCGCCATACATGATGTCGAACTCGACCTGCTTGAACGGCGGCGCGACCTTGTTCTTGACGATTTTCACCCGCGTCTGATTGCCGGTCACTTCGTCGCGGTCCTTGATCGCGCCGATGCGGCGGATGTCGAGGCGCACGGAGGCGTAGAATTTGAGGGCGTTGCCGCCCGTCGTCGTCTCCGGCGAGCCATACATGACGCCGATTTTCATGCGAATCTGATTGATGAAGATGACCAGGGTATTGGATCGCGAAATCGAGGCGGTGAGCTTGCGCAGCGCCTGGCTCATCAGCCGCGCTTGCAGACCCGGCTGCGCGTCGCCCATCTCGCCCTCGATTTCGGCCCGCGGCGTCAGCGCCGCGACCGAGTCGACGACGAGCACGTCGACGGCGCCGGAGCGCACGAGCATGTCGGTGATTTCGAGCGCCTGTTCGCCGGTGTCCGGCTGCGAGATCAGGAGATCGTCGAGTTGACGCCAAGTTTGCGGGCGTAGACGGGATCCAGCGCATGTTCCGCGTCGACGAAGGCGCAGACGCCGCCGGACTTCTGCGCCTCGGCGATCACATGCAGCGTAAGCGTGGTCTTGCCGGAAGATTCCGGCCCGTAGATTTCCACGACGCGGCCGCGCGGCAGTCCGCCGACGCCGAGCGCGATGTCGAGCCCGAGCGAACCCGTAGATACGGTCTCGATTTCGACCGCCTTCTGGTTCCTGCCGAGACGCATGATCGAACCTTTGCCGAAGGCGCGTTCGATCTGCGACAGGGCGGCGTCCAGCGCCTTCGTTTTATCCACGGAAGTCCCTTCCACGAGGCGGAGATTGGCTTGGCTCACGGGTTATGATCCTTCATCGCATGTGTTGACCAATTTGCGCAACGCCCACCCCGGCTCAGCCAAAATCATTGCGCGACGCCATTGTGCATGCTTTGTTCCGCTCAGCAAGTTCTTTTTTTGTTCGGCCCGCGCTTTGCTTTCCTCCGCATCGCCAGCGCAGGGCGAGGCGGTCGGAGATCGACGCTCTTCTAACAATGGAGCCTCGCAGCCCGTGACGGCTAAGTCTGGAAGTTATCCAAACAATTCAGTTTGACCGCGTGCTGCGCCGCTCCGTAAAACACATCGTCGAGGGTTGCGACGGCGGAGGCGAAAATGTTCGATGCGAAGGGCTCTTCGCGCAATATTGTTAGATGCGCGGTTCTCTTCGCGGCTTGCTGCTTGTCCGCGCCCGTGTCCGCGGATGGCCTCCTCGAACAGCTTGGCGCGAAGCTCTTTTCCGACACGAACCTCTCGGAGCCGCGAGGCCTCGCCTGCGCCTCGTGCCATCAGCCGACAAACGGCTTTTTCGGCGTCAACGGATCGCCCGTTCCGGCTGTGGCGCGCGGCGCGAACGGCGCGCTGGGGTATAGAAAGCCGCCGGGCCTGACCTATGCGATGTTTTCGCCGCGTTTCGGCTTCGTCGACAAGAAGGACGAGGAGACCGGCAAGATCGAGAAGACCCCCGTCGGCGGCCAGTTTCACGACGGCCGCGCCGACGATCTCGCCGGCCAGGCGGCCGGCCCGCTGCTCAATCCGATCGAGATGAACAATCCGTCGAAGGCCGCGGTCGTCGCCAAGGTGAAGGCCGCCGCCTACGCGCCGCTGGCGCAGCAGGCCTTCGGCGACATACTGTTCGACGATTTCGACCAGGCCTTCGACAAACTTATGACGGCGATCGCCGCGTTCGAGCGCACGGCGCCGTTTCACGCCTTCTCCTCGAAGTTCGACGCGACGCTGCGCGGCGAAGCGAAGTTCTCGAAACTGGAGGCGGAAGGGTTCGCGCTGTTCAAGAACCCGAAGAAGGGTAATTGCCTCGCCTGTCATGTCGGCGAGCAGGGCTCCAAGCAGCCGCAAGACTGGCTGTTCACCGACTTCACTTACGACACGCTCGGCGCGCCGCGAAATGCCGCGATCCCCGCCGACGCCAAAAGCGATTTCTACGATCTTGGGCTTTGCAGCCGTCCCGGTTTGGCGGAGGTCGCGCCAAAGGGTTTCGATCTCGACAGCGTCTGCGGCGCCTTCAAAGTGCCGAGCCTGCGCAACGTCGGGCTGCGCGCGCCATATTTTTATAACGGATCGGTCGCGACGCTCCGCGAGGCGGTCGCGTTCTATGCGACGCGCGACACGAACCCGGAGCGCTGGTATCCGAAAGGCGCGGACGGCGCGGCGCGCAAATTCGACGATCTGCCGGAGAAATACCACGACAACGTCAATGTCAAGGAAGTCCCCTACGACAAGCGCTTGGGCCAGACGCCGCGTCTGAACGATCATGAGATCGACGCGATCACGGCCTTCCTGCAGACGCTGACCGACAAGCGCCCCAACTGACGCGAGGCTCAACTGCCGGGCGTGAGCGGCAGCGGATTGTCATAATGCTCAACGGTCGGGAAAGGATCGTAGAAGTCATGCAAAGCGCGCTTCCACTCGAAATAGCGATCCGACTGCCGAAAACCGACGGTATGATCCTCGAGCTTCTCCCACGCGACGAGAAGCAAATAGCGGTTGGGCCTCTCGACGCATTTGCGCAGTTCGAGCGCCCGAAATCCGCGCGAGGCGGCGATGAGATGATGGGACCGGCTCATGGCGCGCTCGAAAGCGGCTTCCTGGCCGGGGCGAATGTTCAAAATCGCGACTTCGAGAACCATCCGCGCAGCCCTGCCGCGGTTCAAACGTCCCGGCTCAACCGCCCAGCCTTTCCATGATCTGACGCGTCACCTCGTCGATCGGCGCCATGCCGTCGACTTGCTTGAGTTCGCCCTGCTCGGCGTAAAAGGCGGAAACGGGCGCGGTCTGCTTGCGATAGGCTCGAGTTCCGTCTTGAGGCTCTCGGCGTTGTCGTCGGCGCGCACGACCCCGCCGGCCGCCAGCGTCTCGTGCACGCGGTTCTCGACGCGCTGCAGCAAGCGCGTTCTCGTCGACGACGAGTTCAATGACCGCGTCGAGCTTCATGTGCCCTTCAACTGCAGCAGCGCGCGCAGCGCTTCGGCCTGAGCGACGGTGCGCGGAAAACCGTCGAGGATGAAGCCGTTCGCGACGTCCGCGTCGTCGACGCGCTGATCGATAAGGCCGATCACGAGCTCGTCGGGGACGAGCTCGCCGCGGCTCATGATCTCCTGCGCCTTGCGTCCGAGCGGGGTTCGGCGGCGACGCGGCGCGCAGCATGTCGCCCGTGGAAAGCTGCGCGATCCGATATTCTTCGACGAGACGGCCGGCCTGCGTGCCCTTGCCCGCGCCCGGTGGACCGAGCAGGATAAGCCTCATTTCCGCGCTTTCCGCGCAGCTTGGTCTTGCGGATCAGCCCTTCATATTGCCCGCCTGCAGATGGCCGTGGATTTGAGCGACGGTGTCCATCGTCACGCTGACGACGATGAGCAGCGATGTGCCGCCGAAATAGAAGGGCAGATCGGCGTAGGAGATCAGCATCTCCGGCAGCAGGCAGATCATCGCGAGATAGGCGGCGCCGAAAACGGTGATGCCGCATCAGCACGTAGTCGATTTCCTTCGCGGTGCGTTCGCCGGGACGAAAGCCCAGCAGGAAGCCGCCGTGCTTCTTGAGGTTGTCGGCGGTCTCGGTCGGGTTGAACACGATCGCCGTATAGAAGAAGGCGAAGAACACGATGAGCCCGACATAGGCGATCATGTAGAGCGGACGGCCATGGCCGAAATAGGCCGAGATCGTCGCGAAGAATGTTGTCGGTGCCCTGCGTCTGGTAGAAATTCGACGATCGGTTGTCGGCAGCAGCAGCAACGATGAGGCGAAGATCGGCGGAATGACGCCCGAGGTGTTGAGCTTGAGCGGCAGGAAGGACGATTGCCCTTCATAGACTGCGGTTGCCGTGCTGGCGTTTGGGATAGGTGATGAGCAGGCGCCGCTGCGCGCGCTCCATGAAGACGATGAAGGCGACGACGGCGAAAGACATCGCGATCACGCCGAGGATCACGGATGTCGAAATCGCGCCCTGGCGCCCGAGCTCGAGCGTCGAGACGATGGCGGAGGGGAACGCGGCGACGATGCCGGCGAAGATGATCAGCGACGACCCGTTGCCGATGCCGCGCGAGGTGATCTGCTCGCCGAGCCACATCAGGAACATCGTGCCGCCGACCAGCGTCACCACTGTCGACAGGCGAAAGAAGATGCCGGGATCGGTGACGACGCCCTGCTGCCCTTCGAGGCCGATGGCCATGCCATAGGCCTGGAAGTCGCGAGCACGACGGTCAGGTAGCGCGTATATTGGTTGAGGACCTTGCGGCCGGCTTCGCCTTCCTTCTTCACCGCTTCGAGCGAAGGCACGACGCTCGTCAGAAGCTGCACGATGATCGAGGCGGAAATATACGGCATGATGTTGAGGGCGAAGATCGCGCGACGCTGCACGGCGCCGCCGGCGAACATGTTGAACAGCTCCAAGACGCCCTTGGACTGGCCGAAAAAGCTCTTGGCGAAAGCGTCGGGATCGATGCCGGGCAAAGGCACATAGGTGCCGAGGCGATAGACGACGAGCGCGGCAAGCGTGAACCAAATTCGCTGCTTGAGCTCGTCGGCCTTCCCGAAGTCGCCGAAGTTCATGTTGGCCGCAAGCTGCTCGGCTGCCGATGCCATGGCGGGGACCCCTGTTGTGCCCTTGACGTTCTTATTGTGCGCTCGCAGGATGAATGCGAGCAGCGCCGTCGTGCGTCTTATACCAGCTCCCGTCGATTGGGAGGCCGCCGAATCCGCAGTCGGCGCGTGCGCGGGTCTCTCGTGACCTCGGGCGCCGCGCTCCCGCAAACAATCGCTCGCAACGCCATCCGCAAGGCCGCGGCCTTACGTCTTACGCGCTCGGCCCGCGCCGCCGCGCGCCTTGAGCAGTTTCACCGAACCGCCCGCAGCTTCGATGGCCGCAATCGCTTTGGGAGGCGGCCTGCGACTTTGAAGCTCGAGCTTGGCGGTCGAGCTCGCCAGGCCGAGCAGCTTCACGCCGTCGCGCGGCGGCAGCACGCCGGCGGCGACCAGCGCCTCGGCGGTCGATCGGCGCGCCCGCGTCGAGCTTGCCCGCGGCGATCGCCTGCTGCGATGCGGCAGAGGTTGACTTCGGTGTAGCTCGAGCGGAACGGGTTGTTGAAGCCGCGCTTGGGCAGCCGGCGATGTGCAGCGGCATCTGGCCGCCTTCGAAGCCGTTGATGGCGACGCCGGTGCGCGCCTTCTGGCCCTTCACGCCGCGGCCGGCGGTCTTGCCCTTGCCCGAGCCGGGGCCGCGGCCGACGCGCATGCGCTTCTTGCGGGCGCCTTCGTTGTCGCGAAGATTCGTTGAGTTTCATCATCGCCTATTCCTCCTACCCGTCGACGATTCGGACGATGTGCGCGACCTTGGCGATCATCCCGCGCACCGCCGGCGTATCCTCCAGCGTGCGGCGACGGCCGTGCAGCTTGTTCAGGCCCAGCCCGACCAGCGTCGCGCGCTGCGTCCTCGGGGCGGCCGATCGGGCTGCCGATCTGGGTCGACGCGTGAGGTCTTCTTGCCGTGCCTCGGCCTCATCGTGACGGCCTCCGGTCACGCCTTCGACGGCTTCGGCGTCGGCGCCCTGCGCGGCGCGACTGCAATGTCGCCGACCTTCTTGCCGCGCTTGGCGGCGACCGCGCGCGGCGAGCTCGTCCATTCAGCGCGTCGAAGGTGGCGCGCACCATGTTGTAGGGGTTGGACGAGCCGATGCGACTTGGCCACGACGTCCTGGACGCCCAGCGTCTCGAACACCGCGCGCATCGGGCCGCCGGCGATGATGCCGGTACCGGGAGGAGCCGCGCGCAGCACGACGCGTGCCGGCGCCGTAACGGCCGCTGACGTCGTGATGCAGCGTGCGGCCTTCGCGCAGCGGCACGCGGATCAGCGTTGCGCTTGGCCGCTCGGTCGCCTTGCGGATCGCTTCCGGCACTTCGCGCGCCTTGCCATGGCCGAAGCCGACCCGGCCCTTCTGGTCGCCGACGACGACCAGGGCCGCGAAACCGAAGCGCCGGCCGCCCTTCACCACCTTGGCGACGCGATTGATGTGGACCAGCTTGTCGACGAATTCGCTGTCGCGCTCTTCGCGATCACGATCGCGGCCGCGACCGCCGTCGATTCACGCGCCATGTGTTCATCCGTCACTTGCGCGGCGCAAGCGCTCGCCGCTCGCATTGGGTCGTCCATAAACGATCCCTTAGAATTCAGCCCGCCTTCGCGCGCGGCATCGGCCAGCGCCTTGACGCGGCCGTGATAGATATAGCCGCCGCGATCGAACACCACTTCCTTGACGCCGCCTTCGCGAGCACGTTCGGCGATCAGCTTGCCGACCGCCTTGGCGGCGTCGATATTGGCGCCGGTCTTGAGGCTCGCGCAGTTCGCTTTTCCAGCGACGACGCCGACGCCAGCGTCTCGCCCTTCAGATCGTCGATGACCTGCGCGTAGATGTGCTTCGACGAGCGAAACACCGACAAGCGCGGACGGCCGCCGGCCGGACGGCGCAACGACAGCGCTCACGCGTTGCTTGCGCCGGGCATTCGTAAGTTTGGCTCTCGACATGACCGGCTCCGTTACTTCTTCTTGCCTTCCTTGCGGAAGATGAACTCATCGACATACTTCACGCCCTTGCCCTTGTAGGGCTCCGGCGGCCGGTAGCTGCGGATTTCGGCGGCGACCTGGCCGACGCGCTGGATGTCGTTGCCCGTGATCGTGATCTCGGTCGGCTTCGGCACCGCGATGGTGATGCCTTCCGGGATCGCGATAGACCACATCGTGGCTGTAGCCGAGCGCGAGCTGCAGGTTCTTGCCCTGCACCGCGGCGCGGTAGCCGACGCCGGTGATTTCGAGCTTCTTCTCGAAGCCCTTGGTGACGCCTTCGACGAGATTGGCGACCTGCGCGCGCGCGGTGCCCCACAGCGCCCGCGCGCGCTTGGTCTCGAACCGCGGGCGCGACCTTGATCGCGCCGTTGTCCGAGCTTCACCTCGACGTCGTCATGGACGACGAACTGCAAGCTGGCCCTTCGGGCCCTTCACTTGACGGTCTGGCCGTCGACGTCGGCGGTGACGCCCGACGGCACCGGGACGGGCTTCTTGCCGATGCGTGACATGGCTTAAATCCTTCTTGCCGCGCAATCAGAACACCGTGCAGAGAACTTCGCCGCCCACATTCGCGTCGCGCGCGTCGTGGTCCGCCATGACGCCCTTCGGCGTCGAGACGATCGAGATGCCGAGACCGTTGTTGACGCGCGGCAGATTCTTGACCGACGGCATAGACGCGCCGGCCAGGCTTGGAGACCCGCTCGATCTCGCGGATCACCGGCTCGCCGTCGAAATATTTCAGCTCGATCTCGAACTCCGTGCGGCCGTTGCCGAACTCCGTCGTCGATATAGCCGCGGATGTAGCCCTCGGCCTTCAGCACGTCGAGCACGCTGGCCGCGCAGCTTGGAGCCAGGCGTCGAGCACCTTGTCCTTGCGGCGCATCTGCGCGTTGCGGATGCGGGTGAGGAGATCGCCCAAGGGATCGTTGATCGCCATTGTCGCTCCTCCTTACCAGCTCGACTTCACGAGACCGGGACAGGCCGCTGGAGCCCAGTTCGCGCAGCGCGATGCGCGACATCTTCAATTTGCGGTAGAACCCGCGCGGACGGCCCGAAACCTCGCAGCGATTGCGGATGCGGGTCGCCGCCGAGTTGCGCGGCAGCTCCGCGAGTTTCATCCGCGCTTCGAAACGCTCCTCGAGCGGTTACGCTCTCGTCGACGGCGACGGCCTTCAGCCGCGCCCGCCGTCCCGGCCAGCGTCTTCACCAGCTTCGCCTTGCGTTTGTTGTTTTCTATCGCGCTCTTCTTGGCCATATTTTAGTTTGCCTTTTCGGTTGCCGCGTTTGAAGTTTTTGCGGACTTCACTGCCGGAACGGGAAATTGAACGCCTTCAGCAGGGCGCGCGCTTCATCGTCGGTCTTAGCCGTCGTGCAGACGATGATGTCCATGCCGAGAATGCTTTCGGCCTTGTCGTAGTCGATCTCGGGAAACACGATGTGCTCCTTGATGCCGAGCGCATAATTGCCGCGCCCGTCGAAGGACTTCGGATTGAGGCCGCGGAAGTCGCGAACGCGCGGCAGCGCGATCGAGATCAAGCGGTCGAGAAACTCGTACATGCGCGTCTTGCGCAGCGTGACCTTGGCGCCGATCGGCATGTCCTCGCGCAGCTTGAAGGTCGCGATCGCCTTGCGGGCCTTGGTGATCACCGGCTTTTGCCCCGCGATGAGGCTCAGATCGCCGCCGCCAGCGTCACCTTCTTGTGTCGTTGACCGCTTCGCCGACGCCCATGTTGAGCACGATCTTCTCGATCGTCGGCACTTGAGCGGGTTCTTATAGCCGAACTGCTCGGTGAGCAGCCGGACGCACCACTTCCTCGAAATGCTTCTTGAGGCGCGGCGTGTAGGGACCTGTCGGCAACTCGGCCTTCTCGCCGCCATGCGAGCGCGATCTTGCCGGCTTCCACGCCGCCCTTGCCCTTGCCCTTTTTTTCGGCCTTCGTCGCCGCCCTTGCCGGGCTTTTCGGCGCCTTTCGCCTTCTTTTCCTCAGCCATCGATCACTTCTCCCGAACTCTTGGCGAAGCGCACCTTGCGGCCGTCGTCCAGAATCTTGAAGCCCACCCGCGTCGGCCTGCCATCCTTCGGATCGGCATGCGCGAGATTGGACAAATGGATCGGCGCCTCCTTGGTGATGATGCCGCCCTCGCGATCCCTGGTCTGGCGCTGATGGCGCTTGACCATGTTGACGCCTGCGACGAGCGCGCGGCCTTCGTCCGGCGCGACCTCGATGCACCTCGCCGCTGCGGCCCTTGTCGCGGCCGGCGATCACGACGACCTTGTCGCCCTTCTTGATCTTGCGCCGCCATCACAGCACCTCCGGCGCGAGCGAGATGATCTTCATGTGGTTCTTGGCGCGCAGTTCGCGCGGCACCGGGCCGAAGATGCGGGTGCCGATCGGCTCGCTCTGATTGTTGATCAGCACGGCGGCGTTGCGGTCGAAGCGGATCGCCGATGCCGTCCGGGCGCGCTGATGTCCTTCGCGGTGCGCACGACGACGGCCTTCATGCACGTCGCCCTTCTTCACGCGGCCGCGCGGGATGGCTTCCTTGACCGAGACGACGATGACGTCGCCGACCGTGGCGTAGCGGCGCTTGGACCCGCCCAGCACCTTGATGCACATGACCCGGCGCGCGCCGGAATTGTCGGCGACATCGAGATTGGTCTGCATCTGAATCATGGCGTTACTCCACTTTGCTCCGGTCTGGCTTCGGCTTCGGCGCCGACTCGTCCGGGGAATCTTCGACTCGTCGCCGCGACGCTTGCTGTCTTGCCAGCCTTGGACGCCGTCTACCACGCCCCAGCGCTTCAGCTTGGAGATCGGCGGCATTCCTCGATCGCGCACCACGTCGCCGACCTTGAACGCGTTGGCTCTCGTCATGCGCGTGATATTCTTCGAGCGACGCACCGTCTTTTTGAACAGCGGATGCGTGAAGCGGCGTTCGACCTTCACCACCACGGTCTTGTCTCTGCTTGTCGCTGACCACGACGCCTTGCAGAATTCGCTTCGGCATCTGCGCTTGTCCTCAACCCTGCTGCTTGGTGCGCGCTTCTGCGCGCGCGACGGTCTTGATGCGGGCGATGTCGCGGCGCACCTCGCGAACGCGCGCGGTGTTCTCCAGCTGGCCGGTGGCGCGCTGGAAGCGCAGATTGAACTGCTCCTTCTTCAGCTTCAGAACCTCGTCGTCGAGCTGATCGTCGGAGACGCGCGCAGATCGGACATATGCTGTTCGGCTTTCATGGCGTCGATCCTCACTCGCCGATGCGCTCGACGAAGCGCGTCTTGATCGGCAGCTTCGCCGCGGCGAGCGCAGCGCTTCGCGCGCGATCGGCGCCGGCACGCCGTCGATCTCGAACATGATGCGGCCCGGCTTGACGCGCGCCGACCCAGAATTCCGGCGCGCCCTTGCCCGAGCCCATGCGGACTTCGGCCGGCTTCTTCGACACCGGCACATCCGGGAAGATGCGGATCCAGACCCGGCCGGCGCGCTTCATGTGACGCGTCATCGCGCGGCGCGCGGCCTCGATCTGGCGCGCGGTGACCCGCTCCGGCTCCATCGCCTTCAGGCCGAACTGGCCGAAGTTCAGCGCGGTGCCGCCCTTGGCGACGCCGTGGATGCGGCCCTTGATGCGCCTTGCGGAATTTGGTGCGCTTCGGTTGCAGCATGGTCTGAACTCTCAAGCGCTCTGTTGCGTCAGCGCCGGCGCGCGGTTCGCGTCGACGGCCGATCGCGGTCGCGATCGCCGCGGCCGCGCTCGACGTGCTCGCCCTCGGCCTGTCCGCTTGTCCTGCGCCATCGGATCGTGCTCGAGGATCTCGCCCTTGAAGATCCAGACCTTGACGCCGCAGGTGCCGTAGGTGGTGTACGCGGTGGCGACGCCGTAATCGACGTCGGCGCGCAGCGTGTGCAGCGGCACGCGGCCTTCGCGATACCATTCCATGCGCGCGATTTCGGCGCCGCCGAGACGGCCGGAGCAGTTGATGCGGATGCCCTGCGCGCCGAGCCGCATCGCCGATTGCACCGCGCGCTTCATGGCGCGGCGGAACGCGACGCGGCGCTCGAGCTGCTGGGCGATGGAATCGGCGACCAGCTGCGCATCGATTTCGGGCTTGCGGATCTCGACGATGTTGATCACGACCTCGCTGCTCGGTCAGTTCGCCGACGATGCTTGCGCAGCTTCTCGATGTCCGCGCCCTTCTTGCCGATGACGACGCCGGGACGCGCGGAATAGATCGTGACGCGGCACTTCTTATGCGGACGCTCGATGACGATGCGCGACACCGCCGCCTGCTTCAACGCCTTCGAAATGCGCTTCGCGGATGCGTCGAAGTCTTCGTGCAGCAGCTTGGCGTATTCGCCCTTGCCCGCGAACCAGCGCGAATCCCAGGTGCGGTTGATGCCGAGGCGCAGCCCGATCGGATTGACTTTCTGACCCATGGGGCGCTCCCTTAAGCCTCTGCTGGCGCTGGCGAACTTCCCGCACGACGATGGTGAGATTGGCGAAAGGCTTCTCGACCCGCGACGCTCGGCCGCGGGCTCTCGCGTGGAAGCGCTTCATCACCATGCGCCTTGCCGACATAGGCCTGCGCGACAATGAGATCGTCGACGTCGAGATCGTGATTGTTCTCGGCGTTGGCGATGGCGACTCTCGAGCGCCTTCTTGACGTCGAGCGCCGATGCGCTTGCGCGAGAACTCAAGATCGGCGAGCGCGCGATCGACCTTCTTGCCGCGAATGAGCTGGGCGAGAAGATTGAGCTTTTGCGGCGAGACGCGCAGCATGCGCGCCACGGCTCTCGCCTCGTTCTCCGCTTGTCTTGGCGGATTGGCGGTCTTCGACATCGCTCCTTAGCCCCTCTTCGCCTTCTTGTCCGCGGCGTGGCCGTGGAAGGTCCGCGTCGGCGCGAACTCGCCGAACTTGTGACCGACCATGTCTTCGCTGACATTGACCGGAATGTGCTTATGGCCGTTATGGACGCCGAAGGTCAGGCCGACGAATTGCGGCAGGATCGTCGAGCGGCGGCTCCAGATCTTGATGACTTCCTAACGTCCCGAGCCGCGCGAGCCTTCCGCCTTCTTGAGCAGATAGCCGTCGACGAACGGGCCTTTCCAAACCGAGCGAGCCATGGATCAGCCCTTCTTCTTCTTCGCGTGTCGCGACGGACATGATGAATTTGTCGGTGCGACTTGTTGCTGCGGGTCTTCTTGCCCTTGGTCGGCTTGCCCCACGGCGTGACCGGGTGACGGCCGCCGGAGGTGCGGCCTTCGCCGCCGCCGTGCGGATGGTCGATCGGGTTCATCGTCGACGCCGCGGTTGTGCGGACGGCGTCCGAGCCAGCGCGATGCGGCCGGCCTTGCCGATCGAGATGTTCATGTGGTCGGGGTTCGAGACCGCGCCGATCGTGCCATGCACTGGCCGTGCACCAGGCGCTGCTCGCCGGAGTTGAGCCGCAGGATCACATAGCCCTGGTCGCGGCCGACGATCTGGGCATAGGTGCCGGCCGAGCGGGCGATCTGGCCGCCTTTGCCGATCTTGATCTCGATATTGTGCACGATCGTGCCGACCGGAATGTTGCGCGAGCGGCATCGCGTTGCCGGGCTTCACGTCGACATGCTCGCCCGAGACCACGTCGTCGCCGACGCTGAGCCGCTGCGGCGCCAGGATGTAGGCCAGCTCGCCGTCGTCGTAATTGATCAGCGCGATGAAGCCGTGCGGTTCGGGTCGTATTCGATGCGCTCGACCTTGGCCGGCATATCGACCTTGCGCCGCTTGAAGTCGACGATGCGATAGGCCTGCTTGTGGCCGCCGCCGCGGAAGCGCACGGTGATGCGGCCGGCGTTGTTGCGGCCGCCGCTTCGAACTCTTGCCTTCGGTCAGCGCCTTGACCGGCTTGCCCTTGTAGAGGTCCTGAGCGGTCGACCAGCACCAGCTGGCGCTGGCCGGCGTGATCGGCTTGTAATGTCTTCAGTGCCATGGTCTTGTCCTCAGCCTCCCTTACAGTCCCGTCGTCATGTCGATGCTGTGGCCTTCTTCGAGGGTCACGATCGCTTTCTTGATATCCGATCTGCTGGCCGCGAACTGCCGCGGAAGGCCTTGATCTTGCCCTTGCGGACCAGCGTGTTGACGCTCTTGACCTTGACGTCGAACAGCTTCTCGACGGCTTCCTTGATCTGCGGCTTGGTCGCCTTGCGCGCGACCGGAACATGACCTGGTTGTGCTCGGACGCAGGGTCGCCTTCTCGGTGATGACCGGCGCGAGGATGATGTCGTAATGGCGCGGATCGGTCGTGCTCATTTCAGTCGCGCCTCCAGCGCATCGACCGCGGCGCGGGTCAGGACCAGCTTCTCGCGCCGCAGGATGTCGTAGACATTGATGCCCTGGATCGGCAGCACGTCGATGTTCGGGATGTTGCGCGCGGCGAGCGCGAAATTGTCCTGCAGCTCGGCGCCGTCGATGATCAGCGCATTCGACAAGCCCGAGTCTTGTCGAAACTGGCCGCGAAGCAACGCGTCTTGGGCTCGGCGAGCTCCGCCTCTTCCCAAACGACGATGCCGCCGTCCTTGGCCTTGGCCGAAAGCGCATGCTTCAGCGCCAGCGCGCGGACCTTCTTCGTCAGGTCGATGCTCGTGACTGCGCACCACGCGGACCGAACGCCGGCCGCCGCCGCGGAACTGCGGCACGCGCGCCGAGCCGTGACGGGCGCCGCCGGTGCCCTTCTGCTTGTACATCTTCTTGCCGGTGCGGGCGATCTCGGCGCGGTTCTTCACCGCATGGGTGCCGGCGCGCCGCTTGGCGAGCTGCCAGCGGACATGCGCGCGATGAGATGTCTTCGCGCGGCTCGAGGCCGAAAATGTCGTCGGCGAGCTCGATCGAACCGGCCGCTTCGCCATCGAGCGATGTGACGTTGAGTTCCATGCTCACGCCTCCTCGTTTTCGTCTGCGGCGGCCGCATCGGCCTCGGCCGGTTGCTGCTCGGCTTGCGCCGTCGGCCATGCGGAATTTGCCGGGCTTCGGCGCTTCGTCCGGCAGCGCGCTTCTTGACCGCGTCGCGCACGAAAATCCAGCCGCCGCTTGACCGGGAACCGCGCCCTCGACGAGCATCAGACCGCGCTCGACGTCGGTCTGGATCACCTTCAGATTGAGCGTCGTCACCCGATCGATGCCCATGTGCCCGGCCATCTTCTTGTTCTTGAAGGTTTTGCCGGGATCCTGACGGCCGCCGGTCGAACCATGCGAGCGATGCGACAGCGAAACGCCGTGCGTCGCGCGCAGGCCGCCGAAATTCCAGCGCTTCATCGGACCGGCGAAGCCTTTGCCGATCGTCGTGCCGGTGACGTCGACGAATTGGCCGACGACGAAATGGTCCGCCGTGATCTCGGCGCCGACCGGGAGCAGATCGTCTTCCTCGACGCGGAATTCCGCGAGCTTCGTCTTCGGCTCGACCTTGGCGATCGCGAAGTGGCCGCGTTCGGCCTTTGACACATTTTTGACCTTGGCGCGGCCGGCGCCGAGCTGAACGGCGGTGTAGCCGTTCTGCTCAATCGTGCGGTGCGCGACGACCTGGCAATTGTCGAGCTTCAGCACCGTGACCGGCACATGTTCGCCCGCCTCGGTGAAGATGCGGGTCATTCCGACCTTTTGTGCGATGACGCCCGACCGCATGATCTCATTTCCTTCGGCGCCGCTTCTTCTGGACGCGGCTTCTCTAAAAGTTTAAAGCTTGATCTCGACGTCGACGCCGGCGGCGAGGTCGAGCTTCATCAGCGCGTCCACGGTCTGCGGCGTCGGGTCGACGATGTCGAGAAGCCGCTTGTGCGTTCGCATTTCGAACTGCTCGCGGCACTTCTTGTCGATGTGCGGCGAGCGGTTCACCGTAAATTTCTCGATCTGCGTCGGCAGAGGTATCGGCCCGCGCACTTGCGCGCCCGTGCGCTTCGCCGTGTAGACGATCTCCGCGTCGACGAATCGAGAATCGCGGTGATCGAACGCCTTAAGGCGGATCCGAATATTCTGGCCGTTCATTGTCCTTTCTTTCGCGCGCATCTCCCGCTCAGGTGGCGAAGCGGGGTCGGTGAGGGCCCTCGCCCGTCCGCGTTCCGCGCATTCGTCTTACTCAATAATGCTCGCGACGACGCCGGCGCCGACGGTTCGGCCGCCTTCGCGGATGGCGAAGCGCAGCTTCTCCTCCATCGCGATCGGCACGATCAAGCTCACTTCCATCGCGATATTGTCGCCCGGCATCACCATTTCGATGCCTTCGGGGAGCGTCACGATGCCCGTCACGTCCGTCGTGCGGAAGTAGAATTGCGGACGGTAGTTGGTGAAGAACGGCGTGTGGCGGCCGCCCTCCTCCTTCGTCAGGATGTAGGCCTCGGCCTTGAACTTGGTGTGCGGCTTGACCGAGCCCGGCTTGCACAGCACCTGACCGCGCTCCACCTCTTCGCGCTTCGTGCCGCGCAGCAGGCAGCCGACGTTGTCGCCCGCCTCGCCCTGGTCGAGCAGCTTGCGGAACATCTCGACGCCGGTCACCGTCGACTTCATCGTCGGCTTGATGCCGACGATCTCGACTTCTTCGCCGACCTTGATGATGCCGCGCTCGATGCGGCCCGTCACCACCGTGCCGCGGCCCGAAATCGAGAACACGTCTTCGACCGGCATCAGGAACGGCTGATCCTTCGGGCGCTCCGGCTGCGGGATGTAGTCGTCGACCGTCTTCATCAAAGCCAGGATCGCGTCATGGCCGATCTCGGGGTTCTTGTTCTCCAGCGCGCACAGCGCCGAACCCTTGGTGATCGGAATGTCGTCGCCCGGGAACTCATATTTGCTGAGCAGCTCCCGCACTTCCAATTCGACCAGCTCGAGCAGCTCCGGATCGTCGACCATGTCGACCTTGTTCAGAAACACCACCAGCGCCGGCACGCCGACCTGACGCGCCAGCAGGATGTGCTCTCTGGTCTGCGGCATCGGGCCGTCGGCGGCGGAGACGACGAGGATCGCGCCGTCCATCTGCGCCGCGCCGGTGATCATGTTCTTCACATAGTCGGCGTGGCCGGGGCAGTCGACGTGCGCGTAGTGGCGGTTCGCCGTCTCATATTCGACATGCGCGGTCGAGATCGTGATGCCGCGCGCCCGCTCTTCCGGCGCCTTATCGATCTGATCGTAGGCCGTGAAGGTCGCCCCGCCCGTCTCCGCCAAAACCTTGGTGATCGCCGCCGTCAGCGACGTCTTGCCATGGTCGACGTGACCAATCGTCCCGATGTTGCAATGCGGCTTGTTGCGAGAGAATTTTTCCTTGGCCATAGCCGGTCTCCTTGCTCGTTCCTAAAAACCCGAAGCGATCGATTAGGCGAATTTCGCCTGCACCTTCTTCAACTCGGCGTCGGGCACCTGTTCATAATGGTCGAACTGCATCGAATAGTTGGCGCGGCCCTGCGTGAAGGAGCGCAACTGATTGACATAGCCGAACATGTTGGCGAGCGGCACCATCGCGTCGATGACGACCGCGTTGGCGCGCATGTCCTGACCCTGGATCTGGCCGCGCCGGGAGTTGATGTCGCCGATGACGGAGCCGGTGTATTCCTCCGGCGTCACGACCTCGACCTTCATGATCGGCTCGAGCAGCACCGAGCCGCCTTTTTGCAGCGCTTCCTTGAACGCCGCGCGCGAGGCGATTTCGAACGCCAACACCGAGGAGTCGACGTCGTGGAAGGCGCCGTCGATCAGCGACGCCTTGACGTCGACCACCGGGAAGCCGGCGAGAATCCCCGAGCCCATGACGCTGTTGATGCCCTTTTCGACGCCGGGGATATATTCCTTCGGCACGGCGCCGCCGACGATCTCGCTCTTGAACTCATTGCCGGCCCCCGGCTCGTTGGGTTCGAAGACGATCTTGACGCGCGCGAACTGGCCGGTGCCGCCGGTCTGCTTCTTATGGGTGTAGTCGATCTCGGTCTTCTTCGTCAGCCGCTCGCGATAGGCGACCTGCGGCGCGCCGATATTGGCGTCAACCTTATAGGTGCGCTTCAAGATGTCGACCTTGATGTCGAGATGCAGTTCGCCCATGCCCTTGAGGATGGTCTGGCCGCTTTCCTGATCGGTCGAGACGCGGAACGACGGGTCCTCCGCCGCGAGCTTCGAGAGCGCGACGCCGAGCTTCTCCTGATCGGCCTTCGACTTCGGCTCGATCGCGATCTCGATGACGGGATCCGGGAACTCCATGCGCTCGAGGATCACCGGCTTCTGCATGTCGCACAGCGTGTCGCCGGTGCGCGTGTCCTTGAGGCCGGCGAGCGCGACGATGTCGCCCGTATAAGCTTCCTTGATGTCTTCGCGGTTGTTGGCGTGCATCAGCAGCATACGGCCGACGCGCTCTTTGCGTTCCTTGGTCGAATTCAGCACAGTGGTGCCGGACTCGATCTTGCCCGAATAGACGCGGCAGAAGGTGATGGTGCCGACGAAGGGGTCGTCCATGATCTTGAAGGCGAGCATCGAGAAGGGCTCGTCGTCGGATGGATTGCGGACCATATCCGCGCCCGTGTCGACATCGACGCCCTTTATCGCCTCTCTGTCGATCGGCGACGGCAGATAATGCACGACGGCGTCGAGCAGCGGCTGCACGCCCTTGTTCTTGAAGGCCGAGCCGCAGAACACCGGCACGAAATGGACCTTCCGAACCGCGAGCCGGATCAGACGATGCAAGGTCTCTTCGTTCGGCTCGGTTCCGTCGAGATAGGCGGCCATCGCGTCGTCGTCGAGTTCGACGGCGGCTTCGATCAGCTGCATGCGATAGTCTTTGGCCTGATCGAGCAGCTCCGCCGGGATCTCTTCATCGTGATATTTCGCGCCGAGGCCTTCATCCTCCCAGACGACCGCCTTCATGCGGACGAGGTCGATGATGCCCTTGAAATTGTTCTCGGAGCCGATCGGCAGCTGCGCGCAGATCGGGCGGCCGCCGACGCGCGTGTTGATCTCCTTCACGCAGCGGAAGAAGTCGGCGCCGATCTTGTCCATCTTGTTGACGAAGACGATGCGCGGCACATGATATTTGTCGGCCTGACGCCAAACCGTCTCGGTCTGCGGCTCGACGCCCTGGTTGCCGTCAAGCACGCAAACGGCGCCGTCGAGCACGCGCAGCGAACGCTCGACCTCGATCGTGAAGTCGACGTGGCCGGGGGTGTCGATGATATTGAGACGTTTGCCGTTCCAGAAGGTCGTCGTCGCGGCCGAGGTGATGGTGATGCCGCGCTCCTGCTCCTGCTCCATCCAATCCATCGTCGCGGCGCCTTCATGCACCTCGCCGATCTTGTGGCTCTTGCCGGAATAATAGAGGATGCGTTCGGTCGTCGTCGTCTTGCCCGCGTCGATGTGGGCCATGATGCCGAAGTTGCGATAGTCCTCGATCGGATGAGAGCGCGGCATGAGATCGTCCTCGATTGGGGGCTAAGCCAGTTACCAGCGATAATGCGAGAAGGCGCGGTTGGCTTCCGCCATGCGATGCGTGTCTTCGCGCTTTTTCACGGCGGCGCCGCGATTGTTGGAGGCGTCCAGCAGCTCGGCGGAGAGCCGGTCGACCATCGTCTTGTCGTTGCGGGCGCGCGCGGCCGTGATGATCCAGCGGATCGCCAGCGCCTGACGGCGCTCGTTGCGCACTTCGACCGGCACCTGATAGGTCGCGCCGCCGACGCGGCGGGAGCGCACCTCGATCGCCGGCGCGACATTGTCGAGCGCCGACTTGAACACGCCGAGCGGATCGCTCTTGGCCTTCGACTCGATGATGTCGAAAGCGCCGTAGACGATCGCCTCCGCGACCGACTTTTTGCCGTCGTGCATGATCGAATTCATGAACTTCGCGAGCACGAGATCGCCGAATTTGGCGTCCTCGATGACTTCCCGCTTTTCCGCTCTGTGGCGTCGCGACATCGGCTTCTTCCCTTACTTCGGCCGCTTGGCGCCGTATTTCGAACGGCGCTGCTTGCGGTCCTTGACGCCCTGCGTATCGAGGACGCCGCGCAGAATGTGATAACGGACGCCCGGGAGATCCTTGACGCGGCCGCCGCGGATCATCACCACCGAGTGCTCCTGGAGATTGTGACCCTCGCCGGGAATGTAGCCGATCACCTCGAAGCCGTTGGTCAGGCGCACCTTGGCGACCTTGCGCAGCGCCGAATTCGGCTTCTTCGGCGTCGTCGTATAGACGCGCGTGCACACGCCGCGTTTCTGCGGGCAGGCGCCCATGTGACGCGACTTCTCGCGATAGGTCTTCGGTTGCCGCGGCTTGCGGATCAACTGACTGATGGTCGGCATAAATCTATCCTTCGCGGTCCTGCGAATGGTTGTTCGAAAGGAATCGCGCTGCGGTCCCGTTCAGGAACGCAAACGACCCAAGCGCCTCGGTTACGCACCGAAGCGCTTTTGAAGCAGAGGACCCCGGCGGAAACCGGGATCATGCGTTCCGTTTCCCGCACGATCAGGCGCAGGAGCTTTCACCACGGACGTATCGTCTCAGGCAAAGCGACAGCGTTTAGTCTCGGAGTGTCGCAAACGCGGCGTTCGCGACGGCATGAGGCTACGGCCTGTCGAAGTGCGCGGAACCTAATCGCGGCGCTGCGCTGCGTCAAGCGAAGATTTGATGACAGACCAGAAAAAAGTAGTGGACGGGGCCGGTTCCCTCGCTGCTTCGCCGCGAGCTCGCAGCGCGCCTTACTTCTCCTGGCGGAGCATTATCGGCGAGGCGGTTCGGCGTTTGTCAAGGACGGCCCTTCGGGCCGCCGCGAAGCGGCGCGAGCTTTTGCGCGCGTCCTTGACAAACGTCGACCGCTCGCCACGCTCGCCGCCATGAGATGTAAGGAGCTTTTTGGGTGCCGGCGGACTCGTCGGCGCTCAACCGCCGCCGGTTAAGAAGTGGCGAAGAAACTCGATGACGGGGCCCGCGTGCTCGCCGAGCTTCTGTGCGATCTCGTCCCAGCCTTTGACCGCCGTGGCCAAGTCCTTGCCCTTGAGGAAGGTCGCGTAAATGCCATTGACCGTGCTGGCGAGACCGAAATCATGCGCCTTGGCGGGATCGGGCGCCTCCAGCGGATCGGGGCGGGCAGTTAGCACGCCGTCGGGCGGCGGCAGCGACGGCGGTCGCTCGGGCGGAAAGTCCTGCTCGACTTTGCCGAAGGTGTCCGCGACCTCCTTCTCGAAGACCTCTGGCGAATATTCACGCACGACCGCGACGAAGCGTTCGATGGCGTCCTTCGGCAGGGGTTTCGAGAGCACGCAGCTCTTGACGTCGTCATAAAAGAGGTTGATCCCGGGGTAGAAAGGGCGCAAGGCCGTGACGAATTCGAGAACGCGATTGAGCCTTTCGCCGAGTTCGCGCGGCAAGCACTCCACGTCTTCCTCGAACAGCCCGCGCAGGGTGCGGGCCTCGCCATCGACCATCAGAATATTGCCTTCGCCGGGCGCCGTGGGCAGGTCTTCGAGCATGCGCTCCAGACTTTCCCGGTAGGCACCTCGCACGTTAAATTTTTGCGCGGCGAGATCGGTGGCAAGCCGCGTCGCGGTCTTGCGGCAGGCGTCGAGCCGCTCGCGATGATCCCGGTCACTGCCGGCGTGCGGGAAAACCGGAACATTGAGCGGCCCGGCGGTAATAGCGACGCGATGCGCGGCGCTCCAGCCGAAAGTAAAGGGCGCCGAGACGTTTTCGGTGGGAGCCGGCAGAGACTTCGCCGTAACCGGTTTCCTCAGCTGCTCGATTTCCGCGGCCAGCGCGGCGTTTTGTTCGGCGGGGTCTTTTTCGCGCGGGTCGACGGGGAGGGTTGCGAAGAGGAGTTCGATGTCTTCGGCGGCCTCGATGCCGTCGAGGCGGCGTCCGTACCAGAGGAGCCAAGGCTTCCATTGCGGCTCGGTTAGCGTGGATTCCAAGCCGCGCCAAGCCTTGACCGCCCAACTCGGCGTCACATCCGGCCACAGCGGCTCGCCGGCAAGGACGCTCGGCGCAACGGCCTTAAGCCGATTGGCGTCCGCCAATATCGCCTTCCATAGATCGCTGGCGGCGTAGGCGGCGGCGTCGGCGTAGGCGGCGCGGGCGGCGTAGGCGGCGGCGTCGGCGTAGGCGGCGCGGCGGCGGCGTAGGCGGCGGCGTCGGCGGCGGCGGCGTAGGCGGCGTCGGCGTAGGCGGCGGCGGAGGCGGCGGCGGCGCGGGCGGCGTAGGCGGCGGAGTCGGCGGCGTGGGCGGCGTAGGCGGAGTTGGCGGCGGCGTCGGCGGCGTAGGCGGCGGCGTAGGCGGCGTCGGCGTAGGCGGCGCGAAGTTCATTGGCGCGGGTCGGATATTTGGCGGCGACCCGCGCCAATGCGCTTGCCCAAAACGCCGCGAAGGTCAAATCCGCGAATTGTCGCGGCTGCAGGTTGGTGGAATAGCGATGCAGCGTCGGCAAGACGCGCAGCGCCGCCCGCGCCGCAATGACAACGCTCACCTCGCGCGGCTGCGTCTTCAGCCACGCTTCGAGCTCTTCGTCATTCTCAAACTTCAATTCGCCGCCCGAAACGTCGCTCATGAAAAATCTCCGCGACGCGCAACATGCGGGCTTTGGCCGGGCCGTGCAAGGGCGGGAGCGGAATTACGCGATTGGGATCGCAGGGGCCCTCATCCGGCCTTCGGCCACCTTCTCCCGCAGGCGGGAGAAGCAAGATTTAAACTTAATATCAATGGAGAAAGGACGACGCCCCGTGCCTTAAAACAGCGCGGCCAAGCCCGCCGAGAGCGGCCAGCCGAGGCCGACGCCGAGCGCGACGCCGGCGGCGACGTCGCTGGGATAGTGATGGCCCGTGGCGATGCGCGACCACGCCATGCAGCAGGCCATCGCCACCGCCGAGAGCAGCGCCGCCGGCCACAGCATGACGATCGGCGCGAGCACGCCGGTCAGCGTCATCGCATGGCCGCTCGGGAAGGAGTGCTCGTCCAGCGTCTTCAGCAGCGAGGGCAGCCGAGGATCGACCTTGAACGGGCGCAATCGCTTGATCCGCTTCTTGATCAGCGGATAGAGGATGTGCATGATGGCGGCGTTCACCGCGGCGAGCAGAATGACGCGCTTGCCGCCCTCAAAGCCCCATTGCGCGAAGACGACAGCGGCGAGGATCGGATAGATCCAGCCATTGCCGAGCTTGCTGATGACGATCGCGAAGAAGCGCAGCACCTTCGAGCGCTCGGCGGCCGTCAGCCTACGGACGACGGACAGGTCCGCCTCCGCGAGTTTAGATAGCCAAAGCTCGAGCTTCGGGGCGAAGGCGCCGAAGCGGGCGAGCGACGGATAACGCGACGCCGGCGCGAGAGGATTGGGCATGAAAGTCATACCCTCTACGTTAGCGAAGTCATGCTGCGCTTTTGTGCAGCTTATGCGTCGTTCCCGTGACGCGTATTCTACGATATTGCGACGCAATATACAACACAATTATGACAGTCATATATTTCGCCAAGCCATTGACTAGCAACACCTAAAAAAGCAGCGCCTCGTAAACGTCCAGTGTTGCGTCGCACATGCTCTCGACCGAAAAGCGGCGTGAGACGAAATTCCGTCCCCGCTCCGTCAGCGCTTCGCGCGCGCTCGCGGTCATCGCCAGCGCCTCGGCGATCGCTTCAGCCAGCGCTTCGGGGTCGCTCGGCGCGACCCGCCAGCCGGTCGCCGCGAAGGCCGGCGTCTCGGGCGGCGCCAGCACGACCTTGGCCGCCGCGCCGATGTCGGAGACGATCACCGGCGCGCCGATCGCCTGCGCTTCGATCGCCACGCGGCCGAAGGCCTCCGGCTGCGTCGAAGGCGCGACGGTGACCGCGGCGGCGAGATAGGCGGCCGGCATATCGCCGCAGAAGCCCGCCAAACGCACGACTCCATTGAGCCCGGCGCGTTCGATCTTCTGCTCGAGCCCGTGCAGAAAGGTCTCGCCGAGCGCGTCGCCGACGAAAATGAAGCGCAGGTCTTTGAACCCGCGCGCGCTGAGCAGCGTCGCCGCCTCGATCAACACCGGATGCCCCTTCCGCGCCGTGACCCGCGCCGGCAGCAGCACGACGCGATGATGCGGCTCGACGCCCCATTCGGCGCGCAGTCGCTCGACGCGCTCCGGCGCCACGGCGTTCGCGGAAAAGGCGCGCAGGTCGATTCCGCGCGCGATGGTGGCGATTTTGTCGCGCGCCTCGGGATGCAGCTCGGCGATGCGGCGAGCCGTGAAGCGCGAATTGGCGATGACGGCGTCGCCCGCCGCCATGATCGCATTGTAGCGCAATTTGATCGGAGAGGAGCCCGAATAGGCGCTGTGATAGGTGGTCACGAAACGGGCCCGCGCCTGCCGCGCCGCGTAATAGGCGACCCAGGCCGGCGCCCGCGAACGGGCGTGCACGATCTCCACCCCCTCGTCGCGCAGCACGCGCGCGAGGCGGACCGAGTTCAGCGCCATCGCGAAGGGATTTTTCGTCGCCGCCGGGAACGGCAGCCACACCCCGCCCTTGCTCTGCAACTCGCCGACGAGCCTGCCGCCGCGCGAGGCGATGAGGCAACGCGCCCCGGCTTTCGCCAGCGCTTCGGCGACGTCGACCGCTGAGCGCTCCGCGCCGCCCGAGTGCAGATCCGGAATGATCTGCATGACCGTATGGCCGGCGATGCGCCGCTCTGGCGGCGATGGAGCGGGGCTGAAAGCTATCATCGACACAACGCCAACACCCCACTGGCGCGAACCCCTCGCGCTGACCCTAGAGGCCGGCGTTACGCCGCATTGAAAGATCAACCCTAATGCTCGCCGGCGAGACGCATTGTCTTATGGGGCGCTTAACCAATTATGAGCGCGGGGCGTTGATTCAAGCGCGCTTGCGCCGCGCGCCGCAATCTTGCACTTAAGCCCGCCATGGATTGTTGCGCTTTAGACTATCTCACGATCCCCGCCTGCGACGGCGTCCGCTCCTGGCGCATCGCGCGGCGGCGGCGGCTCGCCTGCGCCGACGGAAAGTCGCTCCCCGGCTATGTCTGGCTCGGCGGATTCGCCTCGCACATGCAGGGAGAAAAGGCCCGTTTTCTCGACGCGCGGGCGGCGTCGCAGTCGCGCGCGATGCTGCGCTTCGACTATTCGGGCCACGGCGAATCGGCCTTCGACGCGAAGGGCGGGCGTTTCGAGGAGGGCTGCATCGGCGACTGGCTCGAGCAGAGCGTCGCGATGTTTCTGGCCTCGACGCAAGGTCCGCAAATCCTGATCGGCTCCTCGATGGGCGCCTGGATCGCGCTGCTGATGTCCCGCCGGTTGCAGGAGCTCGGCGCGGCGGAGCGTCTCGCCGGCATGGCGCTCCTCGCGCCGGCGGTCGATTTTACGCAAGAATTGCTATGGAAGCGTTTGCCGGAAGCGGCCCGCCGGGAAATCCTCAACACCGGCGTGCACATGCGGCCCTCGCCCTATGGCGCGGCGACGCCGATCTCGGCGCGGCTGATCGAGGACGGACGGCGCCATCTGCTGCTTGGGGGGCCGATCCGGACCCATGCGCATGCGCATATTCTGCAAGGCGTCCTGGACGAAGACGTGCCTTGGCGCCACGCGATGACCTTGAGCGAGCGGCTCGCCGGCGACAAAGTCACGATGACGCTCATCGCCGACGGCGACCATCGGCTGTCGCGCCCCGGGGATCTGGCGCTGATCGCCGCCGCGCTGGAGCGTTTCGGGTAAGCCGGCGGACAATGTACACCTTCAGTTTACTATAGAATTTACTTACCAATTTCAGAAGCTTCGCATTAACGGCGTTTCGCCATGTTTAGCCAGAGCTAAACGCAAACGCGCTGATTTTCCTGAAAAAGGGCCGGCGCCCGAACATGGAAGAACAAAAATGCGCTCGGCCCGCCGTGTTTCGCTAAAGCTTGTTTCAGCGAGTTTCGGCCTCGCTGCGAGCGTCGCCGCCGCCGACGCCGCGGATTGGTATACGGGCGCCTATGATCCGCAAGCGCAGAAGGCGCAGCCGACGGTCGCGATCGACGTCTCTTTCGACGGCTCGTCGCAAAACGCATTTTCCGGCGCGCTCATCGGCACGATCGCGCCGTTCTCGCCGCTCGTCGAAAACGGTCTGCGCCTGCGCCTGGGCGGCTTCGGCGGCGTTTACCAATATGTCCCGAGCGAGGTCTATCTCGGCAATATCCACGGCGAGTTTCAGCAGGGCGAAATGCTCGTCGGCTATGAGTGGATCAGCCGGCAGATGCAGTTCGGGCTTTTTGGCGGCGTCGAAATCTCGCATGACGGCATAACGCCCAACGATCCCAACAACACCGTCAAGGGCACGCATGGCGGCCTGAAGATCGGCGCCGACTTCTACGCCTCGCCGACCGAGTTGTGGATGGCTTCGGCGATCGCCTCCTATTCGACGGACCACAACGCCTATTACTCCCGCTTCAAATTCGGCTTCGCCCTGGCGCCGGGACTTTTCGCGGGACCGGAGGCGCTCGCGCTCGGCGACGACTTTTTCCACCAGTTCCGGGTCGGCGCGCATCTCAGCGGCCTCAGAGTCGGGAATGTGCAACTTGGCGTCTCGGGCGGCTTTCTCGACGATGAAGTGCGCGGCGCGGGCGCCTATGGACTTCTCGACACGCGCTTCACTTTTTGACTGCGGTTCAAAAAGAGATTTGGCGCGATTATATGACTTGTTCTTAATGGATTATGGCCGAAATCAGTCTCAAACTTAACCAAAGCTTTAGCATTAAAATGTATACATAACGTCGTCTGTAAGAGAGGGCGTGTTATGCGTAATGTGCGTGCGATCGTTTGGGTTTTATCCGGCGTCGCCTCCGTCGCGCTTTTGGTGCAGCCCGTCAGCGTGCAAGCACAGCTCTCGCTTTCCATTACGACCATCGTCGCGCTGATCCTGATCTGGAATTTCGGCCGCGGTAAAATCGCCCGGCAATTGTTCCTCACGCTGGCGAGTTTTATCGTCATCCGATATTTCTATTGGCGATGCATGTACACGTTGCCGCCGGCGACCAATCCGATCGGCCTGACGCTGGGGCTCATCCTGTTCGCGGCGGAGACCTATTGCTTCGTCGTTCTGTTCGTCAGCCTCGTCATCGGCGCCGATCCCGTTAAGCGCGAGCCCGTCAAGCGGCCGCGCGACGAAGACCTTCCCGTCGTCGACGTGTTCATCCCGACCTACAACGAAGATGAGACCATCCTCGCGGCGACGATCGCTGCGGCGCGTTCGCAGGACTACCCCGCCGACAAATACAATGTTTACGTTCTCGACGACGGCGGCACCGATCAAAAGTGCAACGACAAAAACGAAATCAAGGCCGAAGCGGCGCGGTTGCGCCGCGCGACGTTGCAGTCGCTCGCCGCGCAGATGGGCGCGTTTTATCTGACGCGCGAGCGCAACGAACACGCCAAGGCCGGCAATCTCAACAACGGACTGGAGCACTCGACGGGCGAACTCGTCGCCGTGCTCGACGCCGATCATGCGCCCTTCCGCACCTTCCTGTTGGAGACTGCGCCGCATTTCCTGCTGGATGAGAAACTGTTCCTGGCGCAAACGCCGCACATCTTTCTCAATCCCGATCCGATCGAAAAAAATCTGCGCACCTTCGCGCGCATGCCCTCCGAAAACGAGATGTTTTATGCGCTGACGCAGCGCGGACTCGACAAGTGGGACGCCTCGTTCTTTTGCGGCTCTGCCGCGCTGTTGCGGCGCTCCGCCCTGCGCGAAGCCGGCGGCTTTTCCGGCGTCACCATCACCGAAGATTGCGAGACGGCGTTCGAATTGCACTCGCGCGGCTGGCACAGCATTTTCGTTTCGACGCCGCTCATCGTCGGTCTGCAGCCGGAATCCTTTTCAAGCTTCATTGGCCAGCGCATCCGTTGGTGCCAAGGCATGATGCAGATCCTGATACTCAAGAATCCTATAAATAAAAAAGGTTTGGCGTCAGTTCAAAAGCTCGGCTACCTCTCCAGCATGTCCTTCTGGCTGTTTCCGTTCCCGCGTCTCATCTTCATGCTGGCGCCGCTCAGCTACATACTTTTCAACGTCAAAATCTTCGTCTGCAATGTCGACGAAGCCGTCGCCTATACGACGACCTACATGATCGTCAACGCGATGCTGCAGAACTATCTCTACGGTTCGCTGCGCTGGCCTTTGATGTCCGAACTCTACGAATATTGTCAGGGCGTATTTCTCTTCAACGCGATCATCTCCGTCGTCGCCAATCCGCGCAAGCCGACGTTCAACGTCACCGCGAAGGGCATCACGATGGACACCGAACATCTTTCCGAACTCGCCTGGCCGTTCTTCGCGATGTTCGGCGTGCTGGCGTTCACCTGCGTCGTCGCCGCCTATCGCTACGCCGTCGAGCCCGGCGCCGCCGATCTGATGCGGATCGTCGGCATATGGAACGCCTTCAACCTCGTCATCGCGGCGGTGGGTCTCGGCGCGGTCTCGGAGCGCAGTCAGCTCGACCGACATCCGCGTCTGACGATCAGCCGCCCCGCGATTCTCGAAATACCGGGCAAGGAATTCGATTGCGTCGTCGAAAATGTCTCGATTTCCGGCTGCGCGCTGCGCTTTTCGGAGCCCTTGCCGCGATTTCTGCTCGAAAACGAGTTCCTGCGGCGCGCGGCTGATGATCGAAGCCGTCGGCGACAAGGTCGGAGACCTCAGCCTGCCGGTAAAGGTGCTGCGCGAACCCAAAAACGGCGAAAGCGCTTACGGCTGCAGTTTCGCCGACATGACGCCGCAGGAATATTTCGTGCTCGCCGACCTGATGTATGGCGAGCCCGAAGCGCTCGTAAAGTTCCTCGAGAAACGTCGCGTTCACAAAGGCCTTTTAGGCGGCGTTTTCGAGTTCGCCGTTTGGGCGACGATCGAGCCTTGGCGCGCCTTCGGCTATCTGCTCGGCGGAAAAAAGGCTGCGCCCGAAGCCGAAAGCGCGCATCCGACGCCGAGCGCCCCGATCGAGGTGCTGCGCGGCCTCGCCGCGCAAGGCGCGCAAAAGAAGACGCAACGCGCATTGCGCAAGACAAGGATGCCGGAAGCCAGTCCGGCTTCCGCCGAACTCGCCGCCATCGGCGAGCAGGGCGAAAGGTCGCAGCGCCCGCCGCCTTCGGCGAGCGCGCGCAAATCCGCGCCGAAGCGCGCCGCCGCCGGCCAGGGAGCGGCCTGATGACGAAATTTCTCGCCCCCAATCCGAGCTTGCTTTTGCGGGCCATGCTCGCCGCCGCCGGCGTCGTGGGCTTCGCCGCGTCGCCGCACGCGCAATCGATCTTTCTCTCCGCGCCGCCCAGTCTCACCGGCGTCCGGGGTCCGCTCGCTCCGCCGCCGCCGCCGACCCTCGAGAAGGTCGAAGCCGTGCAGGAGAAGCCGCCGGCGGAGCCCGTCGCGAAACCGTCGACGGTCGAAACCCGGCCGGTCGACAGGACGGCGGTCGACGCGCTCCCGCCCGGCATGTCGCTGCGCCGCCTGTCGCACAACACCCAAGGCTACAGGCTCAAGGGCGAGATCGGCTCGCTCGAATGGCCGCTCTACCTCACCGCCGCGCAGGCCCGCAGTCCTCTGCAGTTTCGCGTCGGCTATGTCTCCGCCGCTTCGGTGATGCCCGAGGCGTCGACGCTTCGTCTCGCCATCAACGACGAAGAGATCGGCCGCACGCCGATCACCGCTTTCGGCGGACCGCAGGGCGTGACCTTCGACATTCCGCCCGGGCTGATGCGCGAAGGCTTCAATTCTGTGCAGATCGGGGCCAATCAACGCCACCGCGTGGATTGCTCGGTGAAGGCGACGACCGAGTTATGGACGCAGATCGATCCGCGGCTGACCGGCTTGATTTCGAGCGAAAGCAACTCTCGATTGCTCAACCTCGCCGATCTCGGCGCGGCGCCCCCGGACGAACAGGGCGTGCTGCCGATCCGCGTGGTGCTCACCGACGGCGCGCAGCCGACGGAAATTTCGCGGGCGCTGCGCGCCGTGCAAGCGGTGTCGCTGGCGGGACGTTTCGAGCAGCCGATCATCGATATGGGGCCGCTGGCCGGCGGCGCTTACGGGCTCAACCTCGTCATCGGCGAGGCGGGACTGGCGCGCGGCCAACTGGGCGAGCAGGCGCTCGGCCGCATCGACGGCCCGCGCGCCCTGATGCTGCCGGCGACGCCCGAGCGCCGCGCGACCGTCGTTCTCACCGGCGCGAGCCCCAAGGACGTGGAAGAGGCGATCCGGGAAATCCTCGCCTCCAATCTGGCGCGCGGCGCCCCCGCCGGCGTGCGCGCCGCGGCGGCCTTCCCCGGCTACCATGTGGAAGGCGGTCAGCGCGTCAAGCTGAAGGATCTCGGCGTCAAGAGCCAGGAATTCTCGGGTCGGCTGTTTCGCGCCGCGTTCAACATCGTCATGCCGCCGGACTTCTATCCCGCCGACTATGGTCGCGCCACCTTGCGTCTTGGCGGCGGCTACGCGCCGGGATTGGCCGCCGGCGCGCAGGTCGTGGTCAATGTCGAGGGACGCACCGCGGTCTCGCTCAGCCTGCCGAACAGCTCGGGCGAGGTGTTCAAAGACAATCCGCTGCCGTTGCCGCTCGGCTTCTTTCGACCGGGACTAAATCGCGTCGAGATCGAGGCGCAGACGCCGACGGCGAGCGACGAGGATTGCGATCCGCTGACCGCCATCAACGCGGCCAATCGTTTCCTGATGCTCGGCGACACCGAGATCGAGATTCCGGCGATCGCGCGCATCGCCCGCGTCCCCGATCTCGCGGTGATGGCGACCGGCGGTTTTCCCTATGCCGAATACGCCGCCCGGCCCAAGCTTTATCTGCCGAGCATGGACCAGAGATCGATTGGGACCGCGCTTACGCTCGGCGCGCATATGGCGATCGCCGCGGGACGTCCGATCGACTTTTCGGTTAGCGCCAGGCCGCCGGCGAGCGGCGAAGGGCCGACGCTCGCGGTGGCGCCGCTCGATGCGCTGGATTCCGAGGTTCTGAAGGCGCTCGAGATTCCCGCAGCCAAGCTGCGCGAAACCTGGACCTCCGCGGGCCGCTCGGCGAAGCTTTCGCAATCGGACGAGAAAATGCTCGCCTCCGCCACGAGGTCGCGCGACTGGCTCGCGCCCGAGTTCGACATTCCGAGCGCCTGTCAGGCCGCGCTGCCGCCGGAGCTGCGCCGGAGCACGCTGACGCGGCTGCGTTTTCCCAACGTCGACTTTGTCGCCGTCGGGACCATCGCGCGCAAAGGCGGCGAGGACGGCAAGGACAAGGCGGACGACCCTGGCGAACCCGACCTGTTCGCGGAATGGGACGACAAGATCCGCGAAAACGCCAGTCTGCTGAGGCGGTTCGGCGCCGCGGCGCTGCGCTGGCGCGATTGGATCGTCGCCAAATTCACCGACGCCAGCGACTGGGTGTCGCATAAATTCGACGGCTTGCGCGCCGACGACCCGGCGCTTGCGAGAAATGCGACGCTGCTCGTCGCCCAGGGCGTGCTCGGCGAACACGCGCAGGACATCTGGACGATCGTCACCGCCTCGAACCCCGAAGAACTCGATCTCTCCGTTCGCTGTCTCGTCGATCCGCGCGTCTCCGCGCAACTCTCGGGGCGACTGTCCTATCTCGATCCGGGCCTTGCAAGGGTCAATGCGGTCGAGGTCGAATATCCACGCCTGCTGGCGACGCAGCCGCTCTCCTTCGGCAATCTGCGGCTCATTTTCGCCGGCTGGCTCTCGCTCCATCGCCTCACCTATGTGCTCGTCGCCCTGACGCTTGCGACGCTGCTGGCCCTCACGACGCGGCTTTTCGTCAGCAACGTCGGACGGAGGAGCTGATGCGCAAGGCATCTCTTCTGGTGCTCGGCTCTCTGCTTTGCCTGAACGCGCCGCCGCTGCGCGCCGAGCCGGCCGCGCCGGCGCCGCCGCAAGCTTCGAGCACGCAGAAGACGCAGGCGACGAAAGATGCGCCCCCGGCGACGCCGAAGGTAGCGACGACGCCCGACGCCGGCGAGAAGCGCCTGCTGCTCGACGCCTCGACGCGCCCGCTCGGCGGCGTGCTGCGCGCGCCCGACCTCTGGCAGGCCTATAAAGCCCGCTTCGTCACCAATCAGGGGCGCGTCGTCGACACCGCCAACAGCGCGATCAGCCACAGCGAGGGACAGGGCTACGGCATGCTGCTCGCCGTCGCCGCGGGCGATCGCGCAACCTTCGAACGCATCTGGGGCTGGACGCGGGCCAATCTGATGGTGCGCGACGACGAACTCGCCGCCTGGCGCTGGGAGCCGAACAAGCGCCCGGCCGTCGCCGATCTCAACAATGCGTCGGACGGCGACATCCTGATCGCCTGGGCGCTCGCCGAAGCCGGGGACTACTGGAACGACCTCCCCTTCCGCACCGCCGCGCGTCGCATCGCGGTCGAGGCGGCGCGCAAGCTCATCTTGTTCAAGAACAAGATGGGCGACATCCTGCTGCCGGCGATCACCGGCTTTCACGCCGAGGACCGTCCCGACGGCCCGGTGATCAATCTCAGCTACTACATCTTCCCAGCCTTCGCGCGCCTGCCGCTCGTCGCCCCCGAGGCGGATTGGGAGGGACTGACCGAGACGGGGCTGCGGCTGCTCGACGCGACCCGCAATTCGCCGAACGCGCTGCCGCCGGACTGGATTTCGCTCAAAGACGACAAGGTCGCGCCGGCCGTGGGCTTTCCCGCCGCCTTCTCCTACAACGCCGTCCGCGTGCCGCTCTACCTCGCCTGGGCGGGCCTTGGCGAACGCGTCCAATATGCGCCCTTCATGGCGCTGGTGGCGCGCACGCGCGGCGCATTGGCCATCGTCGACGTCGCGACGGGCAAGGACGTCGGTTCGTTTGGCGACGGCGGCATCGGCGCGATCGGCGCTCTGATCGCCTGCGCCTTCGAGGGCGCGAAGGCGCCGAGCATGATCTTCGCGAGCCGACCCGACGAGAACTACTATCCGGCGACGCTGCATCTGCTGTCGCTCCTTGCGTTCCAGATGAGATATCCGTCATGCTTGCGAAGCTGACCGCGATCGGCGCGCGCCTCTCTGCGCCTTTCAAGAGGATCGTCTCGTCGAGGCGTTTTTATGCGGTGGCGGCTCTGCCGGTCATCGCGTTCGGCCTCAACGGACCGAAGCCTGAGCTGCCGAAGAGCGCCGCTTCCAACGCGCCGTATAAGGGCGTCGCGAGGTTGGACGCGGTCGGCCCGGACGATTACGCGCTGCGCTATTTCGCGTCGATCAACGACACGCAACGCGTCAAGGCGGAACTCTCGCGACTGCAGCGGCTCTATCCCGCCTATCGCGCGCCGACCGATCTTTATGCGCACGGCGACGGCTCGTCCGACGAGACCGAACTCTGGGCGCTCTACAGCGCCGACAAATTCGTCGAGCTGCACAAGGCGATCGCGCAGCGCGAGAAAGACGTGCCCGGATGGACGATTTCGGACGATCTCAGGCGCAAACTGGCGCGCAAGGAACTTCGCGCCGATCTCGTCGATCCCGTCCGCGAAGGTCGCTGGCGCGACGTCGCGCGCATACTCGAAGGCGTCAAAGTCGAGGAGCAGGACGTCGACGTGCAGTGGACGATCGCCGAAGCCTATGCGCGCACGCGTCGCGAGCCCGAAGCCACTGCGGCCTTCAAGGCGGCGCTGACGAGCAAGGAGCGCAAGGATCAACTGACGACCCTGCAGAAGGCGATCGGGCTGTTGCGCATGTCGGACATCGAGATGCTGCTCGCCGCCAGCGCCCCCGATCCCGACGGCGCGCCGCTCTACAAGCCGATCATGATCGACGTGACACGGCGGCGCATTTCCGCCTTCCTTCACGACGAGCGCGCCGAGGAGATATCCGGGCCGGAGATGGCCGCCTTCGAGAGCTTTGCGCGCGACAGCCGCGAAGCCGACCAGATCGGCCTCGTCGCGTGGTACGATTACAAGCGCCGCGATTTTCGCAACGCGCTGGAATGGTTCAAGGCGGCGATCCAAAGCGGCGGCGACGCGCGCATCGCCCATGGGCTCGCGCATACGCTGAGGGCGCTCGGCAAGTTTCGCGAGGCGGAAGAGGTCGCCTTCGCCTGGCGCGAGCCGAGCGTCGCCAACGGCATTCTGTTCGTCGACCTTTTGGAGCGCGACCTGACGCGGACAATTCCGCCCTACATCGAGGCCGATCGACTTGCGCGCTACGCCAAAGTCAGCATGGAGACGGCGTCGGGCGAAGGCGCGCAGGCGCTCGCCTGGTATTCCTACAACAGCTGCCAATACGAAACGGCGCTGTTCTGGTTCGAACGCGCGGTCGCCTGGCTGCCGAAAGAGGCGACGATCTTCGGCTATGCGCTGACCCTGCGCCGGCTGAAGCGCGACCGCGACTTCTTCGAACTCGCCAATCGTTACGACGGCTTCAACTCGAAGCTGATCGAGCTGCTTTTTCCGGACAACTATTATCATCCGCCGACGCCCTGTAGCGGTAAAAACGCCGCGAAGCTGCATGCGCCGGGCGTCAAGACGGCTTTTTATCCGGCGCCCGGCCCCGCACTCATTCCCGGCGCCGCGCCGAACTACGACCGCTCGGCGTGGTCGTCGCCGCTCACCGATCAGAAGAACGCCTCGCGGCCGATCGACAACGCCGCCCCCAACGACAGGATGCTCGCGCGCGCCCTGCGCAATCTCAAGGGGCGCTTCCCGGTCGCCGTCTTGCCCGAGAACCCGTTACGCTTCCGTCCGTTGGAGAAATATGCGGCGCAGGCGCGCCCGCTGCCGCAGGACCCCGTGCTGGGCGCGGAATCCGGCGCGCGGTTTCGCGCCGCTCGTCGCGCGCCGCGTGCCGGGCGTCGCCGCCATGCCCTACGAGCGCTACGGCTTCAGCCTGCTGCCCGGTTGGAACGGCGTCGAGACGGCGACCTGGCCGCCGGCCTCGTTGCAAATCCCGCCGCCCGGCACGCAATGGGCCGAACGCGAAGCCGATCCGACGCAGGACGGCGACCGCGAGGGCGTCGCCCGATACGGACCCGGCCCTGCGCCGGCCCCCTCCCGTTTCGCTCCCGCCGCCGGCCTCACTCTGGCGCCGGCGAGCTATGGCCAACCCACCAGCGTGAGCCGATAGATGCGTCGCTTTGCAGCCTTCGCCTTCTGCGCCGTCCTCGGCCTCGCCGCCTGCTCCCGCGACCAGGACCGCGCCGCCTCCTTCGTCGCCCTCGACAAGAGCGCGGTCGGCGAGACCATCGAAAGCCGCCCCGCAAAGCGGCTTGGCGACGCCGCGCAAAGAAAGCGCGTGCTCTGGCTTCCGGAGGGCGCGGGCGCGCCCGGCGCGGTGACGGAGCGCTCCTACGCCGATGGCTGGCGCCAGTCCATCTCGCTCGACGGCCATAAGGTGGCGGGAGACTGGAACGATCTTGCGATCGACATCCGCTTCGACGGATCGGCGCGCAGCGGCGCCAAAATCCCGATGGGGCCGCCGACGCGGGAAGGCGTTCGCAAGGAGATCCAGGCGCGTTTTCCCGACACGCCGATGCGCATCGTCACCAAGCCCATGGCCAACGGGCTTGGAGTTCTACGGCCTTGCGGTCGGCGCCGTGGGCGACGTGCGCTGCGCTTTCGCCTGGCAGTGGCTCGACGACGTGCGCGGCAAGGACGCGGGCTTCATGGCGAAGCCGCGTCCCGCCTCCATACGTCTGCGGCTTTGCCGACGCGGGGTCACCGCCGACGACCTCGCCGCCTGGTTCGACGGGCTGCAGATGGCCGAGGCCGCCACGCTCGACGCGGTCTTCGCGGCCTGGAAAGACGCGCCGGAGAGCGCGCTGATCGGCGACAAGGGAAGCCCCGCAGACAGTCGCGAAGGCGTCATCATGAACAGCGCGTCGCTCGAGTCGGAGATCGTCGGTCCTGCGCTGCGACCGGTGACGACGTCTCCCGTCAAGCTGGCGAGCGTTCCCCGCCGCCCTCGCCAAATCGCGCGCGCACGCAAGGAGGAGGCCGCCCCCGCCGCGGCCTATCGCGAGCCGACCACGCCGGCTCCGCGCCGCTTCCTCGCGCCGACGGAGGTCGCCGCCCGCGCGCCGCAGGTCAGCCCGACGCCGGCCGGGTCGCCGACCGCGCGCGCGATCACGCCGCCGCAGCTCGACGCCACGCTGCCGCCGGAGGCTTATCGTGGTCCCAGCGCCGCCGCGCTCGCGCCGGTCAGTCAGCTGACGCCGCAGCGCTATCTGAGCGCGGTGACGACCAAAGCACAGTAAGGCTTCTCACCCGAACCGCTTCAGCCACCCTTCCGCTTGCGCGCGCACATTGGCGGGCGCGGCGCCCCCAAAACTCGTGCGGCTCTCGACCGATTTGTCGACCCCGAGCACGTCAAAAACCTCCGCGCTGACCCGCGGCTCGACGCTCTGCATGTCGGCGAGCGACAGCTCCTCGAGCCCCACCCCCCGCGCGGCGGCGAGCGCGACGATGCGGCCGGTCGCGTGATGCGCCTCGCGAAACGGCATCCCCAAGACGCGCACGAGCCAGTCGGCGAGGTCGGTCGCCGTGGCGTAGCCCGCCCCCGCCGCAGCGCGCATTCTGGCGCGATCGACTTTCATGTCCTGCGTCATCCCCGTGGTCGCGGCGATGCACAGCGCCAGCGAGTCCAGCGCGTCGAAGGCGGTTTCCTTATCTTCCTGAAGGTCTTTCGAATAGGCGAGCGGCAGCCCCTTCATGACGATCAGCAGCGCCTGCAGGTCGCCGAGAATGCGGCCCGTCTTGCCGCGCACGAGCTCCGCCGCGTCGGGATTGCGCTTTTGCGGCATGATCGAGGAGCCGGTGGTGAATTTGTCGCTGAGCGAGACGAATGCGAATTGCGGCGTCGTCCACAGCACGATCTCTTCGGCGAAGCGCGACAGATGCGTCGCGCAGATGGCGCAGGCCGCGAGCGGCTCCAGCACGAAGTCGCGGTCCGAAACGCCGTCGAGCGAATTTGCCGTAGGGCGGTCGAAGCGCAGCGCCGTCGCCGTCATGTCGCGATCGATCGGAAAGGAGGTTCCGGCGAGCGCCGCGCGCCGAGCGGGCACTCGTTGAGCCGCGCCCGCGCGTCCTCATTCTGCTGCGGTCGCGCGAGAACATCTCGACATAGGCGAGCAGATGATGGCCGAAAGTCACCGGCTGCGCCGATTGAAGATGGGTGAAGCCCGGCATGACCGTCGCCGCCTCCGCCAGCGCCTGCGTCGCCAGTTCGCGTTGCAGCTCGAGCAGCTGCGCGTCGAGCCGATCGAGGGAATCGCGCATGAAGAGGCGGAAATCGGTCGCGACTTGATCGTTGCGCGAGCGCGCCGTATGCAATCTCCCGGCGGCGGGGCCGATGAGTTCGGCGAGCCGCGACTTCGACATTCATATGGATGTCTTCGAGCCTGCGCGAGAATTCGAAGCCGCCCGAGGCGATCTCGTATTTGATGCGGCGAGGCCGTCAGCGATCCTGGCCGCGTCGTCCTGCGAGACGATCCCGCATCTTCGCCAGCATGGCGACATGGGCGAGCGAGCCTCGATGTCCTGGGGCCAAAGCCGCTGGTCGAAGTCGATCGACACGTTGATCGCTTCGAGCACCGCGTCGGCGGCGTCCTGAAAGCGGCCGCCCCAGATTTTGCTTGTCATGTGACCCTGAACCCGAAAAGCCCGAAAGATGACCCGAGCAACCCAAACCCACGCTCAATCGCACCCCGCTGGCGCTGGTGGCGCTCGCGCTCGTCGTCGCCGCGGCGTTTCTATACCGTAAAGGCCGGCCAAACCAACAAGAAGCCCGCCAATCCGGCCTGCGCCGCGGCGAAATCGCGCGTCGGCGCGCTGCGGAACTTGGCCAAGGGCGATGTCGCCGGCTTCGTCGTTTCGAAGGATCCGGACGAGATGCAGCAGCTCGTCTTCAACGGCCCGGAGGGCGCGCCCGTCGAGCTGTCCGCCTTCAAGGGCAAGAGCCTGCTGCTCAACGTCTGGGCGACCTGGTGCGTCCCGTGCCGGCAGGAGATGCCGGCGCTGGACCATTTGCAGCAGCGGCTCGGCTCCGACAAATTCGAGGTCGTCGCGGTCAATGTCGACACGAGCCGGCTCGAGCGCCCCAAGGCCTTCCTCGCCGAGAATGGCGTCAAAAATCTCAAATTCTACGCCGACCCGAAGTTCGACATCTTCGTGCGTCTCAAGCAGACGGGCGAGTTGCTCGGACTGCCGACGACGTTTTTGATCGATCCCGCCGGCTGCAAGCTTGGCGAACTCTCCGGACCCGCCGCCTGGGATTCGCCCGAAGCGCTCGCGCTGGTGCGCAGCGCCATCGGAGCGGCGCCTTGAGCGACGACGTCCTCGCCCCCTGGAGCTCCGACCAGTCGCGGGTGCTCATCTCGTCGCCCTGGCTTCGCGTGCGCGCGGAGCGCTGCGTGACGCGCCGCGGCGCGGTGCTCGATCCCTTCTATCTGCTCGATTACCCCGAATGGGTGCATATCGCCGCCTTCGATACGCAGGACCGGCTGTTGCTCGTGCGCCAATACCGGCACGGCGTCGGCCAGGCGTCCCTGGAGCTGCCCGGCGGCGTCATGGACCCGCATGAAAGCGATCCTCTGGAGACGGCCGCGCGCGAACTCCTCGAGGAGACGGGGCATGTCGCCGAAAGCCTGACGCATCTCGCGCGACTGTCGCCGAACCCCGCCTCGCACACCAATGGCGTCCACATTCTGCTGGCGCTCGGCGCGAAACAGGAGCGCGCGCTCAGCCTCGACGCCTCGGAAGACATCGTCGTCGAGGCGATTCCGTGGCGCGAAGCCGCACGCCTCGCGCTCGCCGGAGAGATCGTCAATGCGCAGCATGTCGGCATGCTGTTCATGGCGCTCGACAGATTGAACCGGCTGAGGTTTGAGGAGGCGCCGACTCACCCGCCCCTCGCCCTGTCGCCGTCGATCCGGCCTAAAAGACCGTTCGGCGCGCGCGGATGCGCAGGCGTGAGCCGCGTCTTGTCGCGCAACAGGAAGGTCGTCGCGGCGTAATCCGGCTTGCCGGAGGCGAGCCGCGGCAGGCTTTCGACGACGATCACATCGGCGGGCGCGAGACGCTCGATCGCGCCTTCGCTCGCGAAAAAACTCTGCAACCGGGCGCGCGAGGCGCCTTTTTGCGTCGTCAGCAGCACGACGCGCTCGCCCTTGCGCGTGTCGGGCTCGATCGCCGCGACGGACATCGCCTGCGGCCAAAGCCGCATCGCCATCGCCTCGATCTCGGCGAGCGACACCATCTCTGCGCCGATGCGGGCGAAACGCGCGGCGCGACCCTTGATCCACAAAAAGCCGTCGGCGTCGATCGCCGCAATGTCTCCGGTGTCGAGCCATCCTTCCCGCAGCGCCGTCAGTTCTCCCGGCCTCTCCGCATCGAGAGAACCGAGCATGACATTGGCCCCGCGCACGAAAAGCCGCGCGCCGCCGGCGAGGCCTTCGATTGGCTCCAGATAGGTCTCGACTCCGGGCAGAAGCCGGCCGACGGAGCCAAATCTATTGTGCATCGTCGTGTTGACGGCGAGCGCCGCCGTCGCTTCCGCAAGGCCGTAGCCTTCGAGGATGCTCACGCCGAATTTCTCCATCCACAGCGCGCGCGTCGCGGCTTTGACGGGCTCGGCGACGGCGAGCGCATAGCGCATGCCTGCGAAGTCGCAGGGGCCGGCGGTTTGCGCCAGCGAAGCGAGAATGGTTTCCGTCGCGAGCAGAATCGTCGCGCCGCCGGCATGAATATGCTGCGGCGTTTTTTGCGCGTCGAAACGCACCTGCGCGCCTTGCAGCAGCGGCAGCAAAAACCCGGCGACGAGACTGAAGCCGTGATGCAGAGGCAGCGCATCGAGGACGATATCGTTGCGCCCGACGTCGCAGCGGGCGGCGAGCTGCGCCGCATTGGCGAGAATGTTTTTGTGCGACAGCGCGATCGCTTTGGACGGACCTTCCGCGCCCGAACTGAAGAGGATCGCGGCGAGGTCCGCGCCGCGCCGCGCCGCAAGCGGTCGATCGCAGCGCAGAACGGCCTGCAATTTTTGCATACCCGTGACGCTCGCGCGCAGCTCGTCGGGAGAAATGCATTCAATGTCGCCATCGGCGAGCGACAAGGCGCGCGTCTTCGAAACCAAAACGCGTCGGAACTCGGCGCTTCGCAGCGCCCTGAGAATTTGCGCCGCGCTCGCGGCGGGGTCGATCAGAACCGGGACGCAGCCGGCGGACAGCAGCGCGAGAAAGGCCGGCGCGTCGCTCTCGAGGAGGCCGACGGCTTCGCCCGGCGCCGCGACCTCTCGCAGCCGCGTCGCCAGGGCGCGCGCTTCGGTTAGCATGCGGCGATAGGTCAGGCGCTCGCCGCCCTGCGTCTCGAACGCCAATCGCGACCCGCCGTGTCTGCGGGCCGCCTCGACGAGCGCGTCGAAGAGACTGCGATCGAGATCTGCGCCGCGGAACCGCATGTCGCAGACGAGATCGCGCAGGCGCTCTCCCGCGGCTCTGCGGCGCGCGCGGCCTTTGAGGCGAAGCTCGACCTCGAGCCGCATCGATTCGACCGCCTGCGCGCGATATTTCGGCAGCAGACGCCGGGGACCGCCTTGCGGCGACGGACCTGAAACGTGGAGCCCCGCGATCTCGGCGCCAGAGCGCGCGATGACGAAAGCCGCCGCCTCGAAAAGCTTTCGCTCGGCGGCGCCGGCCGCGGGACCGTCCGGCAGCGTCAGCAGCGGCGCGTCGCCGGCTTTGATCGCGCGGATCAGCGCCCGCGCCGCCATCGGCCTGTCGGCGTCGATGCGGACAACCTTCGCGAAATGCGTCCAAAACGGCAGCGCCTCGCCCTGCGCAGCCACGAGCAGCGGCGGCTTCGGCAGCAGGGCGAAGGCGAGCCCGCGCGCGACGCGCCCGCTCCGATTGACGACGACCGCCCGCTTGGCGCCGGCCTCTTCGAGATTTTCCAGTCCCTGCGCATCGAGCCGATGAGCGACGCGAAAATAGATCGACAGCGCGTCCTGCAGCGGCGAGTCGACGACGGCGCTGAACATCCAGACCGCGGACAGCGCCGAGACGACGCCGACGCCGAGGATGAGAGCCCACATCGGGACGCCGAAACTCTGCAGGCTCGCGACGATGACTCCGCCCGAGACCATTGCGCCGGCGTTGACGACATTGACGGCGGCGACGACCCGGGCGCGCTTGCCCAAGGGCGCTGCGGCTTGCAGCGCGGCGAAGGCGGGCACGACGATGAGGCCGCCGCAGATCGCGAGCGCAACGAGATCGCAGAAGGCGCGCCAGGCGCCAAGCTGCGCGAAATAGGCTGCCGGCTGCAACGCCTCGCCGGGCGCCGTAGAGCCCGCTCCCGACAGCGTCAGCGCAGCGTCGGCGCATGCCAGGGCCGCAGCCGCGGCGCCCAAGGCCGAGGGCAGCAACACGATCTTGCCGCGCGCCAAGACGGCCGAAACGCCGCAGCCGAGGCTCACGGCGATGGCGAAGGCTGCGAAATGGATTGTCGCGACCTGCTGCGATCCGTGCAGCGTCTGCGTCACCAGCGTCGGCAGCAGCGCCATCACCACCGCGCCGATGAGCCAGAACACCGTGGTGACGAGGCCGAGCCGCCAGAGCCGCGTCTGGCTGCGCAGATCGGCGAGCAGGAGGAAGGTCGCGCGCGGCAGGTTGAAGTCCAGCGCGAGATCGGGCGCGGCGCCCGGACACATTGGCATGAAGCGCGCGCTGAGATAGCTCGCGGCCGCAAAGCCGACCATGCCGGCCGCGACGATCGCGGGTTCGCCGGCCGCGAGGCCGCCGCCGATTGTCCCGAGCAGGATCGCGACGAAGGTCGCTCCTTCGATCAGCGCATTGCCGGAGGCCAGTTCGTCCATCGTCAGCAGATCGGGCAACATGCCGTATTTGACCGGCCCGAACAGGGCGCCGAGCGCGCCGAAGGAGGTCAGGGCGAGAAACAAAAGCGGCGGCGATGCGGTGAAAAACCCGATCCCCGCGAGAGCCGCAGCGCCGATCTCGATGAGCTTCAGGCGCTGCGCGACGGCGGCCCGATCGTATTTGTCGGCGATTTCGCCGGCGATCGACGACAGGATGAAATAAGGCGCCATCAGCGCCGCGGTGGCGAGCGTCGCGAGCGAGGCGCCATTTTCGCCGCCGATCTTCGCGAGCAGGAAGAGCGCCAGCGCGGTCTTGAAGAAGTTGTCGTCGAAAGCCGCGAAGAATTGGCACCAGAACAGAGGCGCGAAACGACGCGTCGCAAGGAGCGGCTTTGGCATGCTTTTGTCCGACGCGTGCGAAGGCGGGTCTCTTTCTATACCTATATGCGAATTTATGGTTAACGTTCCATTGCGCGGCAAGCGCCGCGGCGCCACAGCGGTTTAGCAAGGCCTTGCGGCGCCGCGCTGTAAATTTTTTTTGCGAGGCTCCTTTGGGCGCTGCAGACGCTAGCCGCCACTCTCCCCGCAGACGGGCCCGACCATCGCGAAAAGACGCAGCGCGCGCGCTCTTGCTGCAGCGAGGTCCCGCCGAGTCGGACGACTGCACACGCAAAGCGCGCCATCGCGCGTCATGCGACGCGCATAAGCCGACGCGCGCAAAAGGCTCGAATTGACGCGGTTGCGACTGGAGAAACTGACGCCTCGATCGCGCCACGCGTGCGGGCGGCGCCGTCTGGCGCCGCCTTGCCGCCCGCACCTATCCGTTCAGATGGGCACAGGGCGGGGCGACACGCCCATGCTTTTCGCAAAGTCGCGGTCTTGCGCGGTTCGACCAAGGAAGGGGGCGGCGCAAAAGCCCTTGCCGCCGGGCCGGCCTCGCGGCGCTGCGCCGCCCATAATTTAGCTTGACGCGCAATTTCGATTGCCGGCATACGACCCTGGCTTCGACGCGACGATTGCCGAAAGTTCGCCAAACCAAGGTGCGCGCTCGTGTCTCTTGATGGAAGAGAAACGAGACTATAAGCGTGCGGAAAGCGCCTTTAGCGTCGCGCCGTATTGCTGCGGCGCGCGACTTCTAAGACGCCGGCCGAAATCAGGCGCCGGCTCAACGCGGCGAAAAAAGACAAGCGCGAAACCAATGTCGCGCCGAATATTTTAGGAGTCACAGGGCTCGCCCGACACGAGGCCTGCTCAAGGAGTGGAAAGCGACAATGACGACGCCAGCGTCGACGGGCGCGCCTAGCGCGAGCGGCAAGAACAATCAGCATATCGCCCCGAAATCCGACATCGAAATCTCCCAAGCCGCGAGCATGCGGCCGATCGTCGACATCGCCCGCGACCGGCTCGGCATCCCCGCGGAATATGTGCAACCCTACGGCCACTATAAGGCGAAAATTTCTCTCGACTATGTCGCCGGGCTGAAGGACAAGCCGGACGGCAAGCTGATCCTCGTCACCGCGATCACGCCGACGCCCGCCGGCGAAGGCAAGACGACGACGACGGTCGGCCTCACCGACGGCCTCAACCACATCGGCAAGAAGGCGCTGTGCTGTCTGCGCGAACCGAGCGCTGGGACCATGCTTCGGCGTCAAGGGCGGCGCCGCCGGCGGCGGCTATGCGCAGGTCGTGCCGATGGAGGACATCAATCTCCATTTCACCGGCGATTTCCACGCCATCACGCTCGGCCAATAATCTGCTCGCGGCGCTGATCGACAATCACATCTATTGGGGCAATTCGCTCGGCCTCGACACGCGCCGCATCTCGTGGCGCCGCGTCGTCGACATGAACGATCGCGCGCTGCGCGCGATCGTGTCCTCGCTCGGCGGCGTCGCCAACGGCTTTCCGCGCGAGGACGGTTTCGACATCACGGTCGCCTCCGAAGTGATGGCGATCTTCTGCCTTGCGACGGATCTCGACGATCTGCAACGCGCGCCTCGGCAACATCGTCGTCGGCCAGACGCGCGAACAGCAAGAACATCCGCGCGTCGGAGCTGAAGGCCGCCGGCGCGATGGCGGTGCTGCTCAAAGACGCGATCGCGCCCAATCTGGTGCAGACGCTCGAGAACAATCCCGCCTTCATCCATGGCGGTCCTTTCGCCAATATCGCGCATGGCTGCAACTCGGTCATCGCCACCAAGACCGGCTTGAAGCTTGCCGACTACGTCGTCACGGAAGCCGGCTTCGGCGCCGATCTCGGCGCGCGAGAAGTTCTTCGACATCAAATGCCGCAAGGCGGGCTTGAAGCCCGATCTGCACGGTCATCGTCGCGACGATCCGCGCGCTGAAAATGCACGGCGGCGTCGCCAAGGACGATCTCAAGACGGAGAACGTCGCGGCGCTGGAGAAGGGCTTTGCCAACCTCAAGCGGCATATCGAGCAATGTGCAGCAAATTCGGCGTGCCGGTTCTGGTGACCGTCAATAAATTCTCGACCGATACCGCGGCCGAGATGGAGAAGCTCGAAGCGCTCTGCAAGGCCGAAGGCGCGCGATGCGTCGTCGCCGACAATTGGGGGTCGGGCGGCGAAGGCGCCGCGGGCCTTGCGCGCGCGGCCGTCGAAACGATCGAATCGCAGCCCTCGAACTACAAGCCGCTCTACGCCGACGACCTGCCGCTGGTCGAAAAACTGCGCACGATCGCCAGGGAGCTCTATGGCGCGTCCGACATCTCCTTCGACGCCAGCATCAAGTCGCGCTTCGCGGAGTTGGAGAAGGAAGGCTTCGGCCATCTGCCGGTCTGCGTCGCCAAGACGCAATACAGCTTCTCGACCGACGCCAACGCCAAGGGCGCGCCGGAAGGTCACGTCATTCCGGTTCGCGAACTGCGGCTTTCGGCGGGCGCGGAGTTCGTCGTCGCGGTCTGCGGCGACGTCATGACCATGCCCGGACTGCCGAAGGTTCCGGCGGCGAACAATATCGAAGTGGGCCCGGACGGGCGCATTTCGGGCCTTTTTTGATCTAGTCGCGCGAATAGATCGCCTAGCCCTCGTCCGACGGCGCCGGAAGGATTCGCTTCCGCCAGCGCCTTCGACGTTCCGTTTGAAACCAACGCCAGCCAGCGCTCGAAGGGAGCCGAATATGTCGAATTCCAGAATTCCCGGTCGTAATTTCCTGTTCGTGCCGGGTCCGACCAATCTGCCCGATCGCGTGTTGCGCGCGATGTCCGTGGCTTCGGAAGACCACCGTTCGCCGACTTTCCCGGACCTCGTGAAGCCGCTGTTTCCGCAGTTGAAGAAGGTTTTCGAGACCGAAAAAGGCTACGCCTTCATCTTCCCGGCGTCCGGCACCGGCGGCTGGGAAGCCGCGATCACCAACACGCTGTCGCCCGGCGACAAGGTCCTCGCCCAGCGCTTCGGCCAGTTCTCGCATCTGTGGATCGACCTCTGCCAGCGCATGGGCCTCGATGTCGTCAAGCAGGAGCGTCCGTGGGGCACCGGCAATGATCCGGAGCTGATCGAAGAGACGCTGAAGGCCGACAAGAACCACGAAATCAAGGCCGTCCTCGCCACGCACAACGAGACCGCGACGGGCGTGACCTCGGACATCGGCGCGGTGCGCAAGGCGATGGACAACGCCAAACATCCGGCGCTGCTCTTCGTTGACGGCGTCTCCTCGGTCGCGTCGCTCCCCTTCCATATGGACAAATGGGGCGTCGACGTGATCGTGTCGGGCTCGCAGAAGGGCTTCATGCTGCCGGCCGGCCTCGCGCTGATGGCGGCGAGCGAAAAGGCGATCGAAGCCGGCAAGACCAACAAGTCGCGCCGCGCCTATTTCGAATTCCAGGACATGATCAAGAACAACGCGACGGGCTATTTCCCCTACACGCCGTCGATCCCCTTGCTGCACGGTCTCAAGGAAGCGCTGGCGATCCTGTTCGAGGAAGGCCTCGACCAGGTCTACAACCGTCACCATCACCTCGCTGAAGGCGTGCGCGCGGCGGTCAAGGCGTGGGGCCTTACGACTTGCGCCAAGGAGCCGAAGTGGAATTCCGACACGGTCACTGCGATCGTGGTGCCGGAGGGCTATGACGCTGCGAAGGTGATCTCCACCGCTTACAACCGCTACAATCTGGCGCTCGGCGCCGGCCTTTCCGAAGTCGCGGGCAAGGTGTTCCGCATCGGCCATCTTGGCGACCTCAACGAGTTGATGTTGCTCGGCGCCATCGCCGGCGCGGAGATGGCGATGCTCGACAACGGCATAAAGGTCGAAGCGGGCTCCGGCGTCGCCGCCGCGCAGGCCGTCTATCGCGCCAATCCGCTGCTCAAGGCGTAAGGCCAGAGGCGGCTCGGCGGTCGCAGACGACGACCGCCAGCCGCCTCTCAAACAAAATCAGGAAATCCGCCGCATCTGGGGAAATCGGCATGTCGCACAAAATCGTTTTTCTTGATCGCGAAACGCTCGACGCCAATTTGCGCCAGCCCAATTTCCCGCATCAATACACGGAATATGCGGTCACGACGCCGGACGAAGTCGTCGAAAAGCTGAAAGGCGCGACGATCGCGATCACCAACAAGGTCCCGCTACGCGAAGATGCGCTGAAACATCTGCCGGATTTGAAGCTCATCGCCGTCGCCGCGACCGGCACCGACGTGATCGACAAGGCCTATGCGCAGGCGCATGGGATCACCGTGTCCAATATCCGCAACTACGCCTACAACACGCTGCCCGAGCATGTCATCGCGCTGATTTTCGCGCTGCGCCGCAATCTCGTCAACTATTACAATTCCGTGCGCGAGGGCCGCTGGAGCGAGGCGCGTCAGTTCTGCTATTTCGATTACCCGATCTACGACATCGCCGGTTCGACGCTCGGCGTCATCGGCTATGGCGCGCTCGGCAAATCGATCGAGCAGCGCGCGCAGGCGCTCGGCATGAAAGTGCTGATCAACGACGTCATTCGGCGGCCGAACATCGTCGACGTCGCGACGATTCTGCGCGAAGCCGACGTTGTGACGCTGAACCTGCCGCTGACGCCGCAGACCAAGAACATGATCGGAGCGAAGGAACTCGCGTCGATGAAGAAGACCGCGATCATAATCAACACCGCGCGCGGCGGCATCGTCGACGAGGCGGCGCTGGCCGACGCGCTGCGCAAAGGCGTCATCGCCGGCGCCGGCTTCGACGTGTTGACGGTGGAGCCGCCTCGCCAGGGCAATGTGCTGCTCGATCCGACGATCCCAAATCTGATCGTGACGCCGCATGTCGCCTGGGCCAGCAAGGAGGCGATGCAGGTGCTCGCCGATCAGCTCATCGACAATATCGACGCCTTCGTCGCCGGCGCGCCGCGAAACGTGGTGACGGCGTAAATTTGAACTGTCTACACGTCTACGGCGTCGTTGCGAGCCGCAGGCGAAGCAATCCAGGAGCCGCAACGGCGACGGAACGAGCAGCAAACGGCAATCCCCATGGATTGCTTCGCTTCGCTCGCAATGACGCTCAAAGCCGCTTCCAATCGAGACGATGAAATGACCCAGAAACTGCTTTTCCTGTTCGACACCGATCCCGTTCCGAGCGTCTTCGACACGGTCGTCGGCTATGACGGCGGCGCCGATCACGTCATCGGCTATGGCGGCGTGACGCCGACAATGTCGGCGCGCTCGTCGACGGCACGATTTATACGCGCGGGCCCAAGGAGAAACAGTTCACCGCGATCTTCGTCGGCGGCGGCAGCATGGTCAAAGGCGAGGCCCTGTTCAAGCTCGTCAACGAAGCGCTTCTTCTCGAGCTTCCGAGTCTCGACGATGCTTGACAGCAACGGCTCCAACACCACCGCCGCGGCCGGCGTCGCCCTGCTGGCGAAAGCCAAGCCGCTCAAGGGCAAGAAGGCCGTGGTGCTCGCCGGCACCGGTCCGGTTGGCATGCGCGCCGCCGCCATGCTGCACATCGAAGGCGCGGAAGTCGCGCTCACGTCGCGTCAGATGGCGCGCGCCAAGGCGTCTTCCGCCGCCATCGAGGAGCGTTTCGGCTTCGCGCCGACGCCGATCGAGGCTTTCGACAATGCGGCGCGCGCCCAGGCGATCAAGGGCGCGCATATCGTCTTCGCGGCCGGCGCCATTGGCGTTCCACTGCTCGACGAGAAGGATTGGCAAAGCGATCCGACGGTCGAACTTCTCGCCGACTGCAACGCGCAGCCGCCGCTGGGTCTCGGCGGCGTCGAGGCGATCGACAAGGCCAAGGAGCGCCACGGCAAGATCGTCATCGGCGCGCTCGGCCTCGGCGGTCTGAAACTGAAGCTGCATCGCGAATGCATCGGCAGGCTCTTCGAGAGCGCCGACAAGCTTTTCGACTGCGAGAACATATACGCGCTCGCCAAAGAGCTGGCCTGATCGAAGAAGGATTGCGTTATGAGCGCCAAGAACGAAGAGATCGGAAAATTCCTCGACGCGCTCGCGAGCGAGCACCCCACGCCCGGCGGCGGCGGCGCGGCGGCGATCATGGGCGCGGTCGGCGCGGCGCTGGTCTCGATGGTCGCCAATCTCACCATCGGCAAGAAGAATTATGAAGCCGTCGAGGCCGAGCTCAAGGACGTCAACGCCAAGGCGGAAGCGCTCCGCGCCGAACTCACTGCGGCGATCGACGAAGACGTCGTCGCCTTCAACGCGGTGATGGGCGCCTATGGCCTGCCGCGCGGCACGGAAGATGAAAAGGCGGCGCGCCAGACCGCGATCCAGAAGGCGCTAAAAGAGGCCACCGACGCGCCGCTGCGCGCGGTGAAGGCCTGCCACGATGTCATCAAGCTCTCCGCCGTCGTCGCCGACAAGGGCAATCTCAACGTCATCAGCGACGCCGGCGTCGCGGTGCTCGCCGCCAACGCCGGTCTGCGCAGCGCCGCGCTCAACGTCTTCATCAACGCCAAGTCGATCAAGGATCGCGACTTCGCGGAGATCCGTCTCGGCGAAGTCAACGCGCTTCTCGAGCTTTCCGCGCAAAAGAGCGAAGAGATCTACGACATCGTGCGCGGCAAGATCGGCTCGTAAGAAAAACAAGAGATCATTCTCGAAGGGAGGCAACAATGGACGTCCACGAGTATCAAGCCAAGGAGATACTGGCCGAACACGGCGTCGCGGTTCCTCCCGGCACGATCGCGTTCAGCCCGGACCAGGCGGTCTACGCCGCGACGGAACTGGGCGGCTCCAATTGGGTGGTCAAGGCGCAAATCCACGCCGGCGCGCGCGGCAAAGCGGGCGGCGTCAAATTCTGCCGCACCTATCACGAGGTGCAGCAGGCGGCGCGCGACCTCCTGGGCAAGCGTCTCGTCACCAGCCAGACCGGGCCCGAGGGCAAGCCGGTCCAGCGCGTCTATGTAGAACTCGCCGATCCCTACGAGCGCGAGCTTTATCTCGGCTACGTGCTCGACCGCAAGCTGGAGCGTGTGCGCGTCATCGCCTCGAAACATGGCGGCATGGAGATCGAAGAGATCGCCAAGAACACGCCCGACGAATTGCTGCAGGTCATCGTCGAACCCGCCGTCGGCTTGCAGCCGTTTCAGGCGCGCGAACTCGCCTTCCAGCTCGGCCTGAACCTGAAGCAGGTGTCGCGCGCGGTGCAGACGATTCTCGGCGCCTATCGCGCCTTTCGCGACTGCGACGCGACGATGCTGGAGATCAATCCGCTCGTCGTCACCAAGGACGACAAGGTGCTGGCGCTCGACGCCAAAATGTCCTTCGACGACAATGCGCTGTTCCGCCGCCGCAAGATCGTCGACATGAACGATCCGTCGCAGTCCGATCCGCGCGAGGCGGAAGCGCTGAAGTATAATCTCAACTACATCGGGCTCGACGGCGAGATCGGCTGCATCGTCAACGGCGCCGGCCTCGCCATGGCCACGATGGACATGATCAAACACGCAGGCGGCAGCCCGGCCAACTTCCTCGACGTCGGCGGCGGCGCCTCGGCCGAGCGCGTCGCCACCGCGTTCCGGCTCGTGCTATCCGACGCCAACGTCAAAGCCGTGCTGGTCAATATTTTCGCCGGCATCAATCGCTGCGACTGGGTCGCGCAAGGCGTCGTCGACGCGGTGCGCGAAACCAAGATCGCCGTTCCGCTGATCGTGCGTCTCGCCGGCACCAATGTCGAAGCCGGACGCAAGATCATCGAGGAGAGCGGCATCGACATCATCACCGCCGACACGCTGAAAGAGGCGGCGGACAAAGCCGTCGCAGCCATCAAAAAGAGCTGAGCGGCCGGCTGGGAGGAAATCATGAGCATTCTCATCGACGAAACGACGCCGATTCTGGTTCAGGGCATAACCGGCGACAAGGGCAGCTTCCACACCAAGGAGATGCTCGACTACGGCAGCAAGATCGTCGCCGGGGTCACGCCGGGCAAAGGCGGCAAGAGCGTGCACGGCGTTCCGGTGTTCAATACGGTCAAGGACGCCGTGCGCGAGACCGGCGCCACGACCAGCATCACCTTCGTCGCGCCGCCCTACGCCGCCGACGCGATCATGGAGGCCGCCGACGCCGGCCTGCGCCTGATCTGCTCGATCACCGACGGCATCCCGGCGCAGGACATGATGCGCGTGAAGCGCTACTTCATGCGCTATCCCAAGGACCGCCGATCGATGATGGTCGGCCCGAACTGCGCCGGCATCATCAGTCCCGGCAAGGCGATGCTCGGCATCATGCCGGGCCACATCTACAAGCAGGGCAATATCGGCATCATCTCGCGCTCCGGCACGCTCGGCTATGAGGCGGCGTCGCAGCTCAAGGCGCTGGGGCTTGGCGTCTCCACCTCGGTCGGCATCGGCGGCGATCCGATCAACGGCTCTTCCTTCCTTGATCACCTCGTGCTGTTCGACAAGGACCCGGAGACGGTCGCGGTGCTCATCATCGGCGAGATCGGCGGCCCGCAGGAGGCGGAGGCCTCGGCCTGGATCAAGGACAATTTCTCCAAGCCGGTGATCGGCTTCGTCGCCGGCCTCACGGCCCCGAAGGGCCGTCGCATGGGCCATGCGGGCGCCATCATCTCCTCAACCGGCGACAGCGCCGCCGAAAAGACGGAGATCATGAAGTCCTATGGCCTCACCGTCGCGCCGAGCCCCTCGGAGTTCGGCGAGACCGTCGCCAAAGTGCTGCAGCGCGCGTAAATCAAGTCTCGCGGCGCCCATCTGCGGGGGCGCTCCCTCATCCGACCCGGCTGCGCCGGGCCACCTTCTCCCGCAAGCGGGAGAAGGACCGTCGCCGAGCCGTTTAGGCCCGAAATTTGAACATTGTTGCATCTTCTACAATGTAAAAAAGTAAGCGCGCCCCTTCTCCCGCTTGCGGGAGAAGGTGTCATGCGAAGCATGACGGATGAGGGCCCTCGCGGCCCAACAACAACCTTCGCGGAGTCCGAGAGTTCAGCATGACCGACGCCCTCCCCGAGCAAGCGCTGCTTGGCGCGCCATCCGCCTTCGCGACGCGTTCCGTCAAAGAGGCCTCTGCCTATCTCATCGAGCAGTTGCAGCGCGTGGTGGGGCGGCACTTGCCCCGCATCGAGCCGGTGCTGCGCGGCTTCGCCGCCGGCTCCAAACTGACCGACTACGAGATGGGTCGCGCGCTGCAGGCGCAAGGCATTCTGTTTCAGCTCGTCTCCATCTCGGAACAAGCCTATGCGATGCGCCGCCGACGCCACATCGAGCGCGAGCGCGGTCACGATCAGTTGCTCGGCACCTTCGACCAAGCGCTTTCGGCCGCAAAAGCCGCGGGCGTCACGGCTGACGAAATCCGCGCGCAACTCAAAAGCCTGCGCATCCGGCCCGTCATCACCGCGCATCCGACCGAGGCGAAGCGGGTTTCGGTGCTCGAGAAGAATCGCCGCATCTATCTGCTGCTGCGCGACCTCGAGTCGACGCGCTGGACCGACCGCGAACGCAATGCGCTCGGCGCGCAGCTCGTCGATCAGATCGAACTCCTGTTCCTCACCGGCGATCTGCATCTCGAAAAGCCGACCGTCGAGCATGAAGTGTCCTGGGGTCAGCACTTCTTCTCCGAGACCATCTTCGATCTTGCGCCGGACATCGTCGCCTCCTTCGAGACCGCTTTGAAACAGCACTACGGCGACGAGGACTTCGACGTCCCGGCTTTCATCCAATACGGCTCCTGGATCGGCGGCGACCGCGACGGCAATCCCTACGTCACCAATGAGGTGACGCGGCGGACCATGCGCGACAACGCGCTCGCGAGCCTAAATCACTACCGTCAGAGCGTGATCGATCTTGGCCGGATGCTCTCGATCAGCCCGCGCACCGCGACGATCCCGCAAATTCTTCGCGACGAGCTCGAGAAGCGGCTCGCCGCGCTAAAGGATTCGAGCGCGATCCGCGGGCGAAATCAGATGGAGCCGTATCGGCAGTTCACCAATCTGATCATCCACAAGCTCGACCAGACGCTGCGCGCGACGCGCGGGGAGACACTGACCGATCTGCGCTACGCCAATGCGGACGAACTGATCGGCGATCTCAAGGTCATTGAAGCTTCGCTCACTGAGGCGGGCTCGGCCGCTCTCGCCCGCGATCTCGTGCGGCCGCTGCGTCGCGCGGTGGAAATCTTCCGCTTCTCGACCGTGCGTCTCGATCTGCGCGAGAACACGACTCGCACGACGAGCGCCCTTTGCGATCTGTGGCGCGCGACGCGCGAAGAGGAGCCGCCGGCGCCGGATACGCAAGAGTGGCGGCAGTGGCTCGACGCGCAGATTTTGACGCCGCCGCTCAGCGCGGAAGAGCGCGAGAAGTTCTGCAAGGAGACGCTCGACACCATCGAGATGTTCGAGGTCGTGGCGGACCTGCAGACCAAGCTCGACCGCGAAGCCTTCGGCGGGTTCGTGCTCTCCATGACGCACAGCGCCGCCGACGTGCTCGGCGCCTATGTGCTCGCCAAGGAGGCCGGGCTGGTGCGCCAGGGCGCCAAAGGCGTCTATTGCACGCTGCCCATCGTGCCGTTGTTCGAGACCATTCCCGATCTGCAGGACGCGCCGGCGATCATGCGCGAACTGCTGCATATCCCGGTCGTGCGCGCGAGCGCCAAGGCGCAAGGCGATCTGCAAGAGGTGATGATCGGCTATTCCGACAGCAACAAGGACGGCGGCTTCCTGCCGTCGAACTGGGAGCTTTATAAAGCGCAGGCGCGCCTCACCGCGGTCGGCGTCGAAGAGGGCGTCGCCATCGCCTTCTTCCATGGGCGCGGCGGCTCGGTCAGCCGCGGCGGCGCGCCGACCGGTCACGCCATCGCCGCGCAGCCGGCGGGCTCAATTCGCGGTCGCTTCCGCGTCACCGAACAAGGCGAGGTCGTCTCGTTCAAATACGCCAATCGCGGCACCGCCGCCTATCAGATGGAGCTGCTCGCCTCCTCGGTCTTCACCCATGCGCTGATCTCGCAGCGCGAAGAGGCGCTGATCCCCAGTCAGGAGTTCGAACAGGCCTTCGAGGAAATGTCGGAGGCGGCGCTCAAGGCGTACACCGACTTCATCGGCGATCCCGATCTCGTGGCCTATTTTCAGGCGGCGAGCCCGCTCGAAGAGCTCTCGATGCTCAACATCGGTTCGCGTCCGGCGCGGCGTTTCGGCGCCAAGAGCCTCGCGGACCTGCGCGCCATACCTTGGGTCTTCGCCTGGGCGCAGAACCGGCATGCGATCACCAGCTGGTATGGCGTCGGCTCCGGGCTCGAAGCCTTCCTTGCGGCGCGCGGCGACGCCGGTCTCACGCTGCTGCAACGCATGTTGGAGAAGTCGCGCCTCTTCAAGCTCGTGCTCGACGAGGTCGAGAAAGTCCTGATGCTCGTCGATCTGCCGATCGCGCGCGCCTACGCCTCGCTCGTCGAGGACGAGGCCGTCCGCGCCAAGATTTTTGCGCGCATCGAGGCCGAGCACGCGCGCACCGAGAAGATGGTGCTGCGCGTCACGGGCGCCAGCGAAATCGGCGCACGCTTCGCCGCGCATCGGGCGCGGCTCGCCGATCGTCTGCCGACGATCAATGAAGTAAATCGCGAGCAAGTCGAATTGCTGCGGCGGTTCCGCAGCGCGCAGGACGAGACGGCGCGGGAGGCGATCAAGGTTCCTCTGCTGCTCTCGATCAGTTGCATCGCCTCTGGCATGGGCGCCACGGGCTAATCCGAGAAGAAAGGGAGTATTATATGAGCTTTACTTTGATCGAACAGGCGACGTCGCGCCTGCACCGCTCCGAACTCGCCGTGCCGGGCTCGGCGCCGGGCATGTTCGAAAAGGCCGCCGCCTCCAAGGCGGACGTGGTCTTCCTCGACCTCGAAGACGCCGTCGCGCCGGACGACAAGGAGCAGGCGCGCAAGAACATCATCCAGGGCCTCAACGACATCGATTGGGGCAAAAAGACCATGACCTTGCGCATCAACGGCCTCGACACGCATTACTGCTATCGCGACGTCGTCGACGTGCTGGAGAACTGCCCGCGCCTCGACGTCGTGCTGATCCCCAAGGTCGGCGCGCCGGCCGACGTCTACGCCATCGACATGCTGATCACGCAGATCGAGCAGGCCAAGAAATACACCAAGAAGATCGGCATCGAAATCCTGATCGAGACCGCGCTCGGCATGGCCAATGTCGAGGCCATCGCGCAGTCCTCGAAGCGCCTTGAAGCGATGTCCTTCGGCGTCGCCGACTATGCCGCCTCGACGCGCGCGCGCACGACCGTCATCGGCGGCGTCAACCCGGATTACGGCGTCCTGACCGACAAGGACAAGGACGGCAAGCGCGACTATTTCTGGATGGACCAGTGGCACGCGGCGCAAACGCGCATGATGGTCGCCTGCAGAGCCTATGGCCTGCGCCCGATCGACGGCCCGTTCGGCGATTTCGGCGATCCGGACGGCTACAAGGCGGCGGCGAAGCGCGCGGCGGTGCTCGGCTATGAGGGCAAGTGGGCGATCCACCCCTCGCAGATCGAACTCGCCAACGAAGTCTTCACGCCGTCGGAGGCGGAAGTGACCAAGGCCCGTCGCATCCTCGAGGCGATGGCGCAGGCGGCGAAGGAAGGCAAGGGCGCGGTCTCGCTCGACGGCCGCCTCATCGACATCGCGTCGATCCGCATGGCCGAAGCGCTGATCGAAAAGGCCAATTCGATGGCTGCGTAAGGAAGACGGAATCGCCGGGCGCAACCCTTCTCCCGCAAGCGGGAGAAGGTGGCCCGGCGAAGCCGGGTCGGGATGAGGGCTCGCGCCCCCAACTCTAATCCCGCCGATTTTCTCTGCCTCGAGCATCGGTTCATAGTAGAACTTGACGGAGCTCCCCACGAACGTGACGACCAGAAGCGGCACGACGCGGTTCGCGATGAATGGTTGCAACGGCAGGGATATTGTGTTCTTCGCCTCCAGAACGACCTTGTGATCGGAGGCGGAGATATTCCGTTGAACATCATCCGGAAACGCCGTCGAGGAAACCCGCCGAGTCGCGAGAGCCCTCATCCGTCACGGTTCCACGTACCTTCTCCGCAAGCGGGAGAAGGAGGACGCGGAGAGAGTCAGCTTCATAACCCGAAGCCGGGTCGGATGAGGTCGTCGTGGCCGCATCAATGCGCCCCATAGCCATCGGCGCCTCTGCGCGCTATACCGCTCGCGACGCAAAACCTCGAAAAGAGCCGCTGATGACCGATCAAAGCCGCGACGACGCCGCCTCCACCCATTTCGGCTTTGCGGAGGTGCCGCTGGCCGAAAAGCAGGGCCGCGTCGACGATGTGTTCCACAAGGTCGCGCGCCGCTACGACATCATGAACGATCTGATGTCGGGCGGCATGCACCGGCTCTGGAAAGACCTCTTCGCGACCAAGGTGAATGCGCGCAACCACCCTGGCTTTCGCCATCTCGACGTCGCCGGCGGCACCGGCGACATCGCCTTCCGCATCGCCAGGCAGGCGGCGCGCGACGCCAGGATCACCGTGCTCGACATCAACGGCGACATGCTGGAGGTCGGACGCGACGCGCGCGCAAGAGCGCAGAAAGGCGGCGAAAAGCTCGAATTCGTCAAGCCAACGCCGAGTCGCTGCCGTTTCCGGGCGACCACTTCGACGCCTATACGATCGCCTTCGGCATCCGCAACGTGCCGCGCATCGAGGTTGCGCTGGACGAGGCGTTTCGCGTGCTGAAACCCGGCGGGCGCTTTTTGTGCCTGGAATTCTCGCAGGTCGCGGTTCCAGGCCTCGACAGGATCTACGAGGCCTATTCGTTCAACGTCATTCCGACGATCGGCAAGCTCGTCGACGGGAGACGCGGAGCCTTATCGCTATCTCGTGGAGTCGATCCAGCGCTTTCCGCGCGCCGACGATTTCGAGGCGATGATCCGCAAGGCGGGATTCCGCCGCACCGGCTATGAGCGCCTGACCGGCGGCGTCGTCGCGGTCCATTCGGGGTGGAAGCCGTAGGCGCCGAAGGCCTCGTCTCCGGCGACGATTGACTTTTCATCCCGCGCCCGGCTTAGGGTCCCCCAAGATCGATTTGGCTAAAGCGGCGGACCTCACGTGATCTTAGGCTTCGGGCATCTTTGGCGCCTTGCGCGCGCCGCCTTCATTCTCGCGCGCGAAGGCGTGTTCACGGGGGTCGATCCGGCCTTGCTGCCGCCGATCGCCGCCGGACCGTGCGTCTCGCCAATCTCGTCGCCCGCAAGGATGCAAGCGGCGGCGCCAAAGGCCTCGTGCGCGCCTTCGCGCAGATCGGGCCATCCTATGTCAAGCTCGGGCAATTTCTCGCGACGCGGCCCGACGTCGTCGGCGGCGAGATCGCCGATGCGTTGACCGCGCTGCAGGACCGCATGGAGCCCTTTGGGCGCGACGCCGCCATCGCGATCATCGAAAAATCGCTCGGCAAGCCGATCGGCGATCTGTTCGTCACCTTCGGCGAGCCGGTCGCCGCCGCCTCCGTCGCGCAGGTGCACACCGCGTCGGCGCGCTATCATGAGGGGGTGCGCAAGGTCGCGGTGAAGGTGTTGCGTCCCGGCGTCGAGGGACGCTTCGCGCGCGATCTCTCCGACATGTATCTCATCGCGCGGCTCGCCGAGCGCTTCTTCGCCGTAGGGCGCAGGCTGCGCGCGGTGGAAGTCGTCGACACGCTGGCGCGCACGGTTCGGCTCGAGACCGATTTTCGCCTCGAAGCCGCGGCGGCCTCGGAGTTTCGCGAAAATGTCGCGAAGGACGCGGATTTCCACGCCCCCGAGGTCGACTGGGACCGCACCGCCAAGGAGGTCCTGACGCTGGAGTGGATCGAGGGCATTCCGCTCTCCGACGTCGCGCGCGTCGCCGCTGAAGGCCATGATCTCAAAGAACTTGGCCGCAATGTGCTGCAGTCGTTTCTGCGTCACGCGATGCGCGACGGCTTCTTTCACGCCGACATGCACCAGGGCAATCTCTTCGTCGACAAGACCGGCCGCGTCGTCGCGATCGACTTCGGCATCATGGGGCGGCTCGGCCACAAGGAGCGGCGTTTCCTTGCGGAAATCCTCTACGGCTTCATCGTCCGCGACTATCGCCGAGTGGCCGAAGTGCATTTCGAGGCCGGCTATGTGCCGCCGATCCATTCGGTGGAGGAGTTTTCTCAGGCGCTGCGCGCGATCGGCGAACCGCTGCACACGATCAACGCCGCCGATATTTCGATGGCGCGGCTTTTGACGCTGCTGTTCGAAGTCACGGCGCTGTTCGACATGCGCACGCGCACCGAACTCGTCTTGCTGCAAAAAACAATGGTGGTCGCCGAAGGGGTCGCGCGCACCCTCGATCCCAAGCTCGACATCTGGAAGACGTCGGACCCGGTGGTGCGCGACTGGATCGCCGCCAATCTCGGGCCAAAGGCGAAGATCGAAGACGCCGGGCGCAGTCTCGCCGATCTCGCCAAGCTCGCGACGCATTTGCCGAAAACGCTCGCCGACGCCGAAACCGCGCTGGCGCGATTTGGCGAGATCACGCCCGAGGGTTTGCAGCTCTCGCCGCAAACCCTCGATGCGCTCGACGGCATGCGTCGCCGCTCGGACCGCTTCTTGCTGGTCGGGCTCGTTCTGATCGCGGCGGCGTTGTACTGGGCGCTGCGCCGCTGACGCCTGAAATCGCGCTCGCGCATCAGCCCAAAGCCAGACTTATGACGCTAAAGGCTTTTTCGCACGTCGCGCCAACTTTTCCTTAACCATCCGGCGTCAGACTCGCGGCTCCAGCATGCGCGAGGAGACGATCGATATGCCCGGTCCTGACGAACGCCCAACCCGGCGCGGCGATATGCCGTCACGGCGCAGGCTCCTGCGGCTCGGCGCCGGCTCATGCCTTGCGCTGACCAGCGGCGGGGCTTTCGCCGATTACGAGCGGCCCGAGCCCTATTCCAATAATGAGATCGTCGACAATGGCCACCGCTTCTTCGGCTCCATCTCGCGCGGGCTCGCGGAAGGAGTCGAGACGGCGACGGGGCGTTGGGGCAAGCCCAACGCCTATGTGCTCGGCCAGGAGGCCGGCGGCGCCTTCATCGGCGGTTTGCGCTATGGCGAAGGCGAGATGTTCACGCGCAATCGCGGCCGACGGCGTGTTTACTGGCAGGGGCCTTCGCTCGGCTTCGACGCCGGCGGCGACGGCGACCGCACCATGATGCTGGTCTACAATTTGCCCGACGTCGAGGCGATCTACCAGCGCTTCGGCGGCGTTGACGGCTCCGCCTATCTCGTCGGCGGCCTCGGTTTCACCGCGCTCACTGCCGGAGACGCGGTCGTCGTCCCGATCCGCACCGGACTTGGCGCAAGACTCGGCGTCAACATGGGCTATCTCAAATTCACCCCGCGCCCGACCTGGAACCCGTTTTAACTCACGATCCCGGGGTCGCCGGTCGGCGCGCTCGCCTCGTCGGAAAGAGCCGATCGCTCGAGAGCCGCGGCGGCGCGACGCGTTTCCGCGCCTCCGGCCTCGCGCTTAGCCTTTGAGACGCCGAAAGCCGCGCGATTTTTCTGCGCCTGCGCCTCGCGCTCCCGCCTCGCGCGCTGCTTGCGCGCTTGACGCAGATTGACGATCTCGGCGATCACGGCTTTTTGCGGAAGGCGTCGATCGAGACGATCTTGGCGCCGACGTCGTCGCTCGCAGCCGCGTCCTTGCTCGCTGCGGTCTCTTTACCCGCGAGATCGTCCTCGCGGACGACCTCCCCATCGGCCTTCCGCTCGTCGGCCTTGAACGCTCTGTCCAATCGCGTCGGCGTTGAGGGCGCAGGAGGGAAGGGCGTCGGAGTTTTGGCCAACTTCAGATTTTGCGTCGAGGCTTTCGCGGCGTCGGCGCCGTCCTCATCGCCGCGCTTGGCGTCGTCCTCGACATTGAACTTGACGCCGAAAGGCGCAGCCGGGTCCGAGAACACCGTCACCGCCTCGAAGGGGATGTAGATCGTCTCCGGAACGCCGCGAAACGACAGACGCACGCTGAAGCCGACCTCATCGACCGCGAGGTCGGAAAACTGATGTTGCAAGATGATCGTGAGTTCGTTCGGCCATTGCTCTGCGAGGCGGCGCGAAAGCCGCACGCCAGGCGCGTCGGTGCGGAAGCTGATCGTGAAATGATGTTCGCCCGGAAGCACGCCGCTGTCGGGAGACATCCGCCAACACGCGCCGCATGACGTCGCGCATGGCGTCCTGAACCAGGAGATCGTAACGGATGAGATCGGCCATGAGGCGACGCATTATATCCAGTTGGAGAAGCGCGCGCTGGGCGTTCCTCTCATCCGCGAATAAGTGGAGGCTTCTGTTGCCAGGTGCCTCCGAACCCCGCCTAAAGGAGCTAACCCTTAGGACTTGATTCCCAGTACGAGGCCGCATTACGCGGCCAGAGCAACCGGAGCATAGTTGTCATTGGCAACTATGAGGTTGGCCCGATAACGGCGGAACCATGCCGAGCAAAAGCACGCCCTTTACGCCCTCGTCGATCCTATTTCGACCCCGCCCGAAATCCGCCCGGGAACCGATTAGCTCCTGATACGAATCTGGTGGAGTCGCCGGGTACCGCCCCCGGGTCCGAAAGGTTTATTACGACGGCCATTTATCGCCATATCCGGCTTGCGCCGGCCTAATAACTATAGACGCTCATGCGCCAATCTTAAAGGGGGGCGCGCAAAAACCTTAAAAGCGACCACCGCGGTCGATAAGAAATTCAAAATGATGGAGCATGTTCGCCCTCGCAAAAGCCCGTCGGAACATGCAGATCCAGCGCCTGCGCTGAACTGAATTTGATCTGCTAAGCCGAGGTTCAAAAAAGGGAGCGGCGGCGCGAGCTAAATCCGCGCCAATAAAGAGAGAAGACTGTCTTCCTGCGGCTCTTGCGCGGCGATGACGGAACCTGGAAATTCGCGCTCGAGCGGCGCTGCGACCTCCGGCGACAAAGCGAAATGCTTCAGCTTTGGAAGCTTCGCCGCGATCGCGGGGTCCGTGGCGAGCCCGTTGACGAGGCGAAGGAAAATCTCGGCGCTGCGTTTCGAATAATGCAGGGCGAAGAGCGGGTCTTCGTCGCGCAGCGCGGCGAGCGCTTCGGGCGCGAGGCCCGTCGCCGCCCGCGCGACGTAAATTTCGACGACGCGAAGATCGTGGCCGGCGACGCTCAATGCTTTTTCCAGATCCGGCTCTGCGCTCCCGCCCCGCGAGATAGAGCAAGCGCGCCTGGTTCGAGTAGCGACCCGCAATGGCCTCGGCGAGCGCCTCTGCGGTGTTCGCGACAAGACCCTCGCCCCAACCGCGCGTCCTGGCGAGAGCCGCGGCCCGCGCGCCGACCGCGTGCAACGGGATCGCGCGGCCTGCCCCGCCATACTCGACGCCCTTCTCGCTGGTCGCGACCGCCGCGTCGAAGGGCTCATCCGGAAGCGCGGCTCCGGTCGGGACGGCCTCCAGCACCGGCGACAGCACCGGCTCGAACCCCAAGCCGCGCAACTTCTGCGCCGAACGCTGCGCGTCGGCTTGCGCGCGCAGCAGCAGCACGCGCGTCACATGAGCCCCGCGACGCCGTGCGGCAACCGCAGCAATATGTCGTGACCGGCGTGGTAGCCGATGAGCGCAGCATCCGCCGGCGAGCCTCTGCCTGACGCCGAAAAGGACTGCGATCCGTCGCTCTGCAGCACTTCGCCGACGAACAACAGGAGCTTGCCGTCGATATGCGCATGGGCGGCGATTGGCGTGCGGCAGGAGCCGTCGAGCACGGCGAGAAAGCTGCGCTCGGCGGCGAGCGCAAAGCCGGCGGCCTCGTCGAGGATCGGCGCCAGCGCGATCTTGGTTTCGTAATCGTCGGCGCGGCAGGTGACGCCGATGGCGCCTTGGCCGGCGGCGGGCAGGAATTTCTCCAGCGGCAGGATTTCGCTCGCCCTTTCGGCGAGGCCCAGCCGGCGCAACCCGGCCAGCGCCAGCAGCGTGCCGGCGACTTCGCCGCTTTCGACCTTGCGTAGCCTGGTCTCGACATTGCCGCGCAGCAGCGTCGTCGCAATGTCGGGCCGCAGCCGCTTCACCTGCGCCGCGCGCCGCAGCGAGGCGGTGCCGACGACGGCGCCCTGCGGGAGCTCGGCGAGCGTGGCCCCGCCATGGCCGATGAAGACGTCGCGGGCGTCTTCGCGCGGCAGATAGCCCGCGGCGACGATCTCGCTCGGCAAATGCGTCGGCAGATCCTTCGAAGAATGCACGGCGCAGTCGATCATATGGTCGATCAGCGCCAGGTCGAGCTCCTTGGTGAAGAGACCCTTGCCGCCGGACTTGCTGAGCGCGCGATCCTGAATCGCGTCGCCCGTGGTGCGAATGACCGCGAGTTCGAAATTCTCTGACGGGGCGCGATGCGCCTTCGCCAACCGCGCGATGAGTTCGCGCGCCTGCGCGAGTGCGAGCGGACTGCCGCGCGTGCCGATACGGAGTTTGACTGTCATTTTTTGGCTTCTCGACACCTGATAGGATGGGACTATCGAGGAGAAAGCTTCAGCGGGCAAGGGAGGGCTTGACCCGCGCCCGCACCGGCCAATTTGCGTTGAACGATCGTTCTCCTGAAAGGCTAAAGGCCATGATTTATACGCTGGTGTTGACGAAGGACGAGAAACCGATCTTCACCTATGAGATCAAAATTGCGCCGGACCATCCCAACGCCGAGGAGATCGCCGCCGCGCTCGAGGTGTTTCGCATGGATTTTCGCGAAACGAGCCTTTTGGAGGAGGACATCGCCATCCGTTTCGACAAAAAGGGCGAGTGAAAAACGATTGCAACGCCGCTTGCGCGGCGGGCTTCGAGCAGTTATACCGCGCGCTCACGCAGAGGCCTCGAGCCGCTGCGGGCGCGTAGCTCAGCGGGAGAGCACTTCGTTGACATCGAAGGGGTCACAGGTTCAATCCCTGTCGCGCCCACCATTTCCATCGATGCTTTGAGACGCAAAACCGAGCCGGTCCGGCGTCCAGCCCTCATTCTTATCTTCGCCGCGCGGCGTGGGCCGCAATCTCAGGCTCAACCGGTTTTATTCCCATTGGAGCGCAATTCTTCCCAGGACAAATCGTTTTCGGCCCTATCTAAGCGCGAGGGGCCAAACAGAGGGAAACGATATGACCTGGGATACCTTCAAACCGGACAAGTCGGCGACCGACACTGCCCAGTCCTATGCCGAAAAGGCGATGAACATGGGCCGCAAGAATATCGACTCCTTCGTGCATTTCGGCCAGGATCTCGCCAAGGCTCAGACGCCGACCGACGTCTTCGGCGCCTTCGTCAACTACAATAGGCAAAACCTTGAAATCTGGAGCGAGGTTTTCGGCTTCGCGACGGAAACCGGCCGCCAAGCCGTTTCAACCGCCGAAAAATCCATCAGGCCGGATCGCGGCGCTTAGAGCAAAATCCGAAAAAGTTGATAGACTCTTTCGATCAGAATTTGCTCCAGCATTTTGATTCTGGAGCGATTTCTTGTCGACCGAATGATTCCATTCGGTCGGAAAGCGCTCTAAGAGACTTGTCCGCGTCCGATGGCGCTCAACAAGCGAAGATGCGGCGTCGCAATCTTTCGGTGCGACCCCGCTCTCTTTCACTCTTATGGAACAAACGCTCCAGCCGAACGCTCAGACGTCCCGCGGCGCGAAGATCAAGCGATGGATGATCCCACCAAGCGCGCCGCCGATCAGCGGAGCGACCCAATACACCCATAATTGCTCGATCGCCCAGCCGCCGACGAAGAGCGCCTGACCCGTCGAGCGCGCCGGATTGACCGAGGTGTTGTCGATCGGGATCGAGATCAGGTGGATCAAAGTCAGCGCGAGACCGATCGCGATCGGCGCGAAGCCGCCGGGGACAGCGAGTTCGGTCGAGCCCAAGATGACCAGCAGGAACATGCCGGTCAAAATCACTTCGGCGATGAAAGACGAGCGCAGCGTGTACCCCGCCGGCGAATGATTGTCGAAGCCGTTGGCGGCGAAGCCGTTGGCGAGCGAGAAGTCGATATTGCCGACTGCGATCACATAAAGCGCCGAGGCGGCGACGATCGCGGCGAGCACCTGCACCACGACGTAAGGACCGAGTTCCTTCCAGGAGAAGCGCCCGGCGACGGCGAGGCCCAGCGACACCGCCGGGTTGAAATGCCCTCCCGAAATCGGGCCGAAGGCGTAGGCGCCGGTGAGCACCGTGAGGCCGAAGGCCAACGCGACGCCCATGAAGCCGATGCCGAGCTGCGGGAAGGCGGCGGCGAATATTGCGCTGCCGCAACCGCCGAACACGAGCCAGAAGGTGCCGAAAAACTCCGCGAGCAACTTGCGGACAAACTTTTGTGCCATCGACCAATCTCCAATTTATGGGATGATTGCAACTGAACCAGCAAGCGATCGCTGCAAACACATATCCGCGTCAAGCGCAGCGATTCGCACAATAATAAATTTGGTCTGTTTTTTCAAAGCAAGCCAAGCATGTATTTACCGCTCAATGGATGGTCGCGCGCCCGTCAATGCTGAGACGCGTGGGAAACGCGCGCCGTTTCGCGTCGGCGCGGGCGCGGCGCTCGGCCCGTCTCGGCCATTGCAATGAGCCCGTCGCTGCATGCTAATCTGCCGGGCGTCGCCCCTGACTTGGAAGACTTGGCCATAAGAAAGAAATTGGCCATCTGGAAGATTTGGCATGAATGAGATGATCGCCCCGCCGCCGCTCACGCTGGTGGACGCGCAAGCAGAGTCGCAGCCGGGCCCGGCCCGCAAGCGAGGACGGGAGCTGCTGCGCGCGGCCCGCGAGCGGCTAACCGCGCTAACGCCGACGAAGCTTGAAATCGGACGCCTCGCCTTTGCGGTGGCGGTGCCGGTTTTCTTTTGGGTATTTTACACGACCTCCAGCGGCATGGTCGACATCATGCGGCGTGACGGCGGCGATGCGGTCGGCCTCATCGGCGCCTTCATCGGAACCACGGCCATCCTCTCAATGCTGGCGGCGACGTCCTGGTCGCTCGGCGCCGACCTCGGCGCGCTCATCGCGCGCAGGCAGTTTCCCGGCGAGCGCATCGTCGTCAAGACCATCATCACGGCCTGCGTCTACGCCTTCGTCTTCTCGATCTCGGCGTTCTTCTCCTTCACTTATTATTACAACAATATTTTCCGCCTCTCGTCGCGCAAGATCGTCAGCGAGTTGCAGCCGATGGCGCTCGCCGCCGACGTGCTGCTCGCGACGTCGAAGACGATCGATCAGAATTTCGCGGCGCAGGCGCAAAAAATCAGCAATGCGCCCACGGTGCGCGCGCATCTCGAAGCGCTCGACGCGGTCGCGCAGGCCGCGAACGGCGCCGGCGAACAGCGGCTGCGCGAAAACTTGCGTAAAAGCGAGGAAGCGATAGAACGCGCCGCCGCGGAAGCCGCGCGCAAGAACGCCGCCGACGTGTTGGAGGCGAATTCGCTCGGGCGCCAGCTCGCAGAGGCGCAGGACAAAATCGCGAGCCTCGAGCGCACCATCGCCGATCTCGATCCCGTCGTTCGATCCAAGCAGGACGAAGCGGCCGCCCTCGCCTCCAACGCGCGACAGGAAGACCAGCTCGCAGCCGACGCCGCCAAGGGCCTCGACAATCTCGGCGCAGCCTGCGGCCCCAATTGTCTCGCGCATCGCGCCAAAGCCTCCGCCACGCGCAAACGACTCGCGGCGCTGCGCGACTCCATGGCGGCGCCGATCAACGAGCGGGCTGCGGCGATACGCCAGCACGACGTGCTCACGGGGCAGATCGTCACGCTGCGACAACAGGAGCAGAGCGCGCTGGCCCGCAGCGGGCAGGCCCAGGCGTCGGTCTCCACGACGCAGATGGACCTCGCCGCGACGCTGCGCGCGCTCGGCAAGGCGCGCGAGGCCTTCCGCGCCGATCCGACGCTCAGCTCGTTGAGCGCGATCAAAATCCCTTGCATGGCGCTGCTTGGCGCCGAGCGGCAGTCGAACGTCGCGCCGGCGTCGATCTCCCCCGAATACGCTTGCGAACCGGCGGGCGACGAGGCCCGCGAAATGTTCGCGCAGCGCGACGCCGTCCTCGCGGGCCGCGCCGTCTTCGACAAGAAATGTTCGTTGGATGGGGAGTTGCGCGATTCGCTGCAGGAGATTTCGTTGCGCGTCCGCAATGCGCCGGAAGCCGACAGAACCGTTGCGGCGACGGGCTTCAACGAGGCGAAAAAACTCGTCGACGGCTGCGTCGTCGCCGGCAAGGCCGCGGGTCTCAGCGAAGCTGACGTGCAAACGCTCTTGAAGCGCAGCGACGATTTTCTACGCGGCCACAGCATGGAGCGCAATCGATTCGAACTCGCGCGCGAGGCTTTCCTGAGCTTCACGCCGGACGCGACGATGGCGATCGGCGTCGCGGTCGCTCAGGACGCTTTCATGTTCGTCATGAAGCTCCTGTCGGAAATCCTCAAGCGCGATGCGAAGAGCAGGCAGCGCCGACCCTTGCCGGCGCTGGTGGACCTCACCGACAGCGATGCGGACGATTGCGACGCCCGCGTGATGAAGACGCTGCTGCGCGAGTCGCGCCCCGTTCACGGCGCCATGAGCGCCTTCGACGCGCAGGCTGAGAGCGCCCAATCCCTCCCCGCCGCCGTGAAGGAAAATCTCATCGGCCTCTTGAACCGGCTCGTGCGCCACGGCGCGGCCTATGTCGATCGGCGCGGCCGCTATATGCTCGACGACGAAAGTCTGATCGAAGCCGAGACGCGGCTCGAAAGCCTGCTCAAGCGGCGACGGCCGCGCGTTTCGAGCCCTGGCGCCTACGCCGACGAGAGCCTGCTGGCGCGGGACGACGACCCCTCGCTCGACGGCGAGGCCAAATCCGCAACCGGGCGCCAGCGCCGCAGTCACGGTCCGCTCGAACGCTATCTCTCGCCGCGTTTTGCTCCGTCCTTGGGCGACGCCGAAGCGGAAGCCGACGCGGTCGCCGCGGCGACATTCGAAGGCTGACGTCCGTTCGAGCCATCTAAGGTTTCTCGAACTATGGATTTATCGCCTTGAGCCATTTGCCCGCCATCAGTTCCGCCGACGCCGCCGAACTCATCCTCGCCCTCGCGCCCGGCAGCCTCTGCGCCCTCGTCGGCAGCCAAGACGCGCTGCATGCGGCGCTCGACGAGCTCGATCCGCAAACGACTCGCCGCCGCGCCTTGTTCTTGCGATTCGCCGCAGCGCGCTCGCCGGAGGCCGTCGTCGCGCAGACACTTGATCTCTTAGCTGCGACTTTACTGCAGCTATGGCCGGCCTGGTGCGGCGAAGCCGATTTTTCCGCCTGTCGAAACGACGCGAGGGGACGCGAGCGCGCCGCGGCCATCGCCAAGGCGGCGGCGGAGCGCCACGGACTGTCGCCCGCCTGGGCCGCGACGGCGGTCAACCATGCGTTGGCTGGCCTGCCTCCGCGCGACAGGAAACTCGCGCCGGCCGTCGAACTGGCGCAGCTCGCGCGAACGATCAGCCCGGAGGGATTGTGTCTTATCGCCGAAATGGACGGCGGCGGCGCGACGACGAATGTGCAAACCGTGCTGCATGGTCTCGATTGGATCGCGCGACATTTCGGCGGCGGCGTGGTCGCGCTGTTCGCGCAAACGCCGGCTGACGACGCGCCCTACGATCGCTTTCTGCATGGCGCGCGACGCATCCTTGACGAGGCGCCGACCGGTTTTGAGCAAGAGCGCCAAGACGCGGATAGCCGCGGCGAAGCAGGGGTCGATTGGATCGCGCCTTGGAGCGGCGCCCCGCATCCCTTGAGCGACACGGAGCGGCGCGTCGCCGATGCGATTGCGAATGACGCAGAACTCGCGCCGCTGTTTACGTTCAACCAAACGATACGAACAATCAGAGGCGCGAAGCCGCGCGTCGATCTCCTCTGCGCCGAGCGCGGGCTCGTCGTCGAACTCGACGGCTTCAAAGATCACGGCAAGTTCCAAGCCTTTTGCGGCGACCGACACCGCGATTACGATTTGATGCTGAGCGGCTATCTCGTGCTGCGTCTCACGAACCATGAAATCGCAATCGATCTCGCGAAGGCGATCGAAAAAATTCGTGACCTCGCACGATTGCGCCGCGCTTGATCTTGAGTGGATTGGTGCTAGAAGCGAACCGGTTGGAGTAAAGTTTTTTGAGTGTGCGCGGCCCGAAGAAAATCAGGAGCGACGCTTTGGATTTAACTAAAAAACAATACGATGTTCTTTTGGCGCTGTTGGAAAAGGGCGGAAGCGCGTTTCAAAGCGAAATCAAACCGGTCGTAAAAGCGGACGAGCGCAACGCCCTGATAAAGCTGCAGCTCATTCTCCAGGTCCCGAATGAGAAAAAAATTCGGCTCGCGATAACCGATTTGGGCCGAGACATCGCCGCGCAGCCGCATATCGCGGCCCGCGCGCCGGGGAACCGGCAGGCGGATAAGCACACTCTTGTCCTCTTCGCGCTGCTCGGTAGGGGCGGCCGCGATTTTCAAGCCGCCATCAAGCCAAAGCTCGGGACGAAGGACCGCGCGGAGCTCGAAGAAGCCGGACTGATTCAGGTGAGCAAGCAGGGACGAAAAACCTGGATCGAACTCACCGACAAGGGTTGGGAACATGCCGCGTCGCTGCCCGGCGCGCCGCAGGTTGAAAGGCTGAGCGACGACCCGCAAGTCTCGCCAAGCCTGCTGGAAAAGACCAGAAATCTCATTCTGTTCGCCCTGCTCGGCAAGGGTGGGGAAGCTTTTCAAAGCGAAATAAAGCCCCTCGTTACGCCTTCGGAACGCACGTCCATGGAGCGGGCCGGGCTGATAAGGGTGGGAGAGCGGGACGGCAAATTTTGGCTCGAGTTGAACGACAAGGGTTGGGATTACGCCTTCGACAAATTGGACGCGCCACTCTTCGTGAACCCAACCGCAGCCGAGACGATTTTGCAGGACTGGCTCGCGCGGATAAAGCTTTTTCTCGCCGCCAAACAGATGATCCTCGCCGATTTCTTCATGCCGGGCGCCGACGCGCCGAATGAGGCGGCCGCCTTGGAAGATGAGACCGCCGCGCCGCCGCCGGCTGCGGACGGCCGCTCGCTCCCCGACCGTATCCGCGCCGCTTTTCTCGAACTGACGGGCGGCAGGTTGAACACTCACGTGCTGCTTCGGGATTTGCGCCCGCGTCTCGCCGATATTGAACGCGCTTCGCTCGACCAAGCCTTGGTCGGCATGATGCGATCCAGAGAAGCTGAACTCATGCGGCAGGATAACCGTCGCGAACTCACTCAAGCCGATCACGACTCCGCGCTCAACATCGCCGGCGAGGCCCGGCACATTTTATGGATAAAAAGATAATGCCGAAACTCGAGGCGTTTCTATCAGCCGATTTTCGCTGGGTCAGAGGCTTGCGCAGCGTCTGGAGCGACCCTGCCGACCATGTCGACGCATTGAACGGCGATGTGGCCGATGCGATTTTCAATGATTTTACGCGCGCGACGCGCAACTATCAGCCCGATGACAGCGAGCCTGTCGGCCAAGTCGTCGTCGGGACGGCGGGTTCCGGAAAGACGCATCTTGTCGGTGAATTGCGGCGACGGGTTTGGAAGTCCGGCGGCTGGTTCATTCTCGTCGATCTGATCGGCGTCAAGGATTTCTGGGCCTCGACAGCGCTGTCTTTCTTCAATTCGCTGCAGGCGGTGATGCCGGACGGCCAGACGCAGCATTACCATCTGGTGCACAGACTTTCGGTGCATTTGAACGCCGAAAAAGAGATGCATGAAATTGCTACGCGGAAACACAAGGATAAACACGGTCTCGTTGCAGAACTCGCGACACTTTTTGTTAGGAAGTTGAGCAAAGCCTATACAAAAGACGCCAATGAGCATAGGGACGTTCTTATCGCGTTGATATTATTGCTTTCCAAAGATAACAATATCCATGATATCGCTTATTATTGGCTCCAAGGGCAAAATATCAGCGAGGCGGAGGATGCGAAGCGCTTCGGTTTTCAGGCGCTAAACGACCCGTTAAAGGTCGTGAAAGGCGTCTCTTGGATCATGAGCCTCGTAGCGCCGACGATGATCGCTATCGATCAGATCGACGCAATCGTGAGCGCAACCAACTCAAAACTCGACGCGGCCTTGTTGCGCTCCAAGACTCCAGACGAGGCTGACGCGGAGTTGGAACGGGCGGAGGCGCAGTCTATCGTTGATGCGCTCGCGCAAGGCTTCATGGATTTGCATGATGTCAAACGGCGCGCTGTAACTGTGTTATCCTGTCTTGAAGCAACGTGGAAAATCGTTGAGCAAAAAGTTCCAGTTTCTGTTGTTGAGCGCTTCAAGTCTCCATATATTTTGGAGTCTCTACCGAGTGCTGAAATCGCCCGCAGTTTTGTCGCAGCACGCCTCGCAAAAAGCTATGATCGGGATAAATTCACGCCAGAGTTTCCGACTTGGCCCTTCACTGAAGCTGCTTTTAATTCCGCTGTCAATTCCTCGCCGCGGCGCATATTGATGGCCTGTGAAGCGCACCGTTTGCGCTGCGAAAAGAACAATGAAATTATCCTTTGCAATGACTTATTTCGAGAAGCACCGCCTGTAGAGGATAAAAAGAATATAGGGCTAGATAGCGATTTTGCAGCGCGGGCAAAGTGCGCCGTTATCGACGATTGTTTTGGTGACAGAGGCGACGAGGTCATCGCAGACCTACTCGACGACGCTCTGCGCCTCTACGAAAGTCACCTCGAACTTCCAGAAAATATCGATGTGGAAACCCAGCGCCATAGCGGTCAGGCAAATTTAGCCCTGTTGTGGCGCTTAAAATTTATTTTCCATACGGACGGGGACAGCGAACAGCATCACTGTTTTCTTCCGCTAGGCAAAAATAATGCGATTGCTTTCCAGACACGACTGCACGCTGCAATGACCGAATCCGGGGTCGCTCGGGCGCTAAGTTTCCGCCATCTCTATGTGCTGCGAAACAGCCAGCCGCCGGGCGGCGCGAGAACGAAGCAGCTCGTGGATCAATTCCAGAAGGCCGGCGGACGATTCGTCGAGCCGTCGGAAAAGGATCTTCGCATCTTCGCGGCGCTGCGCGCGATGGCTGCGAAGAAGCCGCCGCATTTCGAGTCCTGGCTGCGCGCGCGCAAGCCCTTGTTCGAAACCGAGCTGTTCAAAATCGCCGGGCTCTGCCCTCCCGCTTTTCTCACGCTGTCGGACAGGACTGAAACGAGGGCTGAGGAAGCTCTTCCGGCAGCGCCCGGCGCCAAGCCGGCTACGCCCGCCAAAACCGCGGCGCAGCAACCCGTCTCTGCGCCGGAACCCGTCGTCGACGCGACTTCGCCGCAGCCCGGGCCCGAGCTCGCCAGCATCCCGATCGGCCGCCGCATGATCGCCGGCGGCGAGGAACTGTCGCTCAAACTCGGCCTGCTGCCGCGCCACACCGCGATCATCGCCGGCCCCGGCTCCGGCAAGACCGTGCTGTTGCGCCGCATTGTCGAAGAGGCGGCGTTGCTCGGCTGTCCGGCGATCGTGCTCGACATCAACAACGATCTTGCCCGCCTCGGCGACGCCTGGGAGACGCCGCCGGCTGGCTTCGATGAAACCGACGCCGCCAAAGCGCAAGCATATTTGAAAAAAGCCGATGTGGTGATCTGGACGCCGGGCGTCTCCAGCGGCAATCCGCTAAATCTTCGGCTCCTGCCGGATTTTTCCGCAGTCAAGGACGCTCCGGATGAGTTGACCGCGGCCGTCCAAATGGCGCAGGCGACGCTCGAAGCGCATATCGCAACCGGCGGCGGCGGCGGCGCGGCTCTTGCCCGGGGCGTGCTTGCGGACGCTCTGCGGATCTTCGCAACGTCCGGCGTCGGCGGGGATTTAAATGCGCTCGCGGCGCTGCTTGGCGATCTGCCCGAAGAGGCGTGCAGGATCGACAAGGCCGTCAGCATCGGCAAAAATCTCGCCAATCAGCTCTACGCCGCAATTGCGGTCAATCCGCTGCTGCAGCAAAACGGCGTCGCGCTCGTCGACATAGGCGCGCTTTACGCGAGCAGCGCCGGCCGCGCCCGCATTTCGGTGATCAATCTCGCCGGCATCGGCAGCGAGACCGCGCGCCAGACCTTCGTCAACCAACTGCAGATGGCGCTGTTCAGCTGGATCAAACAGAACCCGAGCAAAACGCCGCGTCTTTACGTTCTCGACGAGGCGCAAAATTACGCGCCATCCGGCAAATCGACCCCCTGCAAGGCGAGCACGCTGGCATTGGCGGCGCAGGCGCGAAAATACGGGCTGGGGATGATCTTCGCCACGCAACTGCCGAGAGGCATCGACAATGGTCTCGTCTCAAATTGCCTGACCCATGTCTATGGACGCATGGCGGCCCCGGCGACCATTCAAGCGATCCAAGAGTTGATGGCCGCGAAAGGCGGGGGCGGCTCCGACATTGGACGCATGAATGCGGGCGAATTCTATTTTTCAACCGAGGGCATGTCGAAGCCGGTGAAGACCAAGACGCGCATGTGTCTCAGCTCACATCCGACCAATCCCCCGACCGCCGAAGAGATCGCCAAATTAGCCCGACAAACCCGACCCGAGGCGCGTTTCGATCAAGTCAGCGGCGCTGATCAACCGGCGCTCGCCCCGGCGCTTTAACTCGGAAAAGCGCTTTGCCGCACGCCGCCGCAACGGCGACGCCGTTCTCGAACCGATTGCAAACGCACCGCTCTGACGCTTCAGACGTAAGCCGACATTAACTCGCAAGCCCCATAGTCGCTCCAAAGGCGGAGCGAAGGGCTGCCGCCTGCCATCCAAAGGACGCGCTTTCAACGCGCGCGCCGATGTTTTCAGGGCGGACATGAGCGACATTATCGAAACGCTGATCATCGGCGCCGGCCCTGCCGGCTTGACTGCAGGCTATACCCTAGCCAAAAATCGCCACGACGCGCTCATTCTGGAGCAGGACGAGACCTATGTCGGCGGCATCAGCCGCACCGTCAATTACAAGGGCTTCCTGTTCGATATCGGCGGCCACCGTTTCTTCTCGAAGTCCAAGGAAATCGTCGATCTGTGGAACGAAATCTTGCCTGACGACTTTCTCGCAGCGTCCTCGGCTCTCGCGCATCTATTACAACGGCAAATTCTTCGCCTATCCGCTGAAGGCCTTCGAGGCGCTGCGCAATCTCGGCGTTTTCGAGAGCGCCCTGTGCATGGCCTCCTACGCCTACGCCAAGGCTTTTCCGAACAAGAACCCGCGCACCTTCCACCAGTGGGTGCGCAATCAATTCGGGGAACGGCTGTTCGGGATCTTCTTCAAGACCTACACCGAAAAAGTGTGGGGGATGAGCTGCGACGAGATCTCCGCCGATTGGGCGGCCCAGCGCATCAAGGGCCTTAGCCTTGGCGCCGCGATCGTCGACGGCCTGCGTCGTTCGCTCGGCCTGCGCAAGGCGGGCGCGGGCGCCAAGACGCTGATCGAAGTCCTTCCGCTATCCGCGGCGGGGGCCCGGCATGATGTGGGAGGCGGCTGCGCGCAAGATCTCGGCGCAGGGCGGCCGCGTGCTGATGGGACCGCAGCGTCAGTAGCGCTGAGCTACGACGAGGCCGCCAGAAATCTGGAGCGTCGAGGCGACGCGCGCGGACGGAACCGATAGAACATTATCGCGCGCGCAATGTCGCTCTCTTCCGCGCCGATGCGCGAACTCATCAACGCGCTCGAGCCGAAGCCGCTCAGCCTATTCCATGCGCGCGACCTCAAATATCGCGATTTTCTCACCGTGGTGCTGATCGGCCGGCCGCAGAAGGAGCTGCCGGACAACTGGGTCTACATCCACGATCCCTAGGTCAAGGTCGGCCGCGTGCAGAATTTCCGCTCCTGGTCGCCCGAAATGGTGCCGGACGGCGACTCGACCTGCCTTGGCCTCGAATATTTCTGCTTCGAAGGCGACGGGCTCTGGACCGCGCAGCGACGAGGACCTCATCGCGCTCGCCAAGCGGGAGATCGGCAAGATCGGCCTGATGGATCCGAACCGACGTCTTCGACGCCTGCGTCGTGCGCCAGGCCAAGGCCTATCCGGTCTATGACGATGACTATACCGAGAATGTGCAGACGATCCGGCGCGAGATCGCGACACGCTTCCCGACGCTGCATCTCATCGGCCGCAACGGCATGCACAAATACAACAACCAGGACCATGCGATGATGACCGGCGTGCTGACCGCGCTCAACATCATCGCCGGCGAGATGCTCTACGACGTCTGGGGCGTCAATGAGGACGCCGAATATTCTGAGGCCGGCGTTTCCGGCGCGAAAGAAGCGCTGTCGAGCGAGCGTCTCGTGCCGCGGAAGGTCGCCTGATCATGACGCAAGCGGTCGATGCTCGTTTCGCTTTTCTCGATCGATCGCGGCGCGGGCCTATTGGCCGATTGATCGTCGATATGGTCAAATATGGCGCCGCGAGCGGCGTCGCACTCGCGCTCGACGCGATGACGCTGCTATGCTTGAATAAGATACTGGGCGTGAATTACCTGCTCGCCGCCGCGATCGGATTTCTGCTCGGGCTGCTCCTCGTCTACGCGCTGAGCGTGCGTTACGTCTTTCGCAACTCCAGAACGCTGCATCCCTCGCATGAGGCGCTCGGCTTTCTCGTCACTGGACTCGTCGGCCTTGTGCTCAATGAAGCGCTGATGGGCTTCTTTGTCGGCGAGATGGGGCTCGGAGTTGCGATGGCGAAACTGCCGACTGTCGCCGTCGTTTTCGCATTCAATTTCACCGCCCGTCGTTCACTACTGTTTTCTAATGAGATTCGAGCGCAGGCGATGGACTTCGTGCGTCTTGCCGCAGACATCGAATATTTGAGCGCGCGGCTCGCCGCCTTCCCGCTGTGGGGGACGATCGCGCTGGCTGCGGCCGCCGCCATCGGGCTGACGTTCCCCCAGACGCAGCAGGTCTGGTCGACCGGCGCCTTCTTCGACACGGACGACGCCATGCGCGCGGTGCAGGTCCGCGATCTGCTCGCCGGCCAGCCCTGGTTCGACATGACGTCCTACCGTCTCGATCCCCCTGCCGGCGTGTTCAGCCACTGGTCGCGCGTGGTCGACGCGCCTCTCGCGGCGATGCAGTTGTTTTTCCGCCTGTTTCTTTCCACGGAACGGGCCGAAATCGTCGCCCGGCTGCTGTTTCCGCTGGCGCTGTTAGTCTTACTGTTCCGACTGTCGCCCTGGTATGCGCGCGCGCTCGATACGACAGCTTCTCGGCACATCGCCGTATTTCTCGCGCTGCTCACCGGCGCAATGTATATGCAGTTCGTGCCGGGCCGAATAGATCACCACGCGCCGCAAATCGTGCTTCTGATGACGGCGTTCGGCTTTTTCCTGCGCGGACTTGACCCGGCTTTCGCCCGCGCCATGCTGCCGGCCAGCGCCGCGATGGCGCTTTCCCTCGCCATCAGCCTGGAAAATCTGCCCTTTTTCGCTGTCATGCTGGCGTCGGCGCCAATTATTTTTGCGCTCGACGGCGCCAAGTTGCGTCCGGTTTTGCTTTGGCTCGCGGCCGGCATCGGTCTTTGCATTCCGGCGACCTACGCCGCCACCGTCGCCCCGAGCCGTTACCTGATCGCCGCCTGCGACGCCTATTCCTCGGTCTATGTTGGCGCCTTCCTCGTAGGCGCTACGGCGCTCGCCGCGCTTTCGCTCTTCTCCGCGCGGCTTTCGACGATCGGCGCCCGCGCCTGCGCCGTCGGGATCGCCGCACTTGCGGTTGTAGCGACCTTCATCGCGATCCACCCGCAATGCGTCGGCGACCCGCTCGGCGGCGTCGATCCGCTGGTCCGCGAGCTTTGGCTCTCGCATGTAACTGAAGCGACGCCGCTGTGGAAGTTCTGGAAAAGATCTCCCAACGTTATTCCAACGACTGCGCTGCCGGTCTTGTTCGGATTCGCCGTCGCCCTCGCCCAGGCTTTAAGGACCAAGGACCTCGTCCGTCAGCGCTGGGCGATCGCCGCAGCCATGGTGGCGGTCGGGTTTCTCGGCGGCATGTTCTGGCAAGTCAGGATATTCACTTCGGTCACGCCGCTCGCCATGGCGCCGCTCGTCGTGCTCGTCGCTGCTCTCGCCGAGCGCGTGACGGCGTCGTTCAGCGCCTTGACCCGAGCCCTCTGCGCTTTCGTGATCTGTCTGGCGGTGACGCCGGTCGGCTGGGCGACGGTGCTGCCGCAAACCGACCAGGATGAGGCCTTAAGCGCAAAACCCGCTCCCGCCGCGGAGCAGAAGAAGAAGCCCGACTATGGCGCCTGCCGCAAGAGAGAGGTTCTCTCGACTCTTGCGCAAATCGCGCCGGCGCGCGTCGTCGCTTCCTTCGACTTCGGCCCTTATCTGCTGGCCTATACGCAGCACTCGGCCTTCGCCGGACCCTATCATCGCGACAATCAGGGCAATCGCCTCCTCGCCGACGCGTTCCTGGCGGAGCCGAGCGCCGCGGAGACCATCCTGCGCAAGGCCGGCGCGCAGCTGGTGCTGTGGTGCCCTGGGGAGCCGGCGGGATTCATCAAGCTTGCGCCTAACGGCCTTGCCGCGGCGCTTTCCCGCGGCGAGACGCCGACTTGGCTCGCGCGCAAGGATATGCCGGGGACGAGCCCGCTAGCGGTCTATGAATTAAAGTAACAGGCCGGCCGCCGGGCGCACGCCGCCCGGTCACCAGCCCATAAGACGTTTGTAGACGTCGTCGAGCTGTTCCATCTTCTCGTAACGCAGCCGCAACTCGCCGCGCTCGTCGCCGCCCTGGATCACGACCGCCAACCCGAGGTGCTCGCTGAGCGCCTTTTCGATCGCACGCAGTTCCGAGCTTTTTTCCTCGCGCGGTTTGCGCGGCCTGGCGCCGCCGTCCTGGGCCTCTTTTTGCGCCACCCGCTCGACGTCGCGCACGGTGAGCCCGTCCGAAACGATTTTTTGTGCAAGAGCGCCGGCGTTCTTCACCGATAGCAGCGCGCGCGCATGTCCGGCCGAGAGCATGCCCTCGGCGACGAGTTTGCGCGCCTCTTCCGGCAAATTCAGCAGGCGCAACGTGTTCGCCACATGCGGGCGGCTCTTGCCGATGATCTTGGCGAGATCGCCTTGCGAATAGCCGAATTCCGCGCAGAGCGATTCATAGCCGCGCGCCTCCTCCAGCGGGTTGAGGTCGGCGCGCTGCACATTTTCGATGATCGCAAGCTCCAGCGCCTCACGATCATCGGCCTCGTGAATGACGACCGGCACATCCCGCAGGTTGGCCAGTTGCGCCGCACGCCAGCGACGCTCGCCGGCGATGATCTCATAGGCGTCGGCGACGCCGGCCACGGTGCGAACGACGACCGGCTGAATGATGCCCTTTTCGCGAATGGATGCGGCGAGATCGGCGAGATCGTCCTCGCGGAAACTCACCCGCGGGTTGCGGGGATTCGGCCGCAAAAACTCGATTGGCACGCGGCGCTGGCCGCGCAGGCGCTCCAGAGCCGGCGCCTCGTCGCTCGCGTCGCCGATCAAAGCCGCAAGCCCTCTGCCAAGCCTTGGCCTCGGCTCGTCTCCTGTTTTCAAAGTCTCTCTCGCTTCCGATGATGAAATCAGCCGTCGCTAGGCGGCGCGCAACGCCTTCTCTCGCTCGATGACCTCAGAGGCGAGTTTGAGATAGGCTTGGCTTCCACTGCATTTGAGGTCGTAGAGCAGCACGGGCTTGCCGTAGGAAGGCGCTTCCGACACGCGAACATTGCGCGGAATCACGGTCTCATAGACCTTGTCGCCCATGAAGCGGCGAACATCCGCAACGACCTGAGTCGCCAGAGTGTTGCGCGCGTCGAACATCGTCAGCACGACGCCGTGGATGACCAAACCCGGATTGAGGTTCTTCTTCACCTGCTCGACGGTGGCCAACAGCTGCGACAGACCTTCGAGCGCAAAGAATTCGCATTGTAGCGGCACCAACACCGCATCCGCGCTCGCCAGCGCGTTTATCGTCAGCAGATTCAACGACGGCGGACAGTCCATCAAAATATAGGTGTAGCGCCGCGCGTCGCCGCGCCCTTCCGTAGCGGCGAGTTCCGCCAAGGCGCGTTTAAGGCGAAAAGCGCGATCCTTGTCGCCCGCGATCTCCAACTCGACGCCGAGGAGATCGAGCGTCGACGGCGCGATGGCGAGCCGCGGCACCGCAGTCGCAATCGTCGCGTCGTCGAGACTGCTTTCGCCCAGCAGCACGTCATAGGTCGACACGCGACGGCTTTTGCGATCGACGCCTAGTCCCGTCGACGCATTGCCCTGCGGGTCGAGATCGATGACCAGCACCGTTTCGCCCACGGCGGCGAGCGCCGTGCCGAGATTGATCGTGGTCGTGGTCTTGCCGACGCCGCCCTTTTGATTGGCGACCACGATGACGCGCGGATTGCTCTGAGGCTCGGTCAAGGGGTCGGACTCTCGGGAGTTGACGCCTGCGCGGCTTCGGCGGAAACGACGATGATGCGCGCAGAAGAATGGGTGCGGCTTTCGAAGCTGCTGAAGCTGAAACTATCTTCGCGTTGAGCAGCGGTCAATTCGGCGCGCCATTCTTCGCCCTTCAAAAACACGCCGACGGCAGTTTTCAACAGATGATCGCGCGACCAATCGATCAACTGCGGCAAAGGCGCCAGCGCGCGGGCGCTAATCGCCTCAATTCGTCCGCGCAGCGGCGGCAGAGCCTCTTCGATTCGGCTAGCGTGGATTTCCGCCGGCGCCTCTGTTTCACGTGAAACAGCGCGCAAGAAGGCCGCCTTGCGCTGATCGCTTTCGATCAGATGTACAACGGCGCCCACGCGCTGCTTCAGCAGCAGGGCGAGAACCATGCCGGGAAATCCGGCGCCTGACCCAAGATCCGCCCATCGTAGCGCGTTGGGGCAAAGGTCGAGCAACTGCGCCAAATCGGCGAAATGGCGGACCCAAAGATTTTGCAGCGTCTGCGCCGAGACCAGATTGATCTTCGGCTGCCAGGCGCGGAGCAGCCGCTCATAGGTCTCAAACTCCTCGATCCTCCCGCGGATCGAGGGGCAGAGCGCGAGCGCCGCCGCGCGGTCGTCCGATTGCGGCGCCCTCATTCGCCAGCGACGGCGATGCGTCGCCGCGTCCGCGCCGCGAGGAGCGTAAGCGCCGCCGGCGTCATGCCTTCGATCCGCTGCGCCTGTCCGAGCGTCATCGGGCGCAGAAACGCGAGCTTCATTGAGAGTTCCGCGGAGAGTCCCGGTATGGCGCGATAGTCGAGCGTCGCCGGCAGCGCGGCGTCCTCGTCGCGGCGATAGGCGGCGATGTCCGCCCACTGTCGTTCCATATAGACCGCATATTTTGCGTCGATCTCGACCTGCGCGGCGCTGTCCTCGTCGAGTCCCGCGAGTTCCGGCCAGATCGCCTTGAGCCGACCGAGGTCGATATCGGGGAAGGACAAGAGCGTGAAGGCGCTACGCCGCTGCCCGTCCGACGACACCGGCAAGCCATGTCGCGCCGCCGCCGCAGAAGTCAGCGACAACTCCGACAACAGCGCGCGGGCCGCCTGCAGCCGGGCGCTACGCTCCGCGAAATGCTTCGCGCGGACGGGTCCGATGCAGCCGAGCGTCAGCCCGCGTGCGGTGAGACGTTCGTCGGCATTGTCGGCGCGCAGCGACAGCCGATATTCGGCGCGCGAGGTGAACATGCGATAGGGTTCGCTCACGCCGCGGGTGACGAGATCGTCGATCATGACGCCAAGATAGGCCTCGGCGCGGTCGAACAGGATCGGCGCTTGCGCGTCAGCGCTGGCGGCGGCGTTCAGTCCCGCGACAAGCCCTTGCGCCCCGGCTTCCTCATAGCCCGTCGTGCCGTTGATCTGACCGGCGAAATATAGACTTTTGATGCGTTTGGTCTGCAGCGACGCGTCGAGTTCGCGCGGATCGACATAGTCATATTCGATCGCGTAACCCGGCCGCAGAATGCGCGTCTCTTCCAGCCCTGGAATCGCGCGGATGAAGGCCTGCTGCGTTTCCTCCGGCAGGGACGTCGACACCCCGTTGGGATAGACGCTTGGCGTGTCCAGTCCCTCCGGCTCCAGAAAAATCTGATGACCGTCGCGGTCGCCGAAGCGCGTGATCTTGTCCTCGATGGACGGGCAGTAGCGCGGACCGGGACCGGATATCGCGCCGGTGCGCAGCGGCGATTGCGGCAGCGCCTCTTGGATAATGCGATGCGCACGGGGCGTCGTGCGCGTGATATGACAGGCGATCTGCCGGTTGACGATTCTTTCGGTCAGGCGGGAAAACGGCTCCGGCTCGACGTCGCCCCACTGCGGTTCGAGATCGTCCCAGCAGATTGTCGCGCCGTCGAGACGCGGCGGCGTGCCGGTCTTTAGCCGCGCAACCTCGAATCCGGCGTCGCGCAAACGCCTTGCCAGCCCGACCGATGGCGCATCGCCCATCCGTCCGGCGGGAATCCGCGTCGAGCCGATATGGATCATGCCGGCGAGAAAGGTGCCTGTCGCAATGACCACCGCCTTGGCGTCGAGGAGCCGCCCATCGGCCAAAACGACGCCGCAGACCTGATCGTCCTCGACCCGCAGATCCTCGACCGAGCCCTCGACGATCTCAAGCCCTGCGATCTCAGCGAGCGCCGCCTGCATCGCCTCGCGATAGAGGCGGCGATCGGCCTGCGCGCGCGGGCCTCGCACGGCCGGTCCCTTGGAGCGGTTCAGAACGCGAAACTGAATGCCGGCCGAATCTGCGACCCGGCCCATGAGCCCGTCCAGCGCGTCGATTTCCCGCACGAGCTGGCCCTTGCCCAGGCCGCCGATCGCCGGGTTGCAGGACATGGCGCCGATCGTCGCGCGCGATTGGGTGATCAGCGCAGTCGCGGCGCCGAGCCGCGCAGCCGCCGCCGCCGCTTCGCAGCCGGCATGGCCGCCGCCGACGACGATCACATCGAAACCCGCGCCTCTCATAGCCCGTCGTCCCACCTCTGCTGTTTCACGTGAAACACCTTATGGGGCTGTGTATCATTTTCCGATGCAGAGCCGCGAAAAAATTGCGTCCAAGACCTGCTCGACGTCAACCCTGCCGATGATGCTCTCCAGGGCTCGGCTCGCGAGCCGCAGATCTTCGCAAACCAGCTCCAGCGGCTTTTCCGAGGTCAGCGCCGAACGCAGATCGCATAACGCGGCGTCGAGCGCCAGACGATGACGCTCGCGGATCACCAAGGCCGTTTGGCCGTCGCCCAGCGCCTGTTCCGCATATGCGGCGATCTTTGCGCATAGTTCAGTCACGCCTTCGCCACTCTGCGTCGAGATTGGCCGCGCGTTTACCGCCGGCGCGATCTTGTCTGCTTTGGTTGCGACCCGCAAAACCCGGGCGTCTTCTCCCAAAGTCTCGGGCGGCGGCTCCCGGCCGCCTTCAGAGAGCCACAGAATCAGATCCGCCGTTTGGGCGCGCGACGTCGCCCGCGCGACGCCGATCCGCTCTGCCGCGTCTATACTTTCGCGCAGGCCCGCCGTGTCGACCAGTGTGACCGGCAAGCCTTGCAGATCGAGTTCGACTTCGATCAAATCCCGCGTGGTGCCGGGCAGCTCCGAGACGATGGCGACGTCGCGGCGCGCAAGATAATTGAGCAAACTGGACTTGCCGGCGTTGGGCGGCCCCATGATGAAAACCAGAAAGCCCTCGCGCAACCGTTCCGAGGCGGGGGCTGCTTTGAGCGCCGCCGCGATCTCGCTGATGACCGGTTCGAGCACGCGCGCCAACGCGACGCGCGAAAAGGCGCCGACATCGCCCTCGTCGGAAAAGTCGAGCTCGGCGGCGAGCAGCGCCAGCGCGTCGATCAATCCCGCGCGCCACGATTCGATGCGTCGCCCCAGGGCGCCTTCAGCGATGCGTAACGCCTGGCGGCGCTGAAAGGCGGTCTGCGCCTCGATGAGATCGCCGAGGCCCTCGACCTGCGCCAGATCCATCTTGCCGTTGAGAAAGGCCCGACGTGCGAATTCTCCGGGCTCCGCGCCGCGCAGTCCCGGCCGGCGCGCCAGCGCGGTTTGAACCGCGGCGATGGTCGCACGTCCGCCATGGAGATGGAACTCGGCGCAATCCTCGCCGGTCGTGGAGCGCGGGCCCGGCATAAACAGCGCGATCGCTTGATCCAGCGTCTCGCCGCTTTCCGGATCGCGAAGCCGAACATAATGCGCATGACGCGGCTTCGGCTCGGCGCCGCAGAAGGTCGAAAATGTTTCGCGCGCGTGGGGTCCGGACAGGCGAAGCACCGCGACCGCCGCGCGTCCGGCGCCGCTCGCGAGAGCGAAAATCGTGTCCGCGCTCATCTCATCCCCAATTTGAGACGAGCGCGAGCCCAATCAATCGCAGACCTGGCCTTCGTTGTGCACGACGCCCGCGCCGTCGACATAAGTCTGCATGTGGCAGCGCGGCGCCGCCGGGCGGTAATTCGCCGCAGGCGCCGGGGCGCGTGCGTTTTGATCATTGACGATGACATAGCTCGGTCCAAAGACCCCGACGGCGCCTGTTCGCGGTCCGGCTTTAGCGCGGCTTCCTTGCGCACCGACCAGATTGCTGCCGCGCGCGCCGACCAAAGGGCTGCCAGCGAAGGCTTGCGTCGCCATGACCAAGCAGACGCCGACAAGAAAGATTGGACTGGAACGACGAAGGACATCGATGTTCAACATGGGCCTACTCCCGTTTTGGGCGAGAATAAGGCCGCAAAGGCTAAGATAATTTTTAAGCGCCTGTTCAGCCCGGCGAATTCGCCGAGCATGGTTTACGATCGGGCGTACCTTTATGTGTTCATGGAGTTGAAGAAGGCGGCGTTGCCCTTCGGCGTCTCGCGCAGTTTCCCGAGCAGGAATTCGATCGCGTCGACCGTGCCCATCGGATTGAGGATGCGGCGCAGCACGTACATTTTCTTCAAAATGTCGGGCGGCACCAGCAGCTCCTCCTTGCGGGTGCCGGAGCGGGTGATGTCGATCGCGGGGAACACGCGCTTGTCGGCGACCTTGCGGTCGAGAATGATTTCCGAATTGCCGGTGCCTTTGAATTCTTCGAAGATGACTTCGTCCATGCGCGAGCCGGTGTCGATCAGCGCCGTCGCGATGATGGTCAGCGAACCGCCCTCTTCGATATTGCGGGCGGCGCCGAAAAAGCGCTTCGGGCGCTGCAGCGCATTGGCGTCGACGCCGCCGGTGAGCACCTTGCCGGAGGACGGCACGACAGTGTTGTAGGCGCGGCCCAGGCGCGTGATCGAAGTCGAGCAGGATGACGACGTCACGGCGGTGCTCGACGAGGCGCTTGGCCTTTTCGATCACCATCTCGGCGACCTGCACATGGCGAACCGCCGGCTCGTCGAAGGTGGAGGACACGACTTCGCCGCTGCACCGAGCGCTGCATGTCGGTCACTTCTTCCGGCCGCTCGTCGATGAGCAGCACGATCAGATAGCATTCCGGATGATTGGTGCGTGATCGACTGCGCAATGTTCTGCAGCAGCACGGTCTTGCCGGTCCGCGGCGGGGCGACGATCAGCGCGCGCTGGCCCATGCCGATCGGCGCGACGATATCGATGACGCGCGCCGACAGATCCTTGCGGGTCGGATCCTCGATTTCGAGTTTCAGCCGCCGTCGGGATAGAGCGGCGTCAAATTGTCGAAGTGGACCTTGTGCCGGACCTTTTCCGGGTCTTCGAAATTGATCGAGTTGACTTTCAGCAGCGCGAAATAGCGCTCGCCCTCCTTGGGGCTGCGGATCAGGCCTTCGACGGTGTCGCCGGTGCGCAGGCCGAATCGGCGGATCTGCGAGGGCGAGACGTAGATGTCGTCCGGGCCCGGCGAGATAGTTGGCGTCCGGCGAGCGCAGAAAGCCGAAGCCGTCCTGCAGCACTTCGACGACGCCTTCGCCGATGATCTCGATGTCGCGGCCCGCGAATTGCTTGAGGATCGCGAACATCAGCTCCTGTTTGCGCATGAGTAGAGGCGTTTTCGACCTCGTGCTCCTCCGCGAAGGCGAGCAGTTCGGCGGCGGTTTTGGATTTCAGATCAGAGAGTTTTATT
>CAWFZD010000078.1:0-220987 GCA_963820145.1 uncultured Alphaproteobacteria bacterium
AGCAAATGATTTGCCGAAATGCATAGGCGCGGCGGATTCGAGACTGTAACGCACGCCCGCTTGCGCCGCGAGATGCACGACCACCTCGGGCTGCGCGTCCTGCGCCGCTTTGGTCAGCGCGTCCATGTCTTCGAGCATCGCAAGATGAAAATGGAAATTGGGCAGCTTTCGTAGGATTGCGAGACGTTTTTCCTTGAGCTGCAGATCGTAATAGGCGGTCATGCCGTCATAGCCATGCACGGAATGGCCGGCCTCGAGCAAGCGTCTGGCGAGATGAAAACCGATAAACCCGGCGACGCCGGTGACGAGGAACCGCATGACCCTCACAATTTTCAACGGCGCGGCCGATCGCAGCGGGGGTCTCTTGGCCGATGCGTCGAGGCAAGTCAAGGCGAAGAATTTTCGTTAACGATTTGAGTTCGCATAGCCTACGACGCTTCAGCGACGTTTTGCGCCACGCGCCACTGCACGCCCGAGGGGTCGATCATCACGAAGTCCCGCATCCGCCACGGCTGCTGTCGCACCAGCGAGACGCTGACGCCGAAGCGCCCGGCGACGCCGGCGCTCTCTATTTTCGTCCGCCAAGCGTCGACATCTTCGACCAAGAGGTGGAGCATAAAATTGTCGGCCAACTCCTTCACATAAAAATTCTGAAGCAGGAAGCTGACGCTCTCATAGTGAAAATATGTGAGGTTCGCGTCGCTCGAGCCCACAGAAAATCCGACGTCCTGATAGAAGCGCTTGGAGAGTTCATAATCCTTCGCGGGCACGAAAGGCTTGAGTTCGATGCAGCGAAGGTTCGACATGTTCGTGCCCGACGTTGAAGCATAATAGACGCTCGAACGTTACTTTGGAAATGAGATGACCTCAAGAGAAACGACGATCGAGGACCTTGCGGCAAGCCTGCCGAAACGAGGGCGGCTGATGGGCCTCGACCTTGGAACGAAGACGATCGGCCTCGCGCTTTCCGACGTCGAGCGCCGCATCGCCTCGCCGCTCGACGTCATCCGCCGCGGCAAATTCTCCGTCGACGCGGAAAGCCTGATCAAGCGCGCGCGAGATTTCGAAATCTGCGCCTTCGTCGTCGGCCTGCCGTTGAGTCTCGACGGGACCGCGGGCCCTCGGGTGCAGGCGACGCGCGCCTTCATGCGCAATCTTTCGGCCTTCCAGCCGCCGCCGCACATCTATTGGGACGAGCGCATGTCGACCGCCGCAGTGACGCGCGAACTGATCGCCCAGGACGCGTCGCGCGCCAGACGCGCCGAGGTCGTGGACCGCATGGCCGCCGCCTACATCCTGCAGGGCGCGCTCGATCGCTTGGCCCGGCTGGGTTAGCCTGTCGGCGGGGTGGGGAGCTTGCCGGCGGCTTGGCGACGCCGGCGCGGTTTTTTCTCCTTCACCGCTTTCCATTCCGACGGCGCGAGATCAATCGTGCCCGGAGCCTCTCGCTTAGCCCGCAGACGCGAAGAAATGTCCGCCCGGACCGACGGCGCCTTCAACGCGAGCCCGATGAAGTCCGAGACGAAGCCGGGAAGAATGAGCAGCAGCGCGGCGAGCGCCTGCAACCCGCCGTCCAGCACGTCGGGCGCAGGCCGCTCGCGCTTTGCGCCAATACGCGCGCGCAGAAATTCGAGCAGTCGCCGGACGTCCATGAGGCCGAGCATCGTCGTGCCGACGCCGAGCAAAACGGCCGCCAGCACGCCAACCGCGTTCGCGACAATCGTGAAGGCGAGGATCTCCAGGACGAGCCAGACGCAGGCGAGATAGACGAGGAGTTTGGATTTATTCACGTCGACGACCTATCACCAAAGCCTTTGCGCCGGCGCCAAGTTAAGTTAAGCCTGTCCTTCCCGTGATCTGGGCTTGATTCGTGACATGCCGCCGCCGACATGATAGCCCACGACGCGACGTTTTGGGGAAAGTGCTCCGCGATGGACGAATTTGATCCCTCCCTGCTGATCTTCGCAGCCCTCGCCGTCTTCGTGCTGTGGAAGCTTTGGACCGTGCTCGGCATGCGGACGGAGCGGGACCTTCGGGCCCCCAGTCCGCAGGCGGGCGGGGGTTTCCGGGCGCGGCCGCTGCCGGGCGCGCCGCCGTCCACTCCGGCGTCGTCCGCAGCGGCTCCAGATCGCTGGCGCGGCCTCGCCGAGCCCGGCAGCAAGGGGTGGTCCGGCCTCGACGCGGTGGCCGCCGTCGATCCCAATTTCAACGGCGCCGCTTTCTTGGCCGGCGCACGCAAAGCCTATGACCTCATCGTCGTCGCCTTCGCCAAGGGCGATCGCGACACGTTGCGGCGCCTTCTGTCGGCAGAGGTCTACGACCGCTTCGCCGCGGAAGTCTCGGCGCGCGAAATGCGCGGCGAAACCGCCGAGACCCTGCTCGTTTCCATCGACTCCGCCACTGTCGAGGACGCGACGGCCACGCCGCAAAGCGCCTCGATCACGGTTCGCTTCGCCAGCCAGCTGATTACGACGCGCCGCAACCGCGAGGGGGTGGTCATCGAAGGCGATCCCGAACACAGCGCTCCGATTGTCGATCTTTGGACTTTCAACCGCAATCCGCAGTCGCGCGATCTCAACTGGCGGCTCGCGGCGACGACGACGGCGCATTAGGCGCGGCGTTGCCTGCGCTTGGGTTCGAAGCGCTGGAGGGTTTCGCGCGCGATGATCTCGACGCCGCCTTCGCCTGTTTTCGCCGCTCCGCCGAAATCATTTGCGCCGCGGGCCCCGAGCTGCGCCCCGCAAAGCCTCCCTCGCCCGGCCTCGTCGCCGCCGCTCGCGCGGCCTCGGACTACAGCGGCGCCGGGGAGGCGTTCTTCCAAAACCGGTTTCGCCCGGCGCGGCTTTTAGGACCAGGCTTCCTCACCGGCTATTACGAGGTCGAGGTCGAGGCGCGACGCGAGCCTTGCGCTCCAGAATTTACGACGCCCGTGCTCGTGCGCCCGCATGATCTCGTGACGTTGAACGACGCGCCCCTGACGCTCGCAAACGGCGAGACATTGACCTCCGCGCGAAGAGCCCGACGGCCGCCTCGGGCCCTACCCGAACGGCGTGTGATCGAGGACGAGGACTATCCCGGGCAAGCCGGCGCCGCTCGCCTATCTGCGCGACGCGGTCGAACTGTTCCTGATCCAGGTGCAGGGCTCGGCGCGACTGCGCTTTCCGGACGGCGAAAGCGCACGGCTCACCTATGACGGCCGCAACGGCCATTCCTATACGTCGATCGGCCGCCTCGCCATCGCGCGCGGCCTCATCCCGGAAGCGCAAATGTCGCTCGCGACGCTCAAGGCGACGCTGCGCGCGATGGGGCTTCGTCCTGGCGAAGCCGGCCGGCGGCTGATGCAGGAGAACAAATCCTACATCTTCTTTCGTCACGACGACCGGCCGCAACGCGTATCGGGGCCGATCGGCGGCCAGGGCTGCGCGCTCACGCCCTTGCGGTCGATCGCGGTCGACCGCGCGCGCTGGAGCTACGGGCTGCCTTTTTTCATTTCTGGACGCCTGCCGTGGACCAGCGGCGAGGCGTCGGCGTTTGCGCGATTGATGATCGCGCAGGACACGGGCTCGGCCATTCTTGGCGAAGCGCGCGCCGACGTCTATTTTGGCTCCGGCGACCGCGCCGGCGAACTCGCCGGCGGACTGCGTCACCCTGCGGATTTCTTTGTGCTGGCGCCGCGCGAGTGAAGAGGCCGATGAGCGAGCAGGAGCATATCGCGACGCGGTTGAAACGGCTGACGGCGCTCGACCTCGAACTCTGGTCGGCGGTGACGGCCGACGTGCGTCCGTTTCACGCGAGACCGGTGCGGGCGAAGCCGGAGCCGGCCCCCGCGGAGATGCTCGCGCACGCCGCGCCCGCCCCGCATCGGGATACGCCGGCGTTGCCGCGCCCCGCCCCTTCGCTCACCGATATCGACCATCGCACGCGCGCCAAGCTACGGCGCGGCCGACTCGACGTCGACGCGAAACTCGATTTGCACGGCATGCGCCAGGCGGAGGCGCATCTCGCGCTGATCGGCTTTCTGCGCCGCGCGCAGGCGAACGGGGCGAAACTCGCGATCGTCGTCACCGGCAAGGGGCGCGGCGGCGACGGATCAGGCGTGCTGCGTCGGCTGACCCCGATGTGGCTGCAATCGCCTAATTTGCGCGATGTCGTGGTGGGATTTGGCGAAGCCGCGCGACAACATGGCGGCGAGGGCGCGCTTTATGTCAGGATCAGGCGCGGCGCGCGCGACCAGGGGCTGGAGGACTGGTGAGGCCGCCGTCAGCGCGCTCTAGTTCTCACGCGCAGGCCGGGCGAGGCGGTGCGAGAACGTCGGCTCGGCGGAGCCGAAAAGATTGAGGAACGCGGCCTTGTTAGCGCGCAGCCGATCAAGATGCGCGCGCGCCAATATTGTCAGCCTCTCGTCGCCCTCTTTCGTCATGACGAGCAGCGAACGGCGCCGATCGTCCGGATCGGTGTAGCGTTTTACGAGCCGCGCCTGCACGAGGCGCGACACGAGTTCGGCGGCGCTGTGATCCTTGATCATCAGTTGCTCGGCGAGTTCGCCGACGCTGATGTGCTGATCGGCCCGGTTCGTTCTGATGACCAGCAGCGCCTGATACCACTGCATCGTCGCGCCTTGCTCGGCCGCGGCATGTTCGCTGAATGCGAGAAACTCCCGCAGCGCCTTGCGAAAACTGGCGAGCGCCGCGAACTCCTCCTCGTTCAAAGGGGGTTCCGAGGTCGTCGCCTGCGGCGCATTTATCGGAGTCGCGGGGATGACGGTCACTTTGCGCTCTTCACTCGGACGACGTCGCCCGCAAGGATGGGTCATTGGGTCGCCCCCTGCCCGATAGCACAAATGCTTCGCGCTTGCATTACATCGCTTCACGATATATAAAACATCGCGTCACGATACGATCTCCCCGCGGTCGATCGTAACGTGGCCTAACTAAAGAGGAAGCGCCAACCCGGTTCTAATTCGAAGCAATCGGAAAGAACCGGTTTTCTCGAAGACGCGATCAAACGCCCTGCGGAGCGTTTTCCGAAAATAAGAGGCGTGAGCGGCTCCAACTCAATCGCGTCCTCAGTCGATCGAGCCGGCTTTCCGTCTTTGATCTGCGGATGGAGGGCCGACTCGGTCGGCGAGGTTGGTTAACGAGGGCTTGCTAGCGCAAGCGACAAGAGGAAATCAAAATGAATTGGAAGCTCGCGGCGGCGGCTGCTTTGTCGACGCTCGCACTCGTCTCGCAGGCGCAAGCGCATGGCGGCGTCAGCATCGACCAAGGCCAATGCATCATGAAGATTGGCCCCGACACCATGTCCTTCACCGGTTATCAGCCGGCGAAATCGCGCGAACAGTTCTGCGACGACATTCCGGACATCGGTTCGACCATTATCGTGCTCGACGCCCAACAGGACGAATTGCGCGACATGGCGCTCGACATTCGTGTGCTGCGAAATGTCGGCCAAAAGAGCGATAACGACGATATGGAAGCAAATACAGAGATTTACGTTCCTCCAAAAAAATATAGGACAGGAACGCTAAATTTCGAATATAACTTCAAGGACAAAGGGAACTTCATCGGCCTCGTCACCGCCAAAAGCGACGACGGCAAGAAGGTGTATGTCTCGCGCTTTCCGTTCGCCGTCGGCGAAACGGCAACCAAAAACTTTACGATCACCGCGTTCTTTTCGATCTTCGGGATCGTCGCGTTCGGCCTCTGGTATCGCAACCATCTCGGAAAGAGTAAGAAGTCGGCGTGAAAACAGAGCAATTCGCCAAATGCTCAAGTCCGGCGCATGCGCTTTTCCCTCAAGATAAGCGCTAATCGTCGAATTTCGTTCGACGAAAGCAAGTGGAATGAGAATTCCACAGCCTGTCACACAAGCCGCAGGATCATCGAGATGGAGACGCATCCCTCGCAAATCTACATCGTGATTGCGCTCATGTGCGTGTTCGTATGCCTGCGTAGCCCACTGTAAAGTCTTGGCGGAGTGATCTGATCCCTCCATTCCGCCGATCGATTATGGGATCCCTGGGAGAAAAAGACTAATGGCTAGTAAGAGAGACACCAGCGCGCTCCTGAAGCAGCTGGCTTGGGCTATCGGCGCGATCGCCCTCGTGTTCGCCGCCATCCACTTCGCGCCGATTATCTCGCACGGCGGCTGACGCGCGTTTCGAAAAAGTTGAAAGACTTTTTCGATCGCGCTTTGGTTTGGCGTTTCGATTTCGAGAGCGGTTTCGCATCGCTCTAATTATATCCACGCCTTCTTCGGATCGGATTCCCCGGACTTGAAACGCCGGGCGTTCGATCTGAAGCAATTTTTAGTGTGAGACTTTCACGCTCGCCTTGGGGCTTCGCAATCGCCGCGCGCCGCCGTATATAGGCCCGGCAAAGGGGCGCGCTTCGCCCATAATTCGCTCAGTCTCCGGCGTCGGCCCGCAGCTTCAAGGAGCCGCAAACTTGTCCATTCCCCTCCGCTACGTCGCCAAAGTCGGCGCGTATCTCGTTCGACAGCAGCTCATGGGCCGCAAGCGCTTCCCGCTCGTATTGATGATGGAGCCGCTGTTCCGCTGCAACCTCGCCTGCGCCGGCTGCGGCAAGATCGACTATCCCGACGACATCCTCAACAAGCGGCTCTCGGTCGAGGACGCGCTCGCCTCGGTCGACGAATGCGGCGCGCCCGTCGTCGTGCTGGCGGGCGGCGAGCCTTTGCTGCACAAGGACCTCGCGGCTATCGTCGAAGGGATCATCGCGCGCCGGAAATTCGCTATCGTCTGCACCAACGCGCTGCTGCTCGCCAAGCGCATCGATCAGTTTCGCCCCAGCCCCTATTTCACTTGGTCTATCCATCTCGACGGCGACAAGGAGATGCACGACCACGCGGTCTGTCAGGAGGGCGTCTACGAGCGCGCGATCGAGGCGATCAAGCTGGCGAAATCCAAGGGCTTCCGCGTCACGACGAACAGCACCTTCTTCTCCGACACCGATCCGGAGCGCGCCGCCGCCTTCCTCGACGAGATGACGAGGCTCGGCGTCGACGGCATGACGGTGTCGCCCGGCTACGCCTATGAGCGCGCGCCGGACCAGGAGCATTTCCTGAACCGCGCGCGCACCAAGGCGCTGTTCCGCGCAATCTTGAAGCGCGGCCGCGGCGGACGCGCCTGGGCGCTGCAGCAATCGGGGCTCTTCGTCGATTTCCTCGCCGGCAACGTCAGCTACCACTGCACGCCCTGGGGCATGCCGCTGCGCACGGTCTTCGGCTGGCAGCGCCCCTGCTATCTCCTCGGCGAATCCTACGTTCCCACCTTCAAGCAATTGATGGAGGAGACGAACTGGGACCTTTACGGCGTCGGCAATTACGAGAAATGCGCCGATTGCATGGTGCATTCAGGCTTCGAGGCGACGGCGGTGGTCGACAGCGTCAAGCGCCCGTGGCGCGCCGCCAAAGTCGCGTTGTTCGGTGTGAAGACCGACGGCCCGATGGCGCCCGACATCGCGCTCGATGATCAGCGGCCTGCCGAATATGTTTTCGACCGCAATGTCGCGACGCTGTCACAACGGCGCGAGCACGAGGCCAAGCAGCGGGCTAATCAACCCCCCACAGCGGCGTAGCGTCGCGAAGGCGGCGCGCGCGTCGAGCCCGGCGTAGATGAGATCGCCGAGCTGTTCGGGCCTGCGCCGCAGTTCTCGCAGCACCAAAGCGATGTCGACGCCGCCGTCCGGCTTCACCGCCTGCGCCGCAAGCTGCGGCAGCGCCCGGTGCGCCGGGTCGCAGGCGACGCGCACCACGGCGAACGGCAGGCCGCGCTCTTCCGCGAACGCTCCGGAAAGATGCGACTCCATGTCGACGGCGACGGCGTCGGAACGCAGGCGCAGCGCGGCCTTGTCCGCAACGCGGATCACAGCCTCGTCAACCCCCGCGATGCGACCCTCGAATGTCGCGAGCCCCGCGCCCGTGAACCCGGCGCGCAGCACCTGTCGCAAGCCGACGTCGGTCGCGACGCTGCGCCCTTCGCAAACCGCATGGGTCGCGACGATCGCGTCGCCAGGACGCAGATCGGGATCGAGGCCGCCTGCGAGGCCGAAGCTGATGACCGCCGAATAGCTGTTGAATTTGCGCGCATCCAGCGCCCGGCGCAACAGGTCCGGCGTCAGCGCCGCTGCAGAGCGGCTCGACCCCCTCGCGGCGGACGCAATCGGCTTCCCGCGTCAACCCGGTGACGATGAGAACCGGCGCGTCGGAGGCGGAGCCGCTGCATTTTTGCCGCGCGCGGCCGCGCGTCATCGTCGCGATCATTCACCATCCCCGACGCTGCTCCCGCGCCGCCGAGGCGATGGGGCGAAAATCTGTTTTTATCGCAAATGCGGGCTTTCGGCTATGGGCGGCTCTCAGAAGGCGAAGCTTTCGACCAACTCGCCGCCAAAATATTGGTTTAATAAGCTTATCCACGCCCGCCCATCGGCTTCGCGTTGCAGTGGCGCCGCTGCGGCTGGCGCGCTGGAACAAGCAATTCTCGAACGGGTTGACCTTGCATAGGGAGGGCCCCGTGGACACGATTTACGAAGACGTGCGCAACTCGAGTTTCTGCCTGCATTCCGACAAGCGCCTCGAAAAGGACCGCGAAGTCTTCGTGCTGCAGCTCATCAATGTGAGGACTGGCGAAGTGGACAGGGAAAAACGCTTCTCCGTCTGGGACGATTATTCGAAGTTCTATCAGAACTCGGTCCTCGCGCTGCAGGCCGCGCCGCCGCCGAAGTGAGAGCCGCGGCTATTTCAGAGATCATTCTATGCGCGATCCGTTCAGCGCCAGGACGCTCGCCGCAAGATAAAGCGAGCCCGCGATCAAAATCCGCGGCGGCGCGGTGAAGTTCGCGCTGCGCAGGAGCGCCAGGGCCTCCTGCAGACTTTCCGCCGCTCGCGCCTCGAGACCGCGCGACTTGGCGGCGGCGGCGACGTCCTGCGGGGCCCAGCTTCTTGTGCTCGCCCTCGACCGGGACGGCGATCACGACGCGCGCAAGACCCACGAAATGCCGCAGCAGCGCGCCGACGTCCTTGGTCGTCTGCGCGCCGCAGATCAAGGCGAGCGGGCGCGGATTTTTCTCTTCGAACTCGGCCATGGCTTCGGCGAGCACGCGACCCCCGTCCTCATTATGGCCGCCGTCTATCCAAACTTCGGCCCCCGGCGGCGCCGAAATCGACGACATGACCCGAGGACAGCCTTTGCAGCCGCGCCGGCCATTTCGCCTCAAGCATTCCGGCCTCGAACGCGGCCGTCGGGAAATCCGGCAAGACCGCGCGCAGCGCGGCGATGGCGCCGGCGGCGTTTTGATGCTGGTGGCGGCCCGGCAGGCGCGGACCGGCAGATCGATCAGCCCGTGCTCGATCTTCATAGACGAGGCGGCCGTTCTCGGCGGTCGAATGGAAATCCTCGCCGGCGATGAGACAGGGCGCGCCGATCCGACGCGCCTCGCCTCCAGCACTTGCGCGCGCGTCCGGCTGAAAGCCGATGATCGCCGGCGCGCCGCGCTTGAAGACGCCGGCTTTCTCGCAGCGGCGATCTTCGCGACCGTCGCGCCGAGGAATTCCGGGTGATCGATCGAGACCGGCGTGATGATCGTCGCCTTCGGCGCGTGATCACATTGGTGGCGTCGACCGCCCGCCAAGGCCGACTTCGAGCAGCAGACAATCCGCCGGCGTGTCGCGCGAAGAGGATGAAACGCCGCCGCGGTGGTGACTTCAAAAAAAGTGATCGGCTGCGCCGCCGTTCACGCGTCTCGCAAAGTGCGAGCGCTTGCGCCAGGTCGGCGTCGTCCGACGAGTTTGCCGCCGCCTTCCGCCGCAGGCGAATACGCTCGTTGAAAGCGCACGAGATGCGGCGACGTGTAGACATGGACCCTCTTGCCCGCCGCCTCCAGATCGCGCGCATGAAGGCGAGCGTCGAGCCTTTGCCGTTGGTGCCGGCGACATGGATGATCGGCGGCAGGCGCTGGTCGCGGCGCGCCGAGCGCGCGAGCAGCCGCTCGACGCGCCCGAGCGAGAGGTCGATCTTCTTGGGATGCAGGTCGAGCAGCCGCGCCAGGATCGGGTCGTGCTGATCCATTAAGGCGCGAAACTCCGCTCTTAGAGCGCTTTCCGACCAAATGGAGTCATTTGGTCCGATAAGAAATCGCTCAAACTCAATAAGTTGAGCATGTTCTCATCGCAAAAGTCCGGTCAACTTTTGCGGAACATGCGCTAGGCCGCGACGGGCTGACGCGGCGCGGCGCCTTGGTCAGCAGCGCGCAGAGCCGCGCCAGAGTGTCGCGCATCTCGGCGCGCGGCACGACCATATCGACCATGCCGTGATCCTTGAGATATTCGGCGCGCTGAAAGCCTTCGGGAAGTCTCTCGCGGATCGTCTGCTCGATCACGCGCGCGCCGGCGAAACCGATGATCGCGCCGGGCTCGGCGATCTGGATGTCGCCCAGCATGGCGTAAGACGCGGTGACGCCGCCGGTCGTCGGATTGGTCAGCACGACGATATAGGGCAGACGTTCGCGGCGCAGGCGCTGCACGGCGATCGTCGTGCGCGGCATCTGCATCAGCGAGAACATGCCCTCCTGCATGCGGGCGCCGCCGGACGCGGTGAAGATGATGAAGGGCGTGCGCTTCTCGACCGCAGCGCAGCATGCCGGCGATGATCGCCTCGCCCGCCGCCATGCCGAGCGAGCCGCCGAGAAATTCGAAATCCTGCACCGCCGACGATGACCTCCATGCCTTGCGAGCTTGCCGATGGCGAGCGTCACCGCGTCGGGCCGCGCCGGTCTTCAGCGCGATATTCCTTGAGCCGGTCGGTGTAGCGCTTGACGTCGCGGAATTTCAGCGGATCGAGCGGCGCCTCGGGCGTCGGCATGATGTCGTAGGCGCCCTCGTCGAAGAGACTGGCGAGCCGCGCCTCGACCGGGCAGCGCATGTGATAGCCGGACCCCGGCACGACATAGAGATTGGCCTCGAGATCCTTGTGGAAGACGAGTTCGCCGCTCTCGGGGCATTTCACCCAGAGATTTTCCGGCGCTTCGCGCCTCAGGATGGACTTGATTTTCGGCGGAACGACGTCGGAATACCAGTTCATGACTTGGCCTGCGGACGCGTGAAGGAAAACAGCGAGCGGAGCAGCGAAGGCGCGGGCTTAGCTTTCTTGCTGGCGCCGACGCCGCCCGCGAGTTCGGCGACCAGCGTCGTCACCGCTTTGACGGTGTCGGACCCGGCGCGGTCGCCCTCGCCGAGCGACGCCTTCAGGGCGTTGACGAGGGCCGTGCCGACGACGACGCCGTCGGCGCTCGCCGCGATCGCCTGAGCCGAGGCCGCATCCTTCACGCCGAAACCGACAGCCACGGGCAAATCCGTCTTCGCTTTGATCCGCCCCACCGCCGTCGCGACGCCGCTGTAATCGGCCAGCGCCGCGCCGGTGATCCCGGTAAGGGAGACATAATAGACGAAGCCGCTTGTGTTTTCGAGAACCTTCGGCAGCCGCTTGTCGTCGGTTGTCGGCGTGGCGAGGCGGATGAAATTCAGACCCGCCGCCCGCGCCGGCAGGCAGAGTTCGGCGTCCTCCTCCGGCGGCAGGTCGACGACGATCAGCCCATCGACTCCAGCGGCTTTGGCGACGGCGAGAAAGGCTTCCGTTCCAAAGACATAAATCGGATTGTAATAGCCCATCAGCACGATGGGCGTGACCCCGTCGCCTTCGCGGAAGGCCTTGACGAGATCGAGCGTCTTTTTCAGCGTGGCTCCGCTTTTCAAGGCGCGCAGCCCGGCCGCCTGAATGGCCGGGCCGTCGGCCATCGGATCGGTGAAGGGCATGCCGACCTCGATGACGTCGGCGCCGGCGGCGGGAAGCGCCTTGACGATTTCAAGCGAAGTTTCAAGATCGGGATCGCCGGCCATGACGAAGGTGATGAGCGCTGCGCGCCCCTCTTTCTTCAGATTTAGGAAGCGCGCGTCGATACGTGTCGTCATGGAAGGCGGGAATCCCGGTTTGATCAGCAGCGCGAAAAGGCGCGGCGGGCGGCGTCGCTGCTTAGACGCCTGGCGGCGTCGCGTCCAGATTTTTCGGCGCGCTTCGCGGCGTCAGTTCAAGCTGAGCAGCGCGGCGTTGAGCAGGATGGCGAAGCTCACCCAGGCGAGATAAGGCGCGAAAAGCAGCGCCGAGGCAGGGTCGGTCTTCCGCGCGGTCGCCATGAAGCCCACGATGCTGAGCCACATCAGCAGGCTGTCGACGAGCGCCGCGCCGATCGCATGCGCCGAAAAGAAGATCGGGCTCCACAGGAAATTGAATAGGAGCTGCAAACCCCAAAATTTCATCGCGGCGCCGTGCGGCGCGCGGAGGAAGATGCGCCAGCCGGCTAACGCGATCAGCACGTAAAGCAGCGTCCACGCCGGACCGAACACAAAGTTCGGCGGATTGAACCAGGGCTTGTTCAACGCGGCGTACCAGGCGCCGGGCAAATTGAAAAAGCCGATGATGCAGCCGCCGCCGACGACGAGGACCAGAAAGGCGCCGAGGAGAAGTCTTTTGTCCATGAGCGCAATCTTAGTAAGACATGTTCCGAAAAAATTGAACAACTTTTCGAACGAGAACAACACTGAGCTATCCATTCGCGTGTCGAGACCTCGGCCCGTCGGTTCCCGACTTGCCCAAACGCTCGCGAACCCGTGCGTTCGGGTGGGACTACTAGATAAAATATAACTTGTTAGCTTATCATATCCATTTGCAGTCGTTCTGACTTATAAGTCATGGGCGGCACCGTTTGTCATCAAAAATTCGTGGACCAGCTCTCGACCCATCTGCCGATCGTAAAGATCAACAGCCCGACGAGGCCCCCGACGAGAGTGCCGTTGATGCGGATATATTGCAGATCGCGCCCGACGCTCAGCTCCAACTTTTCGACCAACGTTGCGGTGTCCCATTTGCGCACGACCTCGGCGATATAGGCGCCGATCTCGACCCGGCGCGGCGGAAGAGCGCGCAGGGCCATCAGCCTGATGCGGCGGTTGAGCGCCGCGATGAGCGCCGGATCGCTGAGCAGCCAGCGCCCCATCCCCGCAAGCGCCGCGTCGATGCCTTTCGCGACGTCGTCGCCGCGCGCCGCAAGATCGGAAAACAAGCCCTCTTCGATCTTGTCCCAGAGCAGTTCCGCCTGTCGCAAAAACACCGGATCCTCCAAAACGCGCGCCTTCATCTCTTCGCCCTGCGCGCGCATTTCCGGGTCGCTCGCCAGCTTCCTGATCATTCTCTCGATGGCGTGCTGCAGTTCCTGCCGCCAGGGATGTTTGGGATTGCGCATGTTCGTCAACGTGCCGATGAGTCCCGTCACAACTCGGTCGACCAGCATCGAGTCGATCCATTTCGGCAGCCACCGCGGCGACTTCGTCGCGAGGCGCTGCTCGATCTCGCCCCGGTTGCGGTGAAGCGTATCGCCGGCGTAGACGATGGCGCGATCGAGCAGCGCCTTGGCTTCGCCGTTCGCCCAAAGCGTCTCCAGGAGATGCGCGCTGAGCGGCGCGATCGGCAGCGATTGCGCGCCCCGCCGCGCCAGGTCGTCGACAACCTCTCTGATGCGGTTCTCCGGCACGATCTTCACGAGTTCGGGCAAGGCGCGCGAGCAGAAGGCCGCGATCTTCGCCGAGTTTTCCGGATCGGCGATCCATTTGGCGACCGAACCGGCGATGTCGACCTGCTCCAGCTTGCGATTGACCGTCCCGCGCGTGAGAAAGTTATTCGAGACGAAGCGTCCGAGCGCCTCGGCGATGCGGTCCTTGTTGGCGGGAACGATGCCCGTGTGCGGAATCGGCAGGCCGAGCGGTCGCCGGAACAGCGCGACGACGGCGAACCAGTCGGCGCAGGCGCCGACCATGCCGGCTTCCGCGAAGGCGCGCAGATAGGGGACCCAGGGCTGATCGCTCTTCACGAGTTTCGTCGCGAAAAAAACCGCGGTCATCGCCAGCAACAGCAGCGTCGCGACGAGACGCATCCGCGCGAGCTCAACCCGCCGCGGGTCCTGCATCTTTTCGGGATCGGCCCGGTGCGGCATCTCCCCTCGCCTTTCTCAATTGCCTAAGCGATCCGCGCCACCGCGTCCGGATTGCATGTCGCCGAGGCGACAGTCGCGGGTCAGCGGGCGTCCGCAATCGGCGCAGGCGAGATGCACTTGGACGCTCCTTTCATTGCGCGCCAGATACACAGCCGCGTGCGATCTCGTCCAGCCGGCTCGCGCGTTTTTCGGGATCCAAGGTCTCCTCCCGCGTCAGCGACGCGGCGCGCTGCGCCGTGCAGACGCAGGCCGCATGGCAGATCGCGGCGTCGACGTCGGACTGCACGCAACGCTCCTCGCAGGCCGTGACGAAGGCGCTCGCATCCGCGTCCCTGGCGGGCAGTCCCATGGCCGCCAGCCCGTAGAAGACGGCGAACAGCGCCGGTTGATGCAAGAGGTAGATCGCGAGACTGTGGCGGCCAAGAAAGCTCAGAGCGCCGGGCTCGAAGTCCGCCCAGATCGGCGCGAAGCCTCTCTTGCGCCAGAACTTCGCCGCGGCGAGTCCCAAAAACACGACGCCCGCCCAAGGCAGCAGCGGGCGCCAATCATTCGTGATCGGCTCGTAGGTCGAAAGCCCGATCCAGCTCAGCCAGGGGACGTCGAAAAGCGGAGCGGCGAAAATCATCGGCGCGAGGATCGCGGCGATCGCGGCGGCCAAAACCGCCGGCCAGCGCTGCGACAGCAGCGGCGCGGCGAGCAGACTGGACAAAGCGATGCAATGCAATATGCCGAAATAGACGAAGCCTTGCGGGAAGACGACGTAGGTGCCGAGCGACACCAAACCCGCGGCTCCCGTGACGCGCGCGAGACGCCGCCAGAACGGGGCCCAGTCGGCGCTGCGTTCGCGCGCCAGCATGAGGCTGACGCCGACGATGAACAAAAACGCGATGCCGATCGCATGGCCGAACAGCTTGACGCCGAAGGAATAGGGAATGGCGCGCTCGATGTAGCCGAAATTGCCGAGATCCCAGATCGTATGGAAGAGGATCATGGCGACGATCGCGGCGCCCCGCGCGACGTCCAGCGCTGCGAGCCGCCCCGCCCAGCGCATCGTGACGGCGGGCGCGGCGGCGTCGCTCATTTCGGCACGCCTATCGCCGGGCCCGCTGAAAATTTGTTGAACACCATGTCCGGCGCCGAGAGATTGTGGCGCGACGGCAGATGCCGGCCGACCCAGAGTTCCGTTGCGTTGGCGCCTGGGAAATCGATCACCTCGGCTTCCTGCCAGCTCGCGCCGCGCTTGTTGCGCCAGGCGACGCGCGCGGCGTCGTTCATCGTCTGCATCGCGAACATCGAACGAAGCGAGGCGAAGGGCAGACCGTCGGGCATCGCATCGCTATAGGCGACGTCGAGCACGATGCGCTCCTGATCGATCTTGTCGAGCCTGATGCGCGCCGAACCGCCGCGCTTGAACTTCAGCACGAAGGTGCGCGTCTCCGGCTCGAAGACGATCTCCTCGAAATCGACGATGGGACGCTGCTGCGTCTCGACCGGACCGACGAGGAAGGAGGAGCCATAGGCGGTCCAACGCATTTCTTCGAAAGGCAGCGGGCGGGCGCGCCAATAGCCGTCCGGGGGATAGAAGACCATGATCTCCTCGGCGCGCTGACGATAGTTCATCCAGAGCTGCACGAGGTGAAAGCCCTTTTCGACGCGATCGCCGACGCGCACCGGCGCCCCGCTCGGCCGCCAGAAGCTCTGCGCCGGGAGCGTATAGCCGGTAAGCCAGAAATCCGGCGTCTCCCAGAAGGTGAGGCGGCGCGTGTGCTCGCTCACCCCGGAATAATCATGGGAGAAATCGCAGCTCGACCAGTCCGGCGCATAACGGTCGGTGCCGATCATGTTGATGTAGGACGGGTGCACCGCCTGGACCTGCATGCGGCGCACCCGCGCCGAAACCAAATCGAGCTCGATATTGTCCTTCTCGGCGCAGACCTCGGGCACGGAATTATTCTCGACGCGCACCTGCAGCTCCTCGCCGTCCGGCGCGCCTTGGGCCTTGGCGAAAGGCGCAGTCAATGCGAGGCTCGCGCCGCCCACGAGGAAGCGACGGCGGTCGGTGGTCGTCATGACGCAAAATCTCCCTGGAGCTCTCTCGGACGCGTTCCGGCTAGCGCGGCTTTGCGGCGAAAGCCGGGCCGCGAAGCTCCGAGCCGCGACGGCGACCGCGAAGCAGATGTTTTATCCGCAATTTAGGAGGTTTGCGCCACTATCTTGGCGAATTGAACCGCGAGGGATGAAAATGGCCTGGGGACTATTGCTGCTCGCGGCGTTTTTCGAAGTGGTTTGGCCGGTCTGGCTCAAGGCGGAAGGCGGCTTTACACGGCTCTCGCCCTCGATCGGCATTGTCGCCGCCATGGCCGCCAGCGCCGGTCTGCTCGCTTTCGCCGTGAGAACGCTGCCGATCGGGACCGCCTATGCGGTGTGGACCGGCATCGGCGTCGCCGGCACGGCGGCGCTTGGGATTCATTTCTTCAACGAGTCGGCGAGCCCGTTGCGCCTCGCCTGCATCGGGCTCATTCTGCTCGGCGTCATCGGGGTGAGGCTTACGGCGCAGTGATCAAAAATAGCTCTGCAGTTCGCCGCGGCGACGCACGTCCAGCGTCGCGCAATGGAACGAGCCGCCGAAGGCCGCATAGTGGAGGAAGGAGCACGGGATCGGCTCCAGGCCCCAGTCCCGCATCGCGCGCATCGTTTTTTTATGATGCGGGTCGACGATGACGCGCGTCTCGTCGAGCATCAGAACATTCATGTTGAGCCATTTGCCGCACAGCGACGTCAGCTTCAACAGCCGGTCGTCGATGGGATCCGGCTCCGGCGCGACGAGTATGTCCCACGATCTGAACACCGGCGGCAGACGCTCGACGTCGACATATTCCGGATTGACCAGAAGCTTGCCAGGCCCGAGCGGCAGCGCCGTCGTGTCGATGTGCATCGGCCGCGGGCAACGGCTCTCGATCTGGTGCAGGCGATAGACGTCGCCAAGGCGCCGGCGCAGCCACTCGACGCCCATGGCGTTCGTGACATTGCTGCGAATGAAGAAAAGGTCGCGGCCGCAACGGAAGAAATCGGCGGCGTCGAACACCGGCTCGAATTCCGTGAGAATATAGGAGACGGGGGCGACCGACTTGCGCGGCGGGACGAAAATCCCTGTCGAAGAGTTCGTCCGTCAATTGCGGACAGGGCGCCGCGCTCCAGCGCGCGCCGCGCCGAAAGTAGTCCTTGAGCAGCGCGCGGTAGGAATGCGTCTCGAAATAGCGGCAGGGCCAGGCCATCGGCGTTTCGATGATCTCGTCGCCGACGACGAGCATGGAGTCGCGCGGACAGGCGTTGCAGAAACCGCGCGACGTCCAACCGGGCGCGCCGAATTTCTGGCTGAAGTCGACGACCTCCGGGCGGCGCACCGCGACGCCGAGCAACTCCAGGATCGCGATGAAGCCGTCGAGTTCGCGCTGGGCCGGGTCGACCATGAATTTGGGAAAACGGAAGCCCGCGAAGAAGGCCTGCGCCCGCGCCGCGGCGCCGGGAATGTTGCAGGTGACGACGGGATGGCCGGAAGGAATGACCGCGCCCTCCAGGCGACCGACGATCACTTCTTCCAGAGGATCCCACTCATTATGCGAACTCACCGGCGACGCATGGCTGGAGCGGGCCGGAGCTTCCGTCGCCATCTTATCCATCGCCAAGCTCCGTCGCCTTTTTAATCCACAAAATGCAGTCTGTTATCCCTAAGCATTCCGCGCGCTTAAATCTTGGGCTTCGGCGGTTCGTTTCAAGCTTGGCGCAAAGAGCCGCCACTGTTGAGGAAAAAAAAGCCCGTCCGACAGGGCGGACGGGCAAGTTGCTCAACAACACGCGGGGAGAAGAAAGGAAACCGCGTGAAGCTATTGGAGCAAGCTCGAAAGCTTGCTCCGGAGCGCCCCTGGGGAGGGAAGTTTTACAGGCTCGAACCAGCCTGGAAGCGCGGGATAACCGGGCCGCCGATCTCGATCTTCTCACGCTTGCCCGACGGGCTGAACAAGAAGAGCAGACCGCCGAACTGGCTGTCGGTGTCGTAGGCGAGGTCGGACAGACGCTCGATGTCGAAGCGCGCGTCCTGCACCGTGACTGTGAGCTCGCGGGTTTCGCCGGGCGCGATCGGCGCCGCATCGCTGACCGAAAGACCGCGATCAGCCAACAGATAATCGGGATATTCCGGACGCTGCGTGAACACGTCGGTGTTGAGGAAGCGCAGACCGGCGGTCGTGAATTCGCCGACCTTCAGCGGCTCCGCACCACGGTTGTGGATCCTCACCTTCAGCGTCAGTTCGCGGCCCGGAACCTTATAGGTGCCGCCCAGATATTTCACCGTCGCGGCCGGCGCCTCTTCGTCGATCGGCGAAACGCCGCGCAGAAGACCGGCCTGCAGAGGCAGCGTGCGGGGATATTCGCTGTTCGCGTGAGCGTAGAAGAACAGCAGCGCCAGCATCGATCCAGCGAGCCACAGGCCGCCGAAGCGCTTGTCGTTCGCCGTGATCATCTCCTTGCCCTTGCCGGCGGCGACCTGCCACCCGCGAGCGATGAGGCCCTTCTGCATGAACCAGTAAACGACCCAGACCAGGGCGGCGAACATCCACAGGAAGTGATAGCTCATCGTCCAGCCGATTCCGAACTTCTCGAGATCGAGCGTCGAGCCGTCCAGCAAGGTCACCGGATTGGTGAAGTTGGCCATGTCGCCCTTGATCTCGACCCACTGGCCGGGGCCGACGATCGGACCGCCGCTCTCGACGTTGATCTGCACATGGACGTGGTAGCGACCCTGGCGGCGCGCCCTCATGGTGATCTTGTATTCATAGTCCTTGCCGACCTCCATGGAGAAGGAGCGGGGGGCCGGAACGTCGCCGATGAAGGACGATTGACGCACGAACACCGGACCGGGTTCGCCGATGTTGAGGAAGGCGACTTCGGGCTTGGCCACGGCCTGCGGCCAGCCGGAGAATACATGCACCTTTCCGGTGATTTCCATGTTCTCGTTGACGTTCACCTCGGTCTTCGACCATTTGACATCGTACCAGTTCAGCGTGCGCATGCGCAGGAAGGCCTGCTGCGAACGCTCGCCATGCGCGCTGGCAGGGGTCGCCGGAAGCGTTGTCGCCGCGACCGTGGCGGCGAGGCCGAGGGCCGCGACGCGAAGGGCGCGGGCGCCCGAAATGCTGGCGACGATTGCGCCAAGTGACTTCAGCATTGAACACATCTCCCTTGAGAGTTTGTTTTTCTGCCGGAGCGCGAAGCTCCGGCGCCGTTTCATGTAGAAAGTCGCGTTAGATCAGATTTCGTCGTTGGCGAGATATTCGGTGCCCGCGAACCAGGAGCCGATTTTCCACCAGAGGAAGTAGATCAGCATAGAGACGAAGCCCGAGAAGAAGGCCGAGACCGGCACGACGTCCTTGCCGAAGGTGCGCAGCGTGCCGCGCTCGATCATGCGGATATATTCCGGCGTGCCGGTGCGGACGTAGTCGTATCCGATGAGATCGGCGAGGGTCATCAGCACGCCGTCGAGTTCGGCCGCCTGATGATACTGAGCGAGCACCGGCCAGTTGGTCGGATAGAACAGCAGGCCCCAGCCGAGCGAGCCGACCAGCGCGGTGACCAGCCAGCTGCCCGAAAGCAGCAGCACGACGTCGAGCCAGAAGGCCATCGGGACCAGCGCGGACGGGAACACGAGGCTGATCGGGAAGAAGGTCCAGCCCCAGAAGTTGTCGTAGCGGTTGATCCACTCGCCGACGAGCAGCGCCAGCACGACGATAGTCGCCCCGAACGGAAGACGGAACTTCTTCCAGAAGAAGGACTGCGCGGCGGCGGCGAAGCACATGGCGACGATCGGCGTCACGGTCGGCCACAGGCGGCGATCCTTGAAGTCGATCCAGAAATCCCAGTCGCCGGCAAGCAGCATGTAGTGGATGTGATAGGAGCCGAGCAGAACCAGGAAAAGGATGAAGAGAAGAATCCAGTCCGTGAGGAGCACGCAACCGAGGAATTCTTCCTTTGATTTCCAGGCGGAGCCGGCCGGCGCGCCTGTTTCGACAGATAGCGACATTCTTTGCTCTCCTTGAATTTACCCCCCGGCCCGCCCAAGGCCGGATTTTGTTTTTTTGGACCGAGCTTCCCCAGGGCGATCCCGCGGTGAGCGAAATCGCCTTAGGTGAAGCGCGACGGTTAGGCTTTGAGTGTGAGGAAGCGGCCTACGCGCGACCCTGACCGTCACCGCGACGGCCGCTTCCCTTATCTTCGGCGCTCAGCTCGATTCCTGGGAGCAAAACCAACCCGAGGCGCCGAGTATTCTGCGTGGATCGGCGTTTTCGCCGATCGTCAAATCAGATCGCGAGCACGTCCTTCTCGAACTCCTTGCTGAGTTCGATGATGCGACCGAGCACTTGGAGAGTCACGCCGAACACCGCGAGCGCGAACCAGCCGAAGAACACGAAGCCCCAATGCAGCGGCGCCGTGAACAGCTCTTCCATGAACCAGAAGGTGTGACCCCACTCGTTCAGGCCGACGTTCGGGAAAATCATGAACGGGCCGGCGACGAACAGCAGGAAGGGGAAAGAGATCTGCTTCGCGAACATCGGGATGCGGGTGCGCGCATACATGAAGGCGCCGCAGCCCGCGATGATGTAGATCGGATAGCTGAGGTAGAACTCCAGGATATGGCTCGGCGTGAAGTCCGTGTCACGAATGACGGTCTGATGCCAGGTGCCGTCCTGCTCCGTGAAGTAGCTCGCGCCCCAGTAGACGGTGAAGCCGTAGACCAGGAGCCATCCCACCAGCGCCAGCAGCCGGCGCATCTCTTCACGCGGCGTGACAGCGTCGATGTTGCGGTCGCGCGTCTTCCATAGATAGCCGCAGATCCCGCAGAAGGCGATGAATTCGACCGGCAGCTCAGTCCACATGATGCTGAGCCAGTAGGTCTGGAACTCCGGAGCGAAGGAGTCGAGACCGGCCTTCCAGCCGAAATACTGCTCGTAAATACGAACGCTCACGTAGAAAATCCCGAGACACAGGATCGCTATATAAGCGGGCTTGTAATTTACGATCACGTCGGACTGCGCCTTTTCGGCGGCAGCCGCTTTATCCGTCGCCAAACTCATTTTTGGGCCCTCCTTATGGTTGCTCCCAAGAGCGCATTGATTGCACTCGGTTTATAACTGCAGACTCCGCTCCCCTGGCGACGACGCGCGCCCCGCGACGAAGACGTCGAACGGGGGCGTTGCATCCCTCGCTAAGAGCTACGGGCCGAAGAAGGCCGAAAGACGTGATCTCCCGGCTTCGGGCAGTTTTTGTAAGCTATCACAGCGCTTTGGAGCATTGGCGAAAATAAACGCCATGACATATGCGACAATACGGCGCATATACTGTATTAAATCGTCTTATATGTATTTTAACATGACATTACATCGCATTAAATAGCCATTAAGTCCTATAAAGCAGATATATGCTGCTAAAATATACGTGCATTAATAAATGATACAGAAACTTCTCAGGTTTTTATGCTGAATCCAGGCTTTTAATACATTTAAATACAGTTCTAGCGACATCTTGTCGCACACAAATACCATTGTTATAGAGGCTCAGATGAGAAAGTTTAGCGCTCCGGACGCGCGACCGCCATCCGAGACTTCGCGCCGCCGCGCTGAGCGATGGACGAATTGTTCGCGACCGCAAAAGGAGGAAACAAAATGTTGCATAAAGTGAACGAACTCGGATGGGTGTCCTTCTGGATCGCCTTCATCATCTTCCTGTTCGCCTTCTTCATTCCGGCGGTCAATCGCTCCTTGAATCTCTGATTCCCGAGTCGGAGGGAACTCGCGAAGCCTCTTGATGTGAGGAGAGGCGAGCGGGAGCGTCGCGCAAAGTCGCCAAGCTAAATCGCCGCTCGCGAGCCATCGCCGAGCGGCGTTCTGCGTCAGGAGCGGCGCCTCGCGACGCCAAGAGACGACGCCACGAGACTTGGTCACATAATTTCAAAGCAAAGCTCGGGCGCGACAATTTGTAGCAGTCCATGTATTGTAGCGCGCAGTTGCAGTAAAATCCCACCTTTGATCCATTCCAAGTCAAAGCCTATCAATTCAAGCTGTTCAACTACAATGCGCTAACGCTACGGGCGGCGTTCAATGCGATATCTGAAATGAGACGAGGCGTGCGCCGGGACGACCGAAGGCTGCCCCGCGCAAAAATTTTGACGTTGTATCCAATATTGAAATGATGAGAAAAAATCACTTGGACGGGTTGCGGCGGACCGTCCTCCCGGCGGCGGCGGGTCGACCTTGTCGGTTGCCGCGAAGCTATGTGGTTCAAGCTTAAACTTCGTCGCTCAGCAAATAAGCAGCCTAAAGAATGAACATGGACGACGGCATCTTGAATAATTCCAGATCGGATATCCAGCAAAGGCGCGAAGCGGCTGTCCGCGCCTTGTTGGGGCGCGTCGACGGCAAGCTGTCGCAGGACGTCATCGAGGAACTCAAGAAGGATCTCGGCGTGAGCCGCGCCACAGCCTATCGCATGATCAAGACGTTCCGCAGCTGCGGCGCCGTCACCTCGCCCTCGACGCGTCCAGTCGGGCGCCCTAAGGGAGCGCGCGTGCTCGACCCCCGTCGCGAGGCGTTGATTCACGAGGCCATCCATAGTTTCTATCTGCGGCCGTTCCGCCCGAAATTCAGCGAGTTGATGCAGGAAATCGGACGCCGTTGCCGAGAAGAGCGCCTGCCTGCGCCAAACTGGCGCACCGTCAAAGCCCGCTTGCACGACGTTCTGATGCGCGCGGAAAGCTCGGCAAGATAGAGCGTGTTCGAAGAAAACAAATTCGAGCGCCGCTGCGCCGCCGCGACGCGCAGCTTGCCTCGCTTGGCCGCGACCTCTATTTCAGTGTTGTGACATTCTTTGAACGAAAGCGACGGACATGGCGGCGATTCCCAATCTTCTCGTGATCGCCGCGCTCGCAGCCGTAGCCACCGTCCTCGTTCTCGGCGTCGTCAATCTGTTCCGCGGCGGCGACGCCGCCACCTCGCAGAAGCTCATGCGCTGGCGCGTGGGTCTGCAGTTCGTCGCCTTGATCGTGATTCTCGGCGTGCTGTTTTTCCGACATTGAGACCTGTTTCATGAAGGGTGTTCGCAATGGTGCGGCTCGATAGAATTTACACGCGCGGCGGCGACGAAGGCTTGACCTCGCTCGCGGACGGGGCTCGGCGGCGCAAGGACGATTTACGCGTCGAGGCCTATGGCGCGATCGACGAAACCAATTCCGCTATCGGCGTCGCAAGGGTTTCGCTGGATGAGAAAAGCCGCGACCTCGACGCGATGCTCGAGGCCATCCAGCAAGACCTCTTCGATCTCGGCGCCGAGCTCGCGACGCCCGTCGACCCGAGCAAAGCTCAAACCGAAGCGAAGCTGAGGCTCTGCATCGTCGAGAGCCAAGTCGCGCGTCTCGAACGGCAAATCGACGCGCTGAACGCCGCGCTCGCGCCGCTCAAATCCTTTGTCCTGCCTGGGGGCGTTCAAGCCGCCGCGCATCTGCATCTCGCCCGGGCGATCAGCCGACGCGCCGAGCGCGCCATCGTCACGCTCGCCAATACGCCGGAGGAGAGCGTCGCTGCGCCGGCGCTGCAATACGTCAATCGACTGTCGGATTTCCTGTTCGTCGCCTCACGCTACGTCAATCGCGAGCGTGGCGACGTGCTCTGGAAGCCCGGCGCAACGCGCTGACTGGAGCTGGAGTCAGCACGAGGCCACCGCGCGGTTTTTTTCTCGGCTTGCCGTGGCGGAAATAGCGAGCTAACTCTTGAGACGTTGCAGCAAGAGCGGGAGACCGCCGAGCGTAAACATCGTTGACGCGCGCCAAACCTCGCGCTACCAATGAAAAGCTGGGCGTGCGTTAAGGCGGTGTGAAAACAATGCCAAGGGAGAGTTCTGCAAAATTTGCGATTGGACAGGTCGTCAAGCACCGTCGCTATCCTTTTCGCGGGGTGATCTACGACGTCGATCCGGTGTTCTCAAACACCGAGGAGTGGTGGCTGTCGATCCCGGAGGAAGTCCGCCCCAGCAAAGAGCAGCCTTTCTATCACCTCTTTGCCGAAAACGCCGAAACTGAATACATAGCCTATGTTTCGGAACAAAATCTCGTCGTCGACACCTCCGGCGACCCGGTTCGGCATCCGCAAGTCGACGAGACCTTCACGCGCGCCGACGACGGCGCCTACCGCGTGAAATCGGACAATCGTCACTAAAATTTGAATTCCCTCAGGCGACCTTGCGGAGTTCGCCGAGCGTCGAAGCGGCTTCGACCAGCGCCATGCCTTCGCTGCGCGCCATCGTCCGCGAACGCTGGCTGCGCCGCATGATCACGTCGAGCAGAGCTTCCAGCACAACAGAATCGATCGCGTCGAGCGTGGCGAGATTGACCTTCCGGGCGTGGGCGGCCTTTATCAACTCGCGTCTCGCGTAACGCGCGATCGTGGTTTCGCCGGCGAGAAGGCTGCGCCAAAGCCGGCAATGCGCTTGCGTCAGGGCTCCGGCGGCTTCGGCGTCTCCGTCGGAACATTGCTCATAAGCAGCGAAAATGTAATCGGCGACGAGAGGTTCGCTCCAGCGCGCGATGTCCTTGGCGTTAAAACCCAATATGTCTGCTCGCATCGTCAGTTCCCTGTCGAGCGTCGGCGATTTGCCGTTCTACAACAATTTATTAAACTGATTCGCGGCTTCGCCAAGCCCTCGCTACATGTTTTTTTATTGACATGTTCTTGTTCGCGCTTCGCGAAAACTGCGACATCTCGAAAGGTTAAATATTCGTTAAGGCTTTTATGAAGTTCTCGCTGTATATTGAGTTTTTCCCAATTTCTCCGCCCGATTGGCGATCCTCGATACAAGATCGCCGACGTCGGCGAGCGCGAGCGGCGCGACGCCCGCGGCTTTGTCCTCATCGTTGATCTGCTGCGTTTGCGACAGAACCGCCTGACGAAAACCGAGCTTGCCGGCTTCTTTCAGCCGCGCGCCGCAATGGATCACCGGCCGGACCGCCCCGGAAAGGCCGATTTCACCGAAATAGACCTGCGTCGGCGGCAGGGCCGCTCCGGTCAGCGACGAAACGAGCGCCGCCGCCGCGGCGAGATCGGCAGCCGGTTCGTTTGCGCGCATGCCGCCCGCGACGTTGAGATAGACGTCGTGAGCGCCAAGCTTCAGCCCGCCATGCGCCTCCAGCACAGCGAGAATCATCGACAGTCGGCTCTGATCGAAGCCGACGACGGCGCGGCGCGGCGTGCCGAGCGAGGTCGGCGCGACGAGCGCTTGGATTTCCACGAGCATAGGCCGCTGCCCCTCCATGCCGGCGAGCACGGCGGCCCCTGGCGCGCTCGCGTCGCGTCCCGCAAGAAACAGCGCGGAGGGGTTCGGCACCTCGGCGAGGCCAAGCCCCGTCATTTCGAAGACGCCGATTTCGCCGGTCGCGCCGAAGCGGTTTTTCGATGCGCGCAACATTCGGAAATGATGCGCCCCATCGCCTTCGAACGACAGCACCGCATCGACCATATGCTCGACGACGCGCGGCCCGGCGACAAGACCGTCCTTGGTCACATGACCGACGAGGATGACCGCCGAACCCGTTTGCTTGGCGTGACGCAGCAGCGCCTGAGCGCTGGCGCGCACCTGCGTCACGGTGCCGGGCGCCGAGTCGGCGCTTTCCGAGTGCATGGTCTGGATGGAATCGATGACGATCAGCGACGCGCGCCGCCCGCCGGCGCAGGTCGCGAGAATATCTTCGACCTGCGTCGCGCTGGCGAGCTCCACCGGCGCGCCGGCGAGCCCCAGGCGCAAAGCGCGCAGCCGCACCTGCGCCATCGCCTCCTCGCCCGAGATGTAGATGACCCGCGCGCCCTCCTGCGCCAGCTTCGCGCAGGCCTGAATCAGCAGCGTCGACTTGCCGATCCCCGGCTCGCCGCCGAGCAAGGTCACCGATCCTTCGACGAAGCCGCCGCCGAGCACGCGGTCGAACTCGTCGATGCCGGTCGCGACGCGCGGCGCCGGTTCGCCGCCGCCCGACAGCCCTTCAAGCGGAAAAACCCGGCCGCGCGAGGCGCGGACAGCGGTCGGCGGGCCGAGGGTCTCCTCGACGATGGCGTTCCATTCGCCGCAGGCGTCGCAGCGACCCTGCCAGCGGTTGCCGGTCGCGCCGCAATTCTGGCAGACGAAGACGGAGCGGGCCTTCGCCATCTAAATCACTCTGAGAAACAGCGCCGCCGTCAGCGCCAGTCCGACGCCGGCGACGAAGAGGCGCAAGATCTTCTCATTGAGGCGCTCCAGCATATGCACGCCGAAGAGACCGCCCAGCGTCGCGCCCGCCGTCGTCGCCAGCGCCTGCGGCCAATGCAGATCCGGCGAAAACACGAAGATGGCCACGGCGGCGGCGTTCATCACCGCGGCGAGCATATTTTTGGTGGCGCTCGCGACTCGCACCGGCTCCCCGGCGAGCGTGAGCGCCGAGACCATCAGAAAGCCGATGCCGCCGCCAAAATAGCCGCCGTAAATGGAGATCGCGAATTGCGCCAACGCCGCCGCGCGCGGACCTATATGGCCTTGCGCGCCGTTGCTTTTGCGAAAAAAACTACCCCAGATGAAGATGAGCGTGGCGAACAGCACCAGCCACGGCATCAGTCTGGCGAAAAAATCGGACGGCGTGACGAGCAGGATCAGAGCGCCGAGCGCGCCGCCGACGATGCTGATGATGAAGAGCGCGCGCAGCGGAAGTCCGACCGCCCCGGACGCGAGCGACTTGCCTGCCCAACCGATCGCGATTTGCGCCGGAAACAGTCCGACGCAGCTCGTGATGTTGGCGGCGCGCGCGTCCATGCCGGAGACCATCAACGCCGGCAGGATGAGGAAGGATCCGCCCCCCGCGAGCGCGTTTTGGGCGCCTGCCCAAGCGGTGACGAGAAAAAGCGTCAGGAAGCTCATGGCCCTGCTATCACAGGATAGCTGCGCCATGGCAAGAGAGGCGGGATCGCGGCGAATCGCTATGATTTCGAGTGGCCGTAGACGAAAGAGCTGCGCAGCCTGCGAACGAGTTCGTAGTGCTCCTTGACCCCGGCATATTGCTTTTCGAGCAGCGCCTTCGCGTCGGAAGGCAGCTGCTCCGTCAAGGCCTTCTCGAACGCGGCTTGCGCGGAGTCTTCGCTGCGCAGGCATTCGTCGAGAACTTCCTCGTCGCTCATGCCGGCGATCTTCGATTTCAAATCCGTCCAGGCGACGCGCGCCGCGCCTGCGAGCGAGCGCCCCTGTTCGGGATCGCCGCCAAGTTCGGCGACTTTGCTCGCAATCTCCTTGGCGCTCAAACGGCACCGGTCGGCTGCCTTCTTCAAAAGCTCCTTGATTTTCAAATTCACGACCAGCTCTGAAGCCTCGGCGAAATCCGCTTCGCCATCGCGCGTAAGGGTCAAAAGCGAGTTCAGCGTCGAAATAGCCTCAGAGCTTGTCATGGAACCTCACCTCACATTTGCAGCAAGGTGATAACCCATGTCCGGGTATAGAGTTCCCCGCCCTGGCCGGACGGGCGTCTCGCATGGCGGTTGGCGAAGACGCCCGTCAGCCGTGATTTTTCGGCGTCACCTGTAATCTCAAGTCCTCGTCATCGGGCGCATCAGGCTCAGCACCGTCGTCGTCAGGCTGCCGCCGGTGAGAATCAGCGTCGAGCCGAGCGCAAGCAATGCGATCAGGTTCAGAACGAGATCGAACTCATGTCCCGCGACCGCCAGCACGCCGAGCACGATCGCCGCAAGGCCGGCGAGCGCCTGAATGCCGGCGGAGCCCGAGGCCATTTCGCTCGCGAGGATTTCGCGACCGGGGAAGTCCCCTTGCGTATCCGTCTGCGCCGCCGCGCGACGCAACACGAAAAGGTGCCAAACCGCATTGCTGCTCAAGACCAAGGCGGTGCCGTAAGCGATCGCCGCCACCGGCGTCAGCACGGCGGAGTTGATGTCAAGCAGGGCGAGCACCCCGAGCACGATGCCCGCAGCGCCGACCAGGAACACGGCCGACAGGCTGCTGCCGCCGAAATGATCCGTGGAGATTGACTTTCCTCCGACGGGAAAGATGATCTGAGCATATTCGGACAGCATCGTGCCGCCTTGGATCAAAAGCGCAATGCCGAAGATGATCGTCGCGATCGCCGCCATCAACGGCGGGTGAATGCCTGACAGTCCGCACACTGCAAGGACGATCGTCGCAACTCCGCCTATGGCGTCGATAAGTCCACCATAGGCCGCGCTCTCCTGAGCGAAACCTGCTTTAGTCGTATAGGTCACGTCGTCTCTCCTTTACTTGAATTGCCCCGCCGCGGTTATCTAGTCAGGCGCCAGTAAGCGGCAATAAGGTTTATGCTCAAAGTTATTACGTAACTTATTGTCGAGCTGACTGCTATAGATACATGGATGATTCATTTGATTTCCAAGCGTCACATCGCGCATCGTAAGGGGACATTTGAGCAAACTCCACCATTGCTCGATCCGGGATGCGCTTATGCTTGCCGCAGATGCGCCCTCTCGGGCTTTGACGCGCGCTCGCGGCGGACGCGCGCACTGGCCTCAGAGCCTCTTCGCCTGTAACCTGCAGTGGAATCGCGCGGGCTTTCGAATCGGCGTTGCGGTCCGCGAAAGGAAGACATCATGCGGGTTTTGGGGATCGAGACCACCTGCGACGAAACCGCGGTCGGCATCGTCGAGGAGCGGCTGGTCGGCGGCGGCGGCGAAATCCTCGCCAATGAGGTCATGAGCCAGATCGCGCGTCACGCGGCCTATGGCGGCGTCGTGCCGGAGATCGCCGCAAGAGCGCATATCGAAGTGCTCGACCGCCTCATCGCCCGGGCGCTGAACGACGCGCGGCTCAGCATTTTCGCGGTCGACGCGATCGCCGCCGCCGCCGGGCCCGGCCTCATCGGCGGCGTGCTGGTCGGACTGACCGCCGGCAAGGCGATGGCGCTCGCCGCGAACAAGCCCTTCATCGCCGTCAATCATCTCGAGGCGCACGCGCTCACGGCGCGCCTCACCGACGGCGTCGACTTCCCCTATCTCGCGCTGCTGATCTCCGGCGGCCACACGCAGCTCGTCGCGGTGCGCGGCGTCGGCCAGTATCAACGCCTCGGCTCGACCGTCGACGACGCCGTCGGCGAAGCCTTCGACAAGGTCGGCAAGATGCTCGGACTCCCCTACCCCGGCGGCCCGGCGGTGGAGGAACTGGCGCGCGACGGCGAACCTTCGCGCTTCGACCTGCCGCGCCCGATGCTCGGACGGCCCGGCGCGGATTTCTCGCTTTCGGGGCTCAAGACCGCCGTCCGCCAGGAACTGCTGCGCCTCGGCGAGAGCCCGAGCGACGCCGACAAGCGCGATCTCGCGGCGTCTTTCCAGGCGGCGGTGGTCGACGTCATCGTCGATCGCGTGCGCTCGGCGTTGCGTGATTTTTCGGTGGGTCAGGCCATCCCGCAGCGCCCGCATGCGCTCGTCATCGGCGGCGGCGTCGGCGCCAATGGCGCGATAAGGCGCGCATTGACGCGTTTCTGCGCCGAGGCGGGCCTGCGCTTCCTCGCGCCGGCGCCCGAGCTTTGCGCCGACAATGGCGCGATGATCGCCTGGGCGGGGCTGGAGCGCTTCCATCTCGGACTGGTCGATGATCTGGACTTCGCCGCCAAGCCGCGCTGGCCGCTCGACGCGTCGCACGGCGCGGCGCATCACGGCAAGGCGTGAGCATGCGTTTCATTCTCGCCGCGGCGGCGGCGGCGGTCGCGTTGGCGCCAAAACCGCCGGCGTTGGGGCTTCTCGCCCGAGAGCCCGACTTTGCCGGCGTGCGCGCTTTCTATGCGCCGGGCAACGAGATCGAAAGCGTCGACGCGCGACTTATCGCCAGCGCGCAAAATTCGATCGACATGGCGGCCTATGTGCTGAGCGATCGCGCCGTCGTCGAGGCGTTGGGCCGCGCGGCGATGCGCGGCGTGCGCGTGCGCGTCTATCTTGACGGCGAGCAGATGACGCGCGCGCAAGACCTCATGGCGCGCCTCGCCGCGACGCCGAACGTCGAGCTGCGCAGCAAGCGCCGCGCGTTCGAAGCGATGCATCTCAAATCCTACGTCGTCGACCATCGCACCTTGCGCAGCGGCTCCGCCAATTTCAGCGCCTCGGGCGAGACCTTTCAGGACAACGACCTCCTGGTGATCGACAGTCCGGCCCTCGCCCAGCGCTTCGAGGAGAATTTCGAACGCATGTTCGCGCGCGCCGACAATCAGCGCATCGGCTCCAGATGAAAGCGTCGCGGGTGATCGTTCTCGGCGGCGGCGCCTGGGGCGTCGCGCTCGCCAATGTCGCGGCGCAGGATCGCGGTGAAGTCCTGCTCTGGGCGCGCGACAAAGCGCATGTCGCAGCCCTCGCCAAGGATCGCGAGAATCGTCGGCATCTGCCCGGCTTGCCGCTCGCCGACGCCGTCGCGCCGACGCATGATCTCGCCGCGCTCGAAGAGGCCGACATCGTGCTCGCCGTCGCGCCGGCGCAAGCGATGCGCGATTTGACGCAGCGCGCCCGTCCGCATTTGCGCGAGGGCGCCGCCTATGTCATCTGCGCCAAGGGCATTGAGCAGAGCAGCCGCAAATTCATGAGCGAAGTGGCCGCCGAAGAGGCGCCGCAAGTCGAGATCGCGACGCTTTCGGGACCGAGCTTCGCCGCGGACGTGTGCCGCGGGCTGCCGACGGCGGTGACCATCGCGAGCCCCAAGACGACGGTCGCTCGAAACCTCGCGTTGGAGCTCTCGACCAAGACCTTCCGCGCCTATCATTCGAGCGATCTTCGCGGCGTCGAGATCGGCGGCGCGGCGAAAAACGTGCTCGCCATCGCCTGCGGCATGGCGGCGGGACGGGATCTCGGCGCGAGCGCCAATGCGGCGCTCATCGCGCGCGGCTTCGCCGAGCTCGCGCGCTTTGGCGCAGCGCTCGGCGCGAGGCCCGAGACCTTGATGGGACTGTCGGGTCTCGGCGATCTCGTGCTCACCTGCGGTTCTGCGCAATCGCGCAACTACGCCTTCGGCGCAGCGCTGGCGCGCGGCCTCTCGCTGCGCGAGGCGGCGAGCGGCAAACTCGCCGAAGGCGTCTTCACCGCGGCGGCTTTGGTGGAGATCGCGCGCGGCAAAGGCGTCGAAATGCCGATCGCCGAGGCGGTGAACGCGATCCTTTGCGGAACCCTGAGCGTCGACGGCGCGATCACCGCTCTGCTGACGCGGCCGCTGCGCGAGGAAGGCAAATGAACGTCAAACGTCCATAGCGCGCCGGCGCACCGGAATGAGCAGATCGGTGGCGAGTTCGAGCGCCGGCGTCGTATAAGGATTGTTGCGATAGATTTCGAGCGTCGGACGCTCATCGACCTCGAAGCCGCTCTCGGGAAGCCACTCGCGCAGCAATCGCCCAAAGGCTTCCGGTATGCCCGTGTAGGGCCCGATGAGGCGATAGCTCGCATAGCGCCCGCCGACGATGTTCACGATCGCGACGCCTTCGGCGGACGGCGGCGGCGATTTGAAGACCATGCCGGCGTCATAGGCGACGCAGCCGTCCTCGCCCGACGCGCATCTGCAGACGCCGACGGCGAGACGGACGAGACTTTCGAGATCGCGATCCAGGATCCAGCGCCAAAGCTCGCGCCACGTGGCGTCGATGTCCTCCCTGCGCCCTTGATGATGAAGAGCGTACAGGGTCATCGGCTCTTGTTCTATGATTTCAACCGCCATCGGCTCCTCCTCATCGGCGAGCCGCGAAGAACGGCGGCTCAGGCGCTTTTCTCGGTCGGCAGATCGGCCGCAAGCCACCCAAGAATACCGCCGCCGAAATGCGTATCTATGTCACTTCGTCCGGCGAGCTTCGCCATCTCCATCGCAGTTATCGATCGCTTCCCCGAACGACAATATACCACGATCTTCTTGTCCGGCTGAGCTGACGGCAGTTTGGCGGGATCGAACTGCGACAGCGGAAGAAACAGCGCGCCCTTGATATGGCCTGAGGCGAATTCCTGCGCTTCGCGCACGTCGACGAGCACGACCTTGTTTTCGGCGAGCCCCTGTTTCAGATCGTCGAGGCTGATGTCGTTGAAAGCGAAAGACCCCATGCCGGCTCCTTGCGAAATGATTTGTTCACGGCTTGCCATAAAACCGTCGCACGGTCCAGCCGGAGAGCGTCACGCATGAGCGGCGGCCTCGGCTTTGCGACGGATCGCCGCCAGCATCCGGCGCCTGATGAGGCCGCTGAAAGTGCGGATGATCGGCCAATAGAGCGAAAACATCGTCAGACTGCCGCGATCCGGGCAATAGATTCTTGTCTGCGTGACCAATCGCACGCCGCCGCGCGTAAGCGGCTCGGCGGCGAAACTCATGGTGAGTTTGGCGACGCCATCAGCGTCGAATGCGCGAAAGGCGCTGGCGTCGGCGATCGCCGCAAGGCCAAAGCTTGGGCGCCAGAAACGTCCGACGAGACCGTACACGAGTTCGTCGTCGCAGCGTTCCAGGAGCGTGAAGCTTTGCATTCCGAAGCGCGGTTGTTCCCTCAGCGCGCCCGGCGCTCCGAGCGCTCCAAGCAAACGCGATGGGAGTTCGCGCAGCGCGAGCAGCGTGCGCACAAGCGCGTCGTCGCTCTCGCTCAATTGCTCCACCGCGGCGAGCGTCGCGGATATCGCTGCGTCGATCTGAGCATCGTGACTTTCGGAGAACTGATACTTCGGCAGGAACTGATCTGCTCTCGACATCGACGGCTCCTTGAAAGAGGTTTGCAAATGCTCCAGCCAAACATGAAGACGCTTGTCTCATGATTAAGCAGAGCGCCTGCCGCTCCCAAGCCGACAAGCAAAAGATTGGCGCTTGGGAGAGCAGATGCTATAACGCGCGTGGCCACGGATGGTCAGGAATCAAACCGCCGCGGCGGTTTGCAACGATAGCTCGAGGAGAGGCTCATGATAGCCAAGATTTTGTCGGGATCGGCAATCGCTGCGGCGGCGGCGGCGCTCATTCTCGCCGGCGTAACGTGCGCTTCCGCGCAAGAGCCGGCTCCGGAGAACCCTGCTCCGGTCGTCGAACACCATCATCATCATCATCACCATCACCATCATCACCACCATCATCATCACCATATGCATATGGGCAAGCATCACGCCAAGCCGCAGGAAGCTGCGCCGCCGGCTGAAGAGCCGAACGCTCCGAAGTAAGTCCGAAACCTTCGTTGTCGGCCTCGGCGCAAGCGCCGGGGTCGCAGCGCGCGCCAGGAAGAGCTTCATCTTGGCGAAAATAAAAAACGCCGGTAACAATCGGCGGGGATGCTCCGTAGAAGGTTCGAGCATCGAACAAGAAAGCAGTCAGGCAGGAAACACCATGAAAAGCAAAGTTCGTTCGGGAGCCGCCCTCGCTATCGCCGCCGTTTCGCTCGCGCTCGCCGGCGCCGTCACGCCCGCGGCGGCCGCCGGGGCCAAGGTACATTGTTTCGGCGTCAACTCGTGCAAGGGCAAGTCCGAATGCATGACGCCCAAGAACAGCTGTGCTGGCGCCAACGCATGCAAAGGCCAGGGTTGGATCTCCATGGACTCCGCCGACGCCTGCAAGAGCGCGGGCGGCAAGGTTCTCGACTGATATTTCGAGCAGCGGCGGCGCGCGTTCGCCGCGCCGCAAATTGCAATGCGTCGCTCGCGGCCTTAAGGCTCGCGGCGTAGGAGGCTGTCATGCCCGTCGCGCGTCTTGGACACGGCCTTGGCCTGCGTCCGGTATATTACGAAGAGATTCTCTCGACGCAGCCCGCCGTCGACTGGTTCGAGATCATTTCAGAAAATTACATGATTGACGGCGGTCGTCCGCTCTCGATGCTCGACAAGGTGCGTGCGAATTACCCAGTGGTCATGCACGGCGTGTCGATGTCGCTCGCCTCGACCGACCCGCTCGATTACGATTATCTGGCGCAACTCAAGGCGCTCGCGGCGCGCATCGAACCGGCTTGGGTTTCGGATCATCTGGCGTGGACCGGCGTGCACGGCCTCAATCTCCACGACTTGTTGCCGATTCCGCACACGCGCGAGGCCTTGAATCACGTCGTCGAACGCATCTGCCGCGTCCAGGATTTCCTGAAGCGCCAGCTCGTCGTCGAGAACGCCTCGACCTATGTCGCGTTCGAGGGCGGCGACATGCCGGAACATGAATTCGTCGCCGAGATGGCGCGGCGCGCGGATTGCCTGCTGCTGCTCGATGTGAACAATGTCTTCGTGTCGAGCGTCAATCACGGTTTCGACGCAAGAGCCTATATCGACGCCGTGCCGATCGAGCGCGTCGCGCAATTCCATATGGCCGGCCACACCGAGAACGACGGCTACCGCATCGACACGCATGATCAGCCGGTTTGCGAAGACGTCTGGACGCTTTACGAACATGCGCGGCGCCGCTTCGGCGACGTCTCGGCGATGATCGAACGCGACGACAATTTCCCGCCCTTCGCCGAACTCATGGCGGAACTCGAACGCATGCGGCAGATCGACGCCACGCTCGCCGCGCAGGCGTCACGGAGCGCAGCGTGACTCTCGCCGAATTGCAGGCGCTGTTTCAAACCGCAGTGCTCGCGGGCGATTCGCAAAACGCCGCGCTCATCGCCGCGATCCAGCCGTCGTCAAGCGGCGAGAAGTGCGCGCGCCTCGGCGTCTACACCAACGCCTATCGGCTGCGCCTCGCCGAATATTTTGATGAAGACTATCCCGCCGTGCGCGCGGCGATCGGGCAGGAAGCCTTCGCCGCGCTCGTCGACGCCTATATCGACGCGCATCCGTCGCGAACGCGCAACGCGCGCTGGTTTTCGACGCATCTGCCCGAGTTCATGGAACAGGACGCGCGTTGGAGCGACGACGCCGCAACGATCGGGCTCGCCCGTTTCGAGCGCGCGCTGACCGACGCTTTCGACGCGACTGACGCCGACGCGCAGGGCATCGAGGCTTTGGCGAGTTTCACGCCGGAAGAATGGCCGCTGCTCTTCTTCAGCTTCCATCCGAGCCTAAAGGTGCTGCAGCTTCCGGCCGGCGTGCTCGACACTTATGTCGCGACGACGCCTGACGATGAGGACGACGACACGCAGGACGACGACGCGGCGAGTGAGGTTGACGAAGTCGAGAGCTTCGACGCCTCTGCCGAGTCTGCGTCGGGCGAGCCGTTTCATTCGGCGGTTTCGGGCGATGGCGTCGAGGCGGTGGCGGTATGGCGCGCCAATCTCGAACTATCCTATCGGCATCTCGACGACGATGAATTTTTGGCGCTGAACGAAGCGCGCGCCGGAAAATCCTTCGGCGACATCTGCCAGCTGCTCGCCTTCCGCAACGACGACGCCGACCCGGAGCGCGTCGCGCAGCTTCTCGTGAACTGGTTCTCGGAAGGCATGGTGACGTCCGTCGCCAAGACGGTTTGACGGACCGATCATTGCTCGAATTCGATCGTCACCCGATAATTCGCAAATAGCGGCGCCTCGGGCAGCGTGATCGCATATTCGCCGGCGCCGCCCACAGGCTCTGGTTTTATATCGAGGCGGGCGCCATCCGGTCCCTCGATTTCCAGCGCGCGCGCGGGCGGCAGATGAAACACCACGGTTCGCGCGGGAAAGCCCTCAGGCCAAGCGCTCTGCTGCGATAAAGGCGCCGCGCTTTCGGCGAGATCGAGCACGAGCTTTCCTCGCGTCGGCTCGCCCGGGGACGCGTTCAAGAGCACATCGCCATAAACATATGCCATCGCGTCGCGATAGGCGAAGCCATAACCGGTCCAGCGCCAATCGCGCTCGCGCCGTTCGGCGACGATGGCCGGCGTCTGCGGACCGAGCCGAACTTTGTCGGTGACCTCGACGGATTTTTGCGCCAGCGAGAAGACCGGCGCCGGCGCGTCGAGCGTCACCGTCGTCGCAGTTTTTGCGCTGAGCACGGACGGCCCGTAGGTCGTAATCGCGGCGCCTGCGGGGTCCAACGCCTTGATCGCAGCGGCGCGCGGCGAACGCGCAAAGAGCGACGTGTCGCGCAGCGCGCGGCCCATGCGATCGAGCGCCGCGTCATAACCGCCGCCGAGTTTATAGGCGTCGCCGACTTCAGTGAACCAGCGCCCGCGCGGGGCGCGGGCCCAGGCAAGACCGGCGCCGATCAAGAGCGGATTGAGGCCCTTCTGTCCGATGAACAGCGAGTTGGTCGTATATTTGCGATAGGTGCGGTCCCATCGCGCATTGATGTCGGGGGCGTTGCGCAGAATGCGCGCGGTCGGATTGGGATCGATGGACACCCAATTCTCGGCGTAGCTCTCCTTGAGGCAGAAATCGGCGAGCGCCTGCGCATCGTAAAAGCGGTCGCACAATATGCCGACGCGCGAGTTTGGATCCGCCTTGCTCAGCGCGGCGCGCGTCTCTTGCAGCAGCAGCGAGCGCGCGAAAGTCCAAGACATCGCGGCGCCCGGCGCCGAGCCGCCGACGCGCCCATCGGAGGCGAGCCAGAAAGCCGGTCCGTCAAAGAAAATTCCGCGATAACCCATCGCGAGCGCCGAAACGGCGCGGGCGACGAGGCTCGCGCGCGCCTCGGGACGACGGATGTCGTACAGTCCCCAGCTCGAGGTCGGGCTGACGATCGGCGCGCCATATTGGCGCCCGTTGGCGTCGCGCAACAGGAAGTCGTCGTGCAGGAAGCGATCTTCCAAGCTGCGCCGTTCGGCGCCGAGGAACATGTAATAATAGGGATCGATCCGGTTGCGCCTAAAGGCTTTTGCGATCGCCGCGGAAGGCTCGAAGCTGCGGAGGATCGCGAGATCATAGGCGCCGTTCAAGCGTTCGGCGAAGCGCGCGTAAGCCTCATCGGAGATGTTGCAGGTCGCCTCGGCGCAGGCCCAACCCTTGGCGTAGAGGAAGGTCATGCGGCCATTGACGGGGCGCGGCTGTCCAAACCGCAGTCGCGACAGCGCCTCGTAGCTTGGCGCCGCGAGCAGCGACAAGACTGTCGCCTCGCCGGGCTCCAGCGTGAATTGCGTCGCGACGCCATCGGCGCCGGAATTGGTCTCGAAGCTCTTGACGAGACCGACGCGAACGACGCCGCCTTCGGCAGTGAAATCCAGTCGCGTCAGCTTCCAGGTGTCGAGCGCGAAGAAACGTCCGCCGGATTCAAAACCCGGTGAGACGAGTTCGATCGGCGCGACATTTGCGACGTCCTGGCCGTCGCTGACGCGCCGCTGATGAATCTGGATGCGCGATTTCGAAATCATACGGATAGTGAAAACTGCGCTGGACTCCCTCGGCAAGCGCGCTGCTGGCGACGTCGAGCGGGCGCGCGTCCTGCGTCTTGATCCACAACGCAAATTGAAAGCCTCCCTTGGCGCGCGCGATGAGCTTGAGCTCCAACCGCTCGGGAGAAGCGGCATGCGCGACGATGTCGGCGACGACCGACCCATCGCGACGCGCCTGCCATGTCGCAGCGTCGCCGTCGACGACAGGCGCCGAGAGCGTCGTCCCGCCGCCGTCAAATTGCGCCAGCGGCGCCAATGTCTCGATCGCGAGCGGAAAGCTCCAGCGCGAGGCGGCCTCGGCGCCGGTCGCAAGCGCGGCCGCAGATAAGGCGAGGGCGAGCGATGCAAGAAGAAGCCGCAGTCCCTGCATCGCGCCGCTCATGCCGGGACGCTTTCCTGGCTCGAATGAGTCCATTCGAGCCGCGGGATCATTGCTTGCAGCTGCGCACGAAGCTTTTCAATTCCGGGCCCGAAAAGCCCTTGGCGCGCCCCCGATCGTTGCAGACCATGCGCGCCGCGGCGCGGGGATCCTGCGCCTTGACGCAGTCGATGACCTGCGCGCGCCGTTCGGGCCCGCGCAAGCCGGAGGCTTTCGCCTTTTCGCGACAAGACTGCACCAGCGCGCGGGCGCCGCCGTCCGGGCCGCTCTGCTGCATCGGCGCGCCGCTTTCCATCGCAGGCGGCGGCGCGAGATCGCCGGCGGGCGGCGACTGCGCGAAAGATTGCGCGCCGAGACCGCCTGCGCAAGCGAGGCCTAAGCTCGTGAAACGAAGCTTGGCGAGCCTTGTCATCGCGGTTCCTTTCAAACGGCGCCGCCCTTTGCGGCGCGCCGAGGCTTGTTCTTGAGCGGCGACGGCGCGGCTGCACCGGCTTGCGCGCGACGCGCGTCCACGTCGCCCCGATGAAAAGCCGCGCGCGCCGGCTGCGTGATCGCGGCGGGCGTCATGCGTTCGGCGTCGGCTCTGGCCTCGATCTCGCTGAACGCGTCCAAGGCGTCCTCGACGCGGTCGTAGAGAATGAGCTTGCCTCTGTCGAGAACCGCGGCGGCGGAGCACAGGCGCTGCGCGAGCCGCGCCCTGCGCGTCGCGAACAGAAGGCCGCTGGACTGCGCGCGCTCCTCCAGCAGTCGCTGGCAGACCGGCTTGAAGCCCGGCTCGTTCGGCGTATAGCGCTCGTCGACGAGATAACAGTCGAAAGGCAGCGCGTAAGTGGCGACGAATACGAAGCGCAGCTGCATTTCCTCCGGCAATTTGCCGAGCGCTTCGTTGAAGGCCGCAGCGCCGATGCCGGTGGCGGACGCGACGAAGCGCGAGACGTCGTGCACCTGCGCGCCGAAGGCTTCAGAGAAGCGCGTGATGTTCTCGCGCGGCGAGAGATTGCGCTTGAAGACGCCCTCATAGCCGATCGGGAAGGACAGCCGCGCGTAGCGCGTGATTTCGCCGCTTTGCGGGCGCGCGAAGCCGGAGAGGAGACGCATCAACGTCGTCTTGCCGGAGTTCTCGAGGCCAAGCACCCCAAAGGGGCGATCCGTCGGCAGATCGACGCTGACATCGTCGAGAACGACGACCTCCGAGCCGTTTTTTTGAACCGTATGGGAGAGATTGCGCAAGCTGATCATCAAAGCATCCCAACACGCGTCGCGCCGCACGGGCGCAAGGATCCATTCGTTTCACACGGCGTGGCTGCGGATCGCCATCGCGACAAGCTTGGCGAAGCAGAAGAGGCCGAATGCGACGAGCACGGTCAATCCGAAACTCATCGAGCGGTTCGGAAAGGTCGAACTGCGCGGCATGGTCGGCGACACATAGGGCGAAAGATAAATGTGTTGCGCGTCGGCCTGCGCGCGCGCCTGCTGCAGGGCGACGAGGTCCGAGGCGATCATGCTCGTCGCGACGCCCTGGCGAGAGTTGAGTTCGTCGAAACGCCCGGCGATAGTCGCGAGCGGTCCCGCGCGGCCGCCTTTTGGTTTGATCTCCGCCTCGACGCGCGAGAGCTGTTCTTTGAGCGCTCGCACATTGTCGCGCAGCGCGCGGATGTTCGGGGCCTCTGGGTTGCCGATCTGCGCCATGAGCGCGTCGATCTGCGCCTCCTGCGTCACGATCGACGTGCGCAAACTGGTCGCAAGATGCGTGTTTTCGGCGACGCCGCTGGCCGTCGGTTCGATGTATCCCGTATCCTTGCGCAGATCGAGCATGTCTTTACGCACCTGCGCGAGCGCCGCATTGTCGCGATCGAGCGCCTCCTGCGCGAATTTGACCGTGTCGGAACGCTGGCGCGTTTGCATGTCGTTGACGAGCTTCTCCGCGCTCGTAAGCAGCGCCGTCGCGACGTCCTGCGCGTCTTTCGCGGAGAAGGCGCGCACCTGCGCCGTCGAGATGCCGGTGGCCGGATCGTAATAGGCCGAAACCATCGACTGCCAGTAGGAGACGAGCTTCTCCTGCGGGGCCTTGTCGTTGAAGCGATAGAACCAGTCGGCATCCTTGCTGGAGTAGATCTTGCGCAGCGGCAGTTTCTTCTCGACCTCTTCGACCGCCTGCGGACTGGTTAGAAAATCCGTCACCGTATAGCTGTCGCTCGAAGCCGCGGTGAGCCCCGCCCCGAGCACCGAAGCGAGCCCTCCGGTCGCAGACGGAGGCGCGCTGGTGTCGACGACATTGAACCTGAATTCGGAGACATATTGATTGGCGGCGAAAACGCCGAAGTAGAGCCCGCCGAGCAGGACCGGCAAGGCCAGAAAAACCACGAAGAGATAAAGGTCCGAGCTGCGCAGCCAGTTCGTGCGCGCGACCGGCCCCGGGAAGGGTTCGATGCGCTGTTGCGCCTCGCCGACGAAGGCCAAATTGACCGCGCCGCCCTCGACCGGCTCCGTATGCGGTCTCACGACGGGCAGTTTCTGCGGCGCGAGCAGCCACTCGACCGGCGCAGGAAACACGCGATCTTCGCGCTGCGGCGAGCGCTCAGCCGAGGCCGACGGTCGCGCCGCGGGGGCGGACTGCGACACGAGCGCCGCGTTGGTTTCCGAGACGTCCACCTCTTTCAAACCACCCTCCCGGCGACCCGCTTCGCATTAGCAAAAAACCCGAAGCCTGGGAAGAGAACGGATCGGCGATCGCGGCCAGCGCGCTTATCGATCGAACGGAATCGTTCGATCGATAAGAAATCGCGCAAAATCAAAACGCTGGAGCGAGTTCTTGTCGAAAAAGTCTATCAACTTTTTGCCCACCTATCGTCTCACTTCGCCTTGATGCGGAAGCTTTCTTCCAGCAAACGCGTCGCGTTGACGCGAACCGGGCGCAAGTCGAGTTTGGCCAAGCCACGCCAGCGCAGCAGATCGCGAAGGCCGAGCGCGAGCAACGCGGCCCATTGCCGCGCCGTCTGCGGCCGCGGGACCAGCCTGCCATAGTAGAGGAGCGCGGCTTCCCGGCAAATCTCCACTTCGACGCCGCCGGGCATTTGCGTCAGGGAGGGGTCGATGGACAGCAGCACTTCGGCGTGGGTCGGGCGCTCGCCGACCTTGCCGCGGCTGATGGAAATCCTGAAGGAATGATCGCCGTTCAACATCACGACGCAGCGCAGCGGCGCGTCATGCGTCTTCTTCAGCCGGAATTTGACGTAGAGACCTCGCCGCGAGAGGCGCGCGAACTCGACGCCGATCAGCGGATCCTCCGAAACGCGCTCGCGAAACGGCTCCGCGGCGAGCGCTTTGGGCCGCCACAGCATTTTGTCGCGATCGCTCGTCATCACATGCAGGCACGGCAGGTCGAACGCCCGCTCAGGGGGAAGACTTTCGCGCTGCGCGGCAAGTTCGCCGAGGCGGCGATAGAACGCGCTCGCGCCGCCTTCGCCCTGCGCTTCTTCCAGGCTCATGCCAACACGGCCTCCAACGCCACGCCCGGGGCGACGAAATCCGCCTCGCCCATCTCCGCGACCTCGACGCGCCAGGTGTGCGTGCGGCGGTCGGCGCGGCGAATTTGCATGAAGTTGAACGGGTCGGAGGCGTAAAGCAAGCGCCCTTCGGCGAGGTGGCGCCACTGGAAGGTGATGTCGACGAGGCCGCGCGAATTTTCTGCAAAGAGCAGATCGTCGGGCCGCGTCTTCGCGAACAGCGTGCCGCCCGCGAAAGCGCTCGTTTGCGTGTGCGGGGGATCGGACGTGCGGCGCAGCACGGTGCGGTCGGCGCGCTCGTCATAGGTGAAGATATGCACCTTTCCGGCGATGTCGAAATCGACGAAGGAGGCGTTCAGCACGAAGTCGGATAGATAGGCGGGGCCGTAGATGTCGTCGTCGTCGAACTTGGCCCAAAACTCTCCTTGCGCCTGTGCGATCGCGGCGTTGAGACACACGCCGATCGGCCAGCGCGCGGGAATGCCGAGAATGCGCGCGTCGTCGCTCTCGCACAGTTGTCGCCGCAAGGGCTCGGTCATGGCGTCGCCGGTGTTGAGAATGACGACGAGCTCTTTGTTTGCATAGCCCTGGGCGCGGTAGCGCGCCAGCGCGAAGGCGAAGTTTTCCGGGCGATTGGTCGGCAGCAGAACCGAGACTTTGGGCTGCTCCGGCGCGTCGGGGACGAGGCCGAACGTCGTTTGCATCTCGCGAATTCTTGCGCCGACGTCATGTGCGGTCGCCACTCTGCGAAAGAAGATCTGTGCAAGACGCTCGCGTAGGAATCTTCTGCTGAGCAGCGCATCGAGCATTTCTGGCAACGCGTCGAGACTTTCGGCGCGCAGATAGCGTTGAGCGATCGACGCCAGATCTTCGCCAAATAGCGCGCAGTCCATCTGGTCGCTGATCGCCAGCGATTTCGAGGCGAGCGCCTGCAAAATCTTGCGGTGTTGACGCCAATAGGAGCGGTCGCGCGCGCTCTCCAGCAGAATCGAGACCTCGGCGATCTTCAGAACGCCGCGCGCCGCCTCTTTGCCGAGCGAGCCCAGGCTGCGGCGCAAAAGATGCGCCGGCATATAGCTCTCGCGCGGCCGCAGAAACTCGCGGCTGTCATATAGCAAGACGTTGTAGGCCAGCATGTTCTGCAGGGCGCCGAGCAGTTCGCCGTCCTGATCGTGGTACATCACCGCGCCGAGACAATCCGCGACCGCCGGCAACGCGCCGGTAAGTGCGGCGTCGCCTTCGCAGACCGCGCGCGCCGGATTGAAAGTCGAGACGTCGACGCAGGGCGGCGCGCGCTTCACTTTGCGATCGCCGTAACGCGCGCGAAGCCTCAAGAAAGCCTCGGGTTCGGCGACGAAGAGGGCCTCGAAGGCGTCCAAGAGATGCGCGAGGAGATCGAGCTGATCGCCCTGCAGCGTGATCCACAGCCCGCAGGGGATGGACAGCGCCGCGCAATGCGCGGCCAGTCCGAGGAGTTGATTGTCGGCGCGCGACGAAGAAAAAAGATCGTCTCGCCAGCCGCCATCGCAGTGGAAATCCGTCTCGACCAAGACGAAGTCCGGACGCCGGCCGCTGAGCTGGTTTTCCCAGTCGGCGCGGGCGAGTTTCACGACATGCGCGTTGTTCTCGAAATCTTGGTAGAGCTCGGGACTGGCGACGAGCGCTATGGTCGCCTGCCTGCGTCGCTGCGGCGCCGGCAGCGGTTGCACCGCTTTGAGCGCTTCCGCCGCCGCGAGATTGACGTTCTCCCCGTCAATCTGACGGTGAAACTGCTCCAAACGATGCGACTGCACACGCACGGCACAATCCTTGAATTTTAGACCGCGCCGCTCCGCCGCGAAAACGTCAGACGGACGCCTTTAGACCGGCGATCACGGTGCGCGCGGCGACGCGTATTCTGCCAAGAGCGCCGCCCGCCTCCGGATTGACCTTCATCCACTCTTCCCATTTCGTTTCGAGCCGCTCGTGCAACTCACGTCCCCCCTTCGTCATCACGAGGGCGACGGACTTGTCGTCGGCGCCGGCGCCGAGAGCGACGAGGCCGCGGGTCGCGAGATGCGTCAGGACGCGGTCGCCTTGCTTGCGGCGAACGCCAAGGCGCGACAGGAACTCGTGCTTTGACAGCGGCAAGCCGAGCGACAGCTTATCGGCGATCATGCACAGGCCGAGCGCCTCGAGCGCGCTCAATCCTTCGGTGCCGAGCTGGGCGTTGTTGCTGACCTTTTGCTCGATAACGACAATCGTTCGCAGCGTGCCGGCGAATTCTGCTCAATGCCATTTGATGTCCCTTCGGCGAATTTCAGGCGGGACGATAGTTTTGGCGCCTCTACTTGTCAAGGTCACGTTATCTTCAAGAAAACAGAATATGCATGTAAAACATATAGTTGTGCAAGAGCGCGCGTCGTTCCGCACCGGGCCGGCGCGACGCGCTGGGGCGGGCCGCTTAGACCAATCCAATGTCCTTGAGCTTCGAGCGCAGGATGTTCTGGTCGAAGGGCTTCATCATATATTCGTCGGCGCCGGCGTGCATCGCGCGCGCGATGTGACCCACTTCGTTCTCTGTCGTGCAGAACACCACCTTGGGGGTCGAGCCGCCCGGCATCTTGCGCAGCGCGCACAAAAATTCATAGCCGTCCATTTCCGGCATGTTCCAGTCCAGCAGCACGACGTCCGGCATCATCTTTTCGCATTCGGCGAGGGCGACCTTGCCGTCCTGAGCTTCGCTCGTGCGGAAATGCAAGCCCTCGAGAATGCGGCGCGCCACCTTGCGCGTCACGGCGCTGTCGTCGACCACCAACACTTGCTTCATTGCGAACTCTCCTTGAGGCAGATTTGAAACGGTTATGTCTTCGTTGCGCCGGCGTTCGAGCGGCGCGGCGAGTCCGGCGCGCGCGACGCGGCCGATCAGCGCGCCCAAGTCGAGAATCGGCAGATAGCCGTTCTCATGGCGATAGCAGGCGACCATCAGTTCGGCGACGTCCTTGCAAAGATGCGTCGGACAGGGAACGCGCTCATGCTCTTCGCTCCAAACGACGCCGCCCGCTTCGTCGACGAGCAGCCCGTAGCTCTCGCCGTCGAGAACGGTCATGACCGCTTGCATCTCGCTGTCGGCGCTGGCCGAGGCGACGCGAAGGCATTTCGCGAGCCGCAGCACGGTGACGATGCGTCCGCGCATGTTCACGAGCCCCGCGACTTCCGGCGGGGCGAGCGGAACCGGCGTCAAAACCTCCGGATAGAAGGCCGCCGTGACGGAGGACACCGGCAACCCGACAAGGAACTTGCCGACTCTGACGGTGAAATGACTTGCGCGCTGCGCCGCATTTTTTGGCGGGCGCAAGCGGCTGTAGCTGTAGTCGTAGACGTCGAAGGTCATGCGGCGGCCTCCGTCATGGCGCGCAACTCGACCCCGCCCCTCAGCCCGGGCGCGGCGCCGACGAGGCTGTCGATGGTCTCGACCAGCGCGCGACGATCGAATTTCCCGACGACCGCGCTCACCCCGCAGGCGCGCGCGGCTTCGACGATGCGCGCGTCGGCTTGCGGCGCAAGCGCCACGACAGAGGTTTGCGCGCAGCCGGCGCAACGAAAGAACTCGCGCGTCAGCCGATAGCCGTCCATCTCCGGCATGTCGATGTCGGTCACCAGCAGATCAACCTTGAGGCCGCGATCGATGAGCGACAGCGCTTCGGCGCCGCTGGCGCAAGTCGTCACCTCATAGCCGGCAGCGACGACGATCGGACCCAGCATCTCCCGGAAAAACTGCTTGTCGTCGACGAGCAGCACGCGCGGCCGGTGATTGGTGCCGCGCGTCAAGGCGGCGGGATCGGCGCGGTTGAAATAATAGGTGATGTCGAGCAGTTCGACGACTTCGCCGCGCAGATTGGCGACCCCGACGAGCCTTTCGTCGGCGCGCGACATGCGCAGATCGAGACTCTCTTCGATCACGTCGACGACCTCCTCGACGAGCAGGCCCAAGGCGAGGCCGGCGCCGGCGAGAACCAGCATCGGATAGCTGCGCGCCTCCAACACGAAATCGTCGGCGACGGTGAGCACCGGCAGCAGAAAATTCTCTTGCGCCAACGCCAGCACCGAACCGCAGCGGCGCAGTTTGACGGCTTCGACTTCCTCGATGCGCATCACGAGCGACAGCGGCAGCGCCTTCAGCGCGCCGGCCCCGGCACGCATCAGCAGCAGCCGGGTCAGTTCCTTTTGCGGCGCGAAAGGCTCCAGCGCCGGAGCCTCCTCCTTGACCCGGGTCAAGCCGGCGCGCACGGCAATCGACGCCGGGTTCAGGATCAGCGCGGGCGACCCGTCGCCGAGCAGCGTCTGCCCGGCCCATACGCCGATGCGCGCCAATACCGTCGGCAGCGGCTCCAGAACGATTTCCAGCGCGTCGCAGATCGCGTCGACGATAAGGCCGCACCGCAATCCGTCGACCGAAAGCAGAACGGCATGCGACTGCGACGGCGGCGCGTCGTCCTCCGGCAGCTCGAGCGCCCGGCGCAGATCGATCAAGGGCAGGGTCTCGCCGCGCAGGCGCAGCAGGGGCGCCTCGTGGACATATTGGATCTCATTTTGGAAGCCGTCGCCGAGGCCGACGACCTCCGTCACCGCCTTTTGCAGAATGGCGAAGCGCGCCGACCCGCAGCCGAGCACGAGAGCCGGCGCTATGGCCAGCGTCAGCGGAATGCGCAACGCGACGGTGGCGCCGACGCCGGGGCGCGACGCGATCTCCACCGAGCCGCCGATAGCGTGGATATTCTCGCGCACGACGTCGAGACCGACGCCGCGTCCCGACACTTTCGAGACTTCCCGCGCCGTCGAAAAGCCCGGCAGCATGGTCAGCGAATAGAGCTCCGCCTCGGACATCCGCTCAAGCGCGCGCTCCTCGACGAGCTTGCGCGCTTTGGCGACGTCGCGAATGCGCCCGGCGTCGAGCCCGCGCCCGTCGTCGGCGATCTCCAGCGTGATCTGGCCCATGTCATAGGCTGCGCTCACGCGGATGACGCCGGTCTCGCTCTTGCCTGCGGCGCGGCGCTGCGCCGGCTGCTCCAGCCCGTGGTCGGCGGCGTTGCGAATGAGATGAGTGAGCGGCGCGCGAATGATTTCGATGACATGGCGATCGAGTTCGGTCTCGGCGCCGAAGGTCTCGATGCGGATCTTCTTGCCAAGCTCGATCGAGAGATCGCGCGCGAGCCGCGGCAGCGTCGCGAACAGTCGGCCCATCGGCTGCATGCGCGCGCGCATGACCGCGTCCTGCAGATTGGTCGTGACGCTGGACAGATTTTGCACGCAGCTGCGGACGCGTTCGTCGCCGAGCGCGCCGGAAAGCTCGAGAAGCTGATTGCGGCTGAGCACGAGTTCGGACACGACGCCCATCAGCCGGTCGAGCGCCTCGACGGAGACGCGCACGCTGTCGCGCTCGCGTGCGACGGCTTGAGCCGGCTCTGTCGATTTCTCGGAAACTTGCCGCAGCGGCGTCGGCGCGGGCGCTTCGACTTCAGGCGCCGGCGCGAGGCTCAGAACCGGCGGCGGCGCGGGCGAGTTGTCGCAGGGGCCTCGCAATGCGGCGGTTTCCGCTTCGAGCGCCGTGACGAGGTCTGTGTCGTCGCCGGAGGGTTCCGCGCCGAGCTGACCGATCTCGACGAGCAGCGCGGCAAGGCGATCGATGGCCGCGAGAACGAGTGTCACATGCGACGAGAGCGCCGGCGCGCCGTCGCGCAACCTCCCGATCAGGCATTCGGCGCCATGCGCCAGCCGCTCGACGCGCGGCAGATCGAGGAAGCCGCTTGCGCCCTTGATCGTGTGGACGTGACGGAAGAGGCTGGCGATCAGGGCCTCGTCCCGAGGCTCCTCTTCGAGGCGCACGAGGTCTCGCGCCGCCGCGTCGACGCGCTCGGCTGATTCGGCGAGAAAATCATGCAGCAACTCATCCATGATCCAACCGTCGCAAGGACGCCCGCCGCAGCGCCCCGCCTCCCGCGAAAGCGCTGTTCGGCGCAAGGACGCGGCTGACCGGCCCGGCGTAGCGAATATCGCGACATTGCCCTAAAAGGTATTAAGAAAAGCAGAAGCTGAGGCGCGACGCCGCCGGCGCGCCCGAAGCATTCTTCGACTTGATTTATGACCTATCGCGCCGGCTTCTTCTTGTCGGCGGCGCCGAAGAAATAAACCCCCGCTGCGATCGCTCCGGCCAGAGCCAGCAGGATGAGCGACGTCGTGGACGCAGGCCTTTTGCCGACCGAGAAGGGAAAGCGCGCGACCCAGCGCTCGCCGTTTTGTCCGTCCATTGTCACGACCCCGACGTAGTCGCCCGGCTCGTCGAAGCGATAAGTGAAATTGAATGTGCCCTTGGGATAGAGCTGTGGCGGCAGATAGGGCGAGACTCGGGCCGCCGATCGGTCCGCCGTCGTCGCTGGTCTCGCCCGTGTCGCGCAAGATTCGGAAGTCGGCCTTCATCTGTCGCAATTCGTCCTGGCCGTAATCGAAGACGAAGGTGGTCTCGCCGATCGCCGGCGCGTCCTCGCAAAATTTGCGCTGCGCCGAAGCGCTCTGATAGCCGGAAAAATAGAGGAAATCCGGGCCGATCTTGATCACGCACTGATCCTGATCATAGCCCAGCGCTCCTCTGGCGCAGGCTGGCCCCGCGGGCGCGAGCGCCAAGAATAGCGCCAAGAATAGCGCCAAGAGCGGCGTCCATAGGAGCGCAAAGCGCCCTAAGCGATTTCGCATGACGTTTCCCCCCTGATTTTCGTCGTTTTGCAAGAACTATAGCAAAACAGCCGCGCGCCGTTAATCGGGCGGCGGCGGACAAGGACGCTGCACATGCTCGCCGAGAAGCAGCGAGAGCGGCCCAGTCGTGCGCAGCGCGGTCAGGCCGAGAAAATATCTTGCGCTGCCGGATGTCGGATAGCCGAGATCGCAATAGGGATTGGCGTCGCCAAGGTCGAGGCGCGGCGTCGGGGCGAGCGCCTCATCCGGCAGAAAGCCGTAGACCTCGCCGACCTGCGTCAGCCGCCAACCGCGATGCGCGCGGCCGACGATTCTGACATTGGCGCCCGGCTCGAGCTTCTGGAACCCCGGCGCGTCGAAGTTCGGCGTCGCGCGCAGGAACTCCTCACGCAGCAGCATGTCGGCGCACGCGGGGCCAAATCCCGATGCGAGACAAGTCGCCGCGACGATCGCCGCGAAAGGATGCGCGCGCCGCTTCATCTGCGCCCGTTCACAGATTGGATCGTCGTGCCGTAGGTCTGCGGCGCGCCGGATTGGCCGACATAGGTGAAATTGCCCAGCGTATCGACGTGGTATTGGGCGCCTGCGGCGTCGCGGCGACAAGGCCGGACGGTTCGTAATGGCTTCCGAGCGGCTTCGACATGTCGCTCCCCGCCGCGCCGAGATTTCCTCCGAGCACGCCCCAGCCGCGACCGCCGTTCGGCGCCGGCCAAGCCATCGGCGTCGGAACCGGACTGGGCCGGAAAGCGCCGCCATAGCCGGTGCTGCCCGTCGCGCGCGTCGCCTCGCGGGTGCTGACGGTCGGGACCGCGGTCTGCGCCGCCGCAGGAGAACCCGCCGCCGCAAGCACTGAGAAAATACAAACGAAGGGCCATGCGCGGCCGCTTTGCGCAAGCTTTAGCGTCACTTCCGCTTACCTCCTCCGGGCGCAGTCCGCCGCGAGCATAAAGCAGAAGTCGCGGCGGCGACAGCCCTCAGGCCCGACCCGTTCCGCGGCCTCATGATATAAACATGTTCTATAGCGATACGAAATAGCTTTATTGACAGGCTCAAAGACTTATACAAAGCTTTTGATAGAGGTCGGCGCCGCTCGCCTCATTCACGACGCTCGATCGCGAGACACACAAAAAAAACAGACATCTGCAGGGCTTCTGGCCCTTGATAGAGACTGTTTACATCGCGCTATCCCCGGTGACCGAGCCTTTTGGCGGAACGATAATAAAAATAGAGCTTTTGGAGGGTTACATGCCGCTCATCAAGGAAACCGACTTCGGCACGCCGGCCGCAACCTCTGCGAAGATGGTCACGCTGACGATCGACGGCCGCGAAGTCTCCGCTCCCGAGGGCGTCTCGATCATGCGCGCCGCGATGCAGATCGACATCGCGATCCCCAAGCTTTGCGCCAGCGACAATCTGAAGTCTTTCGGCTCCTGTCGCCTCTGCCTCGTCGAAGTCGAGGGACGCGGCGGCCTCCCCGCCTCCTGCACGACGCCGGTTGCGAACGGCATGTCGGTCAAGACCATGACCCCGCGCCTGCAAGAGATCCGCCGCGGCGCGATGGAGCTGTATATTTCCGATCACCCGCTCGACTGCCTTACCTGTCCGGCCAACGGCGACTGCGAATTGCAGACGCAAGCCGGCGCGGTCGGCCTGCGCGAGGTGCGTTACGGCTCGGGCGGCCGCAACCACATTTCCGCGCGCAACGCGGGCGCGCCGAATGCGGATTGGAGCCCGAAGGACAAATCAAATCCCTATTTCACCTATGATCCGTCGAAATGCATCGTCTGCAATCGCTGCGTGCGCGCCTGTTCCGAAGTGCAGGGAACCTTCGCGCTGACCATCGAAGGCCGCGGGTTCGACAGCCGCGTCACGCCCGGCGTCTCGGAAACCTTCATGGAGTCGGAATGCGTCTCCTGCGGCGCCTGCGTGCAGGCCTGTCCGACCGCGACTTTGATCGAAAACTCCGTCATCGAGATCGGCCAGCCGGAACATTCCGCAGTGACGACCTGCGCCTATTGCGGCGTCGGCTGCACCTTCAAGGCGGAGATGCGCGGCGAAGAGATCGTCCGCATGGTCCCCTGGAAGGACGGCAAGGCCAATCACGGCCATAGCTGCATCAAGGGCCGCTTCGCCTATGGCTATGCGCTGCACCGCGACCGCGTGCTTTCGCCGATGATCCGCGAGAAGATCACCGATCCCTGGCGCGAAGTCAGCTGGGAGACGGCGATCAATCACGCGGCCTCCGAGTTCAAGCGCATCCAGGCGAAATACGGCCGGCTTTCGGTCGGCGGCATCACCTCTTCGCGCTGCACGATCGAAGAGACCTATCTCGTACAGAAACTCATCCGCTCGGGTTTCGGCAATAACAACGTCGACACCTGCGCGCGGGTCTGCCACTCGCCGACGGGCTACGGATTGAGCCAGGCTTTCGGCACTTCGGCGGGGACGCAGGATTTCAACTCGGTCGCCGAGGCCGACGTCATCCTGATCATCGGCTGCAATCCGACCGATGCGCATCCCGTCGTCGGCTCGCAGATCAAGCGGCGGCTGCGCGAAGGCGCCAGGCTCATCGTCGTCGATCCGCGCCGCACCGAGATCGTGCGCACGCCGCATGTGGAAGCCGCGTTTCATCTGCCGTTGCGTCCCGGCGCCAATGTCGCGATGGTCACCGCGCTCGCGCATGTGATCGTCACCGAGGGCCTCGCCAATGAGGCTTTCGTGCGCGCGCGCTGCGATTGGGACGAGTATCAGGATTGGGCGGATTTCGTCTCCGAACCGCGCAACAGCCCCGAAGAAACGGAAAAATACACCGGCGTTCCGGCGGAACTCGTGCGCGGCGCGGCGCGGCTCTATGCGACCGGGGGCAATGCGACGATCTATTACGGGCTCGGCGTCACCGAGCACAGCCAGGGCTCGACGACCGTCATGGGCATCGCCAATCTCGCGATGGCGACGGGCAATCTGGGTCGGCGCGGCGTCGGCGTCAATCCGCTGCGCGGGCAGAACAATGTCCAGGGCTCCTGCGACATGGGCTCCTTCCCGCATGAATTCCCCGGCTATCGCCATGTGTCGGGCGACGAAGCGCGCGCGCTGTTCGAAAAAGAATGGGGCGTCAAACTCGACCCGGAGCCCGGTCTGCGCATCCCCAACATGTTCGACGCCGCGATCGACGGCGTCTTCAAAGGCATGTATGTGCAGGGCGAAGACATCCTGCAGTCCGATCCCGACATCAAACATGTGTCGGCCGGCCTCGGCGCATTGGAATGTCTCGTCGTGCAGGACATCTTCCTCAACGAGACCGCGAATTACGCCCATGTTCTGCTGCCCGGCGCGAGCTTCCTCGAAAAGGACGGATGCTTCATCAACGCAGAACGGCGCGTGCAGCGCGTGCGCCGGGTCATGAGCCCCAAGGCGGGCTACGCCGATTGGGAGGCGACGCAGTTCTTCGCCAATGCGCTCGGCTGCAATTGGACGTACGCGCATCCAAGCCAGATCATGGATGAGATCGCGCGCACGACGCCCGGCTTCCGCAGCGTTTCCTATGAAAAGCTCGAGAAGGACGGCTCCGTGCAATGGCCGTGCAACGAAGCGTCGCCGGACGGCATGCCGATCATGCATGTTGACACTTTCGCGAGAGGCAAGGGTAAGTTCGTCATCACGGAATATGTGCCGACGACGGAGCGTTGCGGACCGCGCTTCCCCTTGCTTCTCACGACGGGTCGCATTCTATCGCAATACAATGTCGGGGCGCAGACGCGGCGCACCGAAAACAGCCAATGGCATCCCGAAGACGTGCTGGAGATCAATCCGCAGGACGCTGAACTGCGCGGCGTGCGCGACGGCGATTGGGTGCGCGTGCAGAGCCGGGCGGGCGAGACCACGCTGCACGCCAAGATCACGGATCGCGTCGCGCCGGGCGTCGTCTACACCACCTTCCATCACCCGCTGTGCCAGACCAATGTCGTGACGACGGACAACTCCGACTGGGCGACCAATTGCCCCGAGTATAAAGTCACGGCGGTGCAGGTGACGCCGTCAAACGGACCGACCGACTGGCAGGAGCGCTACCGGGAAATGTCGGAGCTTAGCCGCAGAATCGAACTCGCGTCGCCCGCGGAATAGAAGCGTCCGTTCGCGGGTTCCTTTGCGAAGCGCCCTAAACCCCCGCCGCCTCGAGCATCTGCGCCAAGCCTTCAGGATAGATCAGCTCTTTCGACGACGCGATCTCGTCCCTTCGCCACCATTTCGATCCGAGCAGGACGCCGGGCTCCGCCTCGGCGAAGCCTTGGGCGTTGGGTTTGAACGATTCGCAGCGCAGAAAAAAATATCGCTCCACGGCCCGCACCCAGCCGCCGTCGAGCTGCATCGGAAATTCACGCTCGGCGACAGGCGCGGCGACGGCCACGCCGCCAAGTCCCGTCTCCTCGAAAATTTCGCGCGCCGCGCAGGCCTCGAAACTTTCTCCCAAGTCCAGCGCGCCGCCCGGCAGCCCCCAGAAATGCGCATAGCCCTGCGCCTTGACGGTCGGCAGGATCTCCGACGAAAGCTGCAGCAACAGGGTTTCGCCGCGCGGATTGACCAGCATCGTCCGCGCCGCCTTGCGCCGCGGCAGCTCCATTCCGTCATAGGGCGCGCGCACGGCTTCGCGCCTATCCGCGCGCGCCCAGTCGATCAGCGTCCAGACGCCGTTTTCGTAGGCGAACCAATTGGGCGCGGCGTTGAGGACCGGATATTCGCGCGCCTCGTCGAGCCGCTTGCCGGTCGCCATGCGATAAGCGATGTCGAGCACGCCCGCGTGGGCGACGACGAGCAGCGTCTCGCCCGGATGCGCCTCGGCGATTTTCGTCAAGGTGGCGCGCACCCGCGCGGCGAAGCGCATGAGACTTTCGCCGCCGGGGGCTGCGTAGTCGGCCCGTCGCGCGAGATAATGCTCATAGTCCAGCGGAAAGCGCTCCTGCACGTCGGCGTGGCTCAGTCCGTGCCAGACGCCGTCATGTTTTTCGCGCAGTTCGCGAAGCCGATGGATCGGCAGCTTGAGGCGCGCCGCATGCGGGGCGGCTGTCGCGACGGCGCGGCCAAGATCGCTGCAATAGATGCGATCGAAATGCGCTCCGGCCAGTTCGCGGCCGAGCGCTTCCGCCTGAAGCCGCCCTTTGAGGTTGAGCGCGATGTCGAGCTGGCCTTGGAACCTGTTTTCAAGGTTCCAGTTCGTCTCGCCGTGCCGGACGAGACAGAGAAGCGTGCGGGTCATGATCCTTCCGGACAGCGAAAGACGATCCGCCGCTCAATGCTTGGCGGCTGTAGAAAACTCTCCGGCCCGCACGCGATCGGGGAGCTGTTCGGCGAAGCTGGCGACATTCTCTTCCCCGCGCGTCGCCACCAACTCGCGGAGCGCGGCGGAGAGCGCCGCATGAGCGAAGCTGTCGCTCTCAATGCCGGCAAGGATCGCTTCCGCGAAGGCTTCGGTCACATAGGCCAAAGCCGCGCGGTGTTGCTCCGCGCCGGCCTCATCCATGCTGGTGAGATGGAACTGCGTCATTGGGCTACTCTAAACAAGCGCGGCGCGCCGCGCGAGACGGGTTTGCCCTGAGGGTTAACGCGTCTGCCAAAATGTTACGGATTGCCGTAGCGCGCCGCGACGTCACGCGCAAGTGTTTGCGCTTCGTCGAGATAGCGTGCGACCACGAGCCGGGCGTTGGGCGTGCAGGCGCGATAGGTCAGTTCGTAGCCGTCAAAGCCACGGTTGAAAGCGGCGGTCATGGTCAAACGCCGCGTTCCCGTCGGCGCCTCGGCGTCGCGCAGCTGCGCCATCATCTTGCGCCAGTCCTCGCCGTCGCCGGCGCCGCAGAGATCGCGCAAGTAGGAGAGAGCGCCCAATATTTCAGCGAGGCGCGTCAGCTCGGCGTCATAGGGCGGCGCAGGCGGCTCGGCGGGCGCGGGCGCGGGCGCAGTCTTCTGCGGCGCCAGCGCTTTCTTTTGCGCCGCGGCCGGGCTGTTATGCGCCTTTGGCTTGGCGTGCGCGGCGGGCGCCGCCGCGATCAGCAACGCCGCGAAGAGGGCGCGCGCAGACCTCACGGATAGAGCCGTTGCTTGGACCAGGGCGCGCCGGGTTCGGGACGCGAAAAGCGCACCCGCTCGTGCAGGCGGAAGGGCCGATCCGCCCAGAATTCCATGGCGACCGGCGCGATGCGCCAGCCGCGCCAGTAATCGGGGCGCGGGATTTCGCCGATCCCGAACTTCAGCGCCTTCTCCGCGACGGCGCGCTCCAAAGCGAAGCGGCTCTCCAGCGGGCGCGACTGCTGGCTCGCCCAGGCGCCGATGCGGCTGTCGCGCGGACGGCTGGCGAAATAGGCGTCGGCCTCCGCATCGCTGACCTGCGTCACACGGCCGCGCAGCCGCACCTGCCGGCGCAGCGACTTCCAGTGGAACAGCGCCGCCGCCTGCATATTCGCAGAAAGCTGCGTCCCTTTGGCGCTCTCGGCGTTGCTGTAAAAGACGAATCCGTCCGGGCTCGCTTCCTTGAGCAGCACCATGCGGGCGTCGGGGAGGCCGTCGGCGTCGGCGGTGGCGAGGCACATCGCCTCGGGATCGTTGATCTCCTCCTGGCGCGCCTTCTCAAACCACTCGGAAAACAGCGCGAAAGGCTCTGCAGCGGCCTCGAGGTCACCCTGTATTAACGCGCTCAAGCGATGATCCTCGTAAAGCCCGCCTCTGGCGCGGGTCTTGTCCATAGTTCAGGTGAACCTTGCGTCCATCCCGCGCCAGACATAGCCCTCCGGCTCGATCTACTCAAATTTTTCGCGCGCGCACGCGATTTATCTTCGCCGCGTTCGCCGCGGCGACGCTGCAGGCCTGCTCGGTCGCGATGACCTCCGCGCCGCGCGACGAGGCTTGGCGCGCGCAGTCCGCCGACGTGACCGGATCGATCCGCAAGCCCGCCGTAGAACTGGCGCATGGACTGGACGCCGAGGATCTGCGCCGGGCCAACGCCGCTTTGGCCACGGCGCTCGATCCGCAGGGTGAAGGCGGCGCCGTGGCTTGGGAGAACCCGCAGACCGGGTCGAAGGGCTCGTTCACGCCGGTCGGCCACGCCTATCCGAGCGATGTCAAAATATGCCGCGCTTTCCTGGCCGAAGTCGTGGTCAAGGACGAGACCAAGCGCCACCAGGGCACGGCCTGCCGCGAGAAAACCAACGAGTGGACGCTGACCGACCTCGGCCCCTGGCGCAAGGGGTGACTTAATCGTCCCGCCGCGCTCGACGACTGCGCGCGCCGCCTCATCTTAGGAGAAATTGCGACAAGAGGCGGTCATGAGCGATGTCGATGTTCTCATCGTGGGCGCGGGTCCGACCGGACTCGCCTTGGCGCTTTGGCTTTCCGCGCAGGGCGTCGGGCTGCGCATCGTCGACAAGACGCCGGCGCCGGCAAAAGCCTCCCGCGCGCTCGCCCTGCAGGCGCGCACGCTCGAACTCTATCGTCAACTGGGTCTCACCGACGAAATTCTCAACGCGGGACATAGGGTTCCCGGCATCAATATGTGGGTGAAGGGGCGCAAGGCCGCGCGAATCTCCTTCGAGAGGATCGCCGAAGGCCTCACCCCCTATGGGCCCTTCATCTATCCGCAGGATCAGCACGAGCGGCTGCTCCTCGCGCATCTTGAGAAGCGCGGGATCGTCGTGGAACGCAGTGCGGAACTCGTCGGATTGACGCAGGAAGACGAGAGCGTCGTCGCGACTCTGCGCCGACCGGACGGGCAAGAGGAGCGCGTCGAGGCCAAATATCTCGCCGGCTGCGACAGCGCCCGCTCCTTCGTGCGGCAGGCGATGCGCGCAGGCTATCCCGGCGGCGACTATGAGGATTTGTTCTACGTCGCCGACGTGGAGGGGAACGGGGCCGCCTTCGACGGCGAATTGCACATCGACCTCGACGAGGCGGATTTCCTCGCGGTCTTTCCCATGAAGGGCGACGGGCGCGGACGGCTGATCGGCACGGTGAAAGACGAGCGCGCCCATGAAGCGGATAAATTGCGCTTCGAGGACGTCAGCGGTCGCGCAATCTCGAATATGAAAATCGAGGTCAAAGCGGTGAACTGGTTCTCGACCTATCGCGTGCATCACCGCGTCACCGATAAACTCCGCGATCGCCGCGTCTTTCTGCTCGGCGACGCCGCGCATATCCACAGCCCCGCCGGCGGCCAGGGCATGAACACCGGCATCGGCGACGCCATCAACCTCGCCTGGAAGCTGAAGGCTGTTCTCGACGGCCGCGCGCCGGACGCTTTGCTCGACACTTATGAGGCCGAGCGCCGCGCTTTCGCGCTGCGTCTCGTCGCGACCACCGACAGGGCGTTCTCCCTGGCGACGGCGAGAGGGCGCCTCGCGGACTTCCTTCGCACGCAGGTCTTTCCCGTCGTGTTTCCGGCGCTGTTCAAGCTGCAGTCTTTCCGCAGATACGTCTTCCGCGCCGTGGCGCAGATTTCTCTTGCCTATCCGGACAGCGCGCTGAGCGCCGGCAAGGCTGGAGACGTCAAAGGCGGCGACCGGCTGCCCTGGATATCCGGGCCAGGCGTCGACAATTTGGACGCGCTGAAGGCGATCGGCTGGCAGGTCCATGTCTACGGCGAAGCGGCGCCGCGCTTGCGCAAATGGTGCGAAGAAAACCAGACGCCGCTGTTCGTCTTCCCGTGGTGCGAGGCTTGCGCTGAGGCCGGCCTCGCCAAGGACGCCACTTATCTGCTGCGACCCGACGCCTATGTCGGCCTTGCGGCGGCGACGCAGGACCCTGCCTCGCTCGACCGATATTTTGCGGAGCGGGAGATTGCCGTGGGCAAAACGGTTGGATCCGAGTCTTCCGTCTAGGTCCTCGCCGCGTCCTCCGCTTGTCCGCCGCTCCGCGCCGGCCTATAGAGCTGCGACAAAATCACGACAGCGCGCGCACTGGATCGAAACCGCCCCATGCTTGACCCTATCGAAATCGCGATCTTCGCGGCGCTCGGCGTCGCCTTCGCTCTGGGCGTCGTCGCGCTCACGCGCTGGTCCGGGCAAAATCCCATCCGCATCTGCGCCTACGCGCTGATCGTCGTCTCCTTTCTCTATGTCGGGTTAGGGCTGCGCTCCGACAATCCGAACGGCTGGGTCGCCGTCGAGATGACCGGCGTCGCGGTGTTCGGCTCCGCCGCCTGGCTCGGCGTTCTGACCTCGCCCTGGATCACTGTGCTCGCCCTCGCGCTGCACCCGTTTTGGGCCATCGTCTTCCATTATGTCGGCACGGGTTCGGCCTTCACGCCGGCGCCCTTCGCCATCGCCAACAGCGGTTTTGACATTGCGCTCGCCCTCTATGCCGCCTATTCGATTCTGCGCGGCGACGCCGGCCGCAAGACCGTCGCGGCTCCGGAGCCGACCGGCAAAGGCTTGAAAGGCCGCAGGAAATGAACGCGCCCGCCGAATTCGACCTGCGCTGCGACTGGAGCCTCGAGGAAATCCTCGCCATTCATGACGCGCCGCTGCTGGAGCTGATCGCGCGCGCGAGCGCCGTCCATCGCCGTCATTTCGATCCGAACGACGTCCAGAAAGCGGCGCTGCTGTCGATCAAGACCGGCGGTTGCCCGGAGGATTGCTCTTATTGTCCGCAATCGGCGCATCATCGCGAGGTGAAACTCGACCGCGTCGAACTGATGGACCCGAGCGACGTGCTAGCGGCGGCGAGGACTGCGCGCGAGGCCGGCGCCGATCGCTTCTGCATGGGCGCGGCTTGGCGGTCCGCGCCGGAGGGCCGCGACTTCGAGGCGGTGCTGGAGATGGTCGCGGCGTTCGCGAACTCGGCATGGAGGCCTGCGTCACGCTCGGCATGCTCACGCGGCGCAGGCGCGGCGGCTCATCGAGGCCGGGCTCGACCGCCTATAATCACAATCTCGAACCGGCCCGGAATTTTACGGCGAGATCATCTCCACCCGCACCTATCAGGACCGCCTTGAGACCTTGAAGGCGGTGCGCGACGCAGGAATCGCAGATGTGCTGCGGCGGGATCGTCGGCATGGGCGAGAACGCGAAGGATCGCGCCGGCATGCTGCAGCGTACTCGCCGGCTTCGATCCGCATCCCGAAAGCGTGCCGATCAACGCGCTGGTCGCGGTCGAGGGGACGCCGCTCGCCGGGCGCGCGCCGATCGACCCGCTTGACCTCGTGCGCATGATCGCGACGACGCGCATCGTGATGCCAAAGTCGCGCGTGCGCCTTTCCGCGGGCCGCTCGCAATTGTCGCGCGAGGCGCAGATCCTGTGTCTCGTCGCCGGCGCCAATTCGATTTTTTACGGCGAGAAGCTTCTGACCTCGAAGAATGCGCCGGTCGACGAAGACGCAGCGCTGTTCTCGGCGCTGGCGGGACGCCCGGTGGCGCCGCCGCTGCGAGTTGAGGGGTGGGCGCGTGCTCCATAGCCACAGATTTCTTCTCGCCGGCGTCATGGGCTGGCCCATCGCGCATTCGCGCTCCCCGAAAATCCATAATTACTGGCTGAAGCAGCAGGGGCTCGAAGGCGCCTATGTGCCGCTCGCCGTGCAGCCCGGCAAACTCGGCGAGGCGCTGCGGGCGCTGGCGCCGCTGGGTTTTTGCGGCTGCAATCTGACCATTCCGCATAAAGAGGCCGCGCTCGCCCTCGTCGACGTCGTCGAGCCGAACGCCAGGCGCATCGGCGCGATCAATTGCGTCGTCGTCGGGCCCGACGGTTCTCTGACCGGAAAGAATTACGACGCCTTTGGCTTCGTCGCCGCGCTACGCGGCGTCGCGCCGCATTGGCGGGCGGAGGCGGCGCCCGCCGCGGTGATGGGGGCCGGCGGCGGAGCGCGCGCGGTCGTCGCGGGGCTGATCGACGCCGGCGCTTCGGAGATAAGACTGTTCAACCGCACCAGGGAGCGCGCGGAGACGCTCGCCGCCGATTTCGGCGGCGCTGCCGTGCGGGCTTATGATTGGGCGGAGCGCAGCGCGGGCCTCGAAGGCGCCGGGCTCGTCGTCAACACCACGAGTCTCGGCATGATCGGCCAACCGCCGCTCGATCTTTCGCTCGCAGCGGCGCCTCGGAGGCTCTCGTCGCCGACATCGTCTATGCGCCGCTCGAGACGGAACTGCTGGCGAACGCGCGCCGCCAAGGTCTCGCCGCTGTCGACGGCCTTGGCATGTTGCTGCACCAGGCGCGGCCCGCGTTCCGCGATTGGTTCGGCGTCACCCCGGACGTGACCCCGGCGCTGCGGGCGCTGATCGCCGCGACGCTGGAGTGACGCTCTGCGGCGACCTTAGAGCGCTTTCCGCTCGAATGGAATCATTCGAGCGATAAGAAATCGCACCAGAATCAGAACGATGGAGCATGTTCTTATCACAAAAGCGCTTCGACTTTTGCGGAACAGGCTCTAGGCCGATTTGTCGTAGGCGAAAAATTTCGGCGCCGCAGCGCCCGCCTCTTTGGCTGCGGCCCTCGCCAACTCCATAGAATCGTTGGAGAAGCGCGTCAAACCCGCGAACCGTTCTTGCGCGTAGCGGCTCTGCGCTCCGACGACGTCGGCGGCGGTTTTCGCGCGGCAGAGGTCGGAGGCGAGATTGAGCAGCCCCACGGCGCTCTCGGTCCAAAGATCGAGCGCGGTCTTACTCCATTGCGCAGCGGCCCCCGCCGGAGCGGCGAACTCCACGCTCAAGGCGACCCCGGCAGACTGGGCCCGCAGTCGCGGCTCGGCCGTCTCGAACGGCGCCTCCTGCTCGATCTGCGCTTCGATCGGGGCGCGCATCTGCGCTGCGGGCTCGACGACCGGCTCGAGCGCGAGTGCGACGGTTTCCTCGACCGCCTGCGCGGGCTCGGGCGCGACGGGTTCCGCTATGTGAGGGAGCTCTTCGACCGCCGCCTCAATCGGCTCGCGGGCGGGCTCGGGCTGCGGTTCGACCACCGGCTCCGCCGCGACGGCGAGGGTTTCGGTCACCAAGACCGCCGCCTCAATCGGCTCGGCGACGGGCTCGGGCGCGACGGGTCCCGCTACGTGGGGGACTTCTTCGACCGCCGCCTGCAATCGGCTCGCGGGCGGGCTCGGGCTGCGGCTCGACGATCGGCTCCGGCGCGACGGCGACGGTTTCCTCGACCGCCTGCGCAGGCTCGGGCGCGATAAAAGTCTCGGGAGCGGGCGGGGGCTGGGCGACGTCGCTTTGACATCGGATCGACTTCTGGCTCGGGCGTTGCAGCGGGGCTTTCCTGGGCGGCTTTCACCTTGGAGGAGATCGCCTTCCCAAGACCTGAGGGCCACCTCATCTTCTTGTCTTTGCTGTTGCGCTTGTCGACCGCCATGATTTAGCCTCCTCACCCGCTTCGATGAAAGCGCGAAAGCTCCCGCCGATCGCGAACGACGCCGCGCGGGAGCTCCTTACGGCGCTTCCCTTAGGCCTGCTTCTGCGTCGCCGCCTTCTGGAAAACTTCGCCGAGCGCCTTGCTCTGCTCCTGGAAAGCGGCGAACTGCGACTTCACGAATTCGTTCTGAAGCTCCATCACCTCATTCACGTCCTTGGCCTGCACCAGCTTCTGGGCATGGTCGAACGCCGCCTTCACATTGGCCTCGGCGTAGGACAGAGCCGTCACGCCGACGTCCTTGGCGCCGCCCGAGAAGGGAATGGCGCTGGTGTCGATCGAGCTGATGGCCTTATGCGCAGCGCCCGAGAAACCTTCGAAAGCCTTGCGGGCCTGCTCGACGCTCTTTTCGGCGAATTCACGAACTTCAGTCGGAACTTGATAGGTCGTCATGGAACTTCTCTCCTGTGAAGCGCTCGTTTCGAACGACAAAACGCGCTCAAAAAGCGCCGTGATAGCCCGTTCGGCGAGCGAACCGCCTAGGTATGAAGCATTTTATTGTGCATTGCAATATGACGTCGGCGTTTTTGTCCCTTGGGAAAAAGCTGACCATAAGCTTAACCTTTTCCCGGATCCTGGGCCATGCGCGGCGCGTGACGCGGTCCCTGCCGCGAGAATTTACTTCGCATCTGCGACACAGTCGCTTGGGGAAAGCCGTCGCGGCCCTGGCGCGGACAAACACGCATGGACCGTGAAGGTTGGACACGCTAGGCTCCAAATTCAAGCAACTTTGCATTCGAGGGGCACAGATGCTTTCAAAGTTGGCGCGATCTGCGGTTGCGTCGGTTGGTCTATCCGCGATCTTTCTGGCTTCCGCTTCCCTGGCTCGAGATGATTCATTCGCGCAATGCAAGATGGGACGCACTTCAGCTGAGCGCATCCAATATTGTTCGATAGTCATTCGAGAGTCGACGCAGCCGCAACAGCTTGAACGCGCCTATTTGAACCGCGGCAACGCGTATATGAAAATCAATAATTTCCTCGGCGCTGTCGACGATTTTTCTGCAGTGATACGCATAAATCCAAAAATCGCCGGATATTATGACGACAGACAAACCGCCCTCAGACTACTTGGTCGGTATGAAGAAGCTCTCGACGACGCCAACAAGGCGATCCGCATCGCGCCGTCCGAAGCGTTCGTATTCCGTAGTAGAGCTTACCTCTACGATGCGATGGAACGATATGACGCCGCCATCGCCGATTACACCAAAAGCATTGCGCTCGATCGCAAAGGCGACATCGGCCTGCGCATCGATCGGGGCAAGCTCCTCGCCAAGATCGGAAGAGACGCCGAAGCTGTCGCCGATTTCACGCAAGCGCTCGCCATCGACGGCAATTCCGCCGTCGCTTTTCACGAGCGCGGTCGCCTCCGCTACCAACTCGGCGATTTCGAGGCCGCACTGGAAGATTACGATCAAGCGACGCGGCTCAGTCCAGATGACGTCGAGATGAAGCGAGATCGCGACATCGCGCGACAGGCGCTGGCAAAGCGAGCCGCCCCCGTCTCTGCGCCGCCAATCGACGCGCGACCTGCCGCGGACGTCGACGTCGGAGTCCGCGTCGCTTTGGTTATCGGCAATAGCGCTTATAAATTCGCGCCTGTGCTGCCAAATCCCCAGCGCGATGCGACTGCGGTCGGCGCCATGTTTCGCGCGGCGGGATTTCGGCAGGTCATCGTCGAGACCAATCTTGATGTCGTCTCCATGCGGCGCTCCCTGCGCGCGTTTGCAGACAAGGCCGCCGACGCCGACATCGCGATCGTATATTTCGCCGGGCATGGCGTCGAGATCGGCGGACGCAACTATCTTGTGCCGGTCGACGCGGCGCTCAGCACCGACCTCGACGCCAGGGATGAGGCGATCGAACTCGACCGCGTGCTGGAACTACTCGACCCGGCGCGCAGATTGAAACTCGTGTTGCTCGACGCCTGCCGCGACAATCCTTTCGCGAGCCGTATGAGGCGCGCCGGCGCGTCGCGCGCAGTAAGCCGCGGTTTGGCTCCGCCCGACGTACAAGGAAGCAACACGCTGGTCGCCTACGCCGCGCGCGCCGGAGCCGCAGCGGAGGACGGCGAAGCACAGGACAGCCCGTTCGCGAAGGCGTTGCTTCATAACTTGACGACGCCCGGCCTCGACGTGCGTATTGCGCTCGGACGTGTGCATGACGAGGTCATGCGGGACACCGGGTCAAGGCAGGAGCCTTTTATTTACGGCGCGCTCGGCGGCGACACCCTCGCTCTCGCGCCGCAGGCGCGCTGAAAAATCGTCCGCCGTCCGCCCTGCCGCCGCGCCCTATAATAAGGCGTCAACATTCATGATGAATCACGGATCGCGCCAAAAATCCCCGCGGGCGCATGGACCGCAAAGCGTCAAGCCGTTAAGCTTCGATTAACTCAAAGCCGCGGGGTCCTGGCGCGGATAGAGCGGGTCGCGACGCAAGCGCAAAGCCGGCGGCGCTCCAGAAGTCGGGCGAGTCGTGAAGATGACCGAGGACGCGCGTAAATCCATGGCGGCGGCGATCTCCGCCGATCCGGCCTTCACGGCGCTCGAAGCGTCCGGCGCGCCGATTTTCGCTCTCGGCGCAGAGCCGCTCGCGATTTTTTACGCCAACGCCGCCGCCGTCGCGGTGTTCGGAACGCACGCCGACGCTGGCGTCCTGCTCGGCGCCGAGGGCGCGGCGGAACGTCTGCCGCAACTCCTGGAGCAATTGCATAAGAGCGGCGCGCCGCGGCTGGAGCGACTGCCGATGGTGTTCGCCGACGGCGCGCAGACCGTCACCGTGCTGTGCCGGCGGCTCTCCAACGATGGCGGCTCGTTCTTCGTCGTCGCCGCGCTCGGGCTGCGTCCGACCTCGACGCCGGCGCCCGCGCGCGCCGCCCCCGTGAAGCCGACGCCGATCTGGCCCGCGCCCACTGTTCCCGTCGCCGCGCCGTCGACGCAACCGAGGACGCCGGAACTATCGAAGCTTGAACCTGCGCCGGCGCTCCCGCCGCCAGCCACGCCGACCTCGCCCGCTCCGCCGGCGCTCGCGGAAAAGACTGCGACGGACGACGGCGCGACAGAGCGGCTGCGCGCCCGACTTTGCGCAGAGCACGGGTGCGCAGCGCGTTTTTTGTGGAAAACGGACGCGAACGACGTCTTTCTCGAGACGACGCCGCCGCTGCGCGAGATCGTCGGCGCAGCGAACGCCCTCATCGTTGGACGCGGCGCGCAGGAGGTCTCGCGCGACTTTGACCTCGGCGACGCGCTCACGACCGCGCTTTTTGCAAGAAAATCCTTTAGCGGCGTGCGGGTGGAGTGGCCCCTCGGCGCAGCGGGCCCCGGCGTCGAAGGCCGCGTCCCGACGGACTTCGGCGCGCTCCCGATCCATGACGCCGCGCGCCGCTTCGTCGGCTTCCAGGGATATGGCGTGCTGCGGCTCGATCAAGCCGTCGCCGCCCTTCGTGCGAAAGCGGAACCGCGGATAGAGGAAGAATTCAGCCGCCGAGGTCCGCGACGAAAGCGCCCGCGGCAGAAATCGACGCGTTGCCGGAGCCGCCGCGCGAGGCTCCTGCGTCGGAGACGGCCGCCGCCGAACCGCTCGCCCTCGCGCCCATCATCGAGGATCCCCACGCCGCCGGGCCTGCGATTGACAATATCGTCCCGCTGCGTCCAGGCAATGGGCGCGAGGAGCGTGGTGAAAAACCCTCGACCGAAAAGCCCTCGCCCGATCTCTCGCCGGTCGAGAAACACGCCTTCGACGAGATCGGCCGCGCGCTCGCAACGCGCGATGTGGGCGCGGACGGCGCGCCGCCGTCCCGTTCGGCGCGCGAACTGATCGACCACATCACCCGCGCCATGACCGGATCGCGCGCGCCGGAAGCGGATTTTTCGTTGTCCGATGCGGGGCTGATCGACGTGCTGCCCATCGGCGTGCTCGTCGCGCGCGGCGCCAAAGCGCTTTACGCCAACAAAACCCTGCTCGAATATCTCGGCTACGAGACGCTCGACGATCTGGCCAGGCACGGCGGGCTCGCCCGCTGTTCCTTGGACGCCTCCCCTCGAAGGCGATCGCGCCGCGCGACCCCGCGGCGAAACTCGGCGCCGTCGAGGTGCAGGCGCAGGACGGCGAAACTCTCGGCGTCGACGCGCATCTGCAGACGATCGGCTGGGAGGGCGCGCCGGCGACGCTGATCTGCCTGCGCCGTCAGTTGGAGGGCGCCGCGGCAGACGAGGCGACGACGACAACTCAGGCCGCCGAGATCGCGCGTCTGCGCGAGCAGGTCCAGACCTTGGGCGCCGCGTTCGAGGGCGTCGACGAGGCGCAGGCGATCGTCTCCGGCGAGGGACGCGTCGAGCGCGTCAACGCCGCCTTCGCCGCGCAATTCGCCGTCTCCGGCGAGCGTTGCGCGGGGCGCGATCTCGACGACTTCTTCAAGGGCGAAGATGCGCGGCGCATCGGGGCGTTTTTCGTGAGCGCGGCGCGCGGCGGCGCCGGCGACGGGTCGGAGCTCGGCGACGTGCGGCTCGGGGAGTCGCATCTGCGCGTCATGCTGCGCGCATAAGCGCCGAGCCGAAGCGCTTTTTGTGCCAGCTGTGCGCCGAAGCCCCGCTCGAGGCCGCAAAAGCCGAAGCGGAACGCGCCCGCGCGGAAGCCGAGCGCGCCAGCGCCGCGAAGTCGGAGTTTCTCGCCCGCGTCTCGCATGAGATCCGCACGCCGCTCAACGCCATCCTCGGCTTTGCGGAAGTCATGATGGAGGAGCGCTTCGGACCGGTCGGCTCCGAGCGCTACAAGGAGTATCTGAAGGACGTGCACGCCTCGGGCGCGCATGTGCTGAGCCTCGTCAATGATCTGCTCGATCTTTCCAAGATCGAAGCCGGCAAGATGGAGCTTTCCGTCGAACTCATCGACGTCAACGCGATCATCGGCGAATGCGTCTCGATCATGCAGACGCAGGCCAACCAGCAGCGCGTGATCATGCGGCTTTCGCTCGCGCCGCGTCTGCCGCGCATCAGAGCCGACGAGCGCTCGCTGCGGCAAATCCTGCTCAATCTCCTGTCCAACGCGGTGAAGTTCAACGTGCCGGGCGGTCAGGTCATTGTGTCCAGCGCGCAAACCGACGCCGGCTTTGTGGTGATCCGCGTCAAGGACACCGAAATCGGCATGTCGGACGACGAAGTCGGCGTCGCGCTGGAGCCTTTTCGGCAGGTCGCGACATCGCGGCGGAGCGACGGCACGGGACTTGGCCTGCCGGTCACCAAGGCCCTGGTCGAGGCCAATCATGCGACGCTGCTCATTCGCAGCCGCAAAAACGAAGGCACGCTCGTCGAAGTCGGCTTTCCGCTGCGCGAAGGCCTCGCGGCGGAGTGATCCGCGCATACAGGCAAATTTCCCTTGCTTCTGCGGGCATGGCGCCGTTCGCGCCGGCGAGACGGCGTGCGAGGCGTCTTACGCCTCTCCGCAAGGGATAATCCTCATGCAATCGATTATCGAAAAGCTGCCTTCCCGCGTGACCTTCCTGCTCGGCTTCGCGACATTCCTCCTCGCCATCGCCCTCGTTCTCGCCTGGGTTTTGGGCGTGACGCTATTCTTTCCGAACAGCGAGATCGCCAAAAACATCGTCGAGCGCGCCGACCTCATCCGGGCCCATATCGACTTTCTGATGATGGCGCAATTTTTGCTGCTATTTGGCCTGCTCATGCGCCAATATGCGATCGAGCCGCCGCGCTGGGCGATCTTCGCCGCGAGTTTCGGCGCCTTCTTCAACCCGCTCGCCTTCATCAGGCGCGCCTTCGCGCCTAAGATCGATCCCGCAAATCTCCCCGAACCGCATTTCCCGCCCTTGGCCGCGATCAGCTTCACGCTCACGACCATCGGTTTTCTCGTCCTTGCGGGACTGGCGGTCCGCGCCGCCTGGCGCGCGCGAGGCGCGGACGGTCTCGAGCGCGATCTCATTTCCCGTCGATAAGTCTTGCGCCGCGCCCGACAGGAGTCCAAAACGCGGCGCCCAGATGCTAGAGCAGACGATGACGCCCGACGCTTATGACCTCATCGTGATCGGAGCCGGGCCCGGCGGCTATGTCGCGGCGATCAGGGCCGCGCAGCTCGGGCTCAAGACTGCGGTCGTCGAGCGCGAGCATCTCGGCGGGATCTGCCTCAATTGGGGCTGCATTCCGACGAAAGCGCTGCTGCGCTCGGCGGACGTCTATCGCCTCGCAAAAGGGGCCGCGGATTTCGGCCTCGAGACGGGGGCGGATTTGAGCTTTTCCGCGGCGTCGCTGGTCAAGCGCTCGCGCGACGTCTCCGCCAGGCTCAACGCCGGCGTCGAATTCCTGCTCAAGAAAAACAAGGTCGACGTGATTTTCGGAGAGGCGCGGCTCGCCAGCCCGAGCGAGGTCGTCGTCGAAGAAGCTGGAAAATCCCGCGCCCCGGCGCCCTCGCCAAAGCCGAAGAACGCGCTCGGCGCAGGCGCATATCGGGCCAAGAACATCATCGTCGCGACCGGCGCGCGCCCGCGCCCGCTGCCTGGGATCGAGCCGGACGGCAAACTGATCTGGACCTATTTCGAGGCGATGTTTCCGGTAGAAATGCCGAAATCGCTGCTGATCGTCGGCGCCGGCGCGATCGGCGTCGAATTCGCCTCATTCTATCGAACCTTCGGCGTCGAGGTGACGCTGGTCGAGGTCCTGCCGCAGATCCTGCCCGCCGAAGACGCCGAGATCGCCGCGCTCGCCCGCAAAAGCTTTGAACGCGCCGGGATCGCGATCTTTACGCAGACCAAGGTCGAGGGCGTCGAGACGCGCGCGGATGGCGTCGCCGCGGCTCTGGTCGGGCCGGACGGCGCGGCGCGGCGGATCGAGGCGGAGCGTTTGCTGTCTGCGGCAGGCGTCGTCGCCAATACAGAGGGGCTCGGACTGGAGGCGCTGGGCGTGAGGATCGAGCGCGGCGTCATCGCGACGGACGGACTTGGGCGCACCAATGTCGCTGGCGTTTTCGCGATCGGCGACGTCGCCGGCGGTCCGATGCTGGCGCATAAGGCCGAGCACGAGGGCGTCGTCTGCGTCGAGGCGATCGCCGGCCTGTCGCCGCATCCGCTCGACAAGAGCCGCGTCCCGGGCTGCACCTATTCGCATCCGCAGATCGCCTCGGTCGGCCTCACCGAGGCGCGCGCCAAAGACGCGGGACACGAACTCAAGATCGGGCGTTTTCCCTTGCGCGCCAACGGCAAGGCGATTGCGCTCGGCGAGACGGAAGGCTTGGTCAAAACGATTTTCGACGCCCGCGACGGGCGGCTGCTCGGGGCGCATCTCATCGGCGCCGATGTGACCGAACTGATCCAGGGCTTCGTCATCGCGATGAATCTGGAGACCACCGAGGAGGAGCTCATCCACAGCGTCTTCCCGCATCCGACGCTCTCCGAGGCGATGCACGAGAGCGTTCTCGACGCCTTCGCCCGCGCGATCCATATTTGAGGCGACCGACCGCGCTGTGCGTCAAACGCCGGTCGCACAAACCGCAGTTCACAAATCCTGCGATCTCGATTAGGGTCCGCGCCAATCGAGAGACGCGACGCGTCGAACGACAAAAGTTCGCCGCGCGCTGTGCGCCCTAGCGCGCTTTTCGTTCGAATGGAATCATTCGAGCGATAAGAAATCGCTCTAGAATCAAAATGATGCGGCATGTTGTAATCGCAAGGGCGGTCAACTTTTGCGGAACATGCTCTAGAAGGAACCCCATGGCCAAAGAAGAATTGCTTGAATTTCCTGGAATCGTGACAGAGCTGCTGCCCAGCGCGATGTTTCGGGTCAAGCTCGAAAATGAGCATGAAATCATCGCCCATACCGCCGGCAAGATGCGCAAGAACCGGATTCGCGTCCTCGAAGGCGATAAGGTGCTCGTGGAAATGACGCCTTACGATCTCACCAAGGGCCGCATCACCTACCGATTCCGATAATTGCTTTTTCGACCTTGCCGGCGGAGCCCGCTTCGTGACGTCAGACCCCGCCCCCCTGCGCCCCAAACTGGTTTTGGCTTCCGGCTCGCCGCGCCGCCTTGCTCTTTTGCAGCAGGCGGGGCTCGAGGTCGACGCGCTGCTGCCGGCCGACATCGACGAGACGCCGCATCGCTTCGAGCAGCCGCGCAGTCTCGCCGTTCGCCTCGCCAGCGAAAAGGCCGCGGCCGCGCAGCGCATCCGCATCGCCAACCCGCAGCTTGAAGGCGCATTCCTCATCGCCGCCGACACCGTGGTCGCGGTCCAACGCCGCATATTGCCGAAATGCGAGACCAGCGAAGAGGCCGAGGACTGCCTTAATCTGCTGTCGGGGCGGCAGCACCGCGTGTTCACCGCGGTGAGCGTCATCACCCCGCGCGGCGCCGAGCGCCGCCGCCTCGTCGAGGCGCGCTTGCGCTTCAAGCGCTTGACCGGCGGCGAAATCGCCGCCTATCTCGCCTCGGACGAATGGCGCGGCAAGGCCGGCGGCTATGCGATCCAGGGGCTCGCCAGCGTCTTTGTGGTGAGGCTGATCGGCTCCTACACCGCCGTCGTCGGCCTGCCGCTCTATGAGACCTATGCGCTGCTCACAGGCGAAGGGTTTCCGGCGCTGGAGGGATGGCGCGCCCAGGGGTGAGCGAACATGCAGCGCCAAAACCGCCGCTTCAGCTGAATATCTTATGCTCGACCTTTACTAGGGCCTGTCATCAATTGAGCCAGACGACGGCGGCGGCGAGGTGGATGGCGGCGAGGAAATTTCGGGCGGTTTTGTCGTAGCGTGTGGCGATTGCTCGAAACTGCTTGAGCTTGCAGAAGAAATTTTCGATCAGACTGCGGGCCTTATAGAGGTCCCTGTCGTAAGAACGCGGCTCTTTGCGATTGGCCTTTGACGGAATGATTGGTTCTATTTTGGCGTCGCGCAAAGGCTCGATCACGCGTTGGTCGGCGTCATAAGCCTTGTCGGCGAGCAGCGCGTCGGCTTGAAGCCCCGGCAAAAGCGCGTCGGCGCCCGCGAGATCATGCGCCTGTCCGGGCGTGAGATGAAAGCCGGTCGGATTGCCCAGCGCGTCGACCGTGGCGTGGATTTTCGTGCTCAATCCGCCTTTGCTGCGGCCGATCGCTTGGGTCGCGCCGTCTTTTTTTGCCCGCCTGCGCTGTGCTGATGCGCGCGCACGATCGTTGCGTCGATCATGGCGTATTCATTGTCGGCGTCTTGCGCCAAATGCCCGAAAACCCGAGACCAAACGCCGGTCCTAGCCCAACGACTGAAGCGCGTGTGCACGACGCGGAAATCACCGAAACGCTCCGGCAAATCGCGCCAGGGTATGCCGGCGCGATAGCGGTACAGCACTGCTTCGACAAAAAGCCGGTTGTCCTTGGCGGTCACGCCGACCGTCCCTTCCCGCCCAGGCAGCAAATTCTCTATCCGCTCCCATTGATCATCGCGCAGAGCATAACGTCGCACCATCGGTCGGCCCCTCCGATTGGCCGACCGCCTATGAATTACGCAAAACCAATCTTGGGAATCTGCAGGGTTATGCGAGCAGCAATCCTCGAATTGATGACACGCCCTAGGGCTCTATCGCCTTCGCTGTCGATAATTTCAACCGCGGCATATTCGTTGGAGCCTATTTTTTGAAACTCGTCGATCTTGGTCCAAGTCACGTGGTGCGCGACGATGCCCGGAGCTTCCATGTGCAGATCGAGAATTCGAAGTTTAATTTGACCGGTTTAAGCTGTGAAGGCGCTAAGCTCTGATCTTTCGGACTTTATATTGTTTTGATATAGCCCTTGCTTCTCGTTTCTCCCGATCCGTCGCTCCCTACCCCCCCATATCCTCTCTTTTTATCTCCAACTCCAGCCATTGCTCCTCGGCTTGCGCCAATTCGGCCTCGGTTTCTCCCAGCAGCATCCCGGCCTTGGCGAATTTCTCAGGCTCGCGCGAGAAAAGCTGGGGATCGTCGAGGATGAGCCGCAGTCTGTCAGCCTTGGCGCGCAGCTCCTGCATCTTTCCCGGCAATGTCGTGAGCGCCCGCTGCTCGTTGAAGGTGAGTTTTTGTTTGCCAGCCGGCTTTTCGCGCGGCGACGCCTTGGGTTTAGGCTCTGGCTTAGCCTGCGCTTTTTCGCGCGCGTCGACGCCGACGCCGCGTTGCGCGACCATATCGGAATAGCCGCCGGCATATTCCAGCCATTTGCCGTCGCCTTCCGAAATCACGATCGAGGTCGCGACGCGGTCGAGAAAATCGCGGTCATGGCTCACGATGATGAGCGTGCCGGGATAGTCCTGCAGCATCTCCTGCAGCAGATCGAGCGTTTCGAGGTCGAGATCGTTGGTCGGTTCGTCGAGTACGAGAAGATTCGAAGGATGCGCGAGGGCGCGCGCCAACATCAGCCGGCCGCGCTCGCCGCCTGAAAGCCGCGCGACGGGCGTGCGCGCCTGTTCCGGCTTGAACAGGAAATCGCGCATATAGCCGGTGATGTGTCGGCGCTCGCCATTGATTTCGACGAAGTCGGAGCCGCCGCCGGTCAGCGCGTCCTGCAGCGTCATGGTCGGATCGAGACTGGCGCGACTCTGCTCCAGCGTCGCCATTGCGAGCGCTGCGCCGAGCTTGACCTTGCCGGCGTCGGGCGCGAGCGCGCCGGTGAGCAGCGAGATCAGCGTGGTCTTGCCGGCGCCGTTGGCGCCGACGATCCCGAGCCGATCGGCGCGCAAAATCCTCGTCGAGAAGTCATCGACGATGATGCGCTCGCCGTAAGATTTGGAGATTTTCACCGCCTCGATGACCAGCGCGCCGGAGGTCTGCGCCTCGCTCGCCTCCAGCTTCACCAGCGCCGTCGGCCCGACCCGCTCCTTGCGGGCGGCGCGCATCTCGTGGAGGTTTGCGAGCCGCTGCATATTGCGCTTGCGACGGCCCGAGACGCCATGCCGCAGCCAATGTTCTTCCGCGACGATCTTGCGGTCGGCCTTGTGTCCTTGGCGCTCTTCCTCCTCCAGCTCGCGGTCGCGCCAGGCTTCGAAATCGCTGAAGCCGCGCGAAAGATGGCGCGTGCGACCGCGGTCGAGCCAGACCGTCTCGCGCGTCAGGCGCTCCAGAAAACGGCGGTCATGGCTGATGAGCACCAAGGCGGCGCGGATGTCGCCAAGCTTCTCTTCGAGCCACAAGATCGTCGGCAGATCGAGATGGTTGGTCGGCTCGTCGAGCAGCAGGATATCGGGCTGCGGCGCGAGCGTGCGCACCAGCGCGGCGCGGCGCGCTTCTCCGCCCGAAAGGCGCTCGGGGCGTTCCTCGCCGGTGAGGCCGAGGTCGAGCAGCAACATTCGCGCGTCATGCGGATCGTCGAGCGGCCCCAGCCCCGCCGCGACATAGTCCCATACGGTCTGGCAGGCGGCAAAATCCGGCTCCTGCGGCAGGTAGCGCAGCGAGGCGCCGGGCTGCAGGAAGCGCTCGCCTCGGTCTGCCTCGATCTGGCCGGCGGCGATTTTGAGCAGCGTCGACTTGCCGGAGCCGTTGCGGCCGACGAGACCGATGCGCGCGCCCGGCGCCACAGCCAGCCCCGCCCCCTCGAGCAAGGGCTTGCCGCCGAGGCTCAGCATGATGTCGGTCAGAGCGAGGAGCGGAGGAGCCATGAATGATCCGAGCGGGTGTGAGAGAGAAGGCCGCGGCTAGAGCAAGTCATACAGAAAGTCGACTGGCTTTTGCCACCCGGCGCAAAAATCCAGGCGACGCTCCTGCGCCGCGGACGCCGCTTGCCTTCAAGCGCGAACTTTGTCACAAAACTTTCGTCCAAATCGGCGAGGGTTGATTGATGAATGTAATATGCAGGCGCAGAGTGCAAATTAGGGCTTATTCTGTCCGCCTCCAAGTATATCCATTATAATTACTTCACAGCGTCGGCGAGTTTTCGGCCGGTTTAACGGGGAAGTTTTGCGTTCTGGTGGCTTTTGCGGGTCGGTGGGGCAGATGATCAAGTGCAACATGTGCAGTTGGAGCGAGTTCTCGAGGTCGCGCGGCGGGTCCTTGGGGGGCGCGGACGCGTCGGCGCAATTTTTGCGGAATCGCGGTTTGCCACTGGCCGGACAGGTTTTCTCGGCGCGCGCGTCTGTTGTCAGGGGTTTTGCGGATGCTTGATCTCGACTCCTTCATGGATACGGTCCGACGTCAGCGGCCGGCGCCTCCAGAACCTCAGCTCCGCCAGACGATTCAGGTCGATCCGATCGAAATCCCGCCGCCGGCGTTCGAGGCCGAAGGCGTCTTCGACGACAAGACCGTAACGATCGGGCTCGCGAGCTTTCCGGCGCGCGTCGACCATTTGCGCCATTGCGTCGATTCGCTCTACGGGCAATGCGACTATCTTTGCGTTTATCTGAACAATTACTCTGAAGTCCCGTATTTCCTGCAACGCCCGAAGATTTTGCCCTATTTGGGTACCAATTACCGCGATCTCAACGCGAACGGGAAGATCTTCTTCGTCGACTGGGCGAAGGACGGTTATTATTTTACTGCGGACGACGACTTCGTCTATCCGTCGAATTACATCTCGCACATGAAGTCGCGCATCGAAACCTATGGCAGACGCTGCGCCGCGACTGTGCACGGCTCGATTTTTCCGGAGAGCTTCGGCTGGTATTACGAGCGCACGGCCATGTATCAGTATCAGGGTCCGCTCGCCGCCGACCGCTTCGTGCATCTTCCGGGCACCGGCTCGTTCGGTTTTCACAAGTCGACCTTCAAGGCGGAAGTCGTCAACTTCCTGCCGCGCGTCATGGTCGATCTGAGTTTCGCGATCCTGTGCAAACGCCAACGGGTGCCGATCGTCTCCGTCATGCGCCCGTCGATGTGGATGATGAACACCGAGCGCTCAGGCCTGTTTCAGCAATTCTCCAAAGTCATCACGCATCACACAACCTATGCGGTGAAAGAAGCGCCTTGGTCCTTTCAGGAATACAGCGGTTACGTCGAGCCCATCATGGCGGCCGCGTTCGGCGGAATGAACGATAAAGCGCTTGGCGACCAGGGAGTCGACGTCGATTTCGTCGCCGCGATGCGCAAGGGCCATTCGCCCAACAGCTGGGGCGACACGATGACCTCGATGCGCCGCCGCGTGGACGCGATGAGCTGGGAGCTGCGCTGAAGATGAAGCACGCCGAGACCGACCGCACGCTCGCGCTTGAAAGCTGCCTGTTCGAGGCGACGGCGCCGTTGCGCATGGAGTTCGATTATCTGCCCGGCGCGCGGGTGATATTCCGCGCTTTGTCGTCGCAGCCGCTCAGCGAGGACGTTTGCGGTTTCGATCTTTGCTATCTCTCGATCGAACGCAACATCCTGCACGTCGAAACGCAGGCGGCGCGCATAAGAAACGAAACATTCGTCAATCCCCTCGCTGTCGGCGCGCGCGAGTTCAACCTCGAGGTCGCCTCCACCCTGATTTTGCCGCTCAGCAGAGTCGTCGGCGCGCATAGCGTCATCGTGGTCTGGCGCGGCGGCGCGCGCAGCCCGATATTCCTGCGGCGCGACACCATTCGCGTCGAAGGCCTCAACAAAAAAGAGGACGTCGCGCCCGCGCATTCCGTGCTGCTGAGCATCGCTCCGCTCGCCAAGCCGGAGTTCCTCGCGCATGCGCCAGCCGGACGCGCTGTCTTCGGATCAAGATCGTGCATCGGCGCGAAAGGTCTGATCGTGACGGTCACGGCGCTGGACCGGAAAGGCAGGAAGACCGCCCGCGAGATCGCGCTCGCCGCGCGGCTCGCCAGTCTCGGGGCCGATGCGATCGTCGTGCCGCGCGCGCGACGTCTCGAGCGCCCCGAACGCTTCAACAAGGAGATCGGTCTTCCAGCCGACGCGGCCTATGTGCGCGGCGCCATCATGACTATCGCGCAGGACGCCGAAAGCCATTACGACATCATGGGCCTGAAGTTCTCGCGCTACCGCCACGCCGTCGGCATACCGTCGGGCGTCGCGCTGTTCGAACAGGTCTCGCTGCAGTTGCATCAGGAGGCGCTGACGCGCTCGCGCGAAGAATTCATCGCCCTCATGCAGAACGACTAAAGGTTCTCCTTGACGATCACGGCGCCGAACTTTCCGCGAGCCCCTCCCCCGCCGGTGGCGGATTTCTCCCCGGCGTCAGGCGCTGGCTGGCGATCATGGCGGCGCTGATCAATCGCGAAATCATGTCCTATGGCGAGCGCCAGTGGCCGCTCTTCACATTGTTCCTGCTCATCCTGGAGCCGATCGGCGTCATTGTCGCGTTTGCGTCGATCTCCTGGTTCATGCTGCGCCAGCCGGTCTACGGACCGTCGTCGATGCTCTTCCACGCGACCGGCATTCTGCCCTATTACTTCTACATGCGCATTTCCGCGAAAACGCGCGGCTTCAACGCCGAGCGCGACAATCGTTTCCCCTGCATCCATCCGATCGACGAGTTCCTCACGCTAGTGCTGCTCGAATATATCGTGATGTGCGCCGCCTGCGTCTTCGTGCTCGGCGGCATGGCGTTGTTCGTGCAGCCGCTGGCGCTTCCCTTCGACCCGATCCAATGCATCCTCGCGGTCACGCTGATCACCCTGTTCGCCTGCGGCATCAACCTCGTCAACGCCGCGATCAGCGAATACGCCGAGGCTTGGGTCACGGTCCTCATCATCGCCAACCGCGGCATGCTGATCGTCTCGGGCGTGTTCTTCGTCTTGGATTACCTCAGCCCCAACATCAGATGGTGGCTGTCCCTCAACCCGGTCGCGCATGCGATCATCTGGTTTCGCACCGGCATCTATCCGCACTATCCGCATTACACGCTGGACAAGACCTATCTCGTGCTCTGCGCCTTCTTCGCGCTGATCATAGGATTCGTCGTGGAGCGCGCGGCCCGCAATTTCGAAGCGCCAGGCGATATGGATTGAAGATGTCGATTTGGCTCAGGAACGTTGGGCTGGAATACCGCCGCGACACATTGCGCTCGCCGCGTCAGCGGGTGTTCGAACGCGTCAATGCAGTCATTCCGGATCGCAGCCACGTCGCGATTCTGGGGGCCGCCTCTTCCGGCAAGACGACGCTGCTCAAGCTGATGTGCGGCGCCCTTGCCCCCTCGCGCGGCGTCGTCGCGCGGGAAGGCTCGGTCTCGTTCCCCGTTGGCTTCGTCGGCGCGAGCGGGCGCGTCTCGGTCATGCAATATATCCAATTCGCCGCGAAATGTTACGGCGTCGACGCCAAGGCGCTGCTGCGCTACGTCGTCGACTTCGCCGGACTTGAAGACGTCTTGCATCGTCCGACCGGCAAATTGGAGTCCGAAAGGCGCAGCCGGCTCAACATGACGCTCGGTTATGCCTTGCCGTTCGATCATTATCTCTTCGATCAGCGCATCGCCGTAGGCGATCCGGAATTCCGCAGCAAATGCCTCGGTCTTTTCGAGGCGCGGCGAAGCACGGCGGGGATCGTCGTCGCGACGCGCCACAGCGCCCTCGCCCGCCAGTTCTGCACCTCAGCCTATGTGCTGCATAAGGGATCGCTGATCTATTTCGAAGACATCGACCGCGCGATCGACTTCTATGAGGAAGCGGAGCCTAATCCAATCCCAAGGAGCGCGGACGTTTATTACAGGCCGGCGCAAACGTTCTCCCTCGAGGACCAGCGCTCCGACGACGCCGCATAAACCAAACGCCTCAATCCACGCGCTTCCAGCCGTCCATGCCGAGCCGCTCCTGCGGGCGAAAACGCGATTTGTAATCCATTTTCTGCGAGCCCTCGACCCAGTAGCCGAGATAGAGATGTTCGAGGCCGAGGTGTTTCGCGCGCGCGACATGTTCGACGATCATGTAGACGCCGAGCGATCGCTCGACGAACAGCGGCTCGTAAAATGAATAGACCATCGACAGCCCGTCGCCGAGCGTGTCGGTGAGGCAGCAGGCGACGAGGCGTCCGCTGGACTGCGTCCGATACTCAATGAGCTGCGTTTCGACGTGGCTGTCCTCGATCATGAGCTGATAATCTGCAAAGCCCATGTCGGCCATGCCGCCGTCATGATGACGCTCGCCGACATAAGCGCAAAACAGATTGAACTGCTCCGCCGTGGCCCGCGGCGTTCTCGCGGAGGCGACGAGATCGGCGTTGCGCCGCTCGACGCGCTTCAAATTGCGGGAAAGCACGAACTCGTCCGTCTTGACCCGCACCGAGACGCAGCGCCGGCACAACTCGCACGCCGGGCGATAGGCTATGGTCTGCGAGCGACGAAAGCCGGATTGCGTCAAAGTGTGGTTGAGCGAGAGGGCGCGGCGCCCGATGAGATGCGTGAACACCTTCCGCTCTTCTCGTCCGGGCAGATAAGGACAGGGCGCCGGGGCAGTGAGATAGAACTGCGGAGCGTCACGGAGTTCCTTCGTCACTTTCGTCAGTCCAGCCTAGGCGATGATCGCCGCAGGACGATCAGATCGGCGAGAATGTCGTGCAGGCAGCGTTTGTCGTTGGTGATGAAGGAGATGAGCAGCAAAGGCGGCAGCAGCGTCGTCACATAGAACAGCACCGCATGCACGGCCGCGTTGATGAAAGGCGCGCGCGTTCCGGCCATGGTGCGCACCTCGAGGTCCATGAACGCCATGCCGGGCGTCGCCATGCGCGGCCCGGAGACCGTCAGGCCATTATAAAAAAAGGCCACCAACGGAAAGATCGGCGGCAGGAAGAACAGCGTGGCGCCAAAACTCAAAAACACCAGCGCGACGAAGATGACCGTCGACAATATCGACACCAGGATGAAATCAAGACAGACCGCCATCACGCGCCGACTGCGGACGCCCTCGAGCGCGGCGCGCGGAATGCGAGGCGCCGGCAAGGTCTCCATCGGTTGTTGCAGCCCATTCTGTCCGCCGCCGTAGCTCATGGTCCGACCCTGCTCCCATCTCCACCGCTCGCATCGGCGGCGGAACGCGCTCTAGCGATAATGTCGTCGACAGGGGCGTTGAAAGCAAGACGCGGGACGAGAGATCAAAGGCGCATTTTGGGCTGAGGCGGCGCCTTTAGCGCGAACTCATTGCGCGGGCGCGGGAGTCGCGGCCGCCTTATTGGCGCTCAACGCTTTTTCGATGCGCGGCGTCAACTCCGTCGCGAGCGTCTGCGGCGTCAACGGCCCGACATATTTGAAGAGGATCACCCCGTCGCCGCCGACGAGATAGGTTTCCGGCACGCCGTAAACTCCAAGGTCGATTCCGGTCAGCCCCAGGAGGTCCGCGCCGACGGCGGCGAAGGGATTGCCTTCGTCCTCGAGGAACCTGCGGACATTGGCGGCTTCATCCTTGTAGGCCAGTCCGAACAGCCGCAGGCCAGCGGCCTTGAGCCTCTCGTCACGCGCCAGCGCCATCAGCACATGGTGCTCCGAGCGGCAGGGCGGGCACCAGGAGGCGAACACGTTCAGGACGCTCACCTGGCCTTGACGCAGATCGGCGTCGCTCACGCCGGAGACGCCCGCAAGACCTTCGACCGCCGGGAGGTTGAAGGGAGGCGCCGGCCGACCGATCAGCGGCGAAGGAACATGCGAGGAGTCGCCAGCAAAGAGGCGCGCGAACAGCAATATGGCGAGCAGCGCGAATACGCCGAGCGGCGCAAGCCGCCAAAGCGATCGGGTTTCCGGCTCGCTCAACGTCCGACCCCGTCGTCCTTGAACCGCGCCAATTCCGCCAGCAGGCGCGCATGTTCGCGGACGATCTTGAACACGACGGCGCCAAGGATCGCGAAAGTCGCGCCATAGGCGAGCAGCACGTAAATCCAATGCGGGTCGGCGCTCACGCTCCATACTCCAGCCGATCGCCTTCCGGAGCCTGCACGGCCCGCAGCGTCAGACGCGCCAATCGACGGCGCAGGATTTCATTGCGCAACGCCATCACATGCAGCGTCAGAAAAAGAAAGGACGCGCCGAGGGCCATGACCAGCAGCGGCCAGAGCATGGAGCCGGCGATGGTCGATCCGCCGGCGCGAAACACCGACGCCGGCTGATGCAGCGTATTCCACCAATCGACCGAATATTTGATGATCGGGATGTCGATCGCGCCGACAAGGGTCATGATCGCGGCGACGCGCGCGCCGCGCGGCGTGTCGTCCATGGTCTGACGGATCGCGATGATGCCGAAATAGAGCAGCAGCAGCACGAGATAGGAGGTCAGGCGCGCGTCCCACACCCAATAGGTCCCCCACATCGGCTTGCCCCAGAGCGAGCCGGTGATGAGACAGATGGCGGTGAAGGTCGCGCCGAGCGGCGCCGCGGTCTTTTGAGCGGCGTCGGCGAGCGGATGGCGCCAGACGAGCACGCCGAGCGAGGCCGAGGTCATCACGATATAGGCGAACATCCCGAGCCACGCGGCGGGCACGTGGATATACATGATGCGCACCGTCTCGCCCTGCTGATAATCGGGCGGCACCAGAAAAAACGCGGCATAGAGACCGACGCCGAGCAGGCTCGCCGCCGCGAGCGCGAGCCACGGCAGGATTTTCTCCGTAAGCGCCATGAAACGCGTCGGATTCACATAGTCGAGAATGCTCGCCACGCCGCCCCTCAGATAGACCCAAACAAGTCATGGCCGGACTTGCCCGGCCATGACGTCCGTTGAAGACGGCCGCCCAAAGCGTGACGGCGGAGTCTGCAATTCTTAGTTCGCGGCCTTCTCGGGCTTCGCCGCGGGAGCTGTCTTGGCCGACTCGGCCGGGATGATCTGCGCGCGCGGCTTGCCGTGCAACAAAATCCACGGCGGCGACGAGCTGCTTGTCCTTGGCCTGGTCTTCGGGAATCGGCAGCGCCTGCGAACCGGTCTTCTCTTCGTCGCCGTTCTTGAGATGACCCTTCAGCGACGCTTCGCCTTTGCTCTCTTCCTTGCCCTTGAGATCATCGGGCACGTCCTTCGAGCAGCACGATGTCGGGCTCGATGCCCTTGGCCTGGATCGAGCGGCCCGACGGCGTGTAATAGCGCGCCGTGGTCAGACGCAGCGCGCCGTTGGTGCCGCCGAGCGGAATGATGGTCTGCACCGATCCCTTGCCGAAGGAGCGCGTGCCGATCAGCGTCGCGCGCTTGTGATCCTGCAACGCGCCGGCGACGATTTCGGAAGCGGAGGCAGAGCCGCCGTTAATCAGCACGACGACAGGCTTGCCGCGGGAGATATCGCCCGGATGAGCGTTGTAGCGTTGCGTTTCGTCGGCGTTGCGGCCGCGCGTCGAAACGATCTCGCCATGGTCGATGAAGGCGTTCGACGACCGGATCGACTGATCGAGCAGGCCGCCCGGATTGTTGCGCAGATCTAGGATGTAGCCCTTGAACTTGTCGCCGGGAATGTCCTGCTGGAACTTCGTCATCGCGGTCTTCAGACCGTCCGCGGTCTCTTCGTTGAACTGCGAGATGCGGACATAGCCGATGTCGTCGCCTGGTTGCGCGATTTCACCGATTTGATGTGGATTTCGGCGCGCGTGAGCTTGACCTCGACCTGCTGCTTTTCCTTGCCGCCGCGGAAAATGGTGAGCTTCACCGAGGTGTTGATCGGCGCCGCGCATCTTGTCGACGGCCTGGTTGAGCGTGAGGCCCTGCACGCTTTCGTCGTCGATGCCGACGATGAGATCGCCCGAGAGGATGCCGGCGTGGGAGGCCGGGGTGTCGTCGATCGGCGCCACGACCTTGACGACGCCGTCCTCCTGCGTGACCTCGATGCCGAGACCGCCGAATTTGCCTCGGTCTGCGTGCGCATGTCCTTGAAGCCCTTGGCGTCAAGGTAGCTCGAATGCGGATCGAGCGAGGTCAGCATGCCGTTGATCGCCGCCTCGACCAGCTTCTGCTCATCGGGCTTTTCGACATAATCGGAGCGGATTTTTTCGAAGACGTCGCCGAACAGATTTAGGTTGCGGTAGGTATCGGACGGCGGCGGCGCGCGCCATCGCCGTCCGAAAGCGGCCGCGTCTGCGTTCCGACCGTAACTACCGAGCGCCGATAACGGCGCCGAGCGACGACCAAAGAAATCTTCCGCATCATCCGCGAACCTTTCGCAATTCCGATCTCGCCCACCATGGGCCAGGATCGATCGCCATTCCGTCTTTTCGAAATTCGATGTAAAGAATGGGCTGCGTCGCGCCAATGGCGATCGCTGCAGCCGTCTGCGTCGCGACCTTTCGCCCATTACGGCGACCGGCTCCCCGCCAGCACGAATTGACCTACGTTTACATTGATCCGATCCATCCCTGCCAAGACCATATAATAGCCGCCGCCGGCGTTAAGGATCAAGAGTTGTCCATAACTACGGTACGGGCCGGCGAATGCGACCCAGCCGTCGCAGGGCGAAACCACGATTCCATTTTCGCGCGCGCCGATCGAAACGCCCTTCTCGACGCCGCCATAGCCGTCCGGCGCGCCGAAGCGACGCAGAAAGCCCCCAAGCGTCGGCAGCGGCAGCCGCCCCTTGAGATCGGCGAAGGCTATGGCCGGCGCGAGCCGCGCAGGGTCGCGAAACGGCGCCGCCATCGCCTTGGCGCGCTGTTCGCGCGACAGCGCCGACTCAGCGGCCACGCGCGCTTCGTCCGCATCCTTCGCAGCCTTTGCAGCGCGGCGAGCCGCGTCGCTTTCGGCCTCCATGCGCGCGATGAGATCCTTGATGCTCGTCGCTTTCGAAGCCAGCGCCCGCACGCGCGCACTCTCCGCATCGCGGGCAGCCTCTTTCTCGCGCTGCGCTTTACGACGCTGAGCGATCATATCTTGAAGAAACGCCCGTTGCGAAATTAAATTTTCTTTATTCCGCGCCAGATTTTTGCGTTGCTCCCGCATGTCGTCGCGCAGTTTCACGAGCTTGCTCAGATCGTTCTGCAAAGCCACAGTTTCGGCGCGCATTTGCGGCAGCACGGCGCCGATCGTCATCGAGGTGCGAATCGCCTCCAGAATATCTTCCGGCCGCGCGAGCAACGCCGGCGCCGGGCGGAGGCCCATTCGCTGCAACACGAGCAGCACCTCGCCGACCAGCGCGCGGCGGTTTTGCAGCGAGCGCAGCGCGGCGTCTTCCTGTGTTTTGAGTTCGGCCAGACGGTTCTCGAGTTCGACCGCGCTTTCCTCCGTCGCCTGCAGCCGCGTCGTCGCGTCGAGCAAAGTCTGACTGAGCCTTTGTCGCTCCGTCTCGATCTTCTCGAGTTCGTTGTCGATCTTGAGCTTTTGCTCGCCGGTCGTGGATATCGTATCTTCGACGCCGCGCAATTCCAGACGTTTGCCCGCAAGCTCCGGCGTTTCATCGAGGTTGACGCTCGCGGTCTCGCTGCGCGCGGTCGCGGTCGAAACGCAGAATAGCAGCCAGCAACAGGCGAGACGAGCCGCCGTCAATGTTTCAACGGAAGCCGGTTTCGAAAAAGTCGACGGACTTTTTCGACGGGGACTTGCTCCAGCATTTTCATTTGCAGGCGGCTTCTTCTCGCTCGAATGATCCCATACGAGCGGAAGGCGCTTTGAGGCTCTCGTCACGCGATCAAGCAACTCCCTGTCCGCAAATTGCGCAAATAATCCCTTTCGCCAATCGGTCCGCCCGCGCTTCTGCGACTTATCGCCGCACTCGCGCTCGTCATTATTATGACGCCGCAATCTGGACCACATTGCGGCGAAGCGCGCGCAAAATCGCTTGGGCGCCCTCACTCGCGAAGATCTCGTCAAGTTCGCCGCCGAGCTTTCGCCGCCAATTCGGGCGCTCCATGTCGGTGCCGGGCAGATTGACGGCGATGCGTTCGTCGGCGAGATCGTCGAGTTGCGCCATTGCAAGAAGCGACGGCGTGCGCGCGATGAATCTCGTGATAGCGACGGCGAGCGCAGAGCCATAGGGCGCGTCCGCTTCCGTGTGGAGAATGTTTTCGTGCGCCAACGCCCGCAAAAGCGCCGCACGATCCTCGCGGCGCGCCTCTTGTTCCTGGCGTGCGACGCTTTCGTCGATCAGTCCGAGCGCGAGCTTTTCGGCGATGTCGGCGCCGTCCCACCAGCCGCGCAGCGTCGGCAAATCATGCGTGGAGACGCAAGCCATCGCGGCCTGCGCATAGGCGCACGGCGGCGCGAAGTCTCGTCCTTCGCGCTCGAACCAAAGCACGCGATAGCTCAGCACCCCCGACTGCGAAAGCCTATCGCCGAAGCCCCAGGGCAGCGTGCCAAGATCTTCGCCGACCACGATGCAGCGCGCGCGCTGCGACTCCAAGGCGATCTCGGCGAAGAGATGTTCCTGCGGATAGGAGAGATAGGCGCCTTGCGAAGCTTTCGCGCCATGCGGGACGACGAACAGCCGCGCGAGACCCATGACGTGATCGACGCGCAGCGCGCCCGCGCGCCGCATATTGGCGCGCAGCAGGGACGCGAATTGCGCGCCGCCGTCCGCTTTCCAGCTTAGAGGATTTGGCGGCGGTAGACCCCACACTTGTCCATCGCGCGAGAAGGCGTCGGGCGGCGCGCCGATCGCGAAGCCTTGCAGCAACTGCGCGGCGTTGCGCCAGCTCTCGGCGCCGTCGGGCGCGGCGCCGACTGCAAGATCGCGGCAGAAGCCGAGCGCCAGCCCGCTGTCGGCAGCGCTTTGCGCCGCGCGCGCGAACTGCAGATCGCAACGCCATTGCAGATATTTGTGATAGCGGATGCGCGTTGCATGTTCGCGCGCGAAGGCGTCAAGCGCGTCGGGGTCCCGATCCCGCAGGGACTGCGGCCAAGCAGTCGCGTAAATTTCGTTCAGCGTTTCAAAGCGCGCGAAATCCTCGAGCGCCGCGCCGTTCTCAGTTACGAAACGCGCGAACTCCTGCGGCTGCGCCGCGCCCGGCTGGCGCTGCGAAAAGTCCTCGAAGGCCGCGAAACTTTGCATGAAGGCGCGCGTCTTTACCGTGGCGACGGCGGCGTAATCGACTTGGCCGCAGGCTTCGACAGCGTCGTTGAATTCCACCAGCTCGGCGACGTCGAGATAGAACGGTTCGAGAAACAATCTGTCCGAAGGATAATATGGACTGGCGCGCTCACGCTTTTGCGAAAACAGCGCATGCAGCGGATTGATCGCGACCATCGACGCTCCGCTCCGCGCGGCGAGCGCGCCGAGCTGCGCCAGCGTCGTGAAATCGCCAACGCCTTGATCGCCCGCGCGGCGCAATGAATAGAGCTGCGCCGAAAGACCGAAGGCGCGGTCTTGCTGCTGCGGCCAATAGCACCGGCGCGGCGCGACCGTAACGCGGCATGTCGCGTCGCCGAGCGAGAGTCTATGCCGCCCGAGCGGCAGCTTCGGGAGTTTCGCCCGCAGTCCTTCGCAACGGCGCCCGTCGAGCCCGCGCCACGCGACCCGATGCAAGGCGTCGGCGCGCAGATCGATGGTTTCTTCGCCGCCGTCCTCGCGCGACAGCGTCAGCCGCAGCAAATTTTTTCCCGCGCTGCTCGGCAGCCGCAGGAACATCTCCTCCGCGTCGTAGAAGACGGCGCTCTGCGGCAATGCGCGGCGATCTTCTCTTTGCGCGAGTTCGCTGAGACTGGCGCGCGCGTCATGCGCGTCTCCCGCAGGCAATCCCAGCGACGCCAGCAGCGCGTCCAGCGTTTCGCGCGGAACCTCGCGCTCTGCGCCGTCGACGCCGCGCCAGCGCGTCTCGACGCCGGCGGCGGCGGCCAGCGCTTCGATTTGCTCCGCCGACGCTTGCGCCGAAACGTAGCGCGCGCCGGCGCTGACTTCTTCGCAGAGCGCCACGACCGACCGAGGCGCGATCGTCGCGCGCTCGCCATGAAGCTGCGCCGCGTCGGTCGAAAGAGCGACGCGCCACTCCAGACCCATTCGCGCCGGCGGCAGAACCACCCTCTGCTCATATGCGCCGCGATGAAAGACAAGCATCACGCGCGATTGACGCGCGTAAAGCGCAGCGATCAGAGTATTCGCCCCGCCGTCGCGCCAATCCTCGTCGCGCATCGGAGCGCCATCGGGACGGCGCCACTCGACGTCGGGCAGCAGCGCATCGTCGATCGCCTCGCCGCAGAGAAACGCGTCTTGCGTTACCGCCGGCGCAGCCTTCCGCAGCGCGATGAGACGCGCCGTGAAGTCGATCAGCGCGTCATCGGCGGCGCTCCAGTCTATCCAGGAAGTCGTATTGTCCTGCGCATAGGCGTTGTTGTTGCCGCCTTGCGTGCAGCCGAGCTCTGCGCCCATCGCCAGCATTGGCGTTCCGCGCGCGAGCAGCAACGTCGCGAGCAGATTGCGCTGGTCCTTTGCGCGCGCCGCGACGATGTCGCTATCGGCCACGGGGCCCTCGACGCCGCAGTTCCAGGAAAAATTCTCGTTCGTTCCGTCGCGGTTGTCTTCGCCATTGGCCTCATTATGCTTCGCCGCATAGGAAACGAGATCGCGCAGGGTGAACCCATCATGCGCGACGATGAAATTGACGCTGTTTGAGGGACCGCGCGCGGCGAACGCATCCTGCGAGCCGGAAAGCCGCGTGGCGAAATCGCCGACGCCGATCGGGTCGCCGCGCCAGAAGCGCCTCGCACAATCGCGAAAGCGATCGTTCCACTCCGCGAACGGCTCGGGAAATTCTCCGAGCCGATAGCCGCCGGGCCCAAGGTCCCAAGGCTCGGCGATCAGCTTCAACTCCCGCAGGCTCGGGTCTTGGCGAAGCGCGCTCAAGAAAGGCGCTTCGGCGCTGAAGCCTTCGGGCAGGCGCGCCAATGTCGTCGCGAGATCGAATCTGAAACCGTCGACGCCGCCGCAATCGGCCCACACGCGCAACGCGTCGAGCGCGAGACGCAGCGGTTCGGCGCGCTCCAGCGCGAGCACATTGCCGCAACCGGCGTCATTGACGTAATAGCGCGGATCGTCGCCGCGCAAACGATAATAGCTCGCATTGTCGAGCCCGCGCAGCGAGAGCGTCGGCCCGAGTTCGTCGCTCTCGCCGCTGTGGTTGAAGACGACGTCGAGAATGACTTCGATGCCCGCGCGATGCAGCGCATCGACCGCCGCGCGCACTTCGCTCCAGCCGCCCGGCGCGAGCCGCGGGTCCGGCGCCATCAGCGCGATCGGATTATAGCCCCAGTAATTCGCGAGCCCGAGGCCCCGCAAATGCCGCTCGTCGACAAAGGCGGCGCAAGGCATGATCTCCACCGCCGTGACGCCGAGCCGCGTCAGATGCGCGACCGCGACGGGATGCGCGAGCCCCGCGAATGTCCCGCGCAGATTTTCGGGAATGTCCGGATGCGTCCTGGTGAAGCCTTTGACGTGGAGTTCATAGAGAATGGTCCGCGAGAGGGGATGACGCGGCCTTGAACCAAGGTCGGCCATGACCTTGCTTCGCGCGATCGCTTTCGGCATGACAGGCGCGCTGTCCGTCGCATCAAGGCTCAGGTCGTCGTCGCCGCGATATGCGAACATTGCGTCGCAAAGAGCAAATGGTCTGTCGAGCTCGAGCGCATAGGGATCGACGAGAAGTTTCGCTGCGTTGAAGCGATGGCCGCGCAGCGGATCGAACGGTCCATGCGCGCGAAAGCCATAGAGTTGGCCTTCTGTCAATCCGTCGACGTGGGCGTGAAACACGTCGCCGCTGCGCCAATGAAGCGTAATGCGCGCAATCTCATCCGCGCCTTGGGCGTCGAAGAGACAAAGGTCGATCGCCTCCGCATGTTTCGAATAGACGGCGACATTGGCGCCGGTTCGCGTCAAAGTCAGCCCGCGCGGTTCGCTCGATCCTGCAGCGACTGTCCCGATCATGCGAGAAGACCGCGAAAGAGATCGGCATAACGCTTGGCGGGCCCGCGCCACGACACGTCCGCGTCCATTGCATTCAACTGCATCTGTCGCCACAGCGCCTTGTCTTGAAAGAGCCGCTGCGCCCGCTGCAGCGCCGAGACAAGATCGTGCTTCGTCACCGGATAAAATTGCAGTCCCGTCGCAACGCGCGCGCCAAGCGCCATCTCATTGGCGTCGATGATCGTGTCGCGCAAGCCGCCGACGCGCGCGACCACAGGACGGCGCCATAACGCAACGCGTAAAGCTGCGTCAGCCCGCAGGGCTCGAAGCGCGAGGGCGCGAGGAAGACATCGGCGCCCGCCTGGATTTGATGCGATAGGCTCTCGTCATAACCGACGACGACGCCGACGCGGCTCGGAAAATCCTGCGCAGCTTTCGCAAAGCCCTTTTCGAGCGCAGCGTCGCCGGCGCCGAGCAACGCGAGTTGCGCGCCGCCGCGCAAAACTTCGGACAGCGCGTCCAGCAACACGTCCAGGCCTTTTTGCCAGGTCAATCTACTGACGACGCCGATCAGCATCGCCTGGCTGTCGAGCGCGAGACGCAGGCGCTGTTGCAGCGCGGTCTTGTTGCGGGAGCGCAGCGGCAGCACCGGACGGTTGTAGCGAACGGCGATGCGCTCGTCGCAGGCCGGGTCCCACACCTTCGTATCGACGCCGTTGAGGATGCCGAAGACGTCGCCGCTGCGCTTGCGCAGCAAACCCTCGAGCCCCATGCCGAAGGCCGGCGTCATGATCTCTTCGGCATAGCTCGGCGAGACCGTCGTGATCGCATCGCAAAATTGCAGGCCCGCTTTCAAGAAACCGATCTCGCCATAATATTCGACGCCGTCAACGTCGAACGAGGCTTTCGGAAGCCCCAAGGCGCCGAGAAGTTCGCGCGGGAACTTGCCTTGGAACGCGAGATTGTGGACGGTGAGCACGCTGCGCGGATGCGGAGCGCCGCCGTAATGCAGATAGGCCGGCGCTAGCGCCGCCTGCCAGTCATGCGCATGTAGGACGCCTGGCTGATAGTCTTTGAGCGCGCCCGTCGCGATCGAACTCGCGGCCCTTGCGAGCGCCGCGAAGCGCAGCGCATTGTCGGGATAATCGCGCCCCGTCGCGTCGCCGTAAGGACCGCCCTCGCGCTCGAAGAGATGCGGCGCCCGCAGCAGGAGGAGATCGAGGCCATCGGCCCGCGCCGCGACGAGCTTCGCCTCGCCGCCAAAGAAGTCGCCAAGGTCGAGCAGCGTTTCGCCGCCGACGACGCTTGACCGGACGGCGGGATAGTCCGGAATGAGCGTGCGGACGTCGACGCCTTCCTCGCTCGAGCGCCGCGGGCAACGCCCCGACGACGTCGGCGAGACCGCCGGTTTTGATCAGCGGCGAAATTTCGGATGCGACGGCCAGCGCGCTGATGCGGCTCATTGCGCCAACCGGTCGATCATAGGCTGCGTGATGAGACAAACGCCTTGGTCCGAACGGCGGAAATGGCGCGCGTCGTCCTCCGGGTTTTCGCCGACGACCAGACCGCGCGGAATCTGCACGCCGCGGTCGACGACGACATTCGACAGGCGCGCCGAGCGCCCGATGTCGACATAAGGCAGGATCACCGCATTCTCGATGTTCGCATAGGAGTTGACGCGAACCCCGGTGAACAGCAGCGTGCGCCGCAACTGGCCGCCGGAAACGATGCAGCCGCCCGAAACCAGCGAGGAGAGCGCCATGGCCGCGCCGCCCCTCTTCGTCATGCACGAATTTCGCCGGCGGCGTGATTTCGCCATAGGTCCAGATCGGCCAGTCGCGATCGTAGAGGTCGAGTTCGGGCATGAAGTCGGTAAGGTCGATATTGGCGTCCCAATAGGCGTCGACGGTGCCGACGTCGCGCCAATAGGCCTGCTTGCTCGTCGGCCGAGCGCACGCAGGAACGCGAGAAATGATGCGCGATCGCGCTGCCGTGCTTGACGATATAGGGGATGACGTCCTTGCCGAAATCGTGGCGCGGATTGCGGATCGTCGGCGTCGCGCGCGCAGCTGGTCGAACAGGAATTTCGTCGTCGAACACATAAATGCCCATGCTGGCCAGCGCCATGTCGGGCTGGCCCGGCATGGCCGGCGGATCTTCGGCTTCTCGAGGAAGTCGATGATCCGTCGCTCTCGTCGACAAGCCATGACGCCGAAGCCGTCGCCTCCTCGCGCGGACTTCGAGACAGCCGATGGTCACGTCGGCGTTCTGGTCGACATGCTGCTGCAGCATCTGCTCATAGTCCATCTTGTAGATGTGATCGCCGGCGAGGAGCACGATATATTTGGGGTCGTAGCTCTCGAAGATGTCGATATTCTGATAGACCGCGTCGGCGGTGCCAAGCATACCAGTGGTCTTCCGAAATGCGCTGGCTCGCCGGCAGGATATCGAAGCTCTCGTTGCGCTCGGGCGAAAGAAATTCCAGCCGCGCTGCAGATGCCGGATCAGGCTGTGCGCCTTGTATTGCGTGGCGACCGCGATGCGGCTGATGCCGGAGTTCAGCGCATTCGACAGCGCGAAATCGATGATGCGCGATCTTGCCGCCGAAATAGACCGCGGGCTTGGCGCGACGGTCCGTGAGCTCCATCAGTCGCGAACCGCGGCCGCCGGCGAGCACATAGGCCATCGCATGACGCGCGAGCGGCCAGCATTGGCGGTGAGGCATGGGTCGTCCTGCGAAGCGTTGGTCGTTTGCTTACTCGTTGCCGTCGAACGCAAAATAGATCGTCGCCAGCGGCGGAATCGTCGCCTCGGCATAGGCCGGAAAAGCCCCGCCGGTCTCCTCAATCGCCTCGATCGCGCCGAGATTGCCAAGTCCCGAACCGCCATAGCATTCCGCGTCGGAGTTGAGGATTTCGCGCCAGCGCCCGGCGCGCGGCAGGCCAAGACGATAGTTGAACCGCGGAACCGGCGTGAAGTTCGCGACGACGGCGATGGCGCGCGAGCGATTTTCGCCAAAGCGCAAAAAGGCGAAGACGCTGTTGTCCACGTCGTCGACGACGATCCATTGAAAGCCGTCCGGTTCGCAGTCGCGGGCGTGGAGCGCCTCGCGCTCGCGGTAGACGCGGTTGAGATCGCGCAGAAAATCGCGCAGACCGAGGTGCGGGGCGTAAGCGAGCAGCCGCCAGTCGAGGCCCTGGTCGAAGCGCCACTCGCTGGTTTGGCCGAACTCCTGGCCCATGAACAGCAGCTTCTTGCCGGGATGGCCCCACATGAAGCCGTAGAGCGCGCGCAGCGCTGGCGAATTTGCGCCAGTCGTCGCCCGGCAGTTTGGCGAGGATCGAACCTTTGCCGTGCACGACCTCGTCATGCGACAGCGGCAGCACGAAATTCTCGGCGAAAGCGTAAAGCAGGCTGAAGGTCAGCAGATCATGGTGCCATTGGCGATGCACCGGATCGAGCGCCATATAGGCCAGCGTGTCGTTCATCCAGCCCATGTTCCATTTGAAGCCGAAGCCCAGGCCCCCGACGATGTCGGATGCGAAACGCCGGCCCAGGAGGTGGACTCCTCCGCGATCATCAGAGCGCCGGGGTAAAGCCCATAGGCGAGTTCATTGAGACGCTGCAGAAAACGCACGGCGTCGCGATTGTCGTTGGAGCCATCAGGATTGGGCGACCAGTCGCCCGGCGCGCCGCGAATAATCGAGGTAGAGCATCGAGGCGACGGCGTCGACGCGCAGACCGTCGACATGAAAGCGGTCGAACCAGTACAGCGCGTTGCTGATGAGGAAATTGGCGACTTCGCGTCGGCCGAAATCGTAGATCGCGGTGTTCCAGTCGGGATGAAAGCCGCGCCTGCGGATCGGCATGCTCGTAGAGCGGCGCGCCGTCGAAATGCGCGAGGCCATGCGACATCGGTCGGAAAATGCGCCGGCGCCCAGTCGAGAATGACGCCTAGTCCCGCCGCATGCGCGCGGTCGACGAAACGCTTGAACCCGTCCGGCTCGCCAAGCCGCGAGGTCGGCGCGAAGAGGCCGATCGGTTGATAGCCCCAGGAGGCGTCGAGCGGGTGTTCGCTGACCGGCATCAGTTCAATATGCGTGAACCCGAGATCGGCGACATAGGGAACGAGCTGCATCCGCAAGCTCGTCATAGGTTAGGAAGCGTCCGTCCTCGCCGCGCCGCCACGAGCCGAGATGCGCCTCGTAGATCGACATCGGCGCGCGGCGCGGATCATGCAAGGAACGGCGGGCCAGATAGTCCGCGTCGCCCCATGCGAAGGGCGTCTCCGCGACGACGACGGAAGCGGTCGCAGGCCGCAGCTCCCCGGCAGCGCCCGAAGGGATCGGCCTTAAGCGGAACGAGCGCGCCATCGGGGCCGACGATCTCGAATTTATAGGTCGCGCCGGGACCCACGCCGGGCAAGAAGATTTCCCAAATCCCGCTGTCGATGCGCTTGCGCATCGGATTGCGCCGCCCGTCCCAGGCGTTGAAATCGCCGACGACCGCGACGCTCCTGGCGTTCGGCGCCCAGACCGCGAACACGGTTCCCGCAGCGCCTTCATGCTGCGCCACATGTGCGCCGAGGCGCCGATAAAGCTGGTGATGCTCGCCCTCGACCAGCAGATGATCGTCGAGCGGGCCGAGCGCCGGGCCGAAACCGTACGGATCGAGAAACTCCCACACGCGATCGCCGGCTCGCGCCCGCAACCGGTAAGCAAAGCGCGTCGACGCGATGAGTTCCTCGAACAAGCCCTCGGGCCGGATGCGCTCGAGCCCGGCGATCAATCCGCCCTCCGGCGTCAGCGCTTCCAGAGTCTCTGCGCCCGGCGCGAAGACGCGCAGCGTAAAACCTTCGCGGGTTTCGTGGAGTCCGAGGATCGCGAAAGGATCGCCGCAGCGCGCGTCGAGAATGGCGTCGATTTGCGCGGGCTCAAGACGCCAGGAGCCGGGCCCTTCCGAAGACCGCGGATGTGAGGCCGAAGTCGGGCTTTGAGCGGCTTGCGTCACGACGACCTTTGGGTGCGGCGATGTCCGGACGCAAGAGATAATGAAAAAGCTCGCCCGGCGCCAGCGCGTCAGTGTCGCGGCGACGGATTTTAGCGATTAATCGCGCAAAGGACCCGGCCGCAGCAGCCGGGTCCTTCGCTTGCGCGCAGGTTCAGTATTTGGCGACGACCGGCGCCGGAGCGCCCCAGTTGAAGTGGTAGTTCACGCCGACGCGCACCATGCTGACGGCGCTGCGGGTGCATACGCCAATCGGAGCGAAGCTGGCGCTGGTCCAATAGAGCGGATTGTCATGCTGCAGCTTGGCGTAAAGATATTCGGCCTTCACGGACCAGTTCGGGGTCAACAGATATTCAAGTCCTCCGCCGACAGTCCAACCGGGCAGCAACGTGTCGTTATGATTGATGCGCACGCCCGAAAAACCAGGGCTCAGGATGCCGACGTAGGACGTTGGCGCGATGACGTTGCCATAGGCCAAGCCGCCCGTGGCGTAGACCAGCAGATGATCGGCCCAGACGTAACCCGCCCGCACGCGGGCGGTGCCGATATAGCCGTTGCTCGATGCGCTCGCGTTAAAGAATTCTTGTTGGCTGGCATGGACTGGTCCACGATAATCGGCGTCCGCCTCGACGCCGACGACCCACTTGCTCGAAGGCCACTGCCAATTGTAGCCGATCGTCGCGCCGCCCACGAAGTCTGCGCTGCCCAGCGCAATGGGGTCGGCGAAGAGGCCGTCGCCTATTCCGACGCCGAGATTGACGCCGGCGTAAGGGCCAGTCCAGGACAAAACCGGCGGCGGCGGCGGCACGAAAACCGGCGCCTCCTTGCGCGACGGCAGATCGGCCGCCGCAGCGGTTCCGGCGCAGCTCGCGAGCAGAATGGCCGCGGCCAAATGATGTTTTTTCATAAGAAGAACTCCTTGCGTGCAGCTTCGTCGGACAGGGGCGCTGCGCCATCCTCCCTAATCAAAGCTTGGACGCTGAGCCTAAACACTCTAACGAGAAACACACAATGCATGTCTGCTTCGGCCTCGCCATTTCGCAGCATTTGAGTGATGTTTTCTCTGCAGCTGTGGCTATTGCGCAACACCTTCCGTAAGTGAAAACACCTAAGCGACAGCATAAGCAGATATGCGTATAAGCAGGCGCATAAACTATAAATCTTTGCCAAGCAGCGCTATTCGCCTCTATTTCGAAAAAATTCGGCAAATGCGGGCTCAAGATTTTTCGCAGCGGCGAAGCTCACTGATTCGCTTCCGCCCCCGCGCCGGAAGCGCATCGCCGCGCGTCTCGAACTTCGCTTTTGCGCAGCGCATATGTTGTGCTATCGCGGGTCAAAAGGAGCGAGAAAATGACCGACGCCGCCGCGCCCCGCCGTGACAAGCCTTGGATGTTTCGCACTTACGCCGGCCATTCGACGGCGCGCGACTCCAATCTTTTGTATCGGTCCAATCTCGCCAAGGGCCAGACCGGCCTCTCCATCGCCTTCGATCTGCCGACGCAGACCGGCTACGACAGCGACCATCCTTTATCGCGCGGCGAAGTGGGCAAAGTCGGCGTGCCGGTCTCGCATCTTGGCGACATGCGCACGCTTTTCGACGGCATTCCGCTCGGCGAGATGAACACCTCCATGACGATCAACGCCACCGCGGTCTGGCTGATGGCGCTCTATATCGCCGCCGCGGAAGAGCAGGGCGTCGCGCGCGCCAAACTGCAGGGCACCACGCAAAACGACATCATCAAGGAATATCTGTCGCGCGGCTCCTACGTTTTTCCGCCGGCCTCTTCGCTGCGGCTGACGCAGGATCTGATCCTGTTCGCCACCAAAGAGACGCCGAAGTTCAATCCCATCAACGTCTGCTCCTACCATTTGCAGGAGGCCGGCGCGACGCCGGTGCAGGAACTCGCCTATGCGCTGGCGACGGCGCTCGCCGTGCTCGACAATGTGAAGCGGTCGGGCGAATTGTCGCAGGACGACTTCGCCCAGGTGGTCGGACGCATCTCCTTTTTCGTCAACGCCGGCATGCGCTTCGTCACCGAGCTTTGCAAGATGCGCGCCTTCGCCGAACTGTGGGACGAGATCACGCGCGACCGCTATGGCGTGACGGACGAAAAGCTCCGCCGCTTCCGCTACGGCGTGCAGGTCAATTCGCTCGGCCTCACCGAGCAGCAGCCGGAGAACAACGTCACCCGCATTCTTATCGAGATGCTGGCCGTGGTGCTCTCCAAGGACGCGCGCGCGCGCGCCGTGCAATTGCCGGCCTGGAACGAGGCGCTCGGCCTGCCGCCCCCTTCGACCAGCAATGGTCGCTGCGCATGCAGCAGATCATGGCCTATGAGACCGACCTTCTGGAATATGGCGATATTTTCGCAGGCTCGACCGAGATCGCAAAGAAGGTCGCGGCCTTGAAGCAGGAAGCGCTTGCGGAACTGAAAAAGATCGAGGAGTTAGGCGGCGCCGCGGCGGCGGTCGAGGCCGGTTATATGAATCGCGGCTCGTCGAATCGAACACGGCGCGCCTGGAGGCGATCGAAGCCGGAGAGCAGATCGTCGTCGGCGTCAATAAATTCACCGGGGGCGAAGCGTCGCCGCTCACCGCCGGCGACAATCAGATCATGGTCGTGCCCGAACATGTCGAGGCGGAGCAGATCGAGCGCCTGAAGGCGTGGCGCGCCGCGCGCGACGAGAAGGCGGCGAAGTCGGCTCTGGCTGAACTCTCACGCGCCGCGAAAGAGGGCGCCAACATGGTCGAGCCGTCGATCGCGGCGGCGAAGGCCGGGGTCACCACCGGCGAATGGGGCGGTGTTTTGCGCGGCGTGTTCGGCGAGTATCGCGCGCCGACCGGGGTCTCTTCGATCGCGCGGCAGGTCGGCGGCGCGCTCGACGAGGTGCGCGGCGAAGTGCAGCGCGTCTCGACCAAGATCGGCAAGCGCGCCAAATTCCTGGTCGGCAAGCCCGGCCTCGACGGCCATTCCAACGGCGCCGAGCAGATCGCGGTGCGCGCGCGCGACGCCGGCTTCGACGTGATCTACGCCGGCATCCGCTCGACGCCGCGCGAACTCGTCGACACGGCCAAGCAGAGGGCGTGCATTGCGTCGGCCTCTCCATCCTCTCCGGCTCGCATGTGCCGCTTGCTCACGAGGTGATGAAGCTGATGAAGGACGAGGGACTTGCGAGCGTGCCGCTGGTCGTCGGCGGCATCATCCCGCCCGCGGACGAGAAGCTCCTGCGCGACGAGGGCGTCGCTGCGGTCTATACGCCAAAGAATTTCGATCTCAACGCTATCATGACCGATCTGGCGGGGATTATTGAGAAGAGCGTGGGTTGAGGCGTTTAACAAATGCCTAATCCGAAAAATCTCCCGCCCGGCCCTGCGCTTCATCGCAGCCTCGGCGGGCGCTTTTGCGCGTGCTTCGTCCGGTAAGTTGGAATGCCCGCATTCATATTAGCCAACATATTAGCCAATTCTCGACCCTCAATCACTCGACCCGCGAAAACTCCGCGACATTCGCCGTCACAAGCGTTGCGTTGACGGCCAAGGCGTGGGCCGCAATCAGGAGATCGTTCCCGCCGATAAGGGATCCCGCACTTTCCAATTGCGTGCGAAGGGCGCCATATTCTGCGTCCGCGGGAACTTCCCAGGAGAGAACGTCCAATTCCGCCTGTTTTCGACGGCCGCCGAAAGCCGTTTTGAGCCTCTCTTCGCGCAACCGTAGCGAAGCTCGGCGGCAACGATGATGCTGGTGCAGACGTTGCTTTCGCCCACCCGGGCGATGTGGCCCGCAACCGCGCCGCGCGGATTTCTGATCAAATCGGAAAGAATGTTCGTGTCCAGGAGATATGTCGTCAAAAGATCTGTTCCGGCGGCGGGGGCCTATCCTCAATCACCGGGAACTCCTCGGCGAGAGGCTCCATCGTCTCCAGCAGTCGCAAAAGACCGCGTTTGCGCGTTGGCTCGAGCACGAGGCGATCCCCTTCGCGCCACATCAATACCTCATCCCCGGGTAGCTCGAACTCCACGGGAATCTGCATCGCCTGGTTGCGTCCATTTCTGAACAGTTTCACATGCCTGGCGGTCATATGGCCCTCCGCGACCTATTCCGAGGACAATGGGTCGCTTGCTCCTCGCCGTCAATTCGCTCGAAAGCGTAAAGCCAGCGCCTGCCGTTGCGGATACATTTCAGCAATGCGCCGCGATTACGACCCCGCCGTCCAACGCTAACTTTCAGTCGTGACGACCACCTTCGACGCGACGGTCGAATCCGCGTTGAGCGTGTAGATGATCGGCACGCCGGTGGCGAGCTCCAGCGTTGGGATGCTCTCCGGCGTCAGCTGATCCAGAACCATGGCCAATGCGCGCAAAGAATTGCCATGCGCGGCGACGAGCGCGCGTTCGCCGCGCATCACAGCTGGCAGAATGCGCTGGCAATAAAAGGGCACGACGCGCGCCACCGTGTCCTTCAGGCTCTCGCCGCCGGGCGGCGCGATGTCGTAGGAGCGGCGCCACAGTCGCACCTGCTCTTCCCCCCATTGCTCGCGCGCCTCATCCTTGTTGAGGCCGGAAAGGTCGCCGTAATGGCGCTCGTTGAGCGCGCGGTCGCGCACCACCGGCACATTGGACTGGCCGAGTTCGGAGAGAATGAGATCGACCGTATGCTGCGCACGGATCAGCGATGAGGTGAAGGCGATGCTGAACAGGATGTCACGTTCGCGCAGCTGACGGCCGGCGCGGCGGGCTTCCTCAACGCCCAAAGGCGTCAGATCAGGATTCTTCCAGCCGGTGAAAAATTCTTGGCGTTCCATTCGCTCTGGCCGTGGCGGACGAGGACAAGCGTGCGATTTATGGCTGTTTGGTTCCCCCGCTCGAGCCGGCGAGGCCGAGCACGTCGGCCATGGCGTAAAGGCCGTTCGGCCGCCCGCGGGACCACAGCGCCGCGGCGATCGCGCCGCGCGCGAAAATGCCGCGATCCTCGGCCCGGTGAGAGAGTTCGATGCGCTCGCCGGCGCCCGCGAAAATGACGCTGTGGTCGCCGACAACTGTGCCGCCGCGAAGGCTTGCAAAACCGATCTCCCCGGGTTTGCGCGGGCCGGTCAAACCGTCGCGGCCGCGGGCGCTAGACTCCGCCAACGGGACGCCGCGACCGCGCGCGACCGCTTCGCCGAGCAGCAGCGCCGTGCCGGAAGGCGCGTCGACCTTCATGCGATGGTGCATTTCGACGATTTCGGCGTCCCAGGCCGGACCCAGCGCCTGCGCCGCGCGCTCCACCAAAATCGCCAGCAGATTGAGGCCAAGACTCATATTGCCGGAACGAACGACGACCGTTTGTTGCGCCGCGCGCGCAATGACGTCGAGGTCCTCTTGCGACAGTCCCGTCGTGCCGATGACGTGAGCGACGCCATGCGCGCCCGCGAGCGGGGCAAGGGCGACGGTCGCCGCGGGCGAAGAAAAGTCGATGAGCGCGTCGCATTGCGCGAGCAGGCCGTCGGCGTCGGCGGTGACGCGCACGCCGCTTTCCCCTGCGCCGATCATCTTGCCGCAATCGAGACCGATCGCGGAAGACTCCCGATTGTCGATGGCGCCGACGAGGGTGACGCCGAGCGTGTCAGGGATCGTTTGCAGCAACATCCGGCCCATGCGACCGGCGGCGCCGACCACGGCCAGCCGCATATCCGTCATGAATTTACCTTCGACCCTTCGTTATTTGCGCTCGTGAGCTTGACTGCTCCTATACAGGGGCGACGCTCTGATGAGAAGCGGCGCGGGACGCAGCCGGATCAGGGAAAATCGAGGTCGTTCGACTTCGACGACAAATCCTTGACGATTTGCGTCAGGCGCTGCGTCGCCTCGTCGAAACGCGCCGCGAGCGCGGCCTCCAGCGCGGCGGCTCTCGCCTCGCGCGCCGCCGCCTCCTGTCGCAGAGTCTCGATCTGCGTCTCCAGCGCCGCAACGCGCGCCTTGGAGTCGGCCGATTCGTCGGCGATTTCCAGCGCCGCCATCACGACCATGCGCTGGTCGCCGATCTCGCCGAAATTCTGGCGCATCGCGGCGACTTTGGCGTCGATGGCGCGGGCGAGCTCTTCGAGCCGCTGCTCCTGCCCCTCTTCGCAGCCGACGCGATAGGTGCGCCCGGCGACGGCGACGATGGCGACGGCCATGCTAGCCCTCTCCGTCGCGCGGCGCCGGCAGGCCCAAAACCGCCGCGACGCCGGCGCTTGCACGTTCGACGCGGCGAAGCACTTCGTCGCGGGTTTTTTCGACGGTCGCGGCGCGGGCGAGCGCGGCGTCGAGATCGAGCGCGAGACGGCTGCGGTCGTCCTGCATGATCGCCAGCTCCTCTTCGAGATCGGCGAGCGACATCTCCTGCTCCAGCCGCTGCGCGACGGCGCCCTCGAGCTGGTCGAGAGCCGTCTTGAAACGCGCGACCGCTGCGGCGAGCGGCGGCGGCAGTTCGGCGTCGGTCAAGGGCTGGGACGACATCGGCGACAGTTCAATCCTTTTGCGACTGCGTGACGAATGGTCGCGCTCGCGCCGACGGCGAGGCGAATCGCGTTTTCGACCCTAGCTAGCATGAAACACGACTCTTTGCGTCGCGCGTCGCCCGCGGGCGGCGGCGCCGATCGCCAAAACTCCAGTCCGTTCGCGTTGACAGCAAAGCGCAAGTGCTATCAAAACCAACAGCGGCGGCGCAAAGCCCGCCAGACCGGGCGCAGAACCCTGAAGCCCTCAAGCGGAGGTTTTTCATGACGGTGAGAGTGGCGATCAACGGATTTGGCCGCATCGGGCGCAACATCCTGCGCTACATCGTCGAATCGGGCCGCACCGATCTCGAAGTGGTGTCGATCAACGATCTTGGCCCCGTCGAGACCAACGCCCATCTGCTGCGCTACGACTTGGTGCACGGCCGATTCCCCGGCGAGGTCACGGTGGCGGGCGACACGATCGACGTCGGCCGCGGCCCGATCAAGGTGACGGCGATCAGGGATCCCGCCGAACTCCCATCAAAGACTGGGGGTCGACATCGCAATGGAATGCACGGGCATCTTCACCGCCCGCGACAAGGCGAAATTGCTGCTCGACGCCGGCGCCAAGCGCGTGCTGGTCTCCGCCCCCGGCGACGGCGCCGACATCACGGTGGTCTACGGCGTCAATCACGAGAAGATCGCCAAGGAGCATCTCGTCATCTCCAACGCCTCCTGCACCACCAATTGTCTCGCGCCGGTCGCCAAGGTCATGCAACGAGGCGATCGGCATCGACAAGGGGATCATGACGACCATCCATTCCTACACCGGCGACCAGCCGACGCTGGATACGCTGCACAAAGACCTCTATCGCGCGCGCGCCGCGGCCTTGTCGATGATCCCGACCTCGACCGGCGCCGCAAAGGCGGTGGGCCTCGTGCTGCCGGAGCTCAACGGGCGTCTCGACGGCTTCGCGATCCGCGTGCCGACGCCGAACGTCTCCCTCGTCGACCTGAAGTTCGTGGCGAAGCGCGCGACGACCAAGGACGAGGTCAACGCCGCGATCAAGGCCGCGGCGGAAGGTCCGCTGAAGGGCGTCCTGGACTATACGACCGAAAAACTGGTCTCCTCCGACTTCAACCATAACCCTGCCTCTTCGACGTTCCATATGGACGAGACCAAGGTCGTGGACGGAACGCTGGTGTCGGTGCTCTCGTGGTACGACAATGAATGGGGCTTTTCGGCCCGCATGACGGACACCGCGGCGGCGATTGCGAAGGTGATTTGAGACAAGCGACAATGGCGAAGTTCAGAAGGTTAGGCGCCGAAGGGCAGATTTTCTGAGGATCGCCAATCCGCTACTTGGCGATCCTCAGAAAGTGCGCAAGCGCTTCTGGGGAAGGCTTTGCCCGGGCTAAAATGACCCGTGTGCGGTAATGAATTTTTCATCATAGATAGAAACTTCGAATACTCCGAGGCGCCCATCGTCGAATTTAAAAGACCGAATCTCGGCTACGTCAGACCTGCCGGCTACCTGGAAACTCTTACGCTGCACTGCGACGATTGTGGCCACTTTCTGTTTTTTTCTGAGGATGAGTTGTTGAGGCGCGCGGAGCGGATGAAATGACTACGTACCTCAGGGTAGTGTCTGCTAATCCCGCGCCCGCGTCGCCGTCCGGGGGCGACGCGGGCGGACCGGAGATCCCATGCTGGAACAGCGAGTTGGCAAGCTCGAAGAGAAGGTGGATCGCATCGAGGCCATTCTTACGCGGCTCGAGCCCAAGATCATGGAAATTCTTCTGACTGGCGCCAAGCAATCGGACTTAAATAAACTTCAAGCCGAAGTGATCGAAATAAAGCAAAGGCAAGTTATGGTCGAGCGACGGCTGACCGGGATCGATGGGCGGCTGACGGGAATAGACGGACGGTTGTCAGGCATCCGCGATCGCTTCGCCTCTCTTCCCACGGTTTGGATGATGCCGGGCGTCGTTTTCACCACTTGGGGGATCGGATCGGGAATTCTGATCTTCGCCATGAACTATCTGAAAAAATAAACCACTTTTAAAATTCGGCGCCGCGCGCGTCGCAACTTCGCACGAGAGCAAGTTGGCGGGGAATGCGGCGGCGTGAGCGCCGGCCGCGATTCGTCGGCCCTCTGGCGCCGGCGCCGATAGCCCCCATATTCACTCCGCCGCGCCCGACGGGCCGGTCACACATCGGAGAGACCCCATGTCACCCGAAGAACGCCAGCTTCTCGCCGGGCTGTTCGAGCGCATCAAGGGCAATAGTGCGGCCCAGCGCGATCCCGAAGCCGAGGCCTTCATCAACGATCAGGTGAAAGCAGTTCCCGCTGCGCCCTATCTGCTGGCGCAAACCGTCATTGTTCAGGACTTTGCGTTGCAGCAGGCCAATCAGAAGCTGCAGCAGCTCGAGGCGCGGCTGCGCGAGGCCGAGGCTTCGGCCAGCAAACCCTCGGGGGGCTTTCTCGGCGGCCTTTTCGGCGGCGGTCAGCGCGCCTCCGCTCCGCCGCCGCCGCCGCGTCCGGCTCCTCCCCCAGGCTATGGCCAGCCCCAAGGCTACGGGCAACCGCAAGGCTATGGTCAGCCGCAAGGCTATGGTCAGCCGCAGGGCGGTCCTTGGGGCGGTCCGCCGCCGCAGGGCTATGCGGCTCCGCAGGCGGGCATGGCCCCGGGCGGCGGCGTTCCGCAGGGCGCCCCAGGCGGCGGCTTCCTGAAGGGCGCGCTCGGCGCCGCGGCGGGCGTCGCGGGCGGCGTGCTGCTCGCCGACAGCATCCGGGGCCTGTTCCATGGCGGCGGCGCAGCCAGCGGCCTTGGCATCGACTCGGGCTTCAGCCACGCCGGCGGCGGCGAGACCATCGTCAACAACTACTACGGCGACGATCCGTCCCAGCAGGACGCGTCCTACGATCCCGCTTACGATAACGACGGCCCGCAGGACGCCGATTACCAGGGCGACGATGGCGGCTATGACGACGGCGGCGGTTTCGATGGCGGCGGCGACGGCGGTTTCGACACCTGAAACTGTCAAAAAACGATCAAAGCGATGCGCCGGCTTAAAAAGCCGGCGTTTTTCAAGGGTGGGCTTTGCGCGTCATTCCGGTGCTCGATTTGAAGGGCGGCGTCGCAGTGCGCGCCCGCGCGGGGGAGCGGGACGCTTATGCGCCGCTCGCGCCGAGCCGGCCGGAAGCCGTCGTGGGCGGCTTTCTCGCTCTTCACCCTTTCCAGACCATCTATCTCGCCGATCTCGACGCGATCGAGCGACGCGGCGATAATCGCGCGACTATCGAGGCGCTTTGCGCCGCATTTCCGAAATTGAGCTTTCGGGTCGACGCCGGCGCGACGACGAACTCTTCCTCTTCCTGGCGCGACGTCGTCGGCGCCGAATCGCTCGACCCCACTGCGCCATCGCCGGATTTTTCACATAGCGGCGCCGTGCTCTCGCTCGATTTTCGCGGCGCGGATTTCTTGGGGCCGGCCTCCCTGCTCGCGTCCCAACAGCTCTGGCCGCAATGCGTGATCGTCATGACGCTGGCCCGCGTCGGCATGTCCGAGGGGCCGGATTTCGCGAGAATTGCCGAGATCAAAACGCGCGCGCCGACGCGCGACGTCTTCGCCGCCGGCGGCGTTCGCGATGCGCGCGATCTGCAAAGATTGCGCGACATGGGCGTCGCCGGCGCGCTCGTCGCCACGGCGCTGCGCGAAGGGCGCATCGGCGCTTGCGAGCTATCGGCTTAGGGAAAACTCCTCGCCAAGAAAAAAGGAGCCGCGAAGGCCCCTTTTTCCGTTCGATTTGAAACCTGGTCAGTGCGCGGCGAAGGGATGCTTCGCCGTCGCGCGCGCCGAAAGCACGCTCTGTGCGGTCGGATCGCCCTTGAGCGCCCGCGCGATGGCTTCCTTGGTCGCGGCGTAGTTGAAGTCCTGGAATTCTTCTGGTCGTCCGCGGCTTCCCAGTGGATGAACACGCCGACGCAGATGAACAGATCGTCAGCCTTGTCGAGCGGGATCACGCCTTCGGCGACGCTGTCGGCGACGGCCTTGGCGACGCCATATTGCGCCGGACCGAACATCTGCACGGCCTGCTTGGCGTCCTTGATCGTGACCTTGTTGAACATCATCGTGTAAGGCTTCACGAGCAGGTTCGGCTCGACGACGGCGAGCAGGGTCGTGAAGCCGTCCTTGTTGTTGACGAGGCCGTTGGCGAAGGCCTTTTCGACGGCGCTGCCGCGCGGTCCGATCAACAGGTCGATATGCGCGACTTCATTGCCCTCGCCGACCAGCGACTTGCCGACGCCGGTTCTGCCCGAGCTCGCGGCGATGCCGGCGACGCCCGCGGGTTTCGGAAAAAGCGCGCCCAAAATGCTGTCGAGAATGCCCATGTTCGGTCCTTTCGGTCTGGTGTTCGCGTCCTAACAAGGCTGCGTCAGCCTGATCGAAGAGTTGCGGCTTCGATCGGGTTGACGCAGACCACGATGCTTGCGTCCTTAGATGCGGCGGTCATAACCCGTGAAACGTCGGGCCATACGACGCGATGGGAGAGCCGACGCGCGGCTCCCCCGACTTTTAAAGCGTTGCTCGCGCTCTTAGTGCGCGGCGAAGGGGTGCTTGGCGTCGTTGCGCTTGGCGACGACTTCCGCGGCCTTCGGCTCGCCCTTGATGGCGCGCACCAGGGCTTCCTTCGTGGCCTGGTAGTTATAGTCCTGGATCTTGGCGTCGTCGGCCGCGTCCCAATGGATGAACACGCCGACGCAGATGAACAGATCGTCGGCTTCGTCGACCGGGATCACGCCTTCGGCGACCGAGTCGGCGACCGCCTTCGCGACGCCGGCCTGCGCCGGTCCGAACATCTGCACAGCCTGCTTCGCGCCCTTGATCGTCACCTTGTTGAACAGGATCGTGTTCGGCTTGGTGAGCAGATTGGGAGCAACGACGGCCAAAAAGCGTCGTGAAGCCGTCCTTGTTGTTGACGAGCGCATTGGCGAAAGCCAGCTCGGCGGCGCTGCCGCGCGGTCCGACCAGCAGATCGATGTGGGCGACTTCGTTGCCTTCGCCGACCAGCGACTCGCCGACCAGCATTTTGTTGATCAAAGCCATGTGCGTTCCCTTTCGAAAAACCGAAATGCGACCCGCGCGCCTGCGCCGGGGCGCCTCCCATTTATTTCGCGTCGGCCAAACCAAGGAACCGTCACGCCGACATGACCAGCATGCAGACGGCGGCGCAGCCCCAAAGCTGGGAAGAAGCCGGCTCTTCACAGAACCCGCTAAAGCTCCCGCCGGCCTTTCACGCGTTTCACGAGACCACCTCGCGCGGGCGGACTCAACCATTTTTGAAGCGGTTTGCCAAGACGCAGGTCAGATAATCGGCAAAAAGCGTCGCGACGGTCAAATCCGCGCTGGTGCCTGGGTTTAGCCCGCGCCTCTTCAATTCGGAGTCGAAACGCAGCGCCTCTTTGAACGCCGCCTCGCGGCGAGCGAGATCGATTCGGGCCGTAAAATCCCGCGCCTCCGCGCAAAGCGCCGCGCTCGCGGCGACGCCGAATTTGCGCGCCACATGGCTGTCTGGAAAGCCGCCGAGAAAGGCGAGATAGACGCGCAGGGTCGCGAGATCTTTTTCGCAGCCGCGGCGGCGCGCAGCAAAAAGCGCGCCAAGGCCCAAATTAAAGACGTCGCCAAACCCGGTCGCATATTGAAAGGCGATGCGGTCGCGCGGCGCCGCCTCGCGCATCGCTTCGAGCAGGCTTGCCTGCACGGGCTGGCTCACGTCGTGACGCTCTGCTGAGCCAAGGCCGGCGGGATTGGCGAGCGCGATCGCCTTGAACGCGAGTTCGGCGTCGCCTCGATCGAGATTCTGCAAAACGCGCGCGACGCCGTCCTGCAGGCTTTCGTCCGGATAATTCAGCGCCGCATGGGCGAGCGGCGCGCACAGCAAAACGATGCCGAGATTGGTGTTTTGCGCGACCTTGGCGATCGTCGCCGCAACCGCGCCATAGATGCGTTCGCCGACGCTCGCGCCTCGCGCTGCGAGAGGTAGCGCGGCGACATCGGCGCTCGCCATGAAATCTTCGGCCGCCATGCGATGGCCGGCGGCGAAGACATGCACATTGCCGGGCTTTGGCGCATCGAGTTCGTCTCTGCAGGCCGCAACGAAGCCTTGCGCGATCAGAGCCGGTTCGGGCGCGCTCAAGCGTCGCCTCGCCCGAGCGCGAGAGCGTCGGCGGCGAGACGCTCGGCGATGGAAAACGTCGTCACGCGCTGCAGACCGCTCCAGCCCGCCATGCTGTTGACCTCCAAAACCAGCGGCGCGCCGTCCGGGCCGGCGATGAGATCGACGCCGGCGCAATGGACTCCGAGCGCGAGCGCGGCTCTCAGCGCGACATCGGCTTCCTGCGCCGACGGGACGATCGCGATCGGCCGCGCGCCCTGACGCACATTGGTGATCCACTGCGGCGAAACGCGACGCATCGCGCCGACGATTTCGCCCGCAGAGACGAGCACGCGCATATCCTCAAAGCCCGCGGCGCCAGGCCGCGGCGGCACGAACCGCTGCAGATAATAGACGCCACGCGCCTCTTCGAGCGAGGGAAGATCGCGCGCGTCGCGGATGAGCCGCAGGCCCCACCCCTGCGCGCCGAACAGCGGCTTTTGCACCAGTGCGCCGGATCGGCATTCGCGCCGCGCGATGGCCTGCGCCTGCGCAAAGCTCTGCGCGACGAAGGTCGGCGGCGTGTTCAAACCCGCGCGCGCGAGCAGAAAACTCGCCATGGATTTGTCGGTGCAACGCTCGATCGCGCGCGCGTCATTGACGACGGGAACGCCAAGCGCAGCCAGCGCGTGCAGCACGCCAAGCCGCATGGTGATCGCCTCGAGCGAGCCGTCGCCGATCGCCCGCACGACCGCAAGATCGGGCGGCGCCGCGCGAAATCCGGGAATGCGCAAGCCATATGCGCTCGTCGTGTCGATCTTGCAGCCGGAAAGCCGCACCGCGATCGGCTGCGCGCCGAGACGTTTGAGCGCGGCCGCGAATTTTGCGACATGCCAATCGATCTTGTCGGTGAAGACGGCGACGCGCGGGGTTATAGGCGACAAGGTTTTTCGAGGGCCTGTTAAGTCACGAAGCGTTACGCGGAAGGTTGCGCATCATTGCGGGCGGAGCGAAGCGATGCAATCCGGCGCTGATCGTGGATTGCTTCTCCGCTCCTCGCGATGACCGCCAGACCCTACTGCGCTCACCCGAAGGAGGCGTCGAGCAGCTTCGCGTCGATCGCCCCGGCCCGGAAGGTTTCGCCGGTTTCGACTGCGGTCACAATGGCTTCCGCAGGCGAGAACAGGCTCGGGTCGACCTTGTAGAAGTCGTAGTCGTAGGCCTTGAAGATCTCGGCGAAGGGGCGGCCGTAGTCGCGGGAGGTGCTGCTCGGCAGCTTTTGCGCCAATTCGCGCGCCGCTTCTGCCGGACCCTTGACGAAGAGATGCGCGCGGCCGGCGTAGATGATCGCGTCGTTGGTGCGGCCCATCGCCGTGATGAAATCGGGATGCGGCGGCGACAGAGGCGCCGTGGCGACGCCGTCCAGAATATTCTCCAGCGGGAAATGCGCCTCATGCGCCTTGTGCAGCGCGACTTCGAGCACGCGGCCGACGACCTGCGCGCTGCCGGCGAGGCTGTGGGTCGGCGCATAGATGAAGGCGACGTTCTTGGGGGCGACCCTGGCCGCGGTCGCGACTTTCTCGACGACTTCGGGCGGCGGCGGGGCGGCGCTTTCAAGCACGATCGTCACCCGCTCGGCCTCGTCCTTATAGGGCAATTCCTCGAACAGCTTTTCGACGCGCGCCTTGGCGCGGCCGGGGCCGGAGCCGAGCGCGAAAAAGTCGCCATGCGCGAGACTCCACCCGGCGTATTGGCTCGCGAGGCAGGCGACGACCGGATCGGCGCTGGAGACGGTGAGCCAGAACGGCCATTTGTCGGCGCCCGGAGCGGGCGTCAGCGCGACGCGGCCAAGTCCGCCCATGCAGATTTCGGTGAGCAGCAGGCCCGCCTCGAGTCCGCCGGCGACTTTGGCGCCGGCGTCGATGAGCAGTTCGCCGCTGGCGCCGCGGGACACGGCGACGCGATAACGGTCGGCGCCCGCAACGAGGCGGTCGACGATCTCGCCGGCCAGAAGATTTACGCTCGCCGTGGCGCGATCGCCGGCGTTGATTGTTCCGCTCACCTTAAAATCCCCCCGCTCTGACGCCTTGGCGTCCGCTTAACCTTGTTGGCCGCGAAGCCCTTGGCCGAAATGAACCGGCGGCTCGAACTCTTACAGGGGTTTCGGCTTGAGCGGAAGGCTTGAAGGCTGATCAGGCGCGATCGCAGGCCCCGACGTGGAGAATGCGTATGCCGCGCTGGCGGGCGAAACAGGGATTGGTCGCCATCGTCCTGCGGTGGCCATGCGCTTTGACGCAATAGGTCATCACGAATTGCGGACAAAACCTGCCCGCTTGAGCGCCGCTCGGCGTCGGAGCCAAGAAGGCGAGAGGAACGCTCAGCAACGCGACCTTGCAGACGTGGGCGATGAGAGTGCGGCGCACGGCTTCCTCCTCAACCGAGGTTTTTGGATGGCTGCCACTTTAAACGCCGCGTGACCGCGCCGGTTCCCACCGCTTTAGCCGCTGGCGGCTGTCGGGGCCGCCAGCGGCTCGAAATCAATGCAAATACTGCCCGCCGTTGATGGTCAGCGTCGAGCCGGTGATGAAGCCGGCCTCGTCCGCGGCCAGGAACACCACGGCGCGCGCGATTTCTTCGGGCTCGCCGAGGCGGCCGACCGCGATGTGCGGGATGATGTGCTTGTCGAGCACCTCCTGCGGCACCGCCTTCACCATTTCCGTCGCAATGTAGCCCGGCGCGATGGCGTTGACCGTGACGCCCTTCGACGCGCTTTCCTGCGCCAGCGCCTTGACGAAGCCGATGTCGCCGGCCTTGGAGGCCGAATAATTGGTCTGGCCGGCCTGGCCCTTCTGGCCGTTGATCGACGAGATCACGATGATGCGGCCGAACCCGCGGTCGCGCATGCCGTTGATGACCGGACGGGTGACGTTGAACAGCGAGTTCAGATTGGTGTCGATGACGGCTTTCCATTGCGCCAGCTCCATCTTGTGGAAGAGGCGGTCCTTGGTGATGCCAGCGTTGTTGACGAGCACGTCGACCGGGCCGACTTCCTTCTCGATGGCGGCGATGCCGGCGGCGCAGGCGTCATAGTCCGACACGTCGAACTTGAAGACCGGAATTCCCGTCTCCGCTTTGAATTTCGCCGCCGCCTCGTCGTTGCCGGCGTAGGTCGCCGCGACCTTATATCCGGCCGCCTTCAGCGCCTTGGAAATCGCCTCGCCGATGCCGCGCGTCCCGCCCGTCACAACCGCTGTTCTACCCACGTTTCCTCTCCCATCGAATGATTGTTCTTAACGCGAACGGCGAATAGCAAGCGGAGAAAGCTCCCCACTCGCTATTCGCTGCTCCCTATTCGCCCGTCTTACTTTTCCACCGCCATGGCGATGCCCATGCCGCCGCCGATGCACAGCGTCGCGAGACCCTTGCCGCCGCCGCGACGGCCGAGCTCATAGAGCAGCGTCGTCAGCACGCGCGCGCCCGAAGCGCCGATCGGATGGCCGATCGCGATCGCGCCGCCATTGACGTTGACGATCGACGGGTCCCAGCCGATGTCCTTGTTGACTGCGAGCGCCTGCGCCGCGAAAGCCTCGTTGGCCTCGACGAGATTGAGGTCCGAGACTTTCCAGCCGGCCTTCTCCAACGCCTTGCGGGTCGCCGGGATCGGGCCGGAGCCCATCACCGCGGGGTCGACGCCGGCGGTCGCCCAGGCGGCGATGCGGGCGAGCGGCGTCAGGCCGCGCTTCTTGGCTTCTTCCGCGGTCATGACGACCAGCGCCGCGGCGCCGTCATTGATGCCGGAGGCGTTGGCGGCGGTCACCGTGCCGTCCTTGGCGAAGGCCGGACGCAGCTTCGAGACGCCTTCGAGCGTGACGCCGTGCTTGATGTATTCGTCGCTGTCGACGGTCACGTCGCCTTTCTTGCCGGCGATGATGTAAGGGACGATCTCGTCCTTGAACTTGCCGGCCTTCTGCGCCGCCTCGGCCTTGTTCTGCGAGGCGACCGCGAAGGCGTCCTGCTCGGCGCGGCTGATCTGCCACTTCGCCGCGACGTTCTCGGCGGTGACGCCCATGTGGTAGTTGTTGAACACGTCAGTCAGGCCGTCGACGATCATCGTGTCGGCGAATTTGACTTCGCCCATCTTCGTGCCGGCGCGCAGATGCGAAGCGTGATTCGACAGCGACATGCTCTCCTGGCCGCCGGCGACGACGATCCGAGCGTCGCCCGACTCGATCTGCTGCGCGGCGAGCGCCACGGCGCGCAGGCCCGAGCCGCACACCTGATTGATGCCGAAAGCGGTTTTGCTGTCCGGAATGCCGGCCCGGATCGCCGCCTGACGCGCCGGATTCTGGCCCTGGGCCGCGGTCAGCACCTGACCGAGAATGACCTCGCAAACCTCGTCGGGAGCGACCGAGGCGCGCTCCAGCGCAGCCTTGACGACCGCGGCGCCGAGGTCGTGGGCGGGAACGCCGGCGAAGGCGCCGTTGAACGATCCGACGGCGGTCCGCGCCGCGGAAACGATCACGATTTCAGTCGACATTTCGATCTCCCTTGACTTATGGGGCCCGCCCGACGGGCGCGGGGTCGGAGCCTGTTTCGCGCAAGCCCGGCCGACATGCGGACGAAAGGACCTCATGCGGCGCCCCCGCCGTTAAGCACGGTTTAAAGCGAAGAGGAAGCGGGCGCGATGAAAATATTGCCGCAGGGCGGCATTTAAGACTATCGTCCGCTCAGAGCGGAAAAAAATCGTCGGAGCGACCTGCTTCGACAGGCGAAGAAACGCAAGGGCGGCGCGCCACATGACGAGCGAAAAAAAACCCACGGTCATCAAGAAATACGCTAACCGGAGACTCTATGACACCGGCACCAGCACCTATGTGACGCTCGAGGACCTTGCGGCGATGGTGAAGCGCGGCGAAGATTTTCTCGTCTGCGACGCCAAATCCGGAGAAGACATCACGCGTCCGGTGCTGACGCAGATCATCTTCGAGCAGGAAAGCAAAGACGGGCAGGCGCTGCTGCCGATCTCCTTCCTGCGCCAGCTGATCCGCTTCTATGGCGACTCGATGCAGATGCTGGTGCCGAGCTATCTTGAGTTTTCCATCGACAAGCTGACGCGCGACCAGCAGAAATTCCGCGATCAGTTCACCACGGCGCTCGGCGGAGGACCGCTCGCAGAGCCGACGCGCGCGGCCTTCGCCGCCATGGAGGAGCAGGCGCGCAAGAACATGACGGTGTTCCGCCAGGCGCTGACGATGTTCAACCCCTTCGGCCTTCCGGTCGATTCGACGAACGTCGCCCACGCGGAGAACGGCGCCGCCGGCGAGCCGGTAAAGCCTAGCGCCGACGTCGAAGATTTGCGCCGTCAGCTCGACGAGCTGAACAAGCGCATAGACCGCATCTCCGGCGGAGCTTAAGCTTAGCTTAGCTCTCCACCGGCGCCATTGGTTCGCTCAAATTGCGCAGAACCGAGGCGCGGTCGGTGCGCCCGAGGACCGTGACCCCATCGCCGGGATAGAGTCGCGTCGAAGGCTTTGGGCGCTCGACGACGCCGCTGCCGGCCTTTTCGGCGGCGATGATGAAGAATGTGTTCTCCGCGCGCGCCTCGATCTCCTGAACGGTTCGACCGGCGAAGAGGCTCCCCTCGGCCACGACGACGACCTGGATTTCCAGTCCCAGCGTGCGCAGATCGAGCTCCATCTGTCGTCTGCGTTCGGAATACTGAATGACCCCGGCGATCGAGGGAAACAGGATCATCGAGGCGATCTGCTCGGCGCCGATATGTGTCGGCAACACGACGAGATTGGCGCCCGCCTGCAGCAGCTTTTTCTCGGTCGACAGCTCTTCGCCGCGGGCGATGATCTGGATCGAGCTGTTGAGGCTTCTCGCGCTCAGCGTGATGAACACGTTGATCGGATCCGATGAAACCACGCTCGCCAGCGCGCGGGCCTTTGAGATGCCCACCTGCTTCAAGGCGTTTTCATCGGCTGCGTCCGCATGAAGACAAAGATAGCCCTGCGATCGCGCGACATCGCAGATCGCCTTGTCCGGCTCTATGATCACGAAAGCGGCGGCGCCGTCGGAAAGCTCCTTGGCGAGCATGGCGCCGAGGCGGCCAAATCCGCAAATGATGACGTGGTTTTCGAGCGTCTCGATCTGCTTGTTCATCCGCTGCGCCCCCAGAAGCTCCTGAAACTGGCCGAAAGTGATGAATTGGACGAGCGCGCCGGTCAGATAGATCATCCCCGTGCAGCCAAGGACGATCAACAGAATCGTGATGGCGCGCAGCGCGAAGGTGTCGATCGGATGGACTTCTTCGAAACCGACCGTGAAAACAGTCAGCACCACCATGTAGAACGCATCGCCCACACCCCAGCCGCAGGCCATATAGCCGACGACGGCGAGCGCGCTCACCAGTACGACAAAGATGATGGAGTAAATGAAATTTGAAGCGCGCGAGTCGCTGATCCAACTCATTTGGCGTCGCTGCTCCTTCGATTTGCTTCGTTCAAAGCAATCGCGAGGCCAGAGCTGGGAGCTGAAGTTTAGACGACGACGTCAACGCGCGGCGCCGAGAGCATGTTTCGCAAAAAGTTGAAGCGCTTTTGCGATAAGAACATGCTTCCCGCGTTTAGTTCTGGAGCGATTTCTTATTCGCTCGAACGATTCCGTTCGAGCGAAAAGCGCTCTAGGGCCGCCTGCGGGCGGCTCGAAATTAGGCGCAATGCTGCGTAAGCGGGCTTGCAGCGCTTCGCGCGCAAAACTTAGCCGCTATCGGCGCAAGCCGACCCGAACAGCGAGCCCTGGAAATAGTCGACGCCCCAACCGCGCAGCAACGCGGCGGTCTCCTTGTCCTCGACCCATTCGGCGACGATGCGCAGCTCCAAATGATGCGCAAGGTTGATGAGCGTGCGCACGAAGAAGCGATCGTCCTCGGATTTGGCGATGTTCTGGATGAAGGCGCCGTCGATCTTGACAATGTCGAAGGCGAGCGCGCGCAGATTGCGGAACGACGTGTGGCCGGCGCCGAAATCGTCCATCGCCACCTTCACCCCGCAGCGCTTGCAGGTCGCGATGACATGGCTCGTCGCCTCGATGTCCTCGATGACGCTGGTTTCGGTTATCTCGACGGTCAACCGGTCGGCGATGCCCGGCGTCGTCTTGACGCCCTGCGTCAGGCGCTCCAGCCATTCGGGATCGAGGATGCTGACCAGCGAGGCGTTGATCGACAGGCACAATTTCGGCTTTTCGACGAGGCAGTCAAGCGCCAGCTCCAACACGCGCTGGTCGAGCAGCCGGACCAGTCCGGCTTTCTCGGCGACCGGGAGGATGGAGCCGGGAGACACGACCGAACCATCGACGAGCCGCACGCGCAGCAAGGCCTCGAAAAAGGCCGTCTCGCCGTCCGCCGCATGGACGATCGGCTGAAACGCGAGTTCGACGCGGCGTTCGCTGAGGGCGGAGACGATATTGTCGGCGACCTGCAATGCGCGCAGGCGCTGATCCTCGCGCGCGAGCGAGGCGCTGTAGCCGACATAGCGCGCGCCGATGCGCTGCCGCGCGATGTCGAGGGCCTCCTCCGCATGCTGGAACAGCGCATGGACGCTGCGGCCTTCGCGCGGCGCGATGACGCCGCCGATGCGGATCGTCGCGGGCACCGGCCCCGCCGAGGTCTCGAAGGGCGCCGCCGAGACCGCCTCGATCAACCGCATCGCCGCCGCCTGGGTCTGATCATTGTCGCACTCGTCCAGCACCAGCGCGAATTTATTGCCGGCGTGCCGGCCGATCAGATCGGTCGCGCGCAGACTATGGGCGAGGCGCTGCGCGAGGCCGGCGATGATCTCGTCGCCGGCGTCGTAGCCATAGGTGCGGTTGAGCGCGAAGAGATTTTCGAGCGCGACCAACATCACCGCAAAAGGTTTGCGCTGACGCTCCGCAGCCTCCAAGATGCGCTGGATGCGTTCGGAAAGCTGAGTCCGGTTCAGCACGCCGGTGAGAGCGTCGAATTGCGACACCAGCGCCATCCTGCGCTCATTGTCGCGGCGATCCGTGACGACGCGGAGCACGCCGGCGGCGCGCGCCGGGCGGCCGTCCGACCCCGCGAACCAACAGCCGAGATCCTCGATCCAGATCGCGGCGCCGGCGCAGGCCTCGCGCGGCGGAGTCAAGGCATAGTCGATCTGGTAGCGCACGCCGGAGCCTTCGTCCTGGCGCTCGCTTTTCATGATCGCGTCATAACGCGATATGCTGCTTTCCGGAGAAAGCCGCGCGCCGAAAGCCAGACCCGTCGAGAGATCGACGCCCTGCATCGGCGCGAGAACCCTGTCGAGATTGCCGGCCCAGACGATGCGGTCGGTGACGATATCCCATTCATAGGCGAGTTCGCCGACGGCTTCGAGAACGCCGCGCGCGTCGACGCCGCCGACGTTTTGCGGAACCGCCGGTTTGGGCGTTTCGTGACCGGGCGTCGGCGACGAGACCGGCCCCGTCGCCGTCGCGACGCGAGTTGCAAGATGGCGCAGTTGCATGGAGGCGGCCTCAAAGAGGGAACGAACGGAGGAAATTTCCCGCATGATGCGGCAAGAACGTAAACCCGCCGTTAGCCGACCGCCTTCGCAGCGAGTTGTTCTCTTTTTGTTCTTGACTTGAGCGCTGCCTCAATTTAGCTTGAGGACCTCATGAAGTTTCAGGGGAGAGATTCAAGAAGATCAAAGTCATCATCGTACCCCCGGAGACGCTGCAATGAGCAAGCCAAATTTGGAGGAGTTTAAGGGGAACTGCAAAGACTATTTCATCACCGCCAATTGGGAGGCGCGGGCCGAGACGCCGGACGAGATCGCCGCGCGTTTCCTGCGCATGATCAATTCGTTGAAGGAGATCGACCCCGTCTTCAGCCTTTGGACCTGCGGACGGAAGCGTCCCGAGAAGCTCGAGGAGGTCCGCGACCGCTTCGCCGAGGAAATCGCCGCGAAAGTGGTGCGGGACGACTGGAAGAAGCCTGTTCCTCAACTCGGCTATTCCTTCGGCGCGTTCACGCGCGACACGCCGAAGGATCGCTCCTTCACCGTGAGTTGCTGGGCGGGCTCGTTCGTCAAAGACATATTCGGGAATCGCGCGACGCTCTCGACGAACGCCGTGATCGGCTCTCCACCGGATCCGCACGTCGTGCGTTACCAGGTCTTTCGCCCGGCCCTGTTGGCGATCGTCGAGGCCTGGGACCCCGTCATCGTCGGCGCCAAATCCCATCCGCTCGTTGGATTGAAAGAGTACCGTTCATACTTTTCGCTCGCCTGGATCAGATATCTCTGTCCCTGGCTCGCCCAAAAGATCACGCCGCCTTCGACGGTCCTCTCGGAGCATCTGCCGAATGGCGGGCTGTTGATGAGCGCGACGACCGAAACCTTCGACGTAAACAACCCCAAGCATCTGGCCGCCGCCCGGGACATGGCGGCCGCCACAAATCCGCTCGAGAGCCTTCCGTGGCCTTCGCACGGCTGAGCTGCCGGTCGGTCAATCGTCGAACCGCCGCAATGGCGATCTCGTCAACCCTCGTCCTGCGCCGGTTGCGGCGAGAAATCTTGCGCCGCGAGTTCGAACCTCTCGAAAGAAAAGCCCGGCGCCACGATGCAGCTCACGAGCGTCCACGCGCCAGTCGTCGCCGCCGCCTGCCAGCAATCGGCGGGCACGACGATCTGCGGGCGTTCGCCGGCGCCAAGATCGGCGCCGAGGACGCGGGTCTCATATTGCGCGCCGTCGGCGGAAAGCTGCAGCCGCAGCGGCGCGCCGGCGTGATAGGTCCAAATCTCGGCGGCGTCGACGCGGTGCCAGCGGGACGCGCGGTCCGCCGCGAGCAGGAAATAGATCGCAGTGGACGCGGCCCGCCCGTCGGCGTCGCAGCGCGCGTCGCGAAACGTCTCACGGTAGTAGCCGCCCTCGGGATGCGGCGCTAAGCCGAGCAGGTCGATCACCTCCTGCGCGGTCTGCTGCGCGCCGCTCATGCGCGGAAATTGTTTTTGGCTTCCCGCATCCTGGCGAAGACCGAAACCGGATCGGCGCCTCTCATGCCCATCGCCTTCTGCACGAGGTCCTCCTCCGTGCGCAGGAACGGATTGGTGGCGCGCTCCAGCGCGATCGTCGTCGGCAGCGTGAATTTGCCCTCGGACCGCAGTTGATCGACCCGCTCCGCGCGATCGCGCAGCATCGTGTTCTCGGGATCCACCGTCAGCGCGAAGCGCGCATTGGCCTGCGTATATTCATGCCCGCAGTAGACCCGCGTCTCGTCCGGCAGTTCGGCGAGTTTTTCGAGCGAGTCGAACATCGTCTCCGGCGTTCCCTCGAACAACCGCCCGCAGCCGAGCGAAAACAGCGTGTCGCCGACGAAGACCGCCGAATCCTCGAGGAAGTGGAAGGCGAGGTGGCCCATGGTGTGGCCCGGGGTTTCGATGGCGCGCGCGAGACTATCGCCGATGGCGATCTCGTCGCCCTCCCCGACCGCCGCGTCGATGCGGCCGAGCCTCGCGGCGTCCTTGCGCGCGCCGACGACTTTAAGCTCCGGAAAGGCGGCGCGCAGCGCCGGCACGCCCTGGATGTGATCCAGGTGATGATGGGTCAGCAGCGCATGCGTCAGACGCCACCCCAGGCGCTTCGCCTCGGCGACGATCGCGTCGCCGTCGGGCGCGTCGACGCTCGCCGCCTCGCCCGTCCGCTCGTCGAGAAGAAGCAGACCGAAATTATCTTCAAGGCAGATGAATTGATGGATCGCGAGAGCCATGCGCATGTCCCCCTTCGCTGGTCGCTTTATAGCCGGATTCCGCCGCGGCGTCGCGTGGCGAGGCGGCGCGCGGCTTCAGTTTTCCTGCGCCTCGCCGCCCTTGGGTTTTTGCTGACGCGCGTGAGCCTCGACGATCGCCCCGATCAGCGGACCAAATTTTTCTTTGAGCTCGGCGCAACGCGTCGAATTGATGAGCTCCACGCCTTTTCGCTCGCTGCGAATCAAGCCCGCCTCGCGAAGGATGCGGAAGTGCTGCGATAGTGTGGACTTCGGCAGCGCAGCCTCCTCCTTGACGTGCAGGAACGCCGAACAGTTTTTCTTGCATTCCGACGCCGCGAGCCTGCGATAGATCGCCAGCCGAACGGGATCCGACAGGGCGTGAAGTATGCCCTCGACAGTGATTTCATCGAGTTTGGGGTGGGACAGGGGCCTCATGCCCTAAGTGATGGCACATATTGACGACGGGCGCACTAGTTCATTAATATAGAACTATGAAACTCTGATTACAGCAAAGGATGGGACATGAGCGATCTGTCTGACAAAGTCGCAGTGATCACCGGCGGCGCCAGCGGCATCGGTTTGGCGACGGCGAAATTATTCGCGCAAAAGGGCGCGCAGGTCGTCGTCACCGGGCGGCGCCAAGCCGAACTGGACAGCGCCGTGAGGGAGATCGGGGCCGGCGCGCTGGCCGTCCAGGGGGACGTTTCGAAGCTCGCCGACCTTGATCGTCTCTATGCGGAGGTCAAACAAAAATTCGGCCGCATCGACGCGCTGTTCGCCAACGCCGGCGTCGCAGAGACGGCGCCGCTCGGAACAATCGCCGAAGAGCATTTCGACCGACTGTTCGACATCAATGTGAAGGGCCTTTTGTTCAGCGTCCAAAAGGCTTTGCCGTTGTTCTCCGATGGCGGCGCGATCATCCTCAACTCCTCGGTCGCGAACGTCACGGGCTTGCCCGGATTCAGCGTCTATTCCGCGACCAAGGCCGCCGTGCGCTCCTTCGCCCGCACCTGGACGGCGGAGCTGAAGGACCGCGGCATACGCGTCAACGTCGTCAGTCCCGGTCCGATCGAAACGCCGATCTTCGACAAGATGGGATTGTCAGAGAGCGAAAAAGAGGAACTCGGCGCCCATATTTCAGCGCAGGTTCCGCTCGGACGCTTCGGTCGTCCCGAGGAAATCGCCAAGGCAGTCTTGTTCCTCGCCTCCAGCGAGGCGACCTACGTCGCCGGCGTGGATCTTTACGTCGATGGCGGAATGGTCGCTGTCTGACGAACTGCTTCTTGGTTTTGGCTTCACCAAAGGACGCCTCAATGTCTCGAATGGTCCACTTCCATCGCACCGGCGGGCCCGAAGTTCTGCAAATCGACGAACTCGATCTCGGCGCGCCGAAGGCCGGAGAAATTCGCATCCGCGTGCGGGCGCTTGGCCTCAATCGGGCGGAGGCGATGTTCCGCTCCGGCGCCTATCTTGAACCGCCGGCGCTGCCGGCGAAGCTCGGTTACGAGGCGGCCGGCGAGGTCGAAGCGTTCGGTGAAGGCGTGACCGGCTTTTCGATCGGCGACGCCGTCAGCACGATCCCGGCTTTTTCCATGAACCAATACGGCGTTTATGGCGACGCCGCGATCGCGCCGGCCCATGCCGTCGTCAAACATCCCGCTAATCTCTCCTGGTCCGAAGCCGCCGCGATCTGGATGCAATATCTCACTGCTTATGGGGCTTTGATCGAATTGGGCGGCCTTTCGAAAGGCGACGCGGTGATCATCACCGCCGCCTCCAGCAGCGTCGGTCTCGCGGCGATCCAGATCGCAAACAGTCTCGGCGCGATTCCGATTGCGACAACTCGCACGAGCGCCAAGCGCGAAGCCCTGTTGAAGGCCGGCGCGAAACATGTGATCGCGACGACGGAGCAGGACCTCGAGCGAGAAGCGATGCGCGTCACCGACGGCAAGGGCGCGCGCCTCGCTTTCGACCCCGTTGGCGGTCCGGGCGTAACGTCGCTCGCCGCGGCGCTGGCCGAAGGCGGCACGATATTTCTTTACGGCGTTCTTGCCCGGGAGCCGACGCCGTTTCCGCTGATGACGGCGCTCGCGAAGAACCTCACGCTGCGTGGCTACACGCTATTTTCGCTGACCAGCGACCCGCAGCGGCTGCAGCGCGGCGAACGCTTCGTGAGCGAGCGGCTCGCGTCGGGAATCTTCAAGCCGTTGATCGCGCGCAGTTTCCCCTTGGAGGAAATTGTCGAAGCGCATCGCTACATGGAATCGAACGAACAGGTCGGGAAAATCATCGTCACTGTCTGATCGAGCGCAGGCGCGCCGCGGGTTGACCCGGGCCCGCGCCGCCCCTATCCACAAAAGGCCAGTCGGCCGGATGACCGCTGCCGCAATGTAGAGGAAAGTCCGGGCTCCACGGAGACACGGCGCCGGATAACGTCCGGCGGGGGCGACCCCAGGGAAAGCGCCACAGAAAGCAAACCGCCGCGCAGGCTCGATGGAGTCTGTCGCGGTAAGGGTGAAAGGGTGCGGTAAGAGCGCACCGCTCGGGCGGCAACGCAAGAGGCATGGCAAGCCCCGCCGGGAGCAAGACCGAATAGGGGCGACCGGAAAGGCGCAAGCGTTTCCAGCCCGTCTCCGGGCCGTCGCCCGGGTTGGTCGCTTGAGGCGGCCGGCAACGGCCGTCCCAGAGGAATGGTCATCGCGCGGAATGGGGCTCCGGTCCCTTTCCGCCATACAGAACCCGGCTTATAGGCCGACTGGCGCCTACTTCTCTCCCAAGTCGGCGCAATGCACCGCGTCGACGCTCCCATCGCGCGGGGCTCGCCTTCAGCTTGCGAGATTGTTCGCGATGTCGTTGAAGGTTGATTTCAGCTTGTTGCCGGCGTTGTTGAAGGCGCCGATCAGAACGACGCCGAGGATCGAGGCGATGAGGCCATATTCGATCGCCGTCGCGCCGCTTTCGTCGCGCCAGAATTTTTCACACAGCATCAGCATCTTTCAACTCCTCGCAAAAACTGGGAACTCGGGACCGCGGCGGCTCCGACGCCGCTCGCCTGGGCAATTTGGGCCGAGCCCTGTAAAATTAGGTTAATTCCACTGTTCGCAATCGAGTTTTAGCGTCTCGCACGCTGAAGTCATCGATCTAGGATGAACGCCCGCATAACGGGTTTCGTCAATGATTAGCTTCCGCGAGCTCCTGCCGGTCGGGAGCCTGATTCTGCGCGAAATCCTCTGACAAAACAAAATGTGAGGCGTCCAAAATTGGTTGCGCTCCATTGACGAGGGCGGCAGGCGCGGCCGCGAGGGTCGTCGGCGCGGCGACGGCGACGAAACTCGGCCGGCGCGGCGGCAGCGGGGCCGCGCTTGCGCCGATCTCGAGCGCAGCCGCCCGCACCGGCGCCGGCGGGACCGGGCTGCGATCCGGAACGACGATCCGCGGCGGCGCGTCGCCGGGTTGCGACCACGCCCTTGCGACCGCGAGGCGCATATTCTGCGCGATCTCGCGCAGCGGGTCTTGCGCGGCGACGACCGGCCCGACCGGCGCAGCGGCGGGCGCTGGCCTCGCCGGCGGCGCTTTTTTGGCCACGAGCACGCGCTCGCCTTGCAGGCAATTGCGCACGCCGAGCGCGATCAGCTCCGCGCCGCTCAGCACCTTGTATTGGCGCGTGAGATTGCCGAGCCGGTTCTGCACCGCGGCGGGATAGCTGCCAAAGAGCCGGGCCGAGACGCCAAAATCGGTCTCGCGCGTGATCTCGTTATAGGCCTGATGGAATTTGACCTGCGAGTCGGGATAGACGCAGACGTTGGGCAGGCTCAACGCCATGGTGCAGGCGGAGCGGCACTCGTGCAGCCGCACTTCGCGGTTCTCGCGGCGATAGGCCTCGGTCTGAGCCTCATAGTCGCTGACGAGACCGCCCACGTCCTTATAGACGATGACCGGCTGCGGCGACGGCGGCGGCGATAGATAACCCACGGCGACTGACCCTCAACGCGACGCGTAATTCAAGAGAAATTCACCACGACAGGGTGAAGAATGGCTTAAGATGCGAGAGCTTTGGCGCATACTTCCCGCCTTCGTGCGTTGCAACGTCTTACACAAATTATAGAAAACGCTCAAAAGGGACGAAAATAGGCCGGTCGCGGGGCGCAACGGCGGCGGTCATTCCGCCTTGGCGGCGAAGGCCGCCGTCATCGCACTTCTTCCTTGCGCTGTTCCTTAAAGCTCTCCAGCCAGCCGAGGGTCAGCGTGCGCAGGCCCGCCGTATCGAACAGCAGCGTCATTGCGGCGTAGACGCCTGCTCCCAGGGAAATCTGCGCGGCGAGCGTGAAAAAGCCCGGCTGCATGTCGCGCAGCGGCGTCAACAGCGCGGCCATGGCGCCGGTCGCGGCGACAGCCGCGCCGATGTCGCGCGGGCGCGGCCAGAACGGCTTTTCGCGCGCCGCGAAGGCGAGGGTCGCGATGAGCGCCGCAATATAGGCGCCGCATTGCGCCAGCGCCAGATTGCCGGCGTCGGCGCCCCAGGGCAGCACGTCGAACAGCAGCACGCCGACGAGGCTCGCGACGAAGGCCGCGGCGATCATCGGCGCGGTCTTTTTGGCGATCTGGAACACCGGATTGACGCCGAAGAGGATCATCCCCATCGCGAAGAGACCCGGCAGCTGCAGATCGAGATAGCGCCCGAAAGGTCCGCGATATTGCGAGGGAACGATGAGCAGTTCGATCGAGGGCATCACGTAATAGACGCCGACGCAGGCGGGCAGCAGCACCGCCAGCACGATCGACATGTTGCGTCCGACCTGGCGCCTGGCGCGATAGGCGCCGTGATTTTCATGCGCGGCGACGGCGATCTGGAACAGCAGCACGTCCAGCGCCTGCCCCAACGCCTGCACCGCGCGCATCCCGATGTCGAAGGCGAGCGCGAACTGCCCCGTCTCGGCGAAGTCGTAGACGTCGGCGACGACGGAGCGCGTCGCCAGCGGCATCGCCTGATAGATGAGATGCGCGGCGACGATCGGCGCGCTGTAGCCGGCGAGCGAGGCGATTGTCTCGCGCAGCGAGGCGCGGTGCGGCTTCCGCGGATCGACGAGCGAGGCGCGCGCCGCCACCACCGTGCCGACGAGGCTCACGGCCGCGCCCGCCATCGCCACCGCCGCCGAGTGAAACAAAAAGGCGCCGCCGCCGGTCAGCAGCAGCGACAGCAGATTCTTGACCAGCACGAGACGCCCGTAAAGGCCGTCGTCGAAGCGCGCGCGCACCAGCGCCGTCGAATAATCGTAAAGCCCGTTGACCACCGCCATCAACATGGCGAGCAGCAGCAGTTCGCTGTTGAAGTCGAGCCGCGGGCCAAAGAAGCCGAACAGCGCGGTCGCCGCCGTCAGCGCCAACGTCACATAGGCGAAGGAATAATCGAGACTCTCTGCGCACGATCGGCTGCGTCTCGCGCACCCTTTCGGAATAAAAGCGCGTCGCCGAGAGCCGCAGCCAGTCGAACAGCGCCGTCTGCACGACCGCGGTGATCGAAAAGGCGAGCGCGAAGCGCCCGTATTCCTCCGGGCCGAGATATTTGGCGACGAGCAGGCCGATGATGAAATTGGCTGCGGAGTTGGCCAAAAAGGCGAGAAGGACCTTCACGGGCCCCGCGCCTTTCGAGCGTCGCAATGCCGAAACGGACGTGCGGTCAATGTAATCGAATCCCTCATCCGGCGAGCGCGTCCGTCTGCGGCTTCCACGCGCCGATCTCGATGAGCTCGCGCAACGCCTGCGCGTCGCGCGGCGTGACGTCGGGATAGTCGGGTTCGGCGGTCGCGGGATCGAAATATTTCCACGAGCGCTGGCATTTGACGCCCGGCGCCGGCGCGAAGGAGACGGCGACGCCCTTCACCTCCGGCAGTTGAAAGGCGTCTTGCGGCGGCGCGGAGGTCTCGATACGCAAGCCCGATGTGATGGAGACTTCGGCGAAGTCGATCCCGTCGAGCGCCATCAGCAGATGCGGTTCGGCGATATGCACGATAGGCGCGGCTTCGAGCGAAGAGCCGATGCGCTTTTGCGCCCGCTGCAGCTCCAACGCCCCGGTGACGACGGCGCGGATGGCGCGAACCTCGTCCCATTTCTGCGCCAGCGCATCGTCGCGCCAATGCGAGGGAACGTCCGGGAACAGTTCGAGATGCACCGAAATCGCGTCCCCATAGCGCGACAGCCACGCCTCCTCGCTGGTGAAGACGAGGATCGGCGCGAGCCAGGTCGTGACGCAGCGGAAGATCTGCTCGATCGTCGCCAGCGCCGCCTTGCGTTTTACGCTCGACGGCGGATCGCAATAGAGCGCGTCCTTGCGAATGTCGAAATAAAAGGCGGAGAGGTCGCTGATCATGAAAGGCGTGAGCAGCGCGACGACTTTCTTGTAATCATAGCCGGCGTAGGCGCGCCGCACATTTTCGTCGAGTTCGACGAGCCGATGCAGCATCAACCGCTCCAGCTCCGGCGCGTGGTCGAAATCGATGTGCATCGCGGCTCGTAATGCGCGAGCGTGCCGAGCATCCAGCGGATGGTGTTGCGCAGCTTGCGATAGGTGTCGGTGACGGATTTCAGGATTTCCGGGCCGATGCGCAGGTCGTCGGTGTAGTCGACGCGCGCGACCCACAGCCGCAGGATGTCGGCGCCGGCCTCGCTTGATGACGTTTTGCGGCGCCACGACATTGCCGAGCGACTTCGACATTTTGCGGCCCTTCTCGTCCAGCACGAAGCCATGCGTCGAGACGATGTCGTAAGGCGCGCGGCCGCGCGTGCCGCAGGATTCCAGCAGCGACGAATGGAACCAGCCGCGATGCTGGTCCGAGCCTTCGAGATACATGATCTCGTCTTCGCCGCCGTCACGTTTGCGACGGATGTCCGCGAGGCTCGGGAATGCCTGCGGGTCTTCGAGCGCGAAGGCGTGGGTGCAGCCGGAATCGAACCACACGTCGAGCACGTCGGTGATTTTTTCAAACTGCGCGGGATCATGGTCGGGCGCGAGAAAGCGCTTCGCGGCGCCTTCCTCGAACCAGGCGTCGGCGCCCTCCTTGCGGAAGGCGTCGACGATGCGCGCGTTCACCTTGGCGTCGATGAACGGCTTATGCGTTCCCTTTTCGACGAAGAGCGCGATCGGCACGCCCCAGGCGCGCTGGCGCGAGACGACCCAGTCCGGGCGATTGGCGATCATGCCGGTGATGCGGTTCTCGCCCGCCGCGGGAACCCAATGCGTGCGGGCGATCTCGGAAAGGGCGAGACTGCGCAGCGTTGGGGCGTGGGGGGCCTCCATATATTGGTCCATCGCGATGAACCATTGTGGCGTGTTGCGAAAGATCACCGGCTTCTTGGAGCGCCAGGAGTGCGGATATTGGTGTTTCAGTTTTCCGCGTGCGAGAAGATTGCCGGCCGCGATCAGAGCCTTGATGACCGCCTCATTGGCGTCGCCCTTGTCGCCCTTCTCGGTCATGACGCGCTTGCCCGCAAAGCCCGGCGCGTCGGTCGGTGTAGAAGCCGTCTTCGTCGACTGTGTAAGGGATGCGCGTGTCGATGCCGCGCTCGGCGAGCAGACGCCCGCTCGCAAGCCAGATGTTGAAGTCGTCGACGCCGTGGCCCGGTGCCGTGTGAACGAAACCCGTGCCGGCATCGTCTGTGACGTGGTCGCCGTCGAGTAACGGGACTACGAAATCATATCCCCACGCTTTCAATGGATGGAAGCAAGTCGCGTCAAGCAATGCGACATTTTGAACGTCGTCGAGACGCTCGAATGCTTCCACCTTTGCTGCCCTGAATACATCCTCCGAGAGTTTGTCCGCAAGAATGAAGGTCTCGCCGACACCGGCCCAGTTTCCTGAGGGCGATGCAGTAACGCGATAGAGGCCATACGAGATGTGCGCGGAGAATGAAATCGCCCTATTACCTGGAAGGGTCCAAGGAGTCGTAGTCCAGATGACGACGCTGGACTTCTTTAGGACGGCGGAGAGCGCAGCTTGATGCGCGGCGTCTTCCCCGAACGCGGCCGACTTCGCCTGAGCGATTCCGCGAACCGGAAACTTCACCCACACCGTATCGCTGACGTGATCCTCGTATTCCACCTCCGCCTCGGCGAGCGCGGTCTTCTCCACCACCGACCACATCACCGGCTTCGAGCCGCGATAGAGCAGCCCATTGGCGGCGAATTTCATGATTTCGCGCGCGATGCGCGCTTCGGCGTCAAAAGTCCATCGTCGAATAGGGATGCATCCCAGTCGCCGACGACGCCGAGCCGCTTGAACTCCTCGCGCTGCACGTCGAGCCAGCGCTCGGCCAAGGCGCGGCATTCCCTGCGGAACGCGATCATCGCCGCAGGGTCGGAAAAATCCGGCTTTGTCAATCCCTTGGCGCGGTAATTCTCCTCCTCGATCTTCCATTCGATCGGCAGGCCGTGGCAGTCCCAGCCCGGCATATAGGCGCGTCGCGGCCCATCATGCGTGGCTGCGGGTCACGAGGTCCTTAAGGATTTTGTTCAGCGCATGGCCGATATGGATATTGCCATTGGCGTAGGGCGGCCCGTCGTGCAGCACGAATTTCGGCCGCCCTCGCGGCGGCCTCGCGCATTTTTTGCGTCAGGCCGATCTCTTCCCAGCGCGCAAGAATTTCCGGCTCCTTCTTCGGCAGGCCGGCGCGCATCGGAAAATCCGTCTGCGGCAGATAGAGACTGGATGAATAATCGGCGGGCGCCTTGGCGGCGGAATCGGTCATATCGGATACCGGGAATTGGCGGCGCGAAGCGCACAGGAGGAGCTCGAGGCGAAAAAGCGCCCTTGGGCGCAAACCCGGACCCCGCGCGAGCGTTTAGCTGCGAGCGCGGGCCGGGCCTATAATTCGTCTCACGGCGCGAAAACTCATTTTAGAGCTTTAGCAGGCGAATGCGGCGACGAAAAGAGGGTTTTGGGCCACGGCCGCCCATCGCAACCTCTCGTGTAACACGATCAGCAAAATCTCCTATTATGGCGAAGGTCGGATTGGGGCGAACCCGGTCTCAAGAAAAGTAATCGCAGAGGGAGGAAACAATGACAGCTGAAGATTCTCGATGAGGTTTTGGACGCCAACGCCAAATATGTCGCGAGCTTTGGCGACAAGGGCGGGCTCGCCATGCCGCCGGCGCGGGGCTTCGCGATCCTCACCTGCATGGACGCGCGCCTCGATCCCGCCAAATATGCCGGTCTCGCGGAAGGCGACGCGCATGTGATCCGCAATGCCGGCGGCCGCGCCAGCGACGACGCCATCCGTTCGCTTGTGATTTCCCACAAGCTGCTCGGCACCAACGAATGGTTCGTCATCCACCACACCAATTGCGGCATGGAGCTGTTTTGCGACGAGGTGATGGCCGAGCCTGCTCGACGATAATCTCGCGACCGCGAGCTTCGACGGCAAGAACTGGTCCAACCCGCAGCACGGCGGCGGCTGCGCAGCCGGCCATTTCATCAAATGGTTCACGATCAAGATCCAGGAAGAGAGCGTGCTGCAGGACGTGCTGCGCATTCGCCAGCACCCGCTCGTGCCAACGAACATCCCCGTTTATGGCTATGTCTATGACGTGAAAACCGGCCGCTTGAACGAGGTCGCGAAGGCGACGCAGGCCGGCCGCGCAGCGTGATCGGGCGCGCGCCTCCCTCTCCCGCTTGCGGGAGAAGGGGGCGGCGGCGCCCTGCGCGTCACTCCACCAGCTTTCCAATTCGCCCCCAGCGCACGCCTTCCGGCCCCATAGACCACCACATCTGGCGCGCCTTGCCGACGAGATCGGCGAGCGGCACGTAACCGAAGCTGCGCGAGTCCTTCGAACTCGTCGCGATTGTCGCCGAGCACGAAGATTTCCGCCGGCGGAACGACCCATTCGGCGTCGGGCGCACTCGTCTCCTTTTTCCATTCCACGCGCCATCGGCGCTCGCCGGCCTGCTCGGCGACCAGGACGCGATCGCCGTCGTTCGTCTCGGCGCCCGAGAGCCGCTCGCCGTTGACGAAAAGCGCGCGGCCCTTGAGCGTTACATGGTCTCCCGGCAGGCCGATCACGCGCTTGACATAATAGAAGGTGCGGTCGTTCGGATAGACGAAGACGCCGACGTCGCCGCGCGCCACCTGCTGCTTGCAGAGCGGGCAGTTGTAGCGCATGTCTGCGAAGAAATAGTCGCCGCGCAGCATAGTGGGCGTCATGGACAGGGTCGGAATGGCGAAGCTCCGCACCAGGTGGGCGTTGACGCCGCTGACGAGGCCGAAATAAAGCGCGGCGTTGCCGGCGAGAAACAGCAAAGCGTAAAGCCCGCTGACCTGCCAGTCGCGCCGCGGCGCGGGCTCCCCGCGCGCCTCTCGCCAGGCGTCGACGATGGACCCGAGCCAGACGCCAAGCGCAGAGAGCGCGACGAGCGCGAGCAGCGGCGCCATGAGACTGCTCGGCGCATAGAGCGTGGCGAAGACGCCGGCGGGCATCCCCGCGAGCGCAAAGGCTAGAAAGAGCCACAGCGCCTTATTGAGCGCGCCGTTGTAGAGCTGGCCGAGCCCCGGCAGGGCGAGCGACAACAGCGCGGCGACGATCGGGCGCCGAGGCGCGGCGGGAAGCGGCAGATCGGTCATATCGGCTCCTTTGAGACAGATCACTGCGCGGCGGCGGTGACGAAGGCGAAGAGGGCGAATTCGGCGACGAACAGTGCGCCGAGGCTGGCGCCGGCGGCGAGCGGGATGAGCCGCCAGAGCGAGAGCGGCGGCGGCGCGGCGGCCTGCGGGACGCCGCGCGCGCGGGCGGCGACGCGCATCGCGAAATCCTGCGGCGGCTCATGCGCCGCGGCCTTGAAGAGGCGGTCGAGATCGTCATCCATCGTCCTGCTCCAACATCTGCCTGAGTTTCGCGCGCGCGCGATGCAGCCGCACTTTCGCTGCGCCCGTCGAGCAGCCTTCGATGCGCGCGATCATCGCCAGATCGAGGCCTTCGACATAGCTCGCGGCGAGAAGGCTGCGCTCGGCGGGCGCGAGACTTGCCAGCGCGGCGTCGAACTGCGCGCGCTGCTGCTTGCGCATGAGCGCTTCGTCCGCGAGCGGCGCGCCGCAAGGCGCCTGCCCTGCAGCCTCCTCATTCGCGACCTCGCGACGCTGCGACGCGCGGGAGAGATGCGTGAGCGCGAGGTTGCGCGCGATCGTGAGGATCCAGGTCGAGGCGGCGCCAAGACGCGGATCGAAGCTTTTGGCGTTGCGCCAGACGCGCAGGAAGGCGTCCTGTGAGATGTCCTCGGCTGTCGCGGCGTCGAGCCCCATGCGGCCGAGAAAGCCGAAGACGCGCGCCTGCTCCGAAGCGACGAGCCGCTCGAAGGCGGCGCTGTCGCCGGCCGCGGTTCGCAAGAGGTCAGAGGTGCTGTCCAAGGCGCCGCTCCGGGTTTCCGCGTCTTATACCGGCGGCGGAGCGGAAGGTTACGTGATCAAAAATCGTGATCTGAAGCGATCGCAGAGCGCGCTAGATGTTATGCGGCTTGCCCTTACAACAACGCGTGAAGGAGAAAGCTACTTCCACTGGAACCATTTTTTACCCGATACGACTTCGGCTGCTCCTTCGAGCTCTTAACTCTTCTTCCGTGGGAGGAACGTAAGTCCACATTTTTCTTGCGCTGAGAGCGCCCAATAGTTCACGCATTTTGCCGACGCCAATTTTATTTAATGTAATCAATTCATTGCTGATCCCTCCGCCGCCCTCAGGTTTTGCGAAAGGCTTATCCCTTTCCATCAGGTTACACAACATGTTGATTTATGAGCTAGACTCCAAACCAGCTGAATCACTTTCCGAGATTCAGCAATCCTTTCTTGATCTCGGCAAGCATATCATTGACCTTGCCGATCTCTCTGGAGGCTTGCCGCTGTTCGAGTGTAATAATTTCAGGACAGTCAGCGCATGTGAATTTATTATTGTGCTGCAACCAACCGAGCGTCTTCTTGTTTTCAAAGCCACACTTCGGGCATTTCAGCGTTGTCTCAACGTTGTCAGTTGTAAGCATGGCGTGTTATATCCTTTACGTATGAAATAAGAGTAATTGTAACCTCTTGTAGCATCTTTACCAGGTGCATACTGGCATGTTTACTGGACTACGAACGGTGTTTGCCACGGCTTCCGGGAAAGTTTTCGGATTCAGCCATTTTCGCAGACATTCTGCCTCTTTGTGGTTTTTGATTAGAGCAAGGTGTGGGTCACAAGATGTGTGTGCAATCTTGTAAAGCCGCCCTCGATCAGAGGCATCTCGTTCCTGCGCCTGCTTCGCAATCCCAATTGCGCAATCGATGAAGTTCCAACTGACTGCTTCTGTGGCGTGCGCTGGAGTCGCGAGAATAATCATTCCAAATAAAATCCTGCGCACACCTAACCTCCATAGGAGCTAAGTCTATGATTGTGAAGATAGATTACGAATTGGACGATGATCACCTGATCAACGAGAGGGTCGCCACCGAACCAAGCGATCACCCATCCATGCTGGCGTGGCTTGCGACGCCGCTGATGCCTCAAATTGATGTTATCCTTGCGACGCCCGGTCCCGGACTTCCTGAGCAATCCACATTGCTTGCGCAATAGTGGCGTCTTTAAGGGCGGGATGGGCGGAATCCGCAGCTAAATCTCCGACGAGCTTTCGCACCTTCGCTATGTCAACAGAGGCAGTGTCCGGTAGATAGGCCATTAGGCATGAGAGCCCGAGAACAAGGCTCTTAAGCTGTGCAACTTCCTGCGCAAGTTTATTGACGGCGGCGGTGTTCTGGTCAGTCATCATGGTCTCCATTGAGGCCGTGATCATGCTACCTGACCGCTTAGCAGGACGTTACCGATTGCAATTTTGTCAGCGGAAAATGTCCAACGCCAATCCCGATCCCCAACAATGAATCGAAGCTCACCCGATAATGTCTTCGACGATTCCACCGAAACACGAACTCGTCGAGATACGCCTGCAAATACCCCTTACGAAACCCGTGATAAACGCCCAACCCAAACCGCTTAAGGTTCGCAAAGACTCTATGAATCCATGGCATGAAAACGTGAGCAGCCATCTTGCCGATCACGCGGGAATCGTGAGTGCGGTCAGGCACGTCGGCGTAGGACGTGTTGCCGTCCGTCCAGATGGCGCTGCCCTTTGTCGTGGTGCTCGTCACGAACGCGTGCAGCGTCTTGCGGTCATAGCCCGCAATCGGCATGAGGCGAATGCGTCCGGGTTTATTTCCATCATTGAGTTCAACCGCGCCAGCGATGGCGATTTTGCCGATGGGGCTTCTGCCCTGTCCACCGCCAATGGGTTCGTTCTTCGTGCGGAAAGGAATCGTGGACTCGTCGATCTCGACAACGCCCTCAAGCGGGTCGCGGTTAGGGTCAACCATCGCCTTGCGGAGTCGGTGAAGCAGGAACCAAGCGCTCTTGTAAGAACCGATGCCGAGCTTCGCTTGAAGCTGAAGCGCCGAGATGCCGTTCGAGTGCGTCGCGACCAAATGCGCCGCGAGAAACCAAGTGCGAAGAGGAAGGTGCGTGGCGTGCATGATGGTTCCGGACGTTACCGAAACCTGTTTATGGCACTTGGCGCACTCCCAATGGTGCGGCTTAGATTCCAGCCGCCAGCCCTTTTCACTTTCGCAATGCGGACAGCTAAAGCCGTTCGGCCAACGCTTCTTGGCGAGGTATTCGGCGCAGGTGGAATTGTCAGGAAACATCGCCATGAACTGTTGCAGCGACGGCGGCTTATCCTTGGACCAGCGGGCGGATTGTTTGAAGGGCTTGCTCATGAAATGAGTTTGGCAGAACTCTCGACGCCAAGCCACAGAAACCACTAGATATAGTTAAGCCTGACGGAAAGGGATAAGCCTTTTTTGCGATCAGGATATAATCGCCGCCCCGAAGCTCCTTGGGACGGTTATAGAAATCCATTTCTGTGAAAAGATACGCATCAGAGAGCCAGATACGTACACTATCGTTAAATTGGAACCGGTCTACTTGGTACACGAACTCTTCTTCAACCTCTAACCGACGAAAACTCCTAACCTTCGAGTGTTGGGCCATGCGATCCTCGAAAAACCTCGGAATTGTATAATACAAATCTTTGCCCATCGTCACACCTTTGAAGCCTGTTCGGCTAAAGCGACGAATCGCTTTGCTAGAGTAAATTGTGACGTGTGAAAAACCTGGACGTCAAGTGGCAAGTGGAACGCTCTTTTGAATGCGAGCTTTTTTCTCATAAGCCATCGACGCATGTTGCGCTCGCACGTTACAATTACAATATCTATATCAGAGTGTCCACGTTGATGCTTGAGTGCAGAACCTGTTATCCAACAACCACGTATTCGTGCGTCGGCGCATACGTGGCTTTTTAACCATTTCAGGATAGAGGTCTTCATAGCTGCTCTCTAACCACGCCAACAACCGTGCGTGGAAACTGGTGCTCACGATAGTCTACAGTAGGATCTTCTAAATGACGTGCGAAGGCGTCGATATGTGAGAGCCATTTTCTGAATAAGACCCCATGAGTTGCAGGAATAACGTCGGCGTATAAGCGAAGGTATCGCGCGATCAACGTGTTGTTTTCCGCGATCGTTTTCCTGTAGTGTTGCCAAAGAGAGAGATCATGGCGCACCTCTTTTTCACCGGCGTCAAAAAGAACGGCTCCTGAATTTGGCCCAAAATCCTGGAAGATTCGCCTGTTATCTTCCATGAGAGGCCATAACATGACGCACAGAGAGCGAAATGTCCGTGCTTCCGCAGGCCACGCAGCCGGTGCGACGGGGCTTAGTTTCTTGACTGACCCGAGCGCGGGCTTCTCTACGAGAACTTGCTTCGTCAGGAATGCATAAAGCTTGTCGTATTCTCCCTTCTTTTCAACATGATAACGTGTGCATCCGTACAAAACTGGTGGGATATCGAGTTTGATAGAGTCTTCGAAGCACACTATCGCGATATTTTCGAAACTGACTCCCCTGCTCAATAGGAGAGAGGACAGTATGCTTGCCTCGAACCGAACACCGGAGGAGGTGTCTTGTTCTTGGTTGAATTCTTTTATATATCTTGGACTCAAAATCACAATCAAAAAATCTAGTTGGAACTGTTTTTCCATCCATTTTGGCCAGCCTTCTGCCGGGTGTGGGACATACGCGTCTATGGATGCGTCAACCCCCTGCTCTCTAAGGCGGTTCGCCAGCGTAATCGCCTTAGACATATGGTCAGGGGTATCATGCGAATAGGATATGAATACTGTCGGCATCGTGATCGCACAGTTGATTCGAGATTGATCTCAGGAAAATACAATGAAAGATAACTCCCCTTTTAGCAAGAAGAGTTGCGTAAGCGCGAAATTGCATGCCTAGGTGTTGTCGCGCGAAACGCACTTAAAGTGGGGTCTTCGCAATCAGGAACATGCCGACGGCGGCGACGATGACGGAGAAGACCTTCGCCAGCGCGCCGCGCTCTTGCGCCAGCACGCGCGCGAGCCTCGTTCCCAACAGACCGCCCAGCGCGCCGCCAACCAGGAAAAATCCCGCGACGCGCCAGTCGATGACTCCGGCGGCGGCGTAGTTCGCCGCGGTCGTGAGGCCGAAGACCGACACCGAGATCAGCGAGGTGCCGATGGCGTAGATCATCGGCATGTCGGTCGCAGCGAGCAGGCCCGGCACCGCGAGGAAGCCGCCGCCGATGCCGAAGAAGCCCGAGAGCGCCCCGACGCCAGCGCCATAGGCGAGCAGGAAGGGCCCGAGCCTTAGGATCGAGCGGCCGTCGAGCCGCACATGCGGATCGCCGCCGAGCGGCTTGCCGATCGCCATCGCGGCCGCAACCGCGATCATGAGCGCGCCAAACAGCGCGACGAGACTTCGGCCTGGAAAGGCCATGCCGAGCGAGGAGCCGGCGTATGCGCCGAGCGCGCCTGCCGCCGTGAAAGCGAGGCCGCAGCGCCACTTGACGTGACGCGAGCGCACATAGGCCGAAAGGCTCACCAGCGCCGAAAGGCCGACCGCGAGCGCGCTGGCGCCGATCGCGCGGTGCGGATCGGAGACGCCGACGACATATATCAGCGCCGGCACGCCGAGCACGGAGCCGCCGCCGCCGATCAGTCCCTGCACGACGCCGATGACGACTCCGCAAAGCGCCGCGAGGAGGTCCATGGCTTACGCCACAAAGGCGCCGCCCTGATTGCGCCAACCGCTGGCGCCGGGCGCGTAATGGCGGATGTCCTTGCAGCCGGCGTCCATCGCCGCCCGCAGCGCCTTGGCGGAGCGGCCGCCCGCAAGACACATCAGCACGATCGGCTTGCCTTTCGGCAGTTGCTCCGGCGAGAATCGCGAGAGCGGCAGATTGATCGCGCCGGCGACATGGCCGGCGGCATATTCGTTCGGCTCGCGCACATCGACGATGGCGCAGCTCTTGTTCTCGACGGCCTTGACGAAATCTTCGTGCGCGATGGTCGGAACGGCGCCGCCTTGCAGCGCTGTGAGTATGCTTCCCAAAGACATGTCCTCCTCCTGTTTTAGCCGGCTTTCGCCGCGGCGTGTTGATCGAAAGCTTTGAGCGCGTGGCTCGCATACATCGCGGAAGGTCCCGCGCCCATGTAGATCGCCATGCCCAGCGTCTCCAGCACTTCCTCGCGCGTCGCGCCGCGCTCGAGCGCAGCCTTGCTGTGAAAGGCGATGCATTCGTCGCACCGCGCCGAGACGCTCACCGCGAGCGCGATCAGCTCCTTCGTCTTGGCGTCGAGCGCGTTCGGGCGCCAGCCGAGATTGACAAGGCGCCGAACGCCTTCATCACTTCGGAAGCGCCCGCGCGCAACTCGCGCACATCGGCGGACAAGAGCCTGGTAAACCCCGGCCAATCTTGGCACCATCGCTCTACTCCTTCTTCTCCGCGGACGCTCGTCTCGTCGTCGCGAAGCACGACATAGATCGCAGGAATGACCAGCAAAGTGAGCGCGGTCGACGAGGCCAGCCCGAACACCAGCGAGATCGCAAGCCCTGGAAGATCGGGTCGGTCAGAATGAAGGCCGCGCCGATCATCGCCGCCGCCGCGGTGAGGAAGATCGGCTTGAAGCGCGACGCGCCGGCTTCGACCAGCGCCGCGCGCAGCGGCATGCCCGTTTCGCGCCGATGCCGGATGAAATCGACGAGCAGGATCGAATTGCGCACGATGATGCCGGCGAGCGCGATGAAGCCGATCATCGAGGTCGCGGTGAAGGCCGCATTGAACAGGAAATGCCCGAGCATGATGCCGATCAGCGTCAGCGGCACCGGCGCCAGAATGACGAGCGGCAGTGTGAAGGAGCCGAATTGCGCGACGACGAGAAGATAGATGCCGAGCAAGGCCACCATGAAAGCCGCGCCCATGTCGCGAAAGGTCACATAGGTCACCTCCCACTCGCCGTCCCACAGCAGCGTCGGCTGCGCGTCGTCTTGCGGCTGTCCGTGATATTTGATCGTCGGCGCACCGTCCTTGCCCCAGTCCTGCGCCTTGATCGCGTCTTCCGCGGCGAACATGCCGTAGATCGGCGCCTCGAAACGTCCGGCGAGCTCCGCGCTGACCATTTCGGCGAAGCGCCCGTTGTGGCGGAAGATCGGATAGGAGCTGAGTTCGCGCGAGACTTTGACGACGTCGCCGAGTTCGACATTGGCGCCCTGCCGCGCCGTGCCGCCGGCCGGCAGAGGCGTCGAGAGAATACGCTCGCTTTCGGTCATGCTGCTGCGTGGCAGCGCGATGGTGATGTCGACGGGTTTCGCGCCGCCGCCACGCTGCGAAAAACCGATTTTCACGCCGCCGACGAGAGCGCCGATCGTGTCATAGACGGCCTGTTCCTCCACGCCGTGGAATTCGAGCGCGTCCTGATCGATGGAATAGCGCAAGCGCTCCTGCCGCACGCCGAAACTGTCGTCCGTATCGACGATGAAATCGACCGCGTCGAACGCCTTGCGCACACGCGTCGCTAGGGCGCGGCGCGCATCCGCCGTCGGACCGTATATCTCCGCGAGCAAGGTCGAGAGCACGGGCGGACCGGGCGGCACTTCGACGACCTTGATCGCCGTATGCTCGGGCCTCTCCAGATTCGCAAGACGCCTGCGGATATCCAGCGCGATCGCGTGACTGGCGCGCTTGCGATCGTCCTTTGGCGCCAGATTGATCGCCAGATCGCCCATCTGCGGTTCGGCGCGCAGATAATAATGCCGCACGAGCCCATTGAAGTTGAACGGCGCCGCCGTCCCCGCAAACGACTGCATCGAGGTCAGTTCCGGCAAATCCTTGAGCTTTTCCGCGGCCGCCGTCAGCAGCCGATCGGTCGCCTCGAGCGACGCGCCGCGCGGCAGATCGACGACGACGGCGATCTCCGACTTGTTGTCGAACGGCAGGAGCTTCACGCGCACGCTCTTCGTCGCGAACAACATGCAGGCGGCGAGCGTTCCTAGTCCGACGATCCAAAGAAAGCGCGAGGCGCCCTTGCGTCCGCGCAGCAGGCGCGCGGCGACCCCAGCGTAAAAGCGGCCCATGACTCCAGGATCATGCGCGTCACGCGCTTGCGATGCGTCTGCATGCTCGAAGCGCCGGCGCGCGACTTTCATCAACAGCCAAGGCGTGATCGTCATTGCGACGAAGAAGGAGAACACCATCGCAAGCGACGCATTCGCGGGAATGGGGCTCATGTAAGGGCCCATCAGCCCGGAGACGAAAAGCATCGGCAGCAGCGCCGCGACGATCGTCAACGTCGCGACGATGGTGGGATTGCCGACTTCGGCGACGGCCTCGATCGCGGTCTCGGTCAGGCCGCGTTCGCCGCGCATCTGCCAATGGCGCACGATGTTCTCGACGACGACGATCGCGTCGTCGACGAGAATGCCGATCGAGAAGATGAGCGCGAAAAGACTCACGCGATTGATGGTGTAGCCCATCATCCAGGACGCGAACATGGTGAGCAGAATCGTCGTCGGAATGATCACGAAGACGACGACCCCTTCACGCCAGCCGACGAGAAAGACGATCAGCGCGACGATCGAGAGCGTCGCCAACGCGAGATGGAACAATAGCTCATCGGCCTTCTCGCTCGCCGTCTCGCCATAGTTGCGGGTGACGGCGATATCCAGATCGTCCGGAACGATGCGACCGCGCGCCGTCTCCAGCCGCTGCATGATCTCTTCCGCCATGACGACGGCGTTGGCGCCCTTACGCTTGGCGATGGCGATGCTGACCGCGGGGCGTTTCTCCATTTCGCCGTTTTGGCCGCGCGTCATTGTCCAACTGTAGTGCTCGCTCTGCGCCGCACCGACGCGCACTTTTGCGATGTCTTTGAGATAGACTGGTCGCCCGTCGCGCGTCGTGATCAGCAGCAGGCCGATGTCGGGGACGCCCTGCAGCGTCTGACCGGCGACGACAGGCACGGAGCGATCGTTTTGGCGAAAGGCGCCGACCGAAAAGGAGCGATTGGCGTTGGCGATCTTATCCGCGAGCTGATTGAGCGTGACGCCATAGACCGACAGCAGATCGGGATCTGGCTCGACCCGGATCTGATTGGGACTGCCGCCGACGATATAGCTGAGACCGACATTGTCGACCTTGGTCAGCTCGTGCTGCAGCTCCTCGGCGACTTGATAGAGCCCGTTGTCGGTCCACTCCGCAGCGCGCGAGAGTTTTGGCGCGAGCGTCAGCACGACGATCGCGACGTCGTCGATGCCGCGTCCGACGATCAGCGGCTCTTTTATGCCCTTCGGCAGGCCCGTGATATTGGCCCTGATCTTGTCGTGGACGCGCAGCACGGCGTTGTCCTGCGGCGTCCCGACGAAAAAACGCGCGGTGACGACGACGTTGTCGTCCTGCGTCTGCGAATAGACGTGTTCGACGCCGTTGATGCTTTTGATGATGTCTTCGAGCGGGCGCGTGACGAGTTCGATCGCGTCCTCGGCCTTGTATCCGTTGGTCGAGACGACGATGTCGACAAGCGGCACGGAGATTTGCGGCTCCTCTTCGCGCGGCAGCGCCTGCAGCGCGATCAGGCCGACGAGCAGCGACGCGATGAGCAGCAGCGGCGTGAGCGGCGAGCCGATGAAGGCGCGCGTCAACGCGCCCGAAAACCCAAGCCCCGAGGCGGGCGAACTCATGGCGACACCGCGACGTCGCCGTCTTTCAGGCCAGAAAGGATTTCGATCTGGTCGCCGCGCGTTTCGCCGGTCTGCACGACGACTTCGGCGCCGTCTTTCAACCGCACGAAATCGACGCCGGCCCGGCGATAGACGCAGCCGCGCGGAACCACGATGGCGTTGCGCGCGCCGGTCGCCACGTAAACGCGGGTGCGCTCGCCGATGAAATAGTCGCCAAGTCCCGCGACATCGACATCGGCGATGACGCGGCCGCCCTGTATTTCGGGATAGACGATGCGCACGCGGCCCCGCGTTCGCGCGCCGGCGCCGCCAAGTCCGCGCCCGCCCATCTCGACCGCGTCGCCCGCGCGCATGAATTTGGCGTGCCGCTCGGGGAGGCTCAGGCGCAAGATATATTTGTCTTCCGCCAGCGTCGCGATGGTCTCGCCCGGGAGCACCACGCGACCGACCGAAACCGGAAGCGTCAGCACGCGCCCGGCGCTGCCGGCGATGACGGCGCCCTCCGCCGCCTGCTGTTCGATGACGCCGCGATCCGACTTCATCGCCGAAAGGTTGCGCTCGGCGACGTCGAGCGCGGTCTTCGCCTGATCATACACCACCTTGGTGGTCACGCCGCGGGTCAGAAGATCCTGCGCGCGATCGAAATCGCTTTTGGCTTTGTCGCGCTGCGCCGCTTGCGACTTTATGCGCTGGTCGAGCGCCTGCATCTGCAAAAACAACTTTTGGTCGACAATCGAAGCGACCTGCTGTTTGGCCGCGACCTCGTCGCCCTCTTTGATTTTGAGCAAAGAGACGGTCCCGCCGATGCGCGCGCGGAGCGCCAATTGATGCACGGGTTCGACGGTCGCGATCACCGACTTCAAATCCTCGATCGACGTCGTGCGAACGACGGTCTCGGCTGCAAGGCTCGACGCCGGCGGCGCGCTGACGGCGACGAAAGCGACAAGCGCGGCGCGGAACGCTAAGAGGCATTTCATCGAACCGGCTCTCCTTTCGCAGTGTGGCGACGATCGCGCTTTATCCCGCGCGAGTCGCTTGACACATATATTCGTAATATGTAATTTAGCAAGCATGAATTTAGACGACCTCGCCCCCAAGGCCGCGCAAGCGGAGAGTTTCTTGAAGGCTTTGGCCAACCGCCATCGCCTAATGATTCTCTGTGAACTTCACAAGGGGGAAAGCTCGGTGTCGGCGCTGCAGCGCGCGTTGAATTTGAGCCAATCTTCTCTCTCGCAACATTTGGCGCGTCTGCGCGAAGACGATCTCGTCAGCACGCGGCGCGAGTCGCAGACGATCTTCTACGCGCTTGCGAACGATGACGTGGGGAGGATGATCGCGCTGCTCTATGAACTCTTCTGCGCAAGCCAATGTGACGGACAGGCGATTTCGGCTGTGGAAAAATCTTCCGCAATCAAGTCGCCAATTCCCGAAAACCGCAAAACAGGCGAGAGATGAGCATCGATCGAATCGTAATGGCCTTCGCCGGCGCCATGGTGCTGGCGAGCTTGGCGCTCGACTACGTCTTTGGACCCCTGTGGCTATTGCTCGCCGGCTTCGTCGGCGCCAACCTGCTGCAGGCCGCCTTCACCGGCTTTTGTCCGCTCGCGCTTGCGCTGAGGCGCTTCGGCTGCAAATCCGGCGCGGCCTTCTGACACCGGCTGCTCGGCAAAGCGATCGTCCTTTGGCGCAGGGGCGAAGCGAAGACATAAGCGCCGCTCTTGGATCTGTGGTCAACGAATGCGACGCGCCTTAAAGGGCCCGCGCGTAGAGGGGAAACGCATGACACGCATCGTCGTTTTGGGCGCCGGCATCGGCGGCGTTCCAATGGCTTTCGAGCTCAAGGATCTGCTCGGAAAGCAAGCGGACATCACCGTCGTTTCGCAAACGAATTATTTCCAGTTCGTTCCGTCCAACCCTTGGGTCGCCGTCAATTGGCGCAAGCCCAAGGATGTGAAAGTCGATCTGCCCGATGTGTTCAAACGGCGAAAAATCAATTTCACCTCCGTCGGCGCCAAGCGCGTCAAGCCTGCAGAAAACATCCTGGAGCTCAACGACGGCTCGACGCTCGCTTACGACTATCTCGTCATCGCGACAGGGCCGCATCTCGCTTTCGACGAGATCGAGGGATTAGGTCCGACCGGACATACGAAATCCGTGTGCCACGTCGACCATGCCGGCGCCGCGGGCGAGAACTGGGATGAATTCTGCAAGAACCCGGGCCCGATGGTGATCGGCGCCGTGCAGGGCGCGTCGTGCTTTGGTCCGGCCTATGAATATGCGCTCACCGTCGTCTCCGATCTGCGCAAGCGCAAGATACGCGATCGCGTGCCGATCACCTTCGTGACCTCCGAGCCCTACATCGGACATCTTGGCCTCGGCGGCGTCGGCGATACAAAAGGCATGCTGGAATCCTTGATGCGCGACCGCGACATCAAATGGATCACCAACGCCAAGATCGACCGCGTCAACGCCGATTCGGTCGAGGCGACGGAGTTGAATGAAGACGGAACGGTGAAGAAGCAGCACAAGATCGCCTCGACCTTCACCATGCTCCTGCCGGCCTTTCGCGGCGTCGATTGCCTCAAGGACGACGACGGCAAATGGATCGAAGGCCTCACCAATCCGCGCGGCTTCGTCACTGTCGACAGGAAGCAGCGCAACGCGAAACACCAAAATATCTTCGCGGTCGGCGTCTGCGTCGCCTTGCCGCCCTTCGAACCAACGCCGGTGCCGGTCGGCATGCCCAAGACCGGTTATATGATCGAGTCGATGTGCACCGCCGCGGCGTACAACATCCGCGACCTGATCCTCGGCAAAGAGCCGACGCACGAGGGCACGTGGAATGCGGTTTGTCTCGCCGACTTTGGCGACAGCGGCATCGCTTTCGTCGCGCAGCCGCAAATTCCGCCGCGCAATGTCAACTGGTCCGGCAAAGGCTATTGGGTGCATCTGGCGAAAGTCGCCTATGAGAAATACTTCCTGCGCAAGGTGCGCAAAGGCCAATGCGAGCCGGTTTACGAGCGCATCATCATGAAAGCCGTCGGCATCGTGCGTCTGCGTTGACGCGCGCGGAGTCGATTTGAATGGAGAAAGCCATGACCTATCACATCACCAAAGCCGCCAAGGGCGGCTTCGACGCCGTCGTCGACAGAGTCGTCGAGAAGCTGAAAGAGGAAGGGTTCGGCGTTCTCTCGCAAATCGACGTCGCGGCGACGCTGAAGCAAAAGCTCGGCGTCGAGATGAAGAGATACCTCATTCTCGGCGCCTGCAACCCCGGCTTCGCGCATAAGGCGCTCGACCTCGAAAATAAGATCGGCGTCATGCTGCCCTGCAACGTCGTCGTTGCGGAAGGCGGCGACGGCGGCGTCGAAGTCAGCGCGATCGACCCGCGCGTCGCGATGAACGCCGTCGGCAACCCTGAGCTCACCCCGATCGCGAATGAGGTCGGCGAAAGGCTGGCCCGCGTCATCGCAGCGGTCTAAACGGAGGCCTTTCGACATGCGCGGCGCAAAGATGCAAGACGAAAGCGCGAGGCGATATTCGCCTTCGCTGCGCCTTGCGCGTCGCGTCGCGCGTGTCTGCCTCGCCTTGCTCGCCTGCGCGACGCTCGCGCCGAATGTTTCGCGCGCGGGAACTCTGCAAGGAGCGCTCGCGCGCGTCTACGCCAATAATCCCGACCTCAATCAAACCCGCGCCTCGGTGCGCGCGCGCGACGAAGAAACGACGAAGGCGCTCGCCGGCCTTCGGCCCAAGGCCGGCGTAACCGCGACCGCCGGGCCCGATTATTCCACGATAAGAATTCCCGCAGGGCGCACCAACACCGGACAGCGCGCCTACTACTCCGACGAATATCTCGGCAAGCCGCGCGGCGCGACGCTCACCATCTCGCAAACCCTCTACGACGGCGGCGCCGCGCTAAGCGCCGCAGCGCAGGCCAAGTTCGAACATCTTTGCGGCGAGAGCCGGACTGCATGTCTCGGAGCAATCGCTGTTCCAGACCGGCGTCAACGCCTACATGAACGTTTTGCGCGACATCGCCGTGCTGCAACTGAGGCGGCGCAACGTTGAGGTGCTCGACCAGCAGCTTAAACAAACGCGCGACCGCTTGCAGGCCGGCGAGGTCACGCGCACCGACGTCGCTCAAGCCGAAGCGTCGCTGGCGCAGAGCAAATCGGACATGTTTGCCGCTGAGGCCGCGCTCAAGATGAGCGCCGCCAGCTATCGGCAGGTCATCGGCGTCGAGCCGAAAAAGTTGGAGCCCGCAAAATCGATGGAGCGCGAGCTTCCGCGCTTGGTCGAACAGGCGGTGGACATCGCGCTCGTGCAACATCCGTCGATCGTCTCCGCGCTGCGGCAGATCGATGCGGCGGAGCATGGCGTGCGCGTCGCCGAGGCCGCGCTCTCCCCGACGCTTTCCGTCAATGCGCAAGTCTCGCCGCAATATAATTCCTTCCTCGGCTATCCCGGCACGCGACAATTTTCCGCGCAAGCGACGGCTTCGCTCAACGTGCCGCTCTATCAGGGCGGATCGGAATACGCCTCGGTGCGGCAAGCCAAGGAGCTCTTGGGCCAAGCGCGCCTGCAAGCCGATCTCGCGCGCGTGAACGTCCGCGCCAATGTCGTCGCCGCCTTGGCGCAGCTCGACGCCGCGAAGGCCTCCATCGTCTCCTACGAAGCCGCGGCGCGCGCCGCCGCTCTGTCGCTCTCGGGCGTTCGCGAGGAGGCGAAGGTCGGCCAGCGCACGACGCTCGACATATTGAACGCACAACAGGCGCTGCTCGCCGCGCGCGTCAATCTCGTGTTGGCGCAGCATGACCGCGTCATCGCCTCTTATGCGGCGCTCGGCGCGCTTGGACGACTGACCGCGCGCGACCTCAAACTTGATGTCGTCCCCTATGACCCCGACCTCCATTATAATGCGGTCAAGGATAAATGGTTTGGTCTCGAGCCTCCGAGCGGATTCTAGCCGCGCGGCATAATCGACGGATAAAGCGCATGAGCCTCGACTGGACCGAAGAAACCCCCTCGCTGAAGAACCTCGACCAGGAGACCAAGCTTTTCCTGCGGCGCGCGGCGGCGCGCGTCGTCATTCCACAGGGCAAGACCGTGTTCCGTCCCGGTGACGACTGCATACAATTGCCGCTCGTGACGGCGGGAACCATCAGAGTGCAACGCATCACCGAGAACGGGCGCGAGATCGTGCTCTACCGCGTCAGTCCCAACGAGACCTGCATCTTGACCATCGCTTCGTTGCTTGCCTCCGAAGCCTATGCGGCCAAGGGCGTCACCGAGACGGAAGTCGTCGCCTATGTGCTGCGCGCGGCGCCGTTCCGCGAATTGATGGATCGATCGGAGAGCTTTCGCAATCTGGTCTTCGAGGGCTACAGCCGGCGCATCACGATGCTGATGTCGAAGATCGAGGAGCTCTTGTGCACGCGCGTCGACGTTCGCCTGGCTGACCGTCTGCTGGCGCTGATGGACGGCAATCGTCACATCTCGACGACGCAGCAAGCGCTCGCGGCCGATCTCGGCACGGCGCGCGAAGTCATCGGCCGCACGTTGAACGCCTTCGAGCGCTCGGGATGGGTCGCTCTATCGCGCGGCGCGATCGAAGTTATGGACGCCAACGCCCTGTCTGCAATGATCGGCGGCAAGCGCGACTAAGTCGCGGAAGAATCGCCGACGCTAACGTAGCCTTTCGCAATCGATCGCGGCTAGGAGCGTCTTCATCTTGTTGGAATGAACGGATAAGCCTCGGTAGAATGCGATGAGGCGACGCCGCTCTACTTGGCGCGACCAAGCCCGCTCAAAGGGGATCAAGGGCGCATGAAGAGTCCATTCCTCGGCAAGGAAATAGCCGCGGCGCTTACCTTCAAAGCGGCCGCAATCTTTCTGCTTTATTTCGCGTTCTTCAGTGGAACGCATAGGACTGTCGTGACGCCTGCGAAAATGGCCGCGGCGCTTACCCATAAACCTGCGCTCGAGGCGCGATAACGGAGACGTACATGGTCGATTTCGATGTCGTGACGCTGTCGCGACTGCAATTCGCGCTGACAGCGCTTTATCACTTTCTGTTCGTGCCGCTGACGCTCGGCCTTTCGCTGCTGCTGGCGATCATGGAGAGCGTCTATGTGATGACCGGGCGCGAGGTCTGGCGCGAAGCCACGAAGTTCTGGGGCGTGCTGTTCGGCATCAATTTCGCCATGGGCGTGGCGACCGGCGTCACAATGGAGTTCCAGTTCGGCACCAATTGGAGCTACTACGCGCATTACGTCGGCGACATTTTCGGCGCGCCTCTGGCCATCGAAGGGCTGATGGCCTTCTTCCTCGAAGCGACCTTCGTCGGACTGTTCTTCTTCGGCTGGAAACGGCTGAGCCCGGTGCAGCATCTTGCGACGACCTGGCTCGTCGCGCTCGGCAGCAATTTCTCCGCATTGTGGATTCTCGTCGCCAACAGCTGGATGCAAAATCCGGTCGGCGCGCAATTCAACCCGCAGACGATGCGCATGGAGCTGACCTCCTTCGCGGAAGTGCTATTCAATCCCGTCGCGCAGTCGAAATTCGTGCATACGGTCAGCGCCGGCTATGTCACCGGCGCGATGTTCGTGTTGTCGATCAGCGCCTATTACATGCTGCGCGGGCGCCACAAGGATATCGCGCGGCGCTCGGCGACGGTCGCCGCCAGCTTTGGCCTCGCCTCCGCGCTTTCAGTCGTGGTGCTCGGCGACGAGAGCGGCTACACCGAGGGCTTCAACCAAAAGATGAAGATCGCGGCGATCGAAGCCATGTGGGAGACGGAGCCGCCGCCGGCCGCCTTCACCCTGTTCGGCATTCCCGATCTCGCTAATCAGACGACCAATTATCAGGTCAGGATTCCCTGGGTGCTGGGATTGATCGCGACGCGCTCGATCGACACTCCCGTCGCGGGGGTCAAGGAGCTTGTCGCGAGAGCCGAGACGCGCATTCACGATGGGCTCGCGGCATACGCCTGGATCGAGAAGAACGGCGGCGCGCCCAGCGCGGCGATTCCGCCGCAGCTCGAATCGTCGATGCATGACCTCGGCTATACGCTGCTCCTGAAGCGCATTCGCCCGGACATCGAACACGCCGACGCCGCGCAGATCCACGAGGCCGCGCTCTCCACCGTGCCGGACGTGCCGGTGCTGTTCTGGTCGTTCCGCATCATGGTGGCGCTGGGTTTCTACTTCATCGCGCTGTTCGGCGCCGCATTCTATATCGCGAGCAGCCGCCGGTGGAAGCAGCCTTGGTTCCTGCGTCTGGAAATGTACAGTCTGCCGCTGCCGTGGATCGCCGCCGAGCTCGGTTGGATCGTCGCCGAATATGGACGCCAGCCATGGATCATCGACGGCGTCATGCCGACCTTCCTCGGCGTCTCGGACGTCCCGGCGAATAATGTGCTGGCGAGTCTCATCGGCTTCGTCGCCTTCTACACCGCGCTCGCGATCGTCGACGTATTTCTGATCGTCAAATATATCGGCATCGGCCCGGAGAGCGGCGCGCCGGCGCCGGCGTCGCAGCCCATACATGTCGCAGCCGAGTGAGGAGAGATCATGTCGCTCGATTACGCAACTCTGCGCATCATCTGGTGGGCGCTTCTCGGCGTGCTGCTGATCGGTTTCGCCGTCATGGACGGGTTCGATCTCGGCGTCGCGATGCTGCATCCTTTCGTTGCGCGCAACGATTCGCAACGGCGGGTTCTGCTGAGCGCCATCGGCCCGGTTTGGGAAGGCAATCAAGTGTGGCTGATCCTTGGCGGCGGCGCGATCTTCGCCGCCTGGCCGCAGCTTTACGCGGCGTCCTTCTCGGGCTTCTACCTCGCCATGATGCTGGCGCTGCTCGGGCTGATCCTGCGTCCTGTAGCTCTCACCTTCCGCAGCAAGATGCCCTCGCCGGCCTGGCGGGCCACGTGGGACATGGTGTTCTTCGTTTCAGGCCTCGTGCCGTCGCTCATCTTCGGCGTCGCTTTCGGCAATCTTCTGGTTGGAACCCCGTTTCACATCGCGAATAATCTGCAGCCCGTTTATGAGGGCGGCTTGCTCGGCCTGCTCAACCCCTTTGCGCTCGTTTGCGGTTTGGCGAGCGTCGCGATGCTGACGATGCAGGGCGCAAGCTTTCTTGCGGTGAAAAGCCAAGGCGACGTCGCCCGGCGCGCGCAAAATTACGGCGTGGCCGCGGCGCTGGCGCTCATCGTGATTCTGACGCTCGCCGGAATTTGGGTCGCCGTCGGGATCGACGGCTATCTGATCAAGGGCGACATCGACTACAACGGCGCCTCCAATCCGCTGTGGAAGATCGTGCAGCGCGAAAATGGCGGCTGGCTCCACAATTACCGCGTCGCGCCGGCGACGCTCGCCGCGCCCGCGCTCGCCTATCTCGGCGCGCTGCTCGCCGCCGTCGCTTTGCGCATGAACCGCGGCGGCCTGGCGCTCGTCAGCAGCAGCGTCTCGATCGCCGGCGTCATCCTGACGGCGGGCTTCACGCTGTTCCCCTTCTTCATGCCCTCGTCGAGCCATCCCGACCAGAGTCTGGCGGTCTGGGACGCCTCTTCCAGTCAGACCACGCTGGGTTTGATGCTCGCGGTCGTCGTGGTCTTCCTGCCGATCGTGCTGGCCTATACTGTCTGGGCGTTCCGCGTGATGCGCGGCCCCGTGCTGGAAGCGGCGATCGAGCGCGCCGACGACTACTCCTACTGAAACGAAAGGGAACGCCTCGATGTGGTATTTCAGTTGGATCCTGGGGCTAGGCCTCGCCTGCGCCTTCGCGATCCTCAACGCGATGTGGCTCGAAATCGAAGAATATAGCGAAGAGAAAGAGCCATAAATCAGCCCGCGCCTCAATAGGCGCGGGCGATGAGAATGTCCTCGACGGCCGGGCGGCCCGTGAAAATGCAAGGGCCCGAAGCCGGTTCCTGGGCGAGCGGGATGTTGCGCAAAGTCAGCTTGAACGCTTTCAAGCGCGCATCGACCTCTTCGAGTTCGGCGCCGGTCGGCCGCGCCCAGGGCGCGCGGACCCAGCCTTTGAACTCGCGATCCTCGTCGTCGCCGCCCTTGCCGAAATAGTCGACGACCGCCGCCCAGTTCGTCAGCTTGCGGATATTCGCCTGCAGCCGCTCTTTCGCTTCGGCAAATAGCGACGCCTGGATCTCCGCCAGCAGCGCGGCGACATTCGCGACGAATTCGGCGCGCGGCGTCGCGCGGGCGACGACCTTCTCGTTCTCATAAAGCCGGTCGCGACGGATCAGCGTCACGACGTCATTGCCAACGTCGCGCGGGCCGACTTCGAGGATCACCGGCGCGCCGCGCCGCACCCAGTCCCAGCGCTTATTGCCGCCGCGGCCGATCTTGCTGTCGAGCTGCACGCGCAGCGGCGCGCTGAATGCGCTCACGCCGTCGAGTTCGGTCTTCAGCCTTTGGCAGAATTCGAGCGTCTGCGCGTCTTCAGGCTTTTCGCGCAGCATGGGCACGATGACGACCTGCTTGGGCGCGATTTCGGCGGCAGGCGCAAGCCGTCGTCGTCGCCATGCGTCATGATCACGCCGCCGATGAGACGCGTCGACACGCCCCAGCTCGTCGTATGGCAGAATTCGAGATCGCCGCTCGCCGATTGGAAGCGGATGTTCTGCGCCTTGGCGAAATTCTTGCCGAGATAATGCGAGGTGCCGGCCTGCAGCGCCTTGCCGTCCTGCATCATGGCTTCGATCGAGAAGGTGTTGTCGGCGCCAGGAAAGCGCTCGTTCTCGGGCTTCTCTCCGACCATCACCGGCATGGCGAGAACATCCTCCGCCAACGTGCGATAGACTTCGAGCATTTTCAGCGTTTCGTCCAGCGCCTCCGCGCGATCGGCGTGCGCGGTGTGGCCTTCCTGCCAAAGGAATTCGCTGGTGCGCAGGAACATGCGCGTGCGCATCTCCCAACGCACGACATTGGCCCATTGATTGATGAGGATCGGCAGATCGCGATAGGAGGCGACCCAGCGCCGGAACGCGTCGCCGATGATGGTCTCCGACGTCGGCCGCACGACCAGCGGCTCCTCCAGCGCCAACTCCGGATCGACGCCGAGCTTGCCGTCGACGGCTTTGAGCCGATGGTGCGTCACCACCGCCATTTCCTTGGCGAAGCCTTCGACATGGCTCGCCTCTTGCGCGATGAAGCTCATCGGAATGAACAGCGGAAAATAGCAGTTCTCGTGCCCCGTTTCCTTGATGCTCTTGTCGAGCGAGGCCTGGATCAGCTCCCAAATGCCCCAGCCCCAGGGCTTGATGATCATGCAGCCGCGTACCGGGCTGGTCTCGGCAAGATCCGCCCCGTCGACAACGGACTGATACCATTCCGGAAAATTCTCAGCGCGAGCGACTGGCAGGGCGTGCTTCATCTTTGAACCGGGATTAGCGTTTGTGGCAGCGCTTCATGTACCCAAACGCTCTGGCTTGCAATGCCCCGAGCCTACTTCCGCCAGCGCACCGTCGCCGCGATCCATTCGCGCGTGCGTCGCTCGGGATCGGCGCTGCGCAAAATATCCGTCACGACGCAGGCGCTGTCGGCGCCGGCTTCAAGCGCAAGTCGCGCGCGCTCCGGCGTGAGCCCGCCGATCGCGACGAGCGGAATCCCTCCCGCGATGCGCTTCCATTCGCCTAGGCGAGGCAGGCCCTGCGGCGCAAAATTCATTTGCTTTAACAGCGTCGGATAGATTGGCCCGAGCGCGACATAATCGGGACCCAGCGCGAGCGCGCGCGCCAGCTCCGCTTCGTCGTGCGTCGAAAGTCCGACCTTCACGCCCTTGGCGCGCAGCGCCGCGACGTCGGCGCCGTCGAGATCGCCCTGGCCAAGATGCACGAAATCGCAATTTTCCTGTAACGCCAGGCGCCAATAATCATTGACGATAAGCTGCGCGGAAAAAGCCCGGCACAGCGCGCGGGCGCGGCGCATTTGTGCGCGCACCTCCGCTTCGCCGCGATCCTTGATGCGCAATTGCACGAGCTTGACGCCGAGCGGGAGCAGCCGTTCGAGCCAGGACGCGTCGTCGACGATCAGATAGAAGGGGTCGAGCGTCACGCGGCGGCCATTACGGAGCGCCCATGTCGAAGGCGCGGCCGAAGACCGGCGTCGAGCTTTCCGCAAGATCGCGCGGCGTCATCGGCTTGGCGAGAAACGCCGCGCGACCGGCCGTGACGCCGAGCGCGAAGGCGCCGGCCATGGCGGCGGGATCGCCGGCGCGCGCCACCGCCGTATTGAGCAACACGGCGTCGTAACCAAGCTCCATCGCCGCCGCGGCGTGCGACGGCGCGCCTAATCCTGCGTCGATGATGAGCGGGACATCGGGAAACTTATTGCGCAGCGCGCGCAGGCCGTAGACATTGTTCAAGCCGCGGCCCGAGCCGATCGGGGCCGCCCAGGGCATCAGCACGCGACATCCGACCTCGAGCAGTCTCTCCGCGACCGTGAGGTCCTCGGTCATATAGGGAAAGACGCAAAAACCCTCCTGCCCGAGGCTGTGCGCCGCCTCCACGAGGCCGAAGAAATCCGGCTGCAGCGTATCTTCGTCGCCGATCACTTCGAGCTTGATCCAGTTTGTGGCGAAAAGCTCGCGCGCCATCTGCGCCGTGGCGATCGCTTCCTTCGCGGTGCGGCAGCCGGCGGTGTTCGGCAACACTTTCGCGCCCGTGTCGCGAATGAGGCGCCAAAAGCCCTCCCCGCGCGGCTCTCGCCAGCCTCGCGGCGCAGCGACACCGTGACGATCTCCGCGCCTGAAGCTTCAATCGCGCGCGCCAAAATCGCAGGCGAAGGATAGCGCGCGGTGCCGAGCAGCAGGCGCGAGTTCAAGTCGACGTCATAGAAGTCTTAGCGCGTCGGCCAAGTCTTAACTCCCTCAAGTCTTAACTCCCTCAAGTCTTAACTCCCTCAAGTCTTAACCTCCCTGTCGCGGCGACACGATCTCCACCGCATCGCCCGGCTGCAGCGCGCGTTCGGCGCGATCCTTGGCGCGCACGAAAGACTGATTGACGGCCGTCGCCACAAGCCGATCGGCCAATCCGAGTTCGCCCAGCAGAAGCTCCAGCGTCGGCGCTTCGACGTCGCGCGCCTCGCCATTGACCTCAATCCGCATCGCCGATCTCCGGGAATTGCGCGCCGTCGAGCAGGATTTGCGCGGCGCGGCGCGCCAAGGCCGGCGCAAGCAGGAAGCCATGCCGGTAGAGCCCGTTGATATAGAGCGTCTTACCGCGTTTTATAAGGCGCGGCAGATTGTCCGCGAAAGCCGGGCGCACGTCCGAACCCATCTCAACGACCTCACCTTCCGCAAAAGCCGGATGGATGGCGTAGGCGGAGTTCAGGAGTTCGACCACCGAGCGCGCCGTGACCCGCGCCGCTTCCTCATTCTCGATCATCGTCGCGCCGACCATGAACAGCCCATCGCCGCGCGGCACGAGATAGACTGGGCGCTTGGGGTGCAACATGCGAATGGGACGCGCGAACTCGATTTCCTTCGTGCGCAGCATCAGCATCTCGCCCTTGACGCCGCGAAGCCCCGGCAGAGCGTCGCGCGCCGCAAAGCCGCGCGCGTCGACGATCGCGTCGGCGTCGCCTCTAGCCTCGGCGCCAAAGCGCAAAGCGACGTTGGGGGCTTCGCGCAGGCGTTCTACGAGCGTCGCCAACGCCGCGCGCGGATCAAGATGCGCTTCGCCCCCGAAATAAAGTCCGACGTCGAACCGCCCTTTCAGCGCAGGCTCCAGCCGCCCGATGGCGGCGCCGTCCAGCTGTTCGAAATTTTTCGTGCGCCGCGCGAAATCGATAAGTTCGGCGCGTTCGCGCGCCGGCGCCACGACGAGACTGCCGGCACTGGTCGCGACCGGCGCGTCTTTAGCCCAGAAATCCAGCGCTTCGGCGCCAAGCTCAGCGACGATCGGCTCCGCGCTCTCCAATTCGCACCAGGGCGCGATCATGCCGCCGGCGAGATGCGAACAACCTAAACCGGCCTGCTCCCGCCGCTCGACGACCTCGACTGTGACGCCTCGCTCCAGCCCGCGCCGAGCAATCTCGAATGCGGCGGTAAGCCCGGCGACGCCGGCGCCGACGACTTCAACGCGCATGCGCCGCGTCCGCGGACGAAAGCAAAGACAAATTCGGCGACATGCGCCCTCCCTCCGCCAGTTCAAGCTCGATCAGGTTCAAAGGGTCGCCGCGCTGCGCTTTTGTCTTCGCCGTCGGCCTCTCAGCCCCTTTCCGCGGGGCTCCCCTGGCCCCATTAGATTTACGCCAATGCGGGGTGAGGTCAATCGCCGACCTTTCGCAGCCGGCTTGATGAACTCAAGGAAAGCGATGAGCGCGCTAGCGCGTCCTGTTCCTGTCCGGGCAGGGCGGCAGCGCCTCTCTAAGCGCCTCGATGCTTCCCGAGTAATCCGCGCGCAAGTCACGCTGGTCGTAGACCGGCAGCCAGCCCGTCTCGTCATTGGCGTGGACGAAGAAATCGAGCGGGATCGGGCCTTCGGGAATCTCGCCGCGGCGGCAACCCAAAGTTCCCTCGAGATGCAGCTTGCCGTGGGGCTGCGGACCGCCGTCGGCTTTCCAGGACGCCATTTCCAGCTGCACGGCGCGCGCCATCGCGACGCTCTGCGGCGCAAGTTCGACGATCGTGAGGCTGGGCGCCGCGCCGAGCTGCGCCAGCGCCTCGCGGTCCGTTTCGTGAACCGCCCGGCGCAGGCGCAGAACCGTCGATTTCGCCTGCGCTTCGTCGTCGCCGCGCCAATAGCGCGCCTCGATGCTGGCCAACTCAGGCGTCGGCTGCGTCCACTCGGGACCGCGCATCGCCACGCGCAATTGCGCGAGATCCGCCGTGCCGAGGTTGAAGTTGCGCAGCTTCCATTGCGTCGACAGCGGCGCGCCATTGCAAGCGGAAAGCGCAAAAAGCAGCAGCAGAGGCCAAAGGCGGCGCATGAGGGCTCTCAAAAAAAGCGGCGTGGGCCGGGGCAAATCCGCCCCCGCATTACAGTATCGGGCGGCGTCTGTCATTTCCCGAAGTGGTAGCTGACGCCCGCAGTGATCATCCCCTCGCGGCGCAAGCGCTCAGCATTCTGACGCGGCCGCTGATTTCGGTCATCCTCACGCTGCATTTTCCCGCCGGAGAAAATCTGCGCCTCGTCAACGTCTTTCTGCTGCCGGACGACGTCTCGACGCTGCTGCTGCTCTTTGGATTGCTGGCGCTGGCGCATATCCAAAAGAGCGCCGCGCAGATCGCCGGCGAACATGCCCAGTTCGTGTGAGCAGGATGCCGATTATCGTCAATCTCGACGTCATGCTCGCCAAGCGCAAAATGCGCTCCCGCGATCTCGCCGCGCATATCGGCATCGCCGAACAGAACGTCAGTCTCTTGAAGTCGGGCAAGGTGAAGGGCGTGCGCTTCGACACGCTCGAGAAGATTTGCGAGATCCTCGACTGCCAGCCGGGCGACATCCTCGAATATCGGCCCGACGGCGACAAAAATTAGCGCTTCGGCGCGCTCACGAAGCCGTCGACGTCCGGCGCGCTCACATTGTCGCGAAAACCGTGCGACGCGGCGACGCTCGGCTTCGCCAGCACGCCGCTCTCGCTGCCGCGCGCCGTCGAACGCACATTGCCGATGGAAGCGCCGAGGACGGAGCTCTCGGTCGCGTGGCTCGTCGGCTTGTCATTCGTCATCGCGCCGAAATTCGAGCGGTCGAGCCGCGCCGGCACCAGGGCCGCCTTGCCTTGCGGCTTGGTCGTCGTGTTTCGCGTCGTCGACGCCTGCGACCGCGTCTTTGCGACGCCGCGCGGCGGCGCGAAGGCGAGCGCGCCGTCCTTGTCGATCGTGAGCCGTCCCTCCCCGTCCTCATTAGGCTCGATCGATCCCGTCGGCTCGATGGCTTTCGCGAGGGCCGAGGCTGCGGGGCCGGTCGGCGCGACCGCGCCGAGATGCTTCGGTCTCGCGGGCGGCGGCGGCGGGAGCGCCGCCGCGCTGGACGTCGCGGGGGCGTCGACCGGCGCGATCAGACTACTCGGCCGCGAGGGCGGCAGCGGCGCCGATGACGGCGCCAGCGCATATAAATCCCTCGGCCGGCGCGGCGGCTGCGGGGCCTCGACATGCGCCGCGTCTTCTTGCGGCGCCTCGACGACGCGGCTGCGCGGCGGCTTCGTCTCCGCCTCCGGATCGAGGGTCGCGACGAGCCTCACGTCGCTCGGCTCGGCGTCGAGCGGCTCCGGCTTGTCGATTGCAGCGGGCTTTTCCCGCGGCGTGGGTTTCTCGAGGGCGACCGGTTGGTCGATCGAGGTCGGCCGCTCCGGCGGGCGCGGCGCCTTGACGAGGGCGATTTTTTCCTGCTCGGGCTCTCTTTGTTGATCGAGGCCGGACTTCTCCTCGACGGCTGGCGGCGCTTCGCGGATGACTTCCCGCGGGGCCTGCATGACCGTTTCGCCGCGCGGAAGATCGGCCTCCGCCTTGGCGAGCACGACGCGCGCCTTCGTCGGCGGCGGGGAGGCTGAGCCCTCTTCTTCGTCGCGCTCCAGGGCCGCTTGCCGCTGCGCGCGCGACATGCGCGGCGCAATATCGGCCCAGCGTTTCTTGACGGGCGGCGGGGCCTGGACCTCTTCGGCTTCGTCCTCGCCGCCGCCGCCAAAAAGCCATGCGAAGAAGTTGCCCGCAGCGGGCCGCGGCGCCGTGACGATCGCGCCGTTGTTGCGGGCTTCGATCTCGGCCTTGGCTTCGTCGTAGCGCGCCAGCGGCTGCCCGTTGCTCGGCAGATGCACGGTCTTCCCGTCCGGGAACAGCCGCACCAGCTGCTCATAGCTCATGCGCGGCCAAGCGCGCACATTGCCGACGTCGAGATGCACGAAGGGCGTCCCCGCCGTGGGGTAATAGCCGACGCCGCCGCGTTGCATGCGCATGCCGACCTCGCGAACGCGCGACATCGGCATTCCCGGCATCGAGGTGTCCATCGCCTTGCCCAGCATGTGCTGGGAAAATCGCGCCACGGCGTGCGAGCGCGAACGCAGCATCGCATTTGTCTCGGGCGAACGATAGGCGGACATGACCGTTATTCTTTCGTCGGCGGCGCCGGCGTCGCGATAGGCTTCCCACACGACGTCGAAGAGCCGCGGATCCATCTCGGTCGGCTCGTCGCGGCGCCAGTCGCGCAGGAACCAGTTCAACTGCTGCAGCACGTTGCGGTCGTAACGGCCGTTGACGAGATAGGTCGCGTCGATCGATTCCTGGGTGTGAATGTAAAAGAGATGGATGGTCCTGGTGTCGCCATTGGCGACGGCGTTTTCTGTCATGGAGGGCGTGGCCAGCGCCAACGCCGCGCCGAAAATCAACGCCAGACAACCCGGAAATCTCTGAAGGACGCGACGGACTGGGCTTTGCGACAAGATCAAGTTCTCACTCTTTTATGTCGCGGACCCTCAAGCCTTGGTTTTGCAGCCTGCAGGCGCCGCAGCGTCGATGAACCGGAGCTTCGTCGGGAGCCGACGACATCCGCCGCACGACCGAACCTAACGCAACGGCTCTTGTCGGCTCTCAACACAAGACCGCGAAGCTTCGAACGAGTAGCCGAAAAAGCTGAACGACAGCTCACCCATATTTGTGTCAGATTATTTCGCGATCATGGCGAAAACTAGCCTAAAGCCTCAGTTTTAGCAATTCGCGCGTAACGCTGCGCAGCAAAGCCGCGCCGCCGACGCGATGTTTCAGCGCATGGCATCTCAATATATTGCAATTTTTTGAGCTTTTGCGACTGGAGCACGGTTCGCCGCGGGCGCCCATCCGGGCGACGATGAGAGCCCTCCGTCACATTTTTGTCGCAGCGCCACAAAGAAAAAGATCCGTCGACGAAGCGCCAGAGTCGGTTGGGCTCGCGCCCTCTTTCGAAGCGTCATTGCGGGGCGTCCGGCCTCGTCGTCACGAGCTTTATCGTCGTGAGCTTCAGGGTCTCGGGCGAGGCGCCTTGCGGATTGGGTCTGCCGATCATCAGCCGCACGAAATAGCTCGTCGTCACCGCCGTGCCGATGGCGGCCTTTTGCGTCAGATGCGGCGTCACGTCGAGGATCCACAGCAGCCCGTCGTCGTAGGTTCCGCGCGTTTCGCCGAGCAGGATCGGCGTCGCGACGCCGAGCGCCTCGAGCTGCGACAGCCCCTCGCGCGTCGCGCGCAGGTAGAAGTCGGCGCGCGCCTCATTGCGCGCCGCGCCGCCGGCCGCGGCGAGCAGCTGCCCCATCGCGAGCGCCAGGATCGCAAAGGCGACGAGGGCCTCAATGAGCGTGAAGCCGGCGCGCGGGTTCAGACGTTGCATCGCGTCTCGCCGGTCAGCCAGTTGACGCCGACGGTGGCGCGCGCGCCGGCGAATTCGATCGAGACGTCGCCGCCGGTCGAACCGCCGGTCGGGAAAAAGGTGATGGCCCCGCCGGTCGGGCCCTGCCGCTGGCCGCCGGCGACGGAAAGATTGATGCGCGCCTCGCTTGGCAGCGAGGTTTCGGCGACGACCGGCGAGTAGAACTTCTTGCGCCCGACGTCGATGAACAGCGAGACTTCCTGATTGGTGGCGATCGCCCGCACTCTTGTCGCCCGCGCCGCGGCGCAGAGCGCGCGCGCCGCCGCCTCGACGCGCAATTTGGGCGAGGCGGGTCGCGTCAGCTGCGACGACATGCCGGCGACGAGCGCGAGGATCGCCAGCACGACCAGCATCTCGATCAGCGTGAAGCCGGCGCGCGCGGGGTTCGCCAGAGCGAATTCCGAAAAAGTTGATAGACTTTTTCGATCAGAATTTGCTCCAGCATTCTGATTTTGGAGCGATTTCTTATCGACCGAATGAGTGCATCCGGTCGGAAAGCGCGCTAGGCGCAGGCGGATCATTTCGTCGCAAGCTCGTTGATGCCGAGCACGGCGTCCATGACGGTCATGATGAGGCCGCCGACAACGATCGCGATCAGCACGGTGAGCGCCGGCGTCACGAGGCCCATGACGCGCTCGATCGTGCGCTGCGTCTTGCGTTCGAATATCGAGGCGACGCGCAGCAGCATCGCGTCGAGCTTGCCGGTCTCCTCGCCGATCGACACCATCTGCGGGGCGATCCGCGGCACGGCGTCGACGCCCCCGAGCGCGCCGCTGAGATGCGCGCCGCCGCGCACCTGCTCGATCACCTGGTCGATCCTGATCCCGAGGTAGCGGTTGCTCAAGGCGGATCGCGCGCTCTCCAGCGCCGGCAGCAGCGGCACCCCCGCCTTCACCATCGAGCCGAGCGTGCGCGAGAAGCGCGCCGTCTCATATTCGGCGATGAGCGGGCCGATGAAAGGCAGCCGCAGGATGGAGCGATCCCTCGCTTCGAGCCAGGGGGGACGCTGCGCCGCCATGCGCGAGAGAATGAAGAGCGACAGCCCGACGAGCGCGATGGCGCCGAGAATGTTCGGCCAATTGGCCTCCGCGTCGAGAATGAACTGCAACCCCGCCGGCATCGGCTGATTATTGTCGGTGAAGATCGGCGCGATGTTGGGCACGAGCGTCGCGAGCACGATGCCGGTCGAAATGAGCGCGAGCGTGATGAGCATGGCCGGATAGACCAGCGCGCTGGTGATGCGCGAGCGCAATTCGGTGCGTCGCTCCAGCATGTCCGCCAGATCGTTCAACGCCTGCCCGACGTCGCCGATGGTCTCGCCGGCGCGAACGACATTCACATATTCGGTCGAGAAGGTGTCCGGGCGCTTGGCGAGGGCGTCGGAGAGCGACATGCCGTCGACGACGCGCTTCAAAATCTCTTCGGCGAGCGCGCGCAGCATCGGCGAGGCGGCTTGCGTCGCGAGAATGCGCAAGCCGCTGTCGAGCGGCACGTCGGCGTCTTCGAGCGTCGCGAACTCCCGCGTGAAGGACGCGAGTTCGGCGCCGTTGAGACCGCGCCGCGAAAGCTGAAGGCTGAATTTGGCGCCCGTCGCCTTGGCCCCGACTTCGCGCGTCTCGAAAGGCGTGAGGCCGCGCCGCCACAGCGCGTCTTCCGCGTCGTCCTTGCCGCCGGCTTCGAGTTCGCCCTCGACGAGATCGCCTTCGGCGGAATAGGCCCGGTAACGATAAGTCGCCATCTTCAATCCATCCGGGTCACGCGCAGCACTTCTTCGACGCTGGTCTCGCCGCGCCAAGCCTTGGCCATGCCGCATTGATACATCGTCGTCATGCCGGCGGCGCGCGCGGCGCTCTCCAGTTTCGAGTCGGACGCGGATTCGCAGACGAGCCGTTGCATGCCGTCGTTGAGCAGCAGCACTTCGGCGATCGTCGAGCGCCCGGAATAGCCGGACTGGCGGCAATGCGAACAGCCGACCGGGCCGCGCAGCCGCTCCGGCTCTCGCGCGAAAAACTCGTTGGCGAGTCTGGCGCGCCACTGCGCGCGCGCCTCGAGCGGCGCCGAGCAATGCTTGCACAAACGGCGCACGAGGCGCTGCGCCAGCACCGCTTTCACGGTCGAGGCGATGAGATAGTTCTCGACGCCCATGTCGATGAGGCGGGTGATCGAAGAGGCGGCGCTGTTGGTGTGCAGGGTCGAGAACACGAGATGACCGGTGAGCGACGACTGGATGGCGATGCGTGCGGTCTCCGCGTCGCGAATTTCGCCGATCATGATGATGTCCGGGTCCTGGCGCAGGATCGCGCGCAGCGTGTGCGGAAAGTCGAGGCCGATGCCCGGCTGCACCTGCACCTGATTGACGTTGGCGAGCTGATATTCGATCGGGTCCTCGACGGTGAACACCTTCACTTCCGGCTTCGAAAGTTCTTTGAGCGCGGTGTAGAGCGTCGTCGTCTTGCCGCTGCCGGTCGGACCGGTCACCAGCACGATGCCGTTGGGATTTTGCATTGTCTTGCGCAGCGTCGCGATCGCTTCCGGCTCGAAGCCGAGCGCCTCGAAATCGAGCGTGACCTGGCTGCGGTCGAGAATGCGGAGCACGATGCTTTCGCCATGCGCCGTCGGGATCGTCGAGACGCGGAAGTCGATGTCGACGCCGCGGATGGCGAGCTTGATGCGCCCGTCCTGCGGCAGGCGGCGCTCGGCGATGTCGAGTTGCGCCATGATCTTGATGCGCGAGGCGATGGCGGCCTTGAGCCCGGGCGGCAGCGCCTCGGCGGTGCGCATGACGCCGTCGATGCGATAGCGCACCAGCACCGACTCCAGCGACGGCTCGATATGGATGTCGGAAGCGCGCGCCTCGATCGCGTCGGCGACGATCTGATTGACGCGCCGGATGACCGGCGCCTCGTTGGCGATGTCGCGCAGACGCTGCAGATCGAATTCGCTCGCCGCCTCGATATGCGCGTCGTCGTCTTTCAGGGCGACGCCGTCGGTCCTCTTGCCGTAGAGGCTGGACCAGGCCTTGTCGAACAGCGCCGGGGTCATGAGCTTCAGATCGAAGCGCAGCCCGGTGGAATAGGCGAGCGCCTCCACCGCCTCGAGGTCGAGCGGATCGGTGACGGCGAGCGCCAGTCGGCCGCCGTCGACGGACAGCGGCAGAATGCCGTTGGTGCGGATGAATTTTTCCGGAATCTCATCGACCAGCGCCGGCTCGAGCGGCAGATCGCGGGGCTCGGCGAGGGGTATCGAGAGGAATTTGCCAAGATGCGTGCAAAGATCGGTCTCGGAGACAAGGCCGAGCTTGGTCAAAACGCGATCGAACCGCTCGCCGCTCTGGCGCGCCGCCCTTTGCGTGCGCTGCAGCGCGAGTTCGTCGAGGGCGCGCTCGGAAAGCAGATGGGCGCCGAACTCCTCGGCGAAAGCCGCGCTCTTGGGATCGAACCGCCGCGGCCCGGCGGCCTCGGCCGTCTGCGCAGAAGATTGCTGCATTCGTCGTCCCTTCAAAAAAAGCGGCTAGAGCGCTTTTGAGCCCATTCATAAAGCAGCCTCGCTGCGAACGCCATACTGGCGCCGCCATTGAGGCGTTTTGGTGGGCTCGAGGTCGGCGTTTTCGCCTCGTCTCGCGCTTTCGGGACGAAGCTTCGAGTTCTATGGAGCGTTCATTGTTCGCTTGGCGCCGCGTCGCGCAAGACGCAAGATCTTGGCCCATGCGCGCACTTTCGCGACTCTGCGCCTTTTGCGGAGCGCTGGCGCTTTTCGCCGCGGCTCTTCCGGCGGCGGCTGGCGCCGCGAGCATCTTCAGCGATTATGGGCCCAAGACCTCGTTCTTTGCGACGAGCGCCGCCTGCGTCGCGTCCAGGGCCTACAGCAAGCGCGAATGCGACAACGCCTTCAGCAATGCGCTGTTGCAGATCGCCGCACATCGGCTCGCCTTCGGCAATCGGATCGACTGCATCCTGCGCTTCCATTTATGCGAGCGACGCGGCGCCGCCTCGCCCTCCGGACGCGACGAGCTGTTCGCGCCGGTGGTGCTCGGCGTCGAGATCGAGCGCACGAAGCGCGGGAGCGTGTCGGCGCCGGTCTTCGCCGCGCCGACGCCGCCGGGCCTCATGACGCCGCAGTCCATCGAGACGGCCTATGCGCCGTCGGCGCCGCGCGCCGCAAATCGGCTGGAGCCGGCGCAAAGGCCGTTCGATCAGTCGAGAAATCTCGCGACGGATCACTTCGCGCTGGTCGATCCCAACCTCGTGCGCCAGAAGCTGGGCCCATTTTACGCGCCTCGATGCGGCAGCTCCGGCCGCTTTCGACGCTGAGGCGCCAGACAGGATGCGGGAGACGCCCGAACAGCGCCGCAAGCGGATCGAAAACGCGCCCTTCGTCGAATGAGGACCCTCAGCGTTTGACGATTGCCTGCGGCGCCCCATAACGGCTATGACTATACACATAAATAAATCGCGGGAAACGACGCCGCAACCCGGCAGACGCAGACCGGCGAAAGCAAATCAGAACAGGTCGAATTCAGGGCAAGTCGAATCAGGATCAGAGCGATGTCGTCCTTTTCGAACGCATTCAAGAACAAGCAGATATTCAAAGGCGCGCTCGGCGCGCATGCGGCGCGCGCCTACGCTTGGTACAAGGCCGAGTTTTGCTCGCTCTTCTCCCCTGAGACCGTCGCTTGGCTGTTCGATCGCGGCGACCGCAAGCTGGTCATTCGCGCCGGCGACAGCGCCAAGGCGCTGCGCTTCGCCGACGCCGATCAGCGCGCCCCAGGCTCCATTATCTCGGCGTCGGAACTGCTGGCCTCTTCGGTCGACGCCGCTCTCGCCCGGCGCGGCGTCGCGCGCGAAGCGGCGAAAATCTATCTCGAAATCCCGCGCGACGCCTTTTTCGTGCGCCGCTTCGACATTCCGGCGGCGGCCGAGGCCAATCTGCCGCAGCTGCTGCTCGCCGACATCGAACGCAAGACGCCCTTTCGCCAGAGCGACGTGGTCTACGGCCACACGCTGTCGCGCCGCGCCGACGCGCCCGGAAAATACGCCGTGCAGCTGTGGATTCTCCGGCGCGATATCGTCGCCGCGGCGCTGGAGGGCTCCGGCGTCGCGTGGAACGATCTCGATCAGGTCGCGCCCGAACGCCTCGCCGGCGAAGAAACGCCCATGATTTCGTTGGATCGCGGCGCTGCGGACCCGCACTGGTTCCGCACCGCGGCGATCGCTCTTGCGGCGACGGCCTTCCTGCTGTTCGCGCTCGGCGTCGTCACGCTCACGCTGCGCCAGGATCAGGCCGAGAAAGAAATCGACGAGAAGATCGCCGAATTCTCGCAGCGCGCCGCCCGCGTGCGCAAAGTCGCGGACGAGGCCGTGCTGCAGAGCCGGCTGCTGCAGACGCTGCGCGAGGAGCGTGGACGCGGACCGCGGTTCGCCGATCTGTGGGAGGAAGTCTCGCGGGTCCTTCCCGACGGCGCTTATCTCACCGAATTTCGCTTGTCGGAAGGCAAGACCAACGAGAGCGACATCGACCTCGTCGGCTTCGCCGACTCCGCCGTCGGGCTTCCCGCGCTGTTCGACAAGTCGCCGATGTTCTCCGAGGCCGGCCTTACGGCGCCGATCACCCCCAACGCCCAGGAAAAGCGCGAAGCCTTTTCGCTGCGCGTCAAGGTGAAGCAAAAGCGTATCGAGGAGGCGAAATAGAATCTCGCTTTTCTGCGCCAAAATCTCCTCGCCCGGCGCGCGCTCTTCGTTGCGGGGAATTTATTCGCGCTGCTTTGCGTCTATCTGATCTTCGTCGAACCGATCCTCGCCCATCTCGACGAGCGCTCGGAGCAGATTCGACAAAAGCAGGCGACGCTGGCCCGCTACGAATTCGTCGCCAGCCAGGAGGCCGCGGTGCGCAGCTTCGCCAAGCAGGTCGCCGACAGCAATGCGCGCGGCGAGCTGATCGAGGGCGACAGCGCCGGCATCGTCAACGCCAATCTGCAGGCGCGCCTGAAGCAGCTGGCCGAAGCCGCCAATGTCACCGTCCGCTCCATCCAAACCCTCCCGGCCAAGACGTTGCGCGGCTCGGCGCTCGTCGGCGCGCGGCTGGACGTCTCCGCGACGATGGAGCCGCTGCACGCGCTGACGCGCGCGCTGGAGCGCGAGACGCCGCTGTTGTTCGTGACCGCCGCGACGGCGCGCGCTCAGGTCGGCTTCTGGGGCATGGGTCAGGTTGGCCAGCAGCAGCAGACGGAGACGACGCTGGAAGCGCAATTCGACATTTACGGCGGATCGCTGTCGAAGGAGCGCCCATGACCAGCGCAAATCTCATCGCGACGGAACCCTTGCCTCTCGCGGCGCAGTTGCGGGCGAACCGGCTTTCGCCGCTGACGGCTGGAACTCTCGGCGCTCTGGCTCTTCTCGCCGCCGGCGCCGGCGTTTTTGCCGCTGCGGCCGTGGCGACGACGCCCTTTGCATCGCGCGATGCGGACGCTCGGCAGAGCTTCGGCTGGCGACCGCCTGTTCTGGCCGCTTTGGCCCCCATTCCGGCGCCCTCGCCGAACGCCGACGCGCAGACGCTTTCGCGTCCGCCTTTCAGCAGGACCCGCCGCCCGGAACTGCACCGCGCCGTTGAGGCGGCGACGCGCGCCAAAGACGATGCAAAGCCGCCGGCGCTCGCGCTTGGCGCCGTCGTCCGCTACGGCGCCAAGCGCCGCGCCTTCGTCACCGACGCGCAAGGCGCGAATGGCGAATGGTATCGCGTGGGGGAAAAAGTCGCTGGCTGGACCGTGGCGGAAATCCGCCAAGATCTGCTTATGCTGCAAAACGCCGGGCGCAGCGCTCAACTGCAGCTCTACCCCGATCCACCGCCCGAGCCCGCCGAGGCGCCGGCCGTCCCCGCGGCGTCTGTGGTGAAATCGCCCAACCCCATTCCCAATTCCAACAGACCAGCGCGGCGCTGATGCGAACGCTTTGGTCCAGACCCGAACTGGAGCGTTGGAACGCTTCTCTGTCGCATGCGTGGCGACTGCTCGGCGCCAAGAGCGCGCCTGTCGCCGAACCGGTTCGCGTCGTTCTGCTCCGCGCAAAGAGCGCAAGATTGTCGCCGTTGCACCTGATGGCGCTTTGCGCGATGTCGCTGCTGACCCTCGCCTCCGGCGTCTTCGCCTTGAGGAGCGCGATGGCTCCGGTGACCCTGCCGATCGAAGCCAAGCAGCAGTGGCGCACGCCCGTAGCGCTTTCCGACGCGGCGCGCGGCGCGCGCGCTCCGCCGGCTCTGGATACGCAAACCCTCAGCCGACCGCTGTTTTCGAAATCCCGCCGCCCGAGCGAAGCGCAAAAGCGCAAAGTCGAAGCGCATGCGGCCGGGCCTTCGACGATCCCGGCCGGGATGACGCTTCGGGCCATCATCAACTTTGGCCAGGACACGCAAGTCTTCTTGGTGACCAATGCGACCTCGGACGGCGTGTGGCTCAAGGTCGGCGAGCAGATCGAGGGCTGGACGCTGACGGAGGTCTCGCCGACCGAGGTGACCATGCGCAATGGCGACAAGACCGCCCGCCTCGAATTCGAATATGAGGACCAATCGCCGACGCCGGGCCTGGCGGCGCCCGGCCTGGGTCAGCCGAAGCCCGGCCTTTTTGCCCCGATCGACCCGCAGCGGGGGCGGGCGAACCGCAACGACGCCCCGGGCTGAACGGACAGGCTCTCGCCTGCGCGGCGCGAACGCGGCGACAATAATATACTGATCTTATTGGTATTGTTTCGCATTTAAACTGTCAACGAAGGATCACGAAAAAATGCCACCTATGCCGCTGCGGTTTGATCCGCGCAGGAATGGTCCTGCCTAGGGCAATATTGGGGGTCCTAAAATGCAAATTAAGTCATCCTCGCTGAGCAAGCTGAAGACCAGCTTGACCTTGGCGGTCGCGCTGAGCGCCATGCTCGGCAACCTTGCAGCGCCGACGGTCGCTTTTGCGGCGACGGGCACGCGCACGCCGATCAAGCACGTCATCATCATCGTCGGCGAGAACCGCTCGTTCGACCATCTCTTCGCGACCTATCAGCCGGTCGGCGGCCAGACGGTCCTCAACCTGCTGTCCGAAGGCATCATCAAGGCCGACGGCACGCCAGGTCCGAACTACAGCCTCGCCAAGCAATATTCGGCGGTCGTCACCAAGACCTACGAAAGCGCGCCGACCAAGAAGACGCCCTACACCACGCTCCCCGTCGCCACGCTCGCCGGCACCCCGGCGACGCCGTATATCTGCCAGCTGCTGGCCATCAACAGCACGAACTGCGCCGGCGACCCGGCCGCGATCGCCCTTGCGAAGCAGCTCGAGAACGGTCTTTCGGAAGAATACTATCCGTTTATGGCGTCCGGCGGCGCCGGCGTATCCTCCGGCCCGGACTACCGCATCTCCTACGACGGCCACGGCCCGACCGATCTGCCGCCCGGCCCCTACCAGCTCACCAGTGCGAGTTATCCTTACGACTCCTACGGCCCGAGCCCGGTTCACCGCTTCTTCCAGATGTTCCAGCAGCTCGATTGCAGCGCCAAGGCCGTGAGTTCCACCAATGCCTCCGGTTGCCAGGCCGACCTGTTCGCCTGGGTCGAGCAGACCGTCGGCGCCGGCTCGAACGGCAAGGCCGAGCCGACCTACGCCGGAGAAGGCTCGACCGCGCTCGGCTTCTACAACGTCCAGCAGGGCGACGTCCCGTACTTCAAATATCTCGCCGATAATTTCGCGATGAGCGACAATTATCACCAGCCCTTCAAGGGCGGCACCGGCGCCAATCACATACATGCTCGGCTTCGCCGACGCTCTCGCCTTCTCGGACAGCACGGGCGCTCCGTCGACCCCGCCGAACAATCCGGTCAATCCGAACAATCCGGGCAAAATCGAAGCGGGCTATTCCTCGGCTCTCTCGCGAAATCGAAAATCCGAATCCGATGAAGGGCACGAACAACTTCTACACCCAGGACGGCTATGGCGGCGGCTCCGGCTCGCCCACGGCGGTGTCCCCGAAGGCCAACTACGGCGGCGGCTCCTACATAAACTGCAACGATGACACCCAGCCCGGCATCGCGCCGATCCTGACCTATCTCAGCGATCTGAAGATCCCGTCGAAGTGCCAGACGGGCCACTACTACCTCGTCAACAACTATAACCCGGGCTATTTCGGCGACGGCAGCAACGCCTACATCGATCCGAACCCGGACAACTACGTCTACACGATCCCGCCGGTGACCACCCGCAGCATCGGCGACGTGCTGAGCAACGCCAACGTGTCCTGGGCCTATTACGGCGATCACTGGAATCTAGTATCTCGTCGACAAATATCAGCTGAACTTCAACAACGGCGTCGACGAATACTGCAACATCTGCAACTGGGCGCAGTATTCGACCTCGATCATGACCAATCCGACGAAGCGCGCTGCGCTGCAGGACACAGCCAACCTATACAACATCCTGTCCGACACCGTTGACGGCGACACGCTGCTGCCGTCGGTTTCCTGGGTGAAGCCGAGCGGCTGGGTCGACGGCCATCCGAACTCGTCGAAGATGATCCTGTTCGAAGGCTTCACGAAGAAGATCGTCGACCTGGTGCAGGCCAACCCGGCGCTGTGGGAAGACACCGCGATCTTCATCACGGTGGACGAAGGCGGCGGCTATGCCGACTCGGGCTATGTGCAGCCGCTGGACTTCTTCGGCGACGGCACCCGCATCCCGCTGATCGTCGTCTCGAAATACAGCACGGGCGGCCATATTTCGCACACCTACACCGACCACGTCTCGACCGTGAAGTTCATCGAGGCGAACTGGAACCTGAAGCCGATCACCAATCGCAGCCGCGACAACCTGCCGAACCCGCTGGTTGGCTCGAACCCCTACGTTCCGGTCAATGGTCCGGCGATCGGCGACCTGATCGACATGTTCCAGTTCTAAAACTGCCGCGAAGGCGCGGGGCCCTGCGCTCCGCGCCTAAACCCAACACCTTGGCGCCTCCGCTTCATCGCGGGGCGCCTTTTCTTGCGGCCGCGACAGCGCGCGCTTTGAGGTTTCGGTCGCGAGCGATCCCAGTCGAGCCCATGATCTATCCGCCGATACGCCGGCGAGAGCGCTTTCTGCTCGAACGGAATTGTGCGAGCGATAGGAAATCGCTCCAGAATCAGGACGATCGAGCATGTTCTCATCGCAAAAGCGCTTCAGCTTTTGCGGAACTTGCTCTAAGCTTTTACTTCGCGGGCCCGCTCGCCTATATGAAACGCGCAGCGGGCGAACCCGCGCGCCGAACCAAAAGATCGGGGAAACGACAATGCGGGATTGGATGTTCAAGACGCTGGCGCTGGCCGCGACGCTGGCGTTCGCGCCGATGGGGGCGCAACGCGCGCAAGCCTTCTGTCTTTTCGGCGGTTGCGACGTCACCGAAGCGCAGGCGAAGGCGGTGTTCGAAAATCTGCTGAAGCAGCGGTTCGACAAGCCGGGCAAGATCGAAGAGTTCAAGACCCGGATGACCGAGCGCCTCGAACTGCACGCCACCGGCGAAAAGGGCTTTGAATATTTCTACAACGCCACCGTGCTGTTCCCGGAAGGCGCCAATCTCGAATGCAAGCCGGAAGGCGCGACCTATCCCGAAGGCTGTTCGAAGAGCAAGGTTTACGTGACCGCGCCGCGCAGCATCGATCCCAAGGGCAAGCAATATGTCGCCCCGGGCGAGAAAGTCACCTTCGACGAAGAGTATCGCTTCTACGAGGCGGGCAAGGGCTGGAAAGGCCCCGACGGGCAAGTCTACAATCCGGACTGATGAGCCCGCTCTTATCGCCTGAAATTTGCGAGCGGCGCCCTTCGACGCCGCTCGAGGGTTCGCGAAGCGTCAGTGCTTCACCCCCGCCCAGACGTAGCGCTTGACGTAATACAGCAAGCCCGCGAAGACGATCAGAAAGGCCAGCACGGCGCGGCCGACGCTTTTGCGCTGATCGAGATGCGGCTCGGCCGCCCACATCAAAAACGCCGACACGTCCTGCGCATATTGATCGACCGTCTGCGGCGCCTTGTCGTCATAGGTCACGATGTCGTCGCTGAGCGGCGGCGTCATTGCGAGCCGCCGCCCGGGCATATAGACGTCGTAGTATTGTCCATCCGGAATCGGGAGGCCCTTGGGCGCGTCGCGATAGCCCTCGAGCAACGAGGCGATATAGTCGGGCCCGCCTTCTTGATAGGCGAAGCCCGGCAAGAGATCGATCAGGAACGTCGGAAACCCGCGGGCGTGACCGCGCGCCTTGGCCAGCGTCGACATGTCGGGCGGATAGGCGCCGCCCAGCGCCGCGCGCGCCGCCTGCTCGTTGGGGAAGGGCGAAGGGAGGCGGTCGCTCGGGCGACCCGGACGCTCGAAATACTCGCCCTTCGCATCCGGGCCGTCCTTGACCTTATAGCTCGCGGCGATGCTTTGGACCTCGGCCGCGGGCAAATTCGGACCGCCGGGTTCGCCGAGGTTGCGAAAGGCGACGAGCTTCATCGAATGGCAGTTGGAGCAGACCTCGCGATAGATCTTGAAGCCGCGGCGCAGCTGCTCCTGGTCATATTTGCCCATCACGCCGGCGAAGCTCCAATGGAACTGCCGGGGCCGCTCCTCGTGCTTCAGATCGTCCTCGGCTCGCGCCGGCGCGCCGGCTGCGGCCGCGAGCAGAAGAGCGAAAGCGACGGGACGCGCCCAAGCCCGCCTTTTGCAAAAGCTGAGGTTGGTTTCACGCGGCTTAGCCATGAACGACGTCCTTAGCAGCGGAGGTTTTGGCGGCGGAGGTTTTGGCGAGGATCGAGGCCTCGATCGAGGCAGGCTCCGGCGTCGTCCTCTCGAATTTCGAAAGGAGCGGCAAAAGCACGAGGAAGTGGAAGAAGTAATAGGCGGAGAGAAGTCTCGCCGCGATGAGGAAGGCGCCTTCCGGAGGCTGCGCCCCGAGATAGCCGAGCCCGACGCAAACGAAGACGAAGACCCAAAACGCCTTGCGGAACCAGGGCCGGTAACGCCCGGATTTGACCTTGGAGAAGTCGAGCCAGGGCAGAGCCGCGAGGATCAGCACAGCCGTGAACAAGGCGATGACGCCGATGAGCTTGTTCGGGATGGCGCGCAGGATCGCGTAGAACGGCAGGAAATACCATTCGGGAACGATGTGCGCCGGCGTCGAAAGCGGATTGGCCTCGATGTAATTGTCGGGGTGCCCGAGATAATTCGGCATGAAGAAGGTCAGCCAAGCGTAAAGCACGAGAAACAGACCGATGCCGAAAGCATCTTTGAAGGTCGCATAGGGCGTGAACGGCACCGTTTCCTTCTCGACGTCCTTGACCTCGACGCCGGTGGGATTGTTCTGCCCCGTCACATGCAGCGCCCAGACATGCAGCACGACGATCGCCACGATGATGAAAGGCAGCAGATAATGCAGCGCATAAAAGCGGTTCAGCGTCGGATTGTCGACCGAGAAGCCGCCGAGCAACCAGCTCGTGATCGCGTCGCCGACCACTGGAATGGCCGTGAAGAGATTGGTGATGACGGTGGCGGCCCAGAACGACATCTGCCCCCAGGGCAGCACATAGCCAAGGAAGCCCGTCGCCATCATCAGCAGGAAGATGACGACGCCCAGGATCCAGAGCACTTCGCGCGGCTCCTTGTAGGAGCCGTAATACATGCCGCGGAACATGTGGATATAAGCGGCAAGGAAGAACATCGAGGCGCCGTTGGCGTGCGCGTAGCGCAGGAACATGCCCCAATTGACGTCGCGCATGATGTGTTCGATCGAAGTCGAAGGCGAGCGTCGTCTCGGGCGTGTAGTGCATTGCGAGCACGATCCCGGTGACGATCTGCGCCGCGAGCATGAAGAACAGGATCGCGCCGAAGGTCCAAAGATAGTTGAGATTCTTCGGCGTCGGATAGGCGACGAAGGACTCGTGCATGAAGCTGATGATCGGCAACCGCCGCTCCAGCCAGCGGGTGAAGGCGCTTTGCGGCGTGTATTTGGAGGGTCCGCTCATGGAACTCGTCTTTGGGCGCAGGGGGTTACGGGCGAGAGACCGGCGGAGGGGGATCAGCCGATATTGATCTTGACGTCCGACTGGAAGGTGTAGGGCGGAACGAGGAGATTGCTGGGGGCCGGACCGCTGCGGATGCGGCCGGAGGCGTCGTAGGTCGAGCCGTGGCAGGGACAGAACCAGCCATCGAACTCGCCTTCATGACCGAGCGGAATGCAGCCGAGATGCGTGCAGACGCCGACCACGACGAGCCACTCCGGCTTTTGCACGCGCTTCGAGTAGTCGGTTCGGGATCCGGCAGCACGTCGAGCGGCGTGTTTTGCGCCGCAGCGATCTCGATTTCGGTGCGCCGCCGCACGAACACCGGCTTGCCGCGCCACTTCACCGTGACGATCTGGCCCGGCGTTATCGCCGAAAGGTCGACTTCCGTCGAGGCCAGCGCCAGCGTTGACGCATCGGGATTCATTTGATCGATCAGCGGCCAAACCGCAGCTCCGGCCGCGACCGCCGCGGCGGCTCCGGCCGCGCCGAGCAGCAGAATGTCGCGGCGATCCGGCTAAATCATCGTGTTCTCGCTCAATTGCCTCACCCCTCACGCGCCTCGTACCGTCGCGCAGTTTAGTCAATTTCCGGGCGGCGACAAACTCCAACGCTAGAGCCAATTCCAAAAAAGCTGACCGGCCTTTTCGATGGGAATTTACTCTAGTTTCTTGTTTCCGAGCCGATTTCTTATCGCTCGCATCGGCTCATGCGAGCCAAAAGCGCTCCGACCGGCTCGGCGCACCCTCGCGCATGCCTTGTAAAAGCGTGAAGACGAAGATTTTTCAAGTCTTTATTTTGGCGTTTCGGGCCTAGTCCGCGTGACGCTTATGTGCGGCGCCACGAAAATCGCCGCAGACAGCGCTATCTAAGTCTTTCGCGAGCGCGACGCCCGCGCCCTGACGAGACCATTCGCCGCAGGGCGGGCGGAAGGCAGAGCCGCGGAGCCTCATCCATAAGCTCGTCCGCAGGCGAGGATTTTGCCGTCTGGACTGTTGCTCGGGCGCAACAGCGAACGAAAATTCGGACGTCCGAGAGACATCATATTCCGCGCGGCGGTCCAAGGCCGAAGTTTCCGCAAAAGCTATTGTTCATAAATGATTTTATCCTTATTTGCCTGCATTGTGGGCGCCGACGCCCGCGAACTTTCCTCGCGTATGTTTTTCAATGGCGTTCGGCGTTCGCGAGGCAGATGAAACCAACCGCCAAAGTCGCCGATTACTGCCGCCGACTTCGGTTGACAAATACAAATTCGCACCTCTACGCTCGACCGTAGGTGATATGCGGGGAGCCGACGCAAAGTTGGCTATCTGGTCTATTGGGGGTTTAAAATGGCTTCAAATCGTTTCTTAACCATTTCGGCGGCGGCGCTCTTCGTCGCGACGGCCGCGACGGCGGCGGACTTGCCGTCCTTCAAATCGCCTCCGCCGCCGCCCCCGCCGCCCGCCTTCAGCTGGACCGGCTTCTTCGTCGGCCTGAACGCAGGCGGCCATTTCGGCGGCAATTCCACCAATTTCAGCGGCTCGGACTCAAACATCGCCGGCCTCGGCGACGCGCTTTATTCCGGCGGCTTCCCTCTCGTCGGGGTCCACGCCGCGAGCGGCTTCATCGGCGGCGGCCAGTTTGGCTACAATCTCCAGATTAGCCCGAATATCGTCGTGGGCCTCGAAGCGCAGTTCGAAGGCGCGACGGGCAGCAACACGCTCAACACCGTTCACGGCCCCGACGTCGGCATCCCGATCCTGCTCTCCGAGACCAACACCCAAAGATTGGATTGGCTGGGCTTCCTGCTCGCAAGGGGCGGCTTCACGCCGGTCGAGCGGCTGCTGCTTTACGGAACAGTCGGTTTCGCCTTCGGCCAATCCTCGACGTCCTTCACGGTCTCGGCGCCGGCGGCGTTCCCGCCGTTGTTCGGGAGCGCTTCGCAAAACGCCAACACCGGATGGGCCGCGGGCGGCGGCGTCGAATACGCCTTCACGAACAATCTTTCCGCCAGGGTCGAATATCTCCACTACGATCTCGGCGAGACGAGCGGCTCCGTCTATTACGCCTATCCTTTCCCGGACCCGGTCCTTGGACCGATCCAATTCTCCTCGCTGACCGGAACCACCCGTCACAGCGGCGAAATAGTGAAGGCCAGCGTGAACTACAAATTCGACTTTGGAACGGCGGCGCCGGTCGTCGCTAAGTTCTAACAGCGGCTGATCCGACGTCCTGGGTGGGGACGTCAATCCGCTCCCTTTGCAGCGCGCCACCAGATTTGGGGGAAAACCAATGAAATTCGACCGCGTTTCTGGATTAGTTTTCGGAGGGGTCGCGCTTGCGAGCCTCGCGTTTCCGAACATCGCCGACGCCGCGCAGTGCGGCATCAGAACATGCCCTTCGCCGACGCCCGTGGTGCCGCAAGGGTCCTGCCAGGCCTCCAATTCCGTCTCGGTCTTGGTCTCGGGCAGCAATGTCGTCGCCTATGTGCCGCAAGGCTCTTGGAGCGAAGGCGCGTCGGGCATCGGGGTCATCAACATCGAAGGCACGAGCATCACGCCGACCCTCGTGGCGACGCCGAACGTCGTGAACTCCTGCTCCACCAACGGCATCACGGCTCAGACGGTGTGCACCGCGAACAACACCGACGTTTATCTGTTGAAGGGCACCAGTCTGACGAAGACCCTGAGCAGCAGCGGTTCGGGAACGGTCGGCTTCTCCGGCGGCTCCTGCACGAATTGCAGCGTGGCGATGGACGCGGTCCACAACAAGGCGGTGCTCGGCCTGGCCATCGGCGGCGTCGCCGGCTTCCAATATCTCGATCTTGCGACCTCGACCTTCGAGACCCCCTTCGCGTCCAAGGCCGGCGCCATTTCGGAAAACATCCTCGTCGACCCCAGCCGAAACCTGCTGCTGTCGCCGTCGGAACTGAACATTTACGAACTCATCAACATCGCCAACACGACGGCGCCGTTGTTCTATGAAGCGCCGATCGCATTTTCGGAGGGCGTGGAGTCCGACTCCGCGGGCGAGGATTGCGCGACGGGCATCGCGCTGGCGAGCGGCGAATTTTCGTCGCCTTCGGCGGTGTTGATCACGGATTTGACCCAGGCGGTCTTCACCTCCGGCTCGCCCGGCAAGTGGACGGCGCCCTCGCAAATCCAGACGCTCACGGAATCGTTCCTCTCGGCTGGCGCGAGCGGCCTCGCCGTCGCGCAAGGGTCCCACATCGGCATCGTGACGGGCGAATTCGGCGGCAGCGCGATCACCGCCATCGCACTGCCGACCACGTCCGGCGTCGGCGTCCCGGCGATCACGGACTGGGTGTCCTGCAATCTGCCCGACGATTTCCAAATGGGTTTCGATCCGCATACGGTCACGGCGTATAAGAGCCCGAATGGCGGCCAGGACGCTATCGCCGTCATCTCAAATTCTACCGCGAGCCAAGTCGCCGTCGTCGACCTGACGAAGATGCTGAACCCGTCGCTTCTGCCGCGCACCTCCGCTGGACATGGCTGCGCGGCGGGCGCCTTGCCGACGACCCTCGTCAACCTCATTACGGTCCCCTCGAGCGAGTCGACCGTAAGGGTAATCAGAAAGCCGCTTTCGATCCCGCTTCAGAATAAGCCGCTCTCGCCCCCCCTTGTCATTCAGAAATTCTGATAGGTCGGGCCCGGCGTCGAAGGCTGAAGCCGCAACGAAAGCCGCCGTCAACGCCTCGCCTCGGAATGGTTTTTCCGAGGCGAGGCTTTTTTAAGAGGCCGGCTTCGAACGACGGGGCGTTCCGCATCGTTGCGATTTTGACAAAAGCATTGATTTAACAAAAGCATTATAGTCGCCGGCGATGACATCCGATCTCCCTGCTCCGCTGACCCTCGCGCTCTTTGAACCTGACATCGCGCAAAACGCCGGCTCTATGCTGCGCATGTGCGCTTGCCTTGGCCTCGACGCGGCTATCGTCGGTCCGGCAGGTTTCGCCGCGGGTGATCGCCATCTGCGGCGCGCCGGCATGGATTACCTTCCGCATGTCGCTGTGGCGCGACACGCCGCCTTCGCCGATTTCGAAGATTGGCGCGCCGCGCAAAGCCCGAGACGACGGCTCGTGCTGCTCTCCACCAAGGCTTCGCTTTCTTATCTCGACTGCCGCTTCATGCCGGGCGACATCCTTCTCGTCGGGCGCGAGTCCGCCGGCGTCCCGCCCGAGGTCGTCGCGGCTGCGGACGTCGCTTTGAAGATCGAGATGCGCACAGGGCTTCGCTCGCTCAATGTCGCGGTCGCCGCCGCGATGGTGATCGGCGAAGCTTTGCGGCAGTTGAAACGCGCCTGAGACGAGAGCACAGCCCTTATTTTCACAAAAACACAAAGATCAAAAGAATTTTTGCCATCTATGCGAAAGGTTGCGTCCAAGTTTGCGCAGGCGCCTCGGAGATTCTTTCGCGCTGGAACAAATTTAAGCGACGCCGGTTGACTGCAAGGGACGCTGGAAGCGCTTCAGCGCGCTTTCGGATTCAGCCAGCAACTTCAAGAACGCCAAACACTCGAGGATTACTGCAATGGACGGCATCGTCTATCTCATCGGTCTCGTCGTGATCGTCATGGCCATTCTTTCGTTCCTCGGCCTTCGCTGAAGTGAAGGTTTTATGAGATCAATGGAGGCTTAAGTGACCGACTATCGACTGACGCCTGCTGAGGCGCAACGCACCGAACATTCCTATGTCGACTGGGCTGCAATACTCGCAGGGGCCTTTGTCGCTGCGGCTGTTTCGGCTGTGGCGACCGCTTTCGGATCGGCCATCGGTCTGTCCGTAACCTCGCCCTATAATGGGCCCTCGCCGATCCTCTTTTACATAGCGCTCGCGTTATGGCTCATCTGGATCACGGTTTCAGGCTTCGCCGCCGGCGGTTACATCGCCGGCCGAATGCGCCGGCGCGTTAATGATTCGACGCAGCATGAAGTCGACGTGCGCGACGGCGTGCATGGCCTGATCGTCTGGGCTGTGGCGATCGTGCTCGGCGCTCTGCTGGCTTCGGTCTCTGTGGCGAAGGTTGGCTCCGAGACCGCGCAAAAAGCGGTGCTCGACCAGAACGTCAATCGGCTGCTGCGCGGCGACGGGGACACGCGAAAGGGCGCGATCGCCATTCCTGAGAATATGCGCCTCGCGGTGTCCAGCATCGTGGCGCGCGCTCCGGACGGCGACTTCGCCGCCGACGACCGCACCTATCTCTCCAATGTCATCGCCTCGCACACGGGTCTTACGCCCCAGGAGGCGGACAAGCGCGTGACGACGGTTTCGGACAAGATGAAGGACGAAGCCAACAAGGCGCGCAAAGCTGGCATTCTGCTGGGCTTCTTCGCCGCCGCCACACTGGCGCTCGGCGCCGGAGTCTCTTGGGGCGCGACGAGGGTCGGCGGCAGACATCGCGACGAAAACACCGATCTTACGCATCTCGTCCGGACGCGGACGGTTTAAGGGAGTGCTCTCATGGGACGATCTGTCTTGCTCTGGATGCTCGGCGTGCCGATACCGATCATCATCCTCCTGGCGCTGATTCACCACTAGCTTTTACCATGCGGACGGCTCCCTCAGGGGAGCCGTCTTCGCTTAATCGTCTTCGCCTCGAAGGTCGTCGGGCGTGACGTAGCGGTAGAGGCGTCCGGCGCCTTGAGCGACGTTGGACCAGCAGTCCGCGTCAAAATCCAGAATGGCCAGCGCCGCTGGCGGAAATTTAATCCGCATATTCTCGAGCTCTTCTGGATCTCCGCTACCCGCCAAGGCGACGGCGAGATCGGCGAAGCCGGGGTTATGTCCGACGACGAGCAAGGTCGAGACCTTTTCCGGACCTTTGCGCAGCGTGTCGAGCAGATGTTCGACGCTGGCGAGATAAATCGAATTGTCGATAAGATGCGTCACATGCGCGGGGAAGGCTTCGAGCGCCAGTTCCAATGTCTGTTTGGCGCGGCGCGCATTGGAGGCGACCCCGAGGTCGGGCGCGATCCCCTGTGAAAAAAGAAAGCCGCCCATGCGCCGCGAATCCTCGATGCCGCGCTTGGTCAGGGGACGTTCGCGATCTCCGCCGGCCGAATGCTTGTCGGCCTTGCCGTGTCGCAACAATAACAGTCTACGCATGTTTTCCTTCTGAAGCGCTTTTTGCTCGCATATCACGCGAGCGATAGGAAATCGCTCTGGATGGTCATGCTGGAGCAAATTTTCACGTGAAAAAGTCCCTTCGCTTTTTCCACAATTTGCTCTAGCAGCGATTCGCGCGAATTGCGCAGGCGCGCCGCAACAATTCTCATGCGCGCCGCAAAACGCTGCTTTATGCTAAACTCCCTTTACGCTTTGCGATGCGTGGCGGTCACACTGAGCTTTTGGACGCGTTCTCGATGCCGCTCTATTTCGCCTATGGCGCCAACATGGATCGCAACGCGATGCGCGAACGCTGTCCGCGCTCAAAACTGCTAGGCCGGGCGCGGCTGGCGGCGCATCGGTTCATCCTCATGAGCGACGGCTACGCCAGCGTCGTCCCTGACGCCAGGGACTGCGTCCATGGCGCCTTGTGGGATCTCGCCCTCAACGACGTCGGCGCGCTGGACGCGTTTGAGGAGATCGGCCGGGGTCTGTATAGCAAGGCTTACATGCCGGTGCTGCGTGAGCCTTGCGGCGCGGCGCAAGCGCTCGTTTACATCGGCTGGACAACTCGGACGGGGTCGCCGCGGGGAGAATATTTCGCGGCTTTGCTGGCTGCGGCGCGCGATCTTGATCTTCCGTGCGCCTATGTCGAATTCGCTCAAGGGAATAGCCAAGTTGAATTGCAAGAGCGAGGGATGAACGACAAAGTCCGGCTCACTCACACCGTCTCGCAATTGCGCGAGTCCGTCGCCGGCTTTCGCCGCAAAGGCGAACGCATCGCGCTCGTGCCGACGATGGGCGCGCTTCATGCCGGTCATCTGTCGCTGATCGAAACGGCGCGGCGCGAAGCTTCGCGCGTCGTCGTCTCCATCTTCGTCAACCCGGCGCAGTTCGGACCCTCCGAAGATTTCTCGAAATATCCGCGCACGCTGCCGCAGGATCTCGAAATGCTCGCCGGCGTCGCCGCCGACGCGTGCTTCGCCCCCGCCGTCGAGGAAATGTATCCGCGCGGCTTTGCGACGCGCGTCGAGGTAGACGGCCCCGCCCGCGCCGGTCTCGAAGATCGCTTTCGACCGACGCATTTTTGCGGCGTCGCCACCGTCGTCGCCAAGCTGTTGCTCCAGGCGCAGGCCGACGTCGCGGTCTTCGGCGAGAAGGACTATCAGCAGTTGCTGGTGATCCGCCGACTAGCGCAAGACCTCGACATTTCGACGCAAATCCTGGGGGCCCCGACGCTGCGGGAAGCGGACGGCCTCGCGATGTCGTCGCGCAACGTCTATCTTTCGGCCGAGGAGCGACGCGTCGCGCCCGCGCTCTTCGCCGCGCTGTCGGCGGCGCGGCTCGAACTGCAGCAAGGCGCAAACGTCGAACCGGCGCTGGAGCGCAGCCGCGAGGGGCTGGAGCGCCAAGGCTTTGCGATAGACTATCTCGAGGCCCGCAACGCGCGCAGCCTCTCGCCCCTCCCCGCGCCGCCCGACGCGCCGATGCGGCTTCTCGTCGCCGCGAAGCTCGGCGGGGTGCGGCTGATCGACAATATCGAGGTTTGACAGTGACCAGAGCGGAGACGAAAACCGAGCGGTTTCTGATCTCCGGCTTCGTGCAGGGCGTTGGTTTTCGCGCCTACGTCGCGCGCGAGGCGGATCGACTTGGGGTCAAGGGATGGGTGCGCAATCGCGGCGTCGATCAGGTCGAAGCGGTGCTGAGCGGCGCGCCTCACGCCCTCGACGCGCTCGCCCTCAAGGCCGCGACAGGCCCCGCCGGCGCGCGCGTTCGCGATCTTCAACGCGCGTCGGCGTCACCCGATCTTCTTTCCGCGTCCGGCGACGCCGCAGGCTGCGTGGTGCTGCCGAGCGTCTGAGCGAACGTCGTCATTGCGAGGAGCCTCGGCGACGAAGCAATCCACAGGCCCGGTCTTGTCTCATGGATTGCTTCGCCTGCGGCTCGCAATGACGGAGGTGGCCCGTCATTGCGAGGAGCCTTGGCGACGGAGCACTCTTGCGAGCCTAGTGAGTCTGAGCCGCCGCCGTTTTTCCCGCGGACTTCGTGGACGAGGCCGACTGCGGGATGCGCTTCCAGGTCTCGCCGCCGCACAGCACGCCCATGATGCAGCCCTTCAACGTCAGCTCGTCATTGGAGGTGACGGTGATGTAGCCGTCGTAAATCTTGCCGTCGTCGGCGTTATAGAGCTTGCCGCGCCACTCGTTCGGTCCGGTCTTCTTGGCGCCGCGCAGGATCACCGTGCCGACCCCGGCCTGATCCTCGGGACGGCTCGCGCCCACCACCTTCGCGCAGAGCAGGCCGTCGCAATCATAGAAGCTGAAGCGCACGCCGCCTTCCGGGCGCAGCCAGAGCCCATAAGGCTCTTTGTTCTCCGAGGCGCAAGCGACGCTGAGGGCGCCATAGGCGATCATTGCGGGAATAGCGAAACGTCGGATCAAAGTCATCGCATTCTCCTCGAGGTTGTGACGAGGTGGAATCGTCGCCGTAGTTGGTGTCAAATCTTCGGCGCGCCCGCGTTAATAAATCGACAACCATGGCGAAGCTTTTTGGCGGCCTATCGCCGCACTTGCAGGACTGGCCTTGGCGCCCATCTCTTGGACGAGCGGATCGCGCAACGTCGCAACCGCTCATCTTGAGATACGGTCAGACTTTTTTAGGAGACGGCTATGTCCAACACAGAAACCAAGGACCAAGGAAAGTCGGGCCCGCCGGCGCCGATGGGTTTCGATCCTTTCGAATGGCGACCCTTCGACATGTTCCGTCGCCACTTCGGTGCGCTTATGCATGATTCGCCGATGCGCAGGGGCGCACCGGAGTTCGACGCCTTCGAGCGTTTTCTCGGCGGTTGGCCCTCGCATCCCGCGGTCGACCTTGCGGAAAAGGAAGGCGAATATGAAATCACCGCCGAACTGCCAGGATTGGACGAGAAGGATGTGGAGGTGCGGCTGGCGAATGGCGCGCTGACCATCAGCGGCGAGAAAAAGGCCGAGCGCGAGGAAAAAGACAAAGACTATCACTTCAGCGAGCGCCGCTACGGCTCGTTCAAGCGCTCGTTCCGAGTTCCGGACGGGGTGGACGCCGACAAGATCGAGGCGAGTTTTGAAAAAGGCGTGCTGAAGGTCAAACTGCCGAAGTCCGCGCAGGCCGTGGAAAACAGCAAGAAGATCGACATCAAGACGAAATGAGTCAGCCAAAAAGGGCGACGCTCCAGCCGGAGCCTCGCCTTTGCTTTTGGGCCCGGGAAACTAGAGCTCGCCGCGAAGCTCCAGCAACTGGGCGAGCTTTTCATTGGCCTTGATGCGATCGGCCTCGGTCTTGGCGTCCGCCGCGTCTTCGCGCGCGTCCTTGATGTCCGCCTCCACCTTGACGAGGTCGACATCCTTGAGCGCGACGGCCTGTTCGGCAAGTATGGTGAAGCCGCCGCCGTTCACATCCGCAAAACCGCCGCGCACGAAGAGTTTTTCGGTCTCGCCGGACGCAGGCGCGATGACGATGACGCCGGGCTTCAGCGTCGTCATCACCGGCGCGTGATTGGCGAGCACGGTGAACTGGCCGTCGGAACCCGGAGCGACGACGAACTCGACCTCGCCCGAGAACAGCAGTTTTTCTGGAGAGACGAGTTCGAAGTGGAAAGCGGTCATGGGGTCACTCGCTCGATGCAGTCCGGCTTAACAAAGATCGCGACCGGAAGGCCTTCCCTCTCGGCGACGAATTCCAACTCGACGAAACCGCAGTCGCCCTAAACGACTTTGACGGTCTTCGGCGAGTCGCCTTTTTTCGGGCCGCTACGCCGCTTCCTTGGCGAGCTTGGCGGCCTTTTCGACCGCTTCCTCGATCGTGCCGACCATGTAGAAGGCCGCCTCCGGAAGATGGTCGTAATCGCCGGCGACGAGGCCCTTGAAGCCCTTGATCGTGTCGGCGAGCGAAACCAGCACGCCGGGCGAGCCTGTGAAGACCTCGGCGACGTGGAACGGCTGCGACAGGAAGCGCTCGATCTTGCGCGCCCGCGCCACCGTGAGCTTATCCTCTTCGGAGAGTTCGTCCATGCCGAGAATGGCGATGATGTCCTGCAGCGCCTTGTAACGCTGCAGCGTCGACTGCACCTTGCGCGCGACCTCATAATGTTCTTCGCCGACGATGATCGGCGAAAGCATGCGCGAGGTCGAGTCGAGCGGATCGACGGCCGGATAGATGCCCTTTTCGGCGATCGAGCGCGACAGCACCGTGGTCGCGTCCAAATGCGCGAAGGAGGTGGCCGGCGCCGGATCGGTCAAATCGTCGGCGGGGACGTAAATCGCCTGCACCGAGGTGATCGAGCCCTTGTTGGTCGTGGTGATGCGCTCCTGCAGCGCGCCCATGTCGGTCGCGAGCGTCGGCTGATAGCCCACCGCCGAAGGAATGCGGCCGAGAAGCGCCGAAACCTCCGAGCCGGCCTGAGTGAAGCGGAAGATGTTGTCGACGAAGAACAGCACGTCCTGACCGCGGTCGCGGAAATCCTCGGCGACGGTGAGCCCCGAGAGCGCGACGCGCATGCGCGCGCCGGGCGGTTCGTTCATCTGGCCATAGACCAGCGCGCATTTGGAGCCGGCGGTCGAGCCGTTATTCTCCTTGGGGTCGACATTGACCTTGGACTCGATCATCTCATGGTAGAGGTCGTTGCCCTCGCGCGTGCGCTCGCCGACGCCGGCGAAGACCGAGTAGCCGCCGTGCGCCTTGGCGATGTTGTTGATGAGCTCCATGATCAGCACGGTCTTGCCGACGCCCGCGCCGCCGAAGAGGCCGATCTTGCCGCCTCTGGCGTAGGGCGCGAGCAGGTCGACGACTTTGATGCCGGTCTCGAGGATATGCGCTTCCGTCGCCTGTTCGGCGTAGGAGGGCGCCGGCTGATGGATGGCGCGGCGGCCGCTGGTCACGACCGGGCCGGCCTCGTCCACCGGCTCGCCGATCACATTCATGATGCGGCCGAGCGTCTCATCGCCGACCGGCACCGAGATCGGCGCGCCGGTGTCGGAGACCGGCTGGCCGCGGGTGAGGCCCTCGGAAGTGTCCATGGCGATGGCGCGCACGGTGTTTTCGCCAAGATGCTGCGCCACTTCGAGCACCAGGCGATTGCCCTGGTTTTCGGTCTCCAGCGCATTCAGGATTTCCGGCAGATGTCCGTCGAACGCAACGTCGACGACGGCGCCGATGACCTGCGTGATGCGCCCGCTGGACTGATTGTCGGCGTTGCCATGTTCGTCCTCTTGCTGTCGATCTCAGAGCGCTTCGGCGCCGGAAATGATTTCGATGAGTTCCTTGGTGATCATCGCCTGCCGCGAGCGGTTATACTGCATCGTCTGCTTCTTGATCATGTCGCCGGCGTTGCGCGTGGCGCTGTCCATCGCGCTCATGCGCGCGCCCTGTTCGGAGGCGGCGTTTTCAAGCAGCGCGCGGAACACCTGGACCGACGATGTTGCGCGGCAGAAGATCGGCGAGGATCTCTCCTCTCCGGCTCATATTCGTAAGCCGGCGCCGCGCCTTGCGCCGCTTGCTCGTTCTCGTCGCAGGAATCTGCGCGGGAATGAGCTGCAACGCGGTCGGGATCTGCGCCATCACCGACTTGAACTGCGAGAAGAACAACGTCGCGACGTCGAACTCGCCGGCCTCGAACAGCTCGATGACCTTCTTGCCGATCGGATCGGCGTTGTCGAACCCGACCTGGCGCAGGCCGCGCAGCTCGATGAGCTCGATGATCTGGCTTTGATACTGCCGGCGCAGTTGGTCATAGCCCTTCTTGCCGACGCAGAGGATCTTGACCGTCTTGCCCTGGCCCAGCAGGCGCGCAATATGCTCGCGCGCCAGACGCGGGCGATCGATGAGTTGAAGGCGCCGCAGAGACCGCGCTCCGCCGTCGCGACGACGAGCAGATGCGACTGGTCGCGCGCCATTGCCGGTGAGCAACTGCGGGCCCCGCGACCACGCCGCCGGCGAGATTGGCGAGCACGCTCTCCATGCGTTCGGCGTAAGGACGCGCGGCCTCGGCGGCGGTCTGCGCGCGGCGCAGCTTGGCGGCGGCCACCATCTGCATGGCCTTGGTGATCTTCTGCGTCGCTTTGACGGAAGAAATTCGGTTCCGAAGATCCTTTAGCGAGGCCATGGGCTTTCTTCTTGCCTAATGTTCCTGCGGCGACGAGGCCGTCATTGCGAGCGAAGCGAAGCAATCTAGGAGCCGCGCCAGCGATCTTGCGGGACTATTCGCGTCAAAGGGCGAAGCGATTTCCATTGCGTCCGTGACCCCTGGATTGCTTCGCTCGCCAATGACGCGCGCCTATCACACCCTAAACTTCTCCCGCTTGCGGGAGAAGGGTTCTCGTCATGCAAACGTCTTCGCGTAAGTCTCGACGACGCTCTTCAGCTTGTCGGCGGAGTCGTTCGACAGATCCTTCGAGGCGCGGATCGCCTCCAAGAGATCGGGGTGAGAGGTGCGCAGCTGCGTCAACAGCCCTTCCTCGAACGCCTTGACGCGATTCACCGGCAGCGGATCGAGATAGCCGTTGACGCCGGCGTAGATCACGCAGACCTGCTCTTCCATCTTCAGCGGCGAGAACTGCGGCTGCTTCAAAAGTTCGGTCAGACGCGAGCCGCGGTTCAGGAGACGCTGCGTCACCGCATCGAGATCGGAGCCGAACTGTGCGAAGGCCGCCATTTCGCGATATTGCGCGAGCTCGCCCTTGATCTTGCCGGCGACCTTCTTCGTCGCTTTCGTCTGCGCCGAAGACCCCACGCGCGAGACCGAAAGACCGACGTTCACCGCCGGGCGAATGCCCTGGTAGAAGAGATCGGTCTCGAGGAAGATCTGACCATCGGTGATCGAGATGACGTTGGTCGGAATATAGGCCGACACGTCGTTGGCCTGCGTCTCGATGATCGGCAGCGCCGTCAGCGAGCCTGCGCCGCGCTCGTCACTGAGCTTGGCGGCGCGCTCGAGCAGGCGCGAGTGGAGGTAGAACACGTCGCCGGGATAGGCTTCGCGGCCCGGCGGACGGCGCAGCAGCAGCGACATCTGGCGATAGGCGACGGCCTGTTTGGAGAGATCGTCGTAGATGATGACCGCGTGGCGGCCATTGTCGCGGAAGAACTCGCCCATGGCGCATCCGGAGAAGGGCGCGAGAAACTGCATCGGCGCCGGGTCCGAGGCGGTCGCCGCGACGACGATGGAGTATTCGAGCGCGCCGCGCTCCTCCAGCACCTTCACGAATTGCGCGACGGTCGAACGCTTCTGGCCGATCGCGACATAGACGCAATAGAGCTTGGCCTTCTCGTCGGGGCCGTCGTTGAGCGACTTCTGATTCAGGATCGTATCGAGCGCGATCGCGGTCTTGCCGGTCTGACGGTCGCCGATGATGAGTTCGCGTTGACCGCGGCCGATCGGGATCAGCGCGTCGACCGCCTTGAGGCCGGTCGCCATCGGTTCATGCACCGACTTGCGCGGAATGATGCCGGGCGCCTTGACGTCGACGCGCGAGCGCTGCGCCGCGTTGATCGGGCCCTTGCCGTCGATCGGATTGCCGAGCGCGTCGACGACGCGGCCGAGCAGCTCATTGCCGACGGGAACCTCGACGATCGCGCCGGTGCGCTTGACCGTCTGGCCCTCCTTGATGTGCTGATCGGAGCCGAAGATCACGACGCCGACGTTGTCGGCTTCGAGATTGAGCGCCATGCCGCGCACGCCGTTTTCGAATTCGACGGTCTCGCCGGCCTGCACCTTGTCGAGGCCGTAGACGCGCGCAATGCCGTCGCCGACGGACAGCACCTGACCGACTTCGCTCACCTCGGCCTGATTACCGAAATTGGCGATCTCGCTCTTTAAAATCGCGGAAATCTCCGCGGCGCGGATATCCACCATCAGCCGACCTCTTTCATGCGTGTGCGAATGGAATTGAGCTTGGTCCGGATCGAGGCGTCGACCATGCGCGAGCCCAGTTTGACGATGACGCCGCCGATGATCGAAGCGTCGGTCTTGACGTCGAGATTGATGGTCTTGCCGCCGCTCGCGGCAATCAGCGCGTCTCGCAACGACGCTTCCTCCGCGGGGCTGAGCGGCCCGGCGACGGTCGCTTCGGCGCGCGTCACGCCGCGGGCGGCGTCGTAGAGGCGCGTGAACGACGCGATGATCGCGGGCAACGCAGAAAGGCGGCGTTTTGTCGCAACCATGCGCAGAAAATTCGCGGCGAGGCCGGAAACGCCGGCGGAACTCAACGCCGCGTTCAGCGCCTGCGTCTGTTCGCCGGCGGAGAAGACGGGGCTCGACGTCAGCGTGCGGAACTCCGCGCTCTCGTCGAGAAGTCGCGTGAAGCCCTTCAGCGCCTCGAAAACCTCTTCGACCACGCCTTTTTCCGAAGCGAGTTCGAAAAGTGCGGTGGCGTAACGATCCGCGACAAGGGAAAGATCGACTCCGTGTTGAGCCACGTTTTTCTGCTCTCTTGGATCGGCGTCGCCGCCCGGCTCCGGTTCACGTAGGGACCGGATAGGAATCAAAGCGTCGAGCGACGAGAAAAAGCCAGGGGAGGAGCCTGCGCGTTAACGCAAAGCTCCAATGGCCGCGTCCCCTAACACAGGCTTTTTTGGGGCGCAAGCCTCGACCAAGTTATGCGCCCGTCGCCCCTTGCCTCAATTTTGGACGCGGCGCCCCGCCGTCGCCTCATTCCCTTGTCGAAGCAGGCGACAGAGCAGCGTCGAACCGCTATTTTGCGCCCGTTCGAGATGCGAGGAGGCTGACATGAACGAAGCGATGATCGGCGTGATCGGCGGGTCTGGAGTTCTATGATCTGCCTGGACTGGAAGACGTGCGCGAAGAGCGCGTCGAAACGCCGTGGGGCGCGCCCTCCGACGCCTTGCGCTTCGGGCGCGTCGGCGAGACGCGCGCGGTGTTTTTGCCGCGCCACGGACGCGGCCATGCGCTGTCGCCGTCCGGTATAAATTATCGCGCCAACATCGACGCGCTGAAGCGGGTCGGCGTCACCGACATCGTCTCCGTCTCGGCTTGCGGATCGTTCAAGTCGGAACTCTATCCGGGTCTCTTCGTCATCGTCGATCAGTTCGTCGACCGCACGATGAGCCGCGCGTCGTCGTTCTTTGGCGACGGCTGCGTCGCCCATGTGTCGATGGCGCATCCGATCGCGCCCAAACTCTCGCAGCGCATCGTCGCGGCCGCGAAGGCCGAACAGGTCGCCTTCACGCAAGGCGGCACCTATCTTTGCATCGAGGGTCCGCAATTCTCCACCTACGCCGAGTCGCTGCAATTCAAAGCCGCGGGCTACGACGTCATCGGCATGACCGCGCTTCCCGAAGCAAAGCTCGCGCGCGAAGCGGAGATCTCCTACGCCACGATCGCGATGGTCACCGATTTCGACTGCTGGCATCCCGAACACGACAATGTCGACGTCGCCTCGGTGCTGGACGTCGTGCGCAAGAATTCGCAGAGCGCGAGCCGACTGCTCGCGCGATTGCTGAAGGATTTTCCAAAGGAGCGGGACGCTTGTCCCATCGGCTCCGATCGCGCGCTCGACAACGCCATACTCACCGCTCCCGAAGCGCGCGATCCGGCGCTGATGAAAAAACTCGACGCGGTGATGTCGCGCATCAATCGGAAATCCGCTTGAGCTTGAAAGCTGCGCCTCCATCTCTCGAAAAGCCCAGCCTTGGAACAATCGAAGCCCATGCTGGGTGACCTCCTGTGAGACGAGCGTGAACGTCGCGCTCGGGACAATGGCGCACAGCGACAAGAGCTCGAGCTCGACAAGTTGAAGGGGTTTGCGAATGAAGCCGTCGGCTCCGTGAAGAAAGGAAACTCCGGCGCGGTGAAACAAGAAAAACGGCCGCTCCTTTTTAAGGGAACGACCGTTTGACGTTGTGCTCGTCACCCAAGTCACGCGCGGCGAATGAACCCCAGCACGGCGGCCACGATCATCAGCACGACAGCGACCCAGAACAATGTGCGGGCGCCCTCCATCGCAACCCCGGCAACGCCGCCAAAACCAAACAGAGCGGCGATCAGCGCGACGACGAGGAATATGATGGCCCAATGGAGAAGATTGCCCATCGCCATAGCGACACTCCCGAAAGACGTAACAGACGTGAGTTAAACCGTCCTTGTCGGGAATTGTTCCGCAGAGCCGAGGCGGTTGCGCGCAACGGGAGCGTGACGGATTAAAGCGCTGGACGCGCGAAGCCGAGCATGTGCGTGATCGTTGCGCCATCGGCGGTCAGCGGCATCATCAGCCATTCGCCGACGCCTTGTTCGTCGCTTTCGTAATGCGGCCGGCCGCGCAGCGCATCTCGATAGGCGCGATACACCGAACCGACGATTTCCTGATGCGACGGCTCGAAGAAATCCGCGGCGTCGGCGCCGCCGAGCAGCCGCGTCAGCGACGCGCCGGCCTGCTCGTAGAGAAAGGCCGGAAACTCCTTGTCGCCGCTCAAACGGATCAGGAAGGAGCGCTCCAGCGGATCGTCGAGCAGCGCGAGCGCGTCGCACAACGCCGGCGCGCGGCCTTGACGGCGCGCGAGTTCGAGCCACTCGGACAATCTTTTGCGCAGGATCGAATCGCGCATCTTCTCGATCGATCGGGCAACCCCGTTGAGCGTCGCCGTAGGCAGATATTTTGCCGGCGCTCGACCTAGCGCCAGCAGCAGAGCTTCGGCGAAGCGCGTCTTGCTTAACGGCTTGCGCATGACGATCGCGGTTTCGTCGATCGGCCGATAGCCGCCGTCCGCCAGCAAGGCGAGCGGCGCATCTGGATGCGCGCGCAGCATGGCCTCGTGAACAATCGCCGAGATGTCGACCGCTCCGACTTCGACGATGACGAGATCGACGCAAAGCGGCTGCAACAACACAGCGCGCGCTTCGGCGTCATCGAACACGTCCACGACGGTGTAGCCGAGCTGACGCAAATAACTTGAAAATTCCTCCGCTTCTTGCGAACGCGCGAAGACGATCGTCGCCGCGCCATGCGCGCGATTCTCGCACGGCGGACCAGCCTCCATCGCTTCGGGTTCGAGGTGACGCGGAATGTAGAACACGACCGAACAGCCGCGGCCGGGAGCGCTGATCACCTTGGCGCGGCCTTGCGCGTTTTCGGCGAACCTGAACGCAGAGGCGACGCCAAGTCCGGTTCCGACGCCGCGCGCCTTCGTCGTGAAGAACGGCTTGCCGACCTTGGCCAATACCTCATCGGTCATGCCGCGGCCGGTGTCCTTTATCTCGAACCGCACGTAATCGCCCGCGTGCAAGCCGACCGGACGCTGCGCCGCGGGCACGTTCTCGACTTTGAGAAACAAATGCCCGCCCTCGGGCATGGCGTCGCGCGCATTGGCGGCGAGGTTGAGGAAGACTGACTCGATTTTGGCGCGCGAGGCTTTTATCGGCCAGCAGCCGCTCGGACATTCGAGCTCGACGTCGATCCGCGGCCCAAGCAGCGAAGCCACGAGATCCGCCACTTCCTTCAGGCCGCTCGCCGGCTCGAAGATTTCCGGCTCGACCTCCTCGAACCGCGAAAATTCCAGCAACTGCCGTATGAACTGCGTGCCTCGGGCGATCGCCGATTTGCTCTGATCAAGAATCTCCCTGGTAAAATCGTCAGTCGCCGTGCGCCGCAATACGCGCATCGAACTGTCGACGATGGCCAGCACATTGTTCAGATCGTGCACGACGACGCCGATGAACTCGCCGAGCGCCTGCAGCTTTTGCGAATGATCGAGCGCCCGCTGCGCCTCTGCGAGACGCAAGGACTCGGCGCTGAGCTGCGCGACAAGTTTCGACAGCGCGCGCTCGCGCGAAGCCAGCGAGTCACGCATATTCTGGTGGCTCTCGACCCATTGCGTAATGTCGAGCGACGCGCCGAGGATGGCGACGACGCGTCCATCGCGACCGAAGATCGGCGCGATCTCGACGTCCCACCAGCGCGGCGCGCCTTTCAGCGTCGGGCAAAAGCCCGTGAATCCTCCGGCCTGGCCGGCCGCCGCGCGGTGCAGATAGGTCTCGACCAGCGAGCGGTGCTCTTGCGGCCAGAGCGAAGTCCATTCGCTCCCGTTCACCGCTTCGGCGTCGTCGATCTCCATGCCGAGCAGACAGGCTTTGTTCATCGCCATCAACCGGCCGTCGGGCGTCAGGATCTTGAGGCAGTCGTGCGAGGCGTCGAACAATGCGCCGACGAGCGACTTCTCCCGCGACGCATCTTCGTCGTTCGGCGCCGCCATGCGCAGATCCGCCATGAGGCTCGAGAGGGGATGTTCGTCCTGGTCCACCGACATTTCATCACCGACTGAACGCCGAGCGATGCCCCTTGAGCGCATTCGAAGCACGTGCTCGCCCAAAAGCCGCTTCGCACTTTTTGGCGACATGCTCGAGCCCGACGTTCGGAAAGCAGGACAAGATAACTCGGCTTTGCGCATTCGAGCGCCGGGTTGTTCGGTCGGAACCAGCGCTGGAGGCCGCAGACAATAAAAGCTGCGTCAAATGTTTGCAACAAGCTGCGCGACGACTCCGGCCGCGTCGAAATCGATGGCGATGCTGCCGCCAAGCTGCGCGGCGAGCACGCTTTCGAGCAGGAATACGCCCAATCCCTGGCGTTCCGGCGGCGGCACGGGAGGGCCGCCGATTTCGCGCCAGTCCAGCATCAGTTTTGGCGGACGCGCCTCGCGATCGACGCGCCATCGTATTTGTACATAACCGCCGGCTACGGAGAGCGCGCCGAATTTCTCCGCATTGGATTTCAATTCATGCAGCGCAAGGCCAAGCGCGACCGCGGCGCCCGCGGGGACCATCACGCCTTCTCCGCTTTCCCCGCTCAGCGCGAAGCGGCTCTCCAACGGCGCGGCGGAAAGTTCAAGTTCCGCGTCGAGAAGGTCGTTGAGCGCGATGCGCCCCCAGGAACCTTGCGAGAGCAGCAATTGCGTGCGGCTGAGCGAGCGCACGCGACCGGAGAAGGTCTGACTGAAGCTTTCGAGATCGACCGCAGAGCGCGCGCCGAGATTTGCGATCGATTGCACCATCGCCAAAGCGTTGTTCACGCGATGATGCAACTCCAGCTTCATCAGCCGGGCCTGCGATTGGGCGGAGCGAAGATTGTCGATGTCGCTGACGAAGAGCGCGGCGCCGATCATCTCGCCGGATTTCGAACGCAGCGACGCGCTGGAAATCCGTATCCAGATCGGAGCGCCGTCGGGGCGCAGATAGCGGCACTCGAGCAAGGGACTCTCTTCGCCGCCGTTCAACGCGCGCAGCAGAGGATGCCTGTCTCCCGGGACGGATTTGCCGTCTTCGTCGAAGGCGATGAAATCCGGCGACAGACCCCACGCCGACCCCGCCTGCTCCGAGACGATCTGCTTCGAACAGCTCAAATCGGCGCCGAGAATGTCGCGCAGCGCCTGATTGGTCGCAAGCACCTTTCCGGACGGGGACGCGACGATCGCAACCCCAGTCGGCGACGCCTCCAAGGTCTGGCGCAGGATGTTGGCGTCGAGGTAAATGTCGCCCGGCTCGCCGAATTCGTCTCCCGACCCATGACGGCCCTCCGCCGCATAAGCGCGCTTCTCGTCTTTGATCAAGGCTCGCCCACCCCTCAGGCATCAGTGCCCTGTGCTCGAGACGACACGACGACTTAAACCATCAACGCTGCAAACGTCGCCGTTGTTCCGCGGCCAGGGGCCGGCTCCGCAGTGCGAAGCGGAGCCGGGATGTGTCGTCAGATCGTCGGCTTGCTCGCTTTGCGGTCGAAGAAAAGCGCCTGACTGATCGTGGCCTTCACGGCGTCGACCTTGTAGGGCTTGCTGATCAGAAAGGCGGGTTCGGGACGATCGCCGGTGAGGAGGCGCTCAGGATAGGCCGTGATGAAAATCACCGGCACGTCGAACATCTGCAGCATCTCGTTGACCGCGTCCAAGCCGGAACTGCCGTCGGCGAGCTGGATGTCGGCGAGCACCAGTCCGACCTTGTAAGTCTGCACGATCGCGATGGCTTCGTCGCGCGTGCGCGCAACGCCGATCACATTGTGGCCGAGAATCCTTCGCGATGAGCGAAATCTCGGTCGCGATGACGATCTCGTCTTCGATGACCAGCACGTCGGTCGCGACGCATTTCGTGATTTCGCGTCCGGCCTCCTGCAGCATCGCGGCGACCTCGTGAGGCGTCGCGTCCAGAATCGCGGCGACGTCCTGTTCCGAGAAGCCTTCGACGGTGCGAAGCAGAAAGGCCTGGCGCGACTTCGGGGTCAGCGCGGCGAGATTGCGCATCGCGGCCGATTGCGGCTCTTTCGTTTCCTCGGGGCTGGAAAGGGCGCCTCGTTGAGAGCGATCGACGACCAGAGCTGCGTGAAGACGCGGTAAAGCCCGACCCTTGCGCCCAGCGCGCGCGGAAAGCTGTCGGGATCGGCGACGAGCGCCTCCAGGGCAGAAACGACATAAGCGTCGCCGCTTTGTTGCGAACCCGTGAGCGCGCGCGCATATCTTCGTAGATAAGCCAAATGCGGCGCGATTTCTTTCGAGAGAGGCATAAAGACTTCCTGATCTGCGCGAGCAAGGCGGTGGAGTCCCTAAAGCATGATCCGAAAAATTTTTAAAGACTTTTTCGATATGCGATGCTCGGGTCACTTTAATCTAGGGCGGCTTCTTGCAAACCGAAACGAGAGTGGGAAGCGCAAGCTTGCCGTTCTTTTCTGGCGCGCGCTTTCCCTCTGTGTGACCGTCACTACATTACCATGGAGCGGGCGCCGAAGCTCGGCGTCCTCACTATAGAAGCGCGTCTATATGGGCCAGAACACAAAAGACGATAAAAAACTCGACGGCGCGCGGTTGGCCGCTGTCCCCGCCGAAATCGATCAACGTCTTAGAGGGCGAGTTCGAGGTTTCGCTCGATGGCCGCGTGCAGGAAAAACTCGGAGAGATTTTTCGTGATTATTGCAAATCGCTCATCGAACAGCCAATTCCAGACGAGTTCCTCGTCTTGCTGGCCAAGATCGAAGCGAAGGAGCGGCGTGGCGTATGAGGGATAAATCCTTCTCCGACCAGATCATTAAGGAGATGCCATATTTGCGGGCCTTCGCGATATCTCTCTCGGGCTCCTACAGCAAAGCTGACGACCTCGTTCAAGAAACTTTGGTCAAAGCCTGGACGCACGCAGATTCCTTTCAGACTGGAACCAATCTGCGCGCATGGCTCGTGACGATCCTGCGCAACACCTATTTCACGCAGTTCCGCAAGAGCCAGCGCGAGGCGCCGGATCCTGACGGGGCCATAGCCGACCAGATTGCGGTCGAGGGCGGACAGGAGTCCAAGGTCCATATGAAGGACGTGCAGAAGGCGATCTCGAAGCTCGTCCCGGAGCAGCGCGAAGTGCTGCTGATGATCGGCGTCGCGGACCTCAGCTACGAGGAGGCCGCAGAAGCCTGCGGCGTTCCGGTCGGCACCGTTAAGAGCAGGCTCAATCGCGCGCGCGCAAATCTCGCGCTGCATCTCGGCTTGACCGAGGCTAAATCCGCCGCCTGAGATTTCCGCTCAAGGTAATTTTTCCGCTCCTGCTGGCGATTGGTGGAACATCTTATTTCCTCAACAGTTTAGCTCCAGAATAGCAAAGCTTTTCAGCGCATCTTGCCCGCTGCAGCCGCTTGCGCTCTAAATTCTCTTTGTCGGGCGCAACTTTCAAGCCTTGCAAGAAAAGCGCTCAAGTCCTGGAGCCTGCGATGCTGAGAACTGACGAAGAGGCGAGCGCGGCGAGACCGCCGCGTGCGCGCTGGGCGCAGTTCGCGCGCCTCGCGGCAGGCTTTTGGCGCGGCGACAAGCGCGGCCAGGCGTGGCTGCTTACGCTGCTGGTCGTCTTATGCGTCGCTTTGCAACTCGCGGCGCAGCTCGGCGTCAATTTGTGGAATCGTTCCTTCTTCGACGCGCTGGAACATAAGAAAAATATCGATCTCCTCACCAATGTCGCCCTGCTGCCGTTCCTGACGCTGTTTTGCGGTCTGACTGCCAGCGCGACGCTGATCGCGCGCATGTCGCTGCAGCTGCGCTGGCGCGAATGGCTGACACGGCGCCTCGCCGGCTGGTGGATCGAAGACCAACGCTATTATCGCCTCGGCATCGTCGCTTCGGAACAGTCGGCGCCGGAATATCGCATCGCCGAAGACGTGCGCCTCTCCATCGAGCCCCTGGTGGATTTTGCGATCGGCGTGCTCACCGCGCTCGCGATGGCCTGCGCGTTTTTCGGCGTGTTGTGGAGCGTCGGCGGCTCCGCCAGTTTCTCGATCGGCGGCGTGTTCATCGTCATTCCCGCCTATCTCGGCCTCGCCTGCATCGTTTATACGCTGCTGTCGGGCGGCCTCGCCTATGTCACCGGACGCTACATGGTGCGCGCCGTCGCGCAGAAGAACGAGGCGGAGGCGCAGTTTCGCGCCGAGCTGACGCGCTTGCGCGAGAACGCCGAAAGCATTGCGCTCGTGCGCGGCGATTCTGAAGAGCGGCGCTCGATCTTCGCCAATTTCGAGCAAGTGGTCAAAGCCTGGATCTATCTCATCCGTCAGAACGGCATCGTCGCCAGCGTGCAAAACTCCAACGGCGCTTTCGTTCCATTGGCGCCGCTCGTGCTCGTCGCGCCAAAATACCTCAGCGATCAGATTTCGCTCGGCGGCGTGATGCAGCTCGCCTCCGCCTTCGTCACCGTGCAGATTGCGCTCAACTGGTTCATCGACAATTTCGTGCGCGTCGCCGAGTGGATGGCCTCCGCCAACAGAGTCGACGAACTCTCGGAAGCCCTCGACGGTCTCGACGTCTCGGTCGTGATGGGCGAAAACGAAAGCATCGAGATCAGCGAGAGCGAGGACAATCAAATCCGCATCGAGGATCTGTCCGTCGCGCATCGCAACGGACGCGTCGTCATCGCCGACGCCAATGTCGAAATCGCGCTCGGCGAAAAGGTGCTCATCGGCGGCGAAAGCGGCAGCGGCAAGAGCACGCTGATCCGCGCGCTCGCCGGGCTGTGGCCCTGGGGTTCCGGGAAGATCAAGCTGCCCAAGGACGCGACGATCGCCTTCGTTCCGCAAAAGCCTTATGTCCCGCTCGGAACGCTGAGGACGGCGTTGCTTTATTCCGCGCCCGCGGACGCGGAGATAACGGACGACATGATCGCCGGCGCGATGCAGCGCTGCGGCCTGAGCTATCTCCTCCATCATCTCGACGACGAGGAAAGGTGGGACCAGATTCTCTCGGGCGGCGAGCGTCAGCGTCTCGCCTTCGCGCGGCTGCTGCTGCAACGTCCGCAAATCATCATCATGGACGAAGCGACCTCGGCGCTCGACGAGGAGAGTCAGTCGTCGCTGCTGAGCCTCTTGAACGAAGATCTTGCGCACGCCACCGTGATCAGCGTCGGCCACAGGACCGGGCTCGAGGATTTCCACGACAAGACGCTTTATCTGCAGCGACGTCCCGCGGGCGCCAACGTCGTCGCGCGCAAATCACAGAAGTCGCTTTGGCACCTCTTCGAAAACGGCCTGCTCGGCTCCCGCGAGTAGGCGTCAAGCTCCGCGCTCGCGCAGAACTTCGCGCCAGCCGATGTCGCGCCGGCAGAATCCGCCAGGCCAATCGATGCGGTCGACCGCGGCGTAGGCAAGAGTTTGCGCCGCCGTCACGTCGGGCGCGAGGGCAGTGACGTTCAGCACGCGTCCGCCGGCGGCGAGAAGATGGCCGTCCGCCATCCGCGTCCCGGCATGGGTGACGATCACGTCGCTAAGCTCCTGCGCGCGCGCGACGCCCTCGATGCGCGAGCCGGTCAACGGCGCCGCCGGATAATTCTTCGCCGCCAGCACGACGGTCAGCGCCGCGCGCGGCGAGAAGCGCGGGGCGACATCGGCGAGGCGCCCCTGCGCCGAGGCGAGCATCAGCTCGAGCAGATCGTCTTCGAGCCGCGGCAGAATGACCTGCGCCTCCGGATCGCCGAAGCGGCAATTGTATTCGATGAGCTTGGGCCCTTCGCGCGTCAGCATGAGGCCGGCGTAAAGCACGCCGCGATAGGGCGCGCCCATCGCCGACATCGCCCGCAGGGTCGGCGTTATGATACGCTGCATGACTTCGCGTTCGACGTCCTTCGTGACGATCGACGCCGGCGAATAGGCCCCCATGCCGCCGGTGTTGGGCCCGACGTCGCCTTCGCCGACGCGCTTGTGATCCTGCGCGCTGGAAAAACCCACCGCATTTTCGCCGTCGCAAAGCGCGAAGAACGACGCTTCCTCGCCGACGAGGAACTCCTCGATCACCACCTCGGCGCCTGAACGCCCGAACAGTCCGCCGAACATGGCGGCTACGGCGTCTTCCGCCTCCTGCAGCGTCGCCGCGACGACGACGCCCTTGCCGGCGGCGAGGCCGTCCGCCTTGACGACGACATGGCCCGTCGCTTGGGACGGGCGTCCATCGGACGCCCTTCGCGGCGCGCCAAGTTCGCGCAGATAGGCCAACGCCGCCGCCTCATTGTCGAAGCGCGCATAGTCCGCCGTGGGAATATCGTTGGCGCGGCAGAGATCTTTGGTGAAGCCCTTAGAGCCTTCGAGCTGCGCCGCCGCCTGCGTCGGGCCGAAGGCGAGGATGTCTTCCGCCGCCAGCGCGTCGACGAGGCCGGCGACGAGCGGCTGCTCCGGCCCCACGACGACGAAACCGATCGCGAAGTCGCGGCAGAAATCCACCACCGCGCGATGATCGGCGACGTTGAGATCGACGCTCTCGGCGATCTGCGCCGTACCTGGATTGCCGGGCGCGAGGTAGAGCCGCTTCAGACGCGGGCTTTTGACGAGCGCATTGGCGATCGCATGTTCGCGTCCGCCCGAGCCGATGAGCAGAATGTTCATTTTCCCTCCGCCGCGCCGCGCTTGAGCTGTTTGCGCGAAAGCGGCTCCCATAGCCTTCGACTACTCGAATGACAATGATTCTAGCCTCTCGCTGATCAAGCCAGAGCGAGATAGGCGGCGAAAATCGCGACGAAGGCGACGATCGCCATCAGCAAGAAATATTCCGAGCGCGCCACCGAGCGGGCGGCGTATTCCTGCGGCGCCGAAAGCCTTTGACCGGTACGCCAGAAACGTAAGGCCGAAAGCAAAATCAGCCCCACGCCGCCAAGGATCAGCGCGAGGCCGCCGTAGCGTCCGAGCGGGCCGGAAAGCTGCTTGAGATGCGCGCCCTGCGGCATGTCGAGGGCGAGCGTCGCGGCGATCGTGAGCAGGAAGACGTTGAATTTCTCGATGACGAAACCGAGCGCGATGATCGCGATCCCGGTGCGCACCCAGGCGAGGAAGGTGCGCTCATTGGCGGCATGGTCGGAATAGGCGCGTATCATTCTGGTCCTTTCGGATCGGATTCGCGGATCGTCTCGAACTCCGCGGCTGACGAAGGCCGTCCGCTGTTGTAGGTCTGTCCGCGCAAAGTTTCAGGTTGCCGAGGAATAGAAGGGAAACTGCAGATGATACATAGACGCGGAGTTCTTGGCCTGCTTCTGTCATGTCCGATCTGTGCGAAGGTCGCGCTGGCGGAAGGCGCCAAACACTGGGAATATGAGGGCGCCGCGGGCGCAGAGAAATGGGGCGACATCGACCCGACCTTCAAGGCTTGCGCCATTGGCAGCGAACAGTCGCCGATCGACCTCAGGGGCGCGGTCTCGGCGAAGATCGACCGTCTGACGATCAACTGGAAGCCGCAGGCCTATCCGATCGTCAACAACGGCCATACGATCCAGGCCAACGCCGCGCCCGGGAGCACGCTGCGCATCGGCGATCGCGGCTATGAGCTGAAGCAGTTCCATTTCCACACGCCGAGCGAACATGCGCTGCGCGGCGCGCGTTCGGCGATGGAGGCGCATTTCGTGCATGCGCAGCCGGACGGCCGATTGGCGGTCGTCGGGGTGTTTTTGACTGGCGGCGGGGCCAACCCGGCCATGTCGGCGATCATGGCGAAGGCGCCGGCGAAGCTGGGCGAGGCCAAGCTCGAAACGCCGATCGACGTTACGACGCTCACCCCGAAATCCGGTCCGCTGTATCGCTACGAGGGATCGCTTACGACGCCGCCCTGCTCCGAGGTCGTCGACTGGAACGTTTACGGCGAGCCCGTTGCAGTGGCGCAAAGCGACATCGACGCCTTCAAGAAGCTCTTCCCCAACAACGCCCGGCCCTTGCAGCCGCTCGGCCGCCGCTACCTGCTGCAGGAAGGCTGAGCGAAAGCCTTCGCGAGCCGTCATGGCTGGGCCTGTCCCGGCCATGATGGGGAAAAGCAGGCCAGAAACCCCTTCCCACTCCGTCGGCAAAGGCGCTAAACACGGGCCCAATCAAATCTCCTTTGGGAACGGAAAGCCTATGGCGCGGCAGTTCATCTATCATATGCAGGGGCTCACCAAGACCTGGGCGACGGGCAAGAAGGTGCTCGACAACGTCCATCTCTCCTTCTATCCCGACGCCAAGATCGGCGTGCTCGGCGTCAACGGCGCCGGCAAATCGACGCTGCTGCGCATCATGGCCGGCATCGACAAGGAATTTTCCGGCGAGGGCTTTGTCGCCGAGGGCGCGCGCGTCGGCTATCTGCGCGCAGGAGCCGCAACTCGACGCGGAACTCAACGTGCGCGACAACGTCATGCTGGGCGTCGCGGCGAAGAAGGCGATCCTCGATCGCTACAACGATCTCGCGATGAATTATTCCGACGAGACCGCCGACGAGATGACCAAGCTGCAGGACGAGATCGAGGCGCAGGGCCTCTGGGATCTCGACAGCCAGGTCGATCAGGCGATGGACGCGCTCGGCTGTCCGCCGGACGACGCCGACGTGACGAAGCTCTCCGGCGGCGAACGGCGCCGCGTCGCGCTGTGCCGGCTGCTGCTGGAGCAGCCCGAACTGCTGCTGCTCGACGAACCGACCAACCATCTCGACGCCGAGACGGTGAATTGGCTCGAAGGGCATTTGCGCAACTATCCCGGCGCCATCCTGATCGTCACCCACGATCGCTACTTCCTCGACAATGTGACGGGCTGGATTCTCGAGCTCGATCGCGGCCGCGGCATTCCCTACGAGGGCAATTACTCGGCCTGGCTGGAGCAGAAGCAGAAGCGGCTGGTGCAGGAGGCGAGCGAGGACAAGGCGCGTCAGCGCGCGCTCGAGGCGCGAACAGCGAGTGGATCGCGGCCTCGCCCAAGGCGCGCCAGGCCAAGTCCAAGGCGCGCTATCCAGCGCTATGAGGAGCTTGTCGCCAAAAGCAGCGAGAAGGCGCCGACGACGGCGCAGATCATCATCCCGATCGCCGAACGCCTTGGTGAAAACGTCATCAATTTCGACCATCTGTCGAAGGCCTACGGCGACCGGCTGCTGATCGACGATTTGTCGTTCAAACTGCCGCCCGGCGGCATCGTCGGCGTCATCGGTCCCAACGGCGCCGGCAAGACCACGCTGTTCCGCATGATCACCGGCCAGGAGAAGCCCGACAGCGGCTCCATCACCATCGGCGAGAGCGTGCAGCTTGGCTATGTCGACCAGTCGCGCGACTCGCTCGACGGAAACAAGACCGTCTGGGAGGAGATTTCCGGCGGCAACGAGGTGATTTACCTCGGCAAGCGCGAGATCAACTCCCGCGCCTATTGCGGAAACTTCAATTTCAAAGGCGCCGATCAGCAAAAGAAGGTCGGCAGTCTGTCAGGCGGCGAGCGCAACCGCGTGCATCTCGCCAAGATGCTTAAAAGCGGCGCCAATGTGCTGCTGCTCGACGAGCCGACCAACGACCTCGACGTCGAGACGCTGCGCGCGCTGGAGGAAGCGCTCACGGATTTCGCCGGCTGCGCCGTCGTGATCTCGCATGATCGCTTCTTTTTGGATCGCATCGCGACGCATATGCTGGCCTATGAGGGCGACAGTCATGTCGAGTGGTTCGAAGGCAATTTCGCCGATTACGAAGAAGACAAGAAGCGGCGGCTCGGACTCAATTCCGTGATCCCGCATCGCTTGAAGTATAAGAAGTTTGCGAGGTAGGCGAAGCGGCTTTGTGGGCCTGCGGCTCGCAATGACCGGTGATGGGTCGGCGTCATTGCGAGGAGCGCGAGCGACGAAGCAATCCACTCTACCCCGCCGTCTGCTCCGCCAGCCATTTGCGCCATTGCTCATGCGTGCCGCGGAACGCGTTCTGATCGACGGCGCCGGGGATGCCGGGGACCGTTCCGTCCGAGCGATATTGCCAGAAGGTCCACTTGCGCGCGCCGTAGCGCACGGTCGGATGATATTTCGTCGAGCGCACCCAGATCGGATATTCCGACAGCGCATCGGCGTCCAGGATCGCCTGATAGAAGTCGACCGAAGAATAAATGATCGGCTTCTTTCCGTAATGACGCTCCATTTCCTGCAGCATGACGCGCATGTCGCGGAGCACCTCATCGCGCTCCAGCGTGCGCTTGCAGGTTCTCGACGTCGGCGTCGCCTCGACGTCGAGCACCGGCGGCAGGGCGTCGGCTTCGACCGGCGCGACGCGCTCGAGATTGGCGATCTCTTCGAGCGGCGGCCGGCACCAGTAAACGAAGTGATAGGGCCCGCGCGGCACGCCGGCGGCTTTGGCGGCGGCCCAGTTGTAGGCGAATTTGCGGTCGACGCTGTCGGCGCCCTCGCTCGCCTTGATGAAGGCGAAGGCGACGCCCGCGTCCTTCACCGCCTGCCAGTCGATGTCGCCCTGGAATTTGGACACGTCGATACCATGCACCTCGTGCTGCGCGCTGAGCGTCGCCGGATAGAGATGCAGATCGCTCGTCGGCACCGCATAGGCGAGAAAATCAGGATCGCGCTTGGCGTTGGTCAAAGGCGCAGCGGTCGAGAAATGCACCGGCCGTCGCTCGGTGTAGCTCGGGTCCATGCCGCCGCCACAACCGGCGAGCAGCAGGGAAGCGCCCGAAACCAGCGCGGCGGAAGCGAAGCAGCGGAGGGAAGAGGTCAATTCACGCATGAGCTCAAATTATCCCCTTGGCGGAAACGGCGCGTTAACAAGCCCCTCCCCGCCGCGAACGAAAGCCTGAGGCGCGGATACACTGGCTTTACAGTAAATGAAACCACAACGTGGCGATAGAAAGGAAAGCGCCGTAACCCACAACATCGGTGACCGTGGTGACGAAGGCCGAGGAGGAGACGGCGGGATCGACCCGCCAGCGTTCCAGCGTGAGCGGAACCAGAATGCCGCCGAGCGCGCCGGCGATCAGATTGGTGAACATGGCGAGCGCCATGACCGGCGCAAGTCCGACGTTCTGGAACCAATTGGCGGCGACGGCGCCGGTGATGAGGCCGAAAGCGGCGCCGTTGACGGCGGCGGCGGCGAGTTCGCGCAACACCACCCGCAGCGCGTTCTTGCCCGAGAGTTCGCGGGTGGCGAGCGCCCGCACCGCGACGGTCATCGTCTGCGTCGCCGAATTGCCGCCCTGACTGGCGATGATCGGCGCCAGCACCGCGAGCGCCACCATTTTTTCGAGTTGATTTTCGAACAGCCGCAGCACCGAAGAGGCGACGAAAGCCGTCCCCAGATTGACCAGCAGCCACAGGAAGCGGCTCTTGGCGGTCTGCCAAAAATCGTCGCTCAGCTCTTCTTGCGGATTGACGCCGCCCAGCGCCTTGATCTCTTCGGAGGCCGCTTCCTGCATGACGTCGACGATGTCGTCGATGGTGATGACGCCGACCAGACGCTCGGCCTCGTCGACCACCGGCACCGAGACGAGATTGTAGCGCTCGAAAAGACGCGCCACTTCTTCGCTGTTCTCGTTGACGACGACCCGGCGACGATCCGCCTGCATGATCTCGTCGAGACGCTTCATCGGCTTCGCGCGCACCAGCGCGTCCAGAAACACCGTGCCGAGCAGGCGATAGGCCGGATCGACGACAAAAACTTCGAAGAAGCTGTGAGGCAAAAGGTCGGGGTCGGTGTCGCGGAAGAAATCCAGCACCTGCCCTGCAGACCAAAACGCCGGGACCGCGATCAGCGTCGACTGCATCAGACGTCCGGCGCTGTCCTCGGGATAGTTCAGCGACCGCCGCAGCACGATGGCCTCATGCGCGGGCAGCGCTTCCAGAACCTCGGCCTGTTCCTCGGGCTCCAGCGCTTCGAGGATGGCGACGGCGTCGTCGCTCTCCAATTCGCGCACCGCTTCCGCGAGCGTCTCGACCGGGAGTTCTTCGAGAATGTCCTCTCTCGTCGTCTCGCCGACCTCGGTCAGCGCCGCGAAATCGAAGTCCGCGCCCATGAGGCCGATGAGCTTTGGCCGCGTCTCATGGTCGAGAAGTTCGATCAGCGCGCCAAGATCGGCTTCGTGCAGCGCGCCGACGAGGTCATGCACGCGCGCGGAATCCTCCCGCGCGACGGCCGCCTCCACCTCTGCGACGAATTCCCGACGCGGTTCGCCGCGTTCGTCGCGGAAAAGGTCGGGTTTGGTCGCCGTATCGTCACCGTCTGGCGTCATGCCGGCACTCGCGTTAGTTTGGCAGGCTGCATAACCCGCACGCGCCGGAAATCAAACCGCGAAAGCGCAGATGACCCGACCTCGCAGAACTTATCCAAAGCTCGGCGCCGCCATCGGCTTCCTCCTGCTCCTCGCTTTAGGCGCGAGCGCGGCGAAAGCGCAGGATTGCGGTCCAGACAAGCTCGGCGTCCACCGCGAAATCCCGATCGACGGCAAGGACGGGGTCTCGGTCGGACTGCAAAGCTATCCGCAGTCGCTGGAGCTGAGCGATCACGAAGTCGTGCTGACCTTCGACGACGGTCCCGCTTCGCCGACGACGACCGAGACGCTCGACGCGCTCAAGGCCGAATGCGTGCACGCCACTTTTTTCCTCATCGGGCGCAACGCCGCAGCGCTCCCGGAACTCGTAAAGCGCGAACTCAAGGAAGGGCATAGCGTCGGCTACCACTCGATGACGCATCCGGCGCGCACGCTGCGCATGATGCCGTTCGAGGCGGGGAAGAAAGAGGTCGACGACGGCGTGGCGGCGGTGGACGCAGCGGCGTCGCGCCTCGGCTCGGCGCCGGCGGCGCCGTTCTTTCGCTTTCCCGGATACGCCGACTCCAAGGAGCTGCTCGACTATGTGCATTCCCGCGGCATGAACGTCTTCGGCTCGGATTTATGGGCCTCCGATTGGCTGCTGATGACGCCGCAAGCCGAACTCTCGCTGGTGATGGGCCGGCTCGAGAAGGCGGGCAAGGGCGTCATCCTGTTCCATGATTCCAAGGCCAGCACTGCGAAGATGCTGCCCGACTTCCTGCGCGAACTGAAGACAAGGGGTTTTAAGGTCGTGCATATGGTCGCCGGGCCGGGCCCGACGCCGGTCACGGCGCAAAAGCCGGGGTGGACCTCGACGACGGAGCCGATCATCAGGAAAACGCTGAAGATTTACGAGAAGCCGGAACAGCCTAAGGAGGCCCGCCCGGAGGCGCCGCAAGGCGAGACGCCGAAAGAGCCGTGAGGGAGATGCGCTACCGCCAGATCGAAGGCGATTGCGAACGTCAACGCTCCTTCGGGTCGTCCAAGATGTCGGTGAGCTTATAATCGGCTTCCTCGCCGGTCTCCAAGACGCGGATTCGCATCATCCAATCGCCGTTTTCCAGTTCCCTGTTCCGCCCGATGATTTCGTAGACCGGGCCGACGGGACCAAAGCGCCGCCATGTCCCCAGGAAACGCTCTGGAGCCAACGGTATGGGGGAGTTTTTGATCGCTTCAGCCATGAGACGCAGTTTATCACATTTCGCGCTGTCGCCACATCTTCCGGCTGATAGCCTCGTCACGGGATTGACAAGACCCCTTCGCCTCGCGTAAATCTGGAGGGCTTCGGCGCGGCGTTTACGCCGCGTTTTTCTTTTGTCGCCTCGACAGCGGCCTGGGAAGCCGAAGCCAATCCAACTGCCAAGAAGCCGGCCGGCGGTCATCCGTCAGAGCCGGGCCGAACATAACAGGAAAAACAATGTTCGCAGTCATCAGAACCGGCGGCAAGCAATACAGCGTCGCAGCCGGCGACGTCATCACCGTCATGGCGCTCGAGGGCGAAGCCGGCGACGCCATAAGCTTCGAGGATGTGCTCCTCGTCTCCAAGGAAGGCGCGCTCACCGTCGGGGCCCCGAATGTCGCGGGCGCCAAGGTCGTCGGCAAGATCGCCGAACAGACCCGCAGCCCGAAGAGCATCGCCTTCAAGAAGCGCCGCCGGCAGAATTCCAAGCGCAAGCGCGGCCATCGCCAGGATCTGACGCTCGTCGAGATCACCGCGATCGAGGGCTGAACCCGCGCCCGCGATGGAAGAGCCCGCTCTTCCATGTTATATGAATCGCAACGCGCGCGTCTCGCGCGCACCCCTTTCCAGCGGGGCGATCAGCGCCCGCTCATAGTTTCGGAGCAGAGCCATGGCTCATAAAAAAGCAGGCGGTTCGTCGCGCAACGGTCGCGACTCGGACGGCCGTCGTCTCGGCGTCAAGAAGTTCGGCGGGGAAGCCGTCATCAGCGGCAACATTATCGTGCGCCAGCGCGGCACCAAATTCCATCCCGGCGAGAATGTCGGCATGGGCAAGGACCACACGCTGTTTGCGCTTTGTACCGGTAAGGTCGAGTTCAAGTCGACCCCTGGACGCGCCAGCGTAGCGGTCGTCCCGGTAAGAGGCTCAAGCTTCGGTTGAAACCCAAGCTGCAGCCGAATAGGCGGAGGATCGCGACAGGACCTCTCCGCCGGCGCTCAAAGCAAACCCGGCGGACCTCAAAGTCCTCGCGCTTCGTAGAAATCCTTAGCTTCAAAAGCTAACGCTTTAAGCGAACGTCCGAAACCGCCGCCGGGTGAACGCGTAGCGCCGTTTCATCCTCCTTCGGTTTTGGCGTTTCCTTGGAGCGCAACATGTTCCCTGAACTCACCCATGACGAGATATTCCGGATCGAAACTCCAAGGCTGTGGCTGCGCTGGCCGCGCGCCGCGGACGTAAACGACATCCTGCGCTACGCCAACGACCCGGAAGTCGCGCTCAAGACGGCCGTCATCCCCTATCCTTACACGGTCAGCGACGCCGAGATGTTCGTGCTGAACGCGCGCACGGACAACGCCAAGGGCGCGGCGCTGCATCTGGCGTTGACCCCCAAGCGCATGCCGGGCGAAGCGATCGGCATGATCTCGCTCGGCGGGGCGCAGACGCGCGGCGTCGGGACGCTCGGCTTCGTGCTGGCGCGGCGATTTTGGGGCCAAGGCTACATGACCGAGGCGGCGACCGCCTTCGTCGATCTGGTTTTCTCGCTGACCTCCATCGGAGAAATCGCGTCTTCTGCGCTGCCCTCCAACCTCGCCTCGCAGCGGGTGCTGGAGAAAGTCGGTTTTGAGCGCGTCGGCAACGCGGTGGCGCATTGGGCGGCGCGCGGCGGCGACGTCGAGGTCGAGCGCTTCATGCTGAAGCGCGGCGCGCGGCTCAGCCCCTTTGCGGGGCGCCGGCCGCTGATGACGACGCAAGGCCGGTCGCCGTCATGAAGTTTCTCGATCAAGCCAAGGTCTATGTGCGCTCGGGCGACGGCGGCGCCGGCTGCGTCTCGTTCCGGCGCGAGAAATTCATCGAATTCGGCGGTCCCGACGGCGGCGACGGCGGCCGCGGCGGGGATGTCGTCGCGCAATGTGTCGACGGCCTCAACACGCTCATCGATTATCGCTACCAGCAGCATTTCAAGGCCAAGACCGGCATGCACGGCATGGGCAAGAACCGCGCCGGCGGGCGCGGCGCCGACGCGGTGCTCAAAGTTCCGGTCGGCACGCAGATTTTCGAAGAGGACGAGGAGACGCTGATCGCCGATCTCACCGAGGTCGGCCAGCGCGTCGTCATCTGCAAGGGCGGCAATGGCGGCTTCGGCAACGCTTATTTCACGACCTCGACCAACAGGGCGCCGCGCCGCGCCAATCCGGGCCAAGACGGGATCGAACGCACCATCGTGCTGCGCCTGAAGCTCATCGCGGACGCCGGACTCGTCGGCCTCCCCAACGCCGGCAAATCGACTTTTTTGGCCACCGTCACGGCGGCGAAGCCGAAGATCGCGGACTATCCTTTTACAACGCTGCATCCAGGGCTCGGCGTCGTGCGCCAGGACGAGCGCGAATTCGTGCTCGCCGACATTCCCGGCCTCATCGAGGGCGCGCATGAGGGGCATGGACTGGGCGACCGTTTTCTTGGCCATGTCGAACGCTGCCGCGTGCTGTTGCATCTCATCGACGCGAGCGGCGAACACGCCGGCAAGGACTACAAGACCGTGCGCCGCGAACTCGAAGCCTATGGCGCCGACCTCGACGCCAAGGCGGAGATCGTCGCACTGTCGAAGATCGACGCCGTCGAGCCCGACCACTTGAAGAAGCAGCGCGAGCGCCTCAAGCGCGCGATGGTCTCGGCGGGACCTGCATCGGATGCCCCACGCCCCGCGCCGCTGCTGCTGTCCTCGGCGACCGGCGCCGGGGTCAAAGAGGCGCTGCGGGCGCTGCTGCGCGTCATTGACGAAGACCGCCGCGCACAAGATGCGCCGAGCGAAGGCGCCGAGTGGCGGCCTTGAAGGGCTCCCCGGCGCGCGCGATCAATATTTGGCAACGACGGGACCAGAGCCAGCCCCGTTGAAGTGGTAGTTCAGGCCGAGGCGGACGACGTTGCCGTCGAACTGACCCGTGTGGGCCGCCGAGGACCAAGTCAGGGGCTTGGTGGTCGTGTAGTAGAGCGGACCGGCGTTGCCCGTGTTCGCCGTGCCGAGATCGTAATAGAGATACTCCGCCTTCACGCTCCACCGCGGCAAAAACATCCATTCGACGCCGGCGCCGCCCGTCCATCCGAGGCGCATGTCGACATATCCGAGCCAACTGCCGCCCAGGTAAAGGGTCGGCGAGAGCGCGGGGCTAAAATAGGTCGCCCGCAGATCGGTCTCGCCATAAGCGAGACCGCCCGTGCCGTAAAAGAGAACGCTGGGCGTCACGAGGTAGCCGACACGCGCCCGCGCCGTGCCGAGATACTGCTGATTGCGACCAGCTTGCACATAGGTGGCGGGGGACCCCGCCCATTGCGCCCAGTTGGCGTTGCCGACGGTCATTCCCTGGAGGTCGGCCTCGAAGCCCAGGACGTATTTCTCATAGAACTGGCGGTCGTAGCCTAACTGCACGCCGCCGATGAAGCCCTGGCTTTTCAGATCGACATTGGCGGGCAGCCCGCCATGGCCGTAAAGACGGATGAAGCCGCCGCCTGCGCCCGCGTAGTCGAAGCTCGAGTTTGTGTCCTGGGCCCAGGTGAAGCCGGCGTTCGCGCCGACATGCACTCCCGTCCAAAGCGCGGGAGCGGCGGGTTCCGGCGCCGGGCCTTTGAAAGATTCCGACAGGCGAGGACTTATGCTCCTGCCCGCCCTCTTCGCCAACCCGCCAGCGAAGCGCCATGCCGGCTTGCCACACTCTGGAAAGTTGAGGGCCGTTGAGATTCCGATATACGGGCACACCGCCCTCCAGGCCGAGGGAGAAGCCGGGATAGCCGAAGAGCTTGCCGTCAATGTCGGCCCCGGCGAAGACCTGGATCATCTTGCCGCCGTAATTCAACGGGTTGGCGCTTTGAAGCTTTCCTATATACAACCCGTCGGCGCCGACGATTTGGCTCTGGATGTTGAAGTTGGTGCGGAAAGTCGCTGTTAGGCCGGGGACGAACGAGTAGCCGATCCAGGCGTTGGCCTCCTGGAAATTGCCCCACATATAACCTTCTGGATTGACGCCGAGAGGCAGGCGCGCGCGATAAGACAGTCCCCAGGACCACGGGAAAATCGTGCCGCAATACATGATTCCCGGAAGCACGTCGAAGGTGCCCGTTCCCGACTGCATCCCGTAATAGGCGAGGTTCGTCGAATAACTGCCGTTCGTCGCAAGCACAGCGCCGCCGACATTATGGTCGCTGCCCGTCGGGAAGGACATGCCTAGATTAAACTTGATCCGGTGGATCGAATCTTCATAAGCGCGCCAAATGAGCGCCGCCTGAGTGTCGGCGAGGCCGTCGGTTCCAGGGAAGGTTGTGCCGCGGGGGATAAGCGTCGAGGTGTTGTAGAAGGTCACAAGGTGCGAATGCTTCTCCGCGGTTCCTGCGGAGATGACGATCGACCAGTCTTTCATGATGCCGTAGGCGAGCGTCACCGTCTGGTTTTCAAGGAACTGCGCCTGCGGAACTATCGTGTAATGGACGAAAGGGTCCCAATACCAGCCGTAATTGGTCACCACCTGAGCGGAGGTGGCGCCATGGGTTCCGATGAGCGTATGCGCATTTTCGCCGAAGGTTGGGATGAAGGAGATGGTCAGGTGTCCGGGGTCCGGCATATTGTCGCCGAAGACGGAGAGCGGCGGCGGCGGCCGCTTCGGCAGGTCTGACGGGGTCTGAGAGAGCGCCAAGTCGTCTGCTTGCGCCGAAGGGCAAAGGATAACGCTGAAGCCCGCAATCGCAATGCAAAGCATGCTTGCACTATACTTAAGTTGGTCTCGCCGTTTGAAATGCATGTGCCGCCCCGCCCGGTTTCCGGTAACACGCATCGCGGACTTCCTGCCGCCAATGCGTAATGTAACAATATTACTAGACGGAAGGGGAAGCTAAGCAACTGGAAAGAGGGGGAATAATATATTTTACCAAATGCTGTGACAAAACTGCAACGCTTGCGCTATAATAATGCATAACGCTCGAAAATTAAGCGGTTTGCGCAATCAAACGATCACTTCGCGAAAGCCGCGTATAAAGAAGGCATATGCAAAAGAAGGGAAGAGGGCAAAGCAAAGACAATTGGTTTCATTATTTCCTCAGCTAACAGCCTCCGCCGCGCGCCAGCGTCGCCGAAATCGCGGCCGCTCCACGTAGCTCGCGTTCAAATTTGACAGGGGTGGAGTCTCGAATATTTGCGCTGTGGGACGCGACGCGCTTCGCCGCAAGGGCCGGCGAAGCGGACGTCGCCGTCACCTTGCAGATCTGGCCGCATATAATTCATGCTTTTCCGCTGTGGAACGCGCATCTGGAGCCCGGACGGCGCGCGCTCGCGGAGGCCGGCGAATTCATCCGCCGCTGCATGTGAGGCCCGACCTCACGCCATAGCCATCCGATAGGCGCCGATGATTTCGGCCGGTTCGCCCTCCTGCCGCACCACGCCGTTTTCGAGCCAGATCACGCGGTCGCAAAGATTGCGCAGAAATTCGAGATCGTGCGAGACCATCAAAATCGTGCCGGTCTTGGCGAATTGGGTGATGAAGGCCTCGCATTTGCGCTGGAACACCTCGTCGCCGACCGACAGCGCCTCGTCGACGATCAAAATGTCCGCCTTGGCGTGGGCGCAGATCGCGAAGGCGACGCGCGCGATCATTCCCGACGAATAGGTGCGCATCGGCTGCTCGAAGGAGTCGCCGATCTCGGCGAAGGCGGCGATGTCCTCGATGCAGGCGTCGACTTCGCGCCGCGAGAGCCCGAGGATCGCCGAGCCGATGCGGGCGTTCTCGCGCCCGGTGAGCAGACCGTCGAAACCCGAGCCCAGCGCAAGGATCGGCGCGATCCGTCCCTCGACCGAAAATTCGCCCTTGGTCGGACGGGTGATGCCGCACAGAATTTGCAGCAGCGTCGTCTTGCCGGCGCCGTTGCGGCCGATGAGCCCGACGCGCTCGCCCTTGCCAACCGAGAAGGTGACGTCGTGCAACACCCATTTCTCGCTGTAGAATTTCTTCCACAGGCCGAACAGGATCTGCTTCAGCTGGTCGTTCTGATGCGCGTAAAGCTGGAACGCTTTGCCGACGCCGCTGCTGACGATGATGGGGCTCAGATGACATCGACGATGACCGATTTATAGCGCATGAAGAACTGATAGCCGAGCACGAAAACCGCATAGGAAACCAAGACCACGACGAGGCATAGCCGAAGAGGTTCGGCAGTCGCCATCGAGCGCGACGCGCGCAACATCTCGACATAGTCGCCGACCAGGTTCAGCCGCAAAAGGCCGCGATATTGCGGCGGAACTTGGTCCAGCGAATAAAACACCGGCGTCGCGAACATCAGAATCGGCACGATCGACGCCATGATATGCGCGACGTCGCGCGTGAAGGCCCCGAGCGCCATCAAAAACCAGACGATGCCGAGAATGAGCAGCGCGAAGGGCGCGAAGATGAAAGGCGCGAACAGCAGCGACCAATGCAACGCGCCGCCGGTGACGACGCGGAAGACCAGAAAAACCGCAAAGGCGACACCCCATAGGTGAAGGCGCGGATCGTCGCGGTCCAGGCGATGGTCTCGCTGGGAAAGATCGACTTCTTGACGAAGTTGACATGCTCGTGCAGCAGCATCGGCGCGCGATAGGCGAGTTCGCTGAACAGATTGAAGACGATCAGGCCAATGAAGATGTTGGCGGCGTAATCCGTGACGCTCTTGCCGGCCGCGAGCTGCGGCACGGTGACCGAGAACACCATCGTATAGGTCAGCATCATGAACAGCGGCGAGAGCACCGCCCAGAGCGGCCCGAGCGTCGAGCCCCGAAAGCGCGAAATGAACTCCCGCCTTGCGACGGCGCGGATCAACTCCCGATGTCGCCAGGCGCGGGTGAAGGGCTCGACGATCTCGGCCGGGATTGTGACGGTCGTCAGAATCTGGTCCTCTCAAGCGATCGAGGCCGCATAGACCAGCTAGAGGCCGCGCCTGTCAATGGCGAGAGAGGCCAAGACGCGTCTTGACCGCGCTTTTTCCCAACGGCGGCGCTCTGGTTCGCCGCCGCAAACGAGACGAAGAATTAACGCGTCGCTCACCAAACCGCTCAAAACACGGCCAAAGTGCGGGTCTTTGGGCGGTTCCGTCAGGCTTGCGGCGCATTCTGGCCGCCGGCGACAATCATTCGATCACCGGATCGCGTCATGTTCGGACTGAACAAGTTATTGAGCAGCGTATATGTTCTGACGTTTTTGCTCGGGCTGCTGCTTAGCCTCTTGGCTTGGCTGCTCACCCTTTATCCGCCCTTTGGCATAGAGATGAACGGAAAGCTCGTCGAAGCCGTCATCGTCGAAATCGCGACGCAGGATGGCGCGCAGGCGCCTCAGCGCCAGGACGTCGAGGCCACGGTGAAGTTCGACATCCCGTGCGAAGCGCCTTCGAGAAAGAGCCGCACGCTTCTCCACGAGAATTCCCTCGACCTCCAAAAGCGCCTGTCCGCAAGTCGCGACGAAAATCATGCTGCCCGCCGAACTTGCCGCAGAAACGCTCGCGGGCGGCAAAATTCCGATCACCTATCTGCCGGGGAAGCCGGAATACGCGTTTTACGGCGTGAGCAAGACCCATTTGTTCGTCGCCGACGCCGTGACAGTTTGCCTCATCCTCGCGGCCATCGCGACAGCTGCGCTTTGGAGCGCGCGCTCGAGGAACAAGCTTATCGAATTTCGCCGCGCCAACGGCGGCAGGCCCTTCGCGATCGCCGCAGTCGCCTTCGGCGTCGTTGCGGCGCCATGCTTCTACATGACGATGCATCTGTTGCGGTGGGAACTCGGCATGGACTACGCCAAGCGCACAAGTCCCAGCGAGATCACGGAACTTTTCATTCGCGACGGGTCTTACGTCGCCAAATACGCCTTCGCCGTCGAGAACGGCCGTCGCGGCTGGCGGTGGCGTCAGTTCGACGTGTCCGAAATCGACGACGTCGAGAAAATGAAGGTCGGCCGCAAATTCGACGTCGTCTATATCGACGGGATGCCGCTCTACAATCGACCGGATTGGGTCGAGGCGATCCACGCCTCGGTCCGCAAATGGCGGATCCTGCTGTGGTCCACCGCCGCCGAGGGCTGCGTGGGCGTCGCGCTGCTGGCCGTCTATTGGGCGCGCGGCGGCCCCAAATCGCCGTCCCCGCGCCTTTCGCCGGTGAATAATGCGTTTGCAAGGGGCGTATCGACGCCTTGATTGGCCGCACGGTTTTCGAGGCGAAGAGCGAGGGCTCGTGCGCACCGCCCTCACCGAGGCCGGGATTGCGAAGCGCATCGACGCCCTCGTCGCCGATCTGCTCGACGGAAAATTGACGGGCGACGACTGAGAATTACCCGCGCCTTCCGCGAGCGCAAAAACTGTCTTTGTTATCGTCATAATTTTGCAATGCGGACGCAGTCCCGCGTTTCGTCGCGGTCGTTTTCGCAAAAAAGCGGCAGAAAGGGTGGTTTATCGGGGTTTTGCGGCGGCGAACGGGTTGTCAGGAACATGGCGCTTCGCCTAGATACCCGCGCTTCGCTGCGTTTATCCCGTCCAACCCTGCGTTAAGGGTCGCGTCGAAGGCCGACTCACTTGGAGGATACAATGTCCCGTGCCACTCGGTATGCGCGTTACGACTACCGCGCCGCGCTCAAGCTTCTTTGCCTTGGCGCTCTGATCACGACGATGGTCGGCGCTCCGGCGCAGGCTAAGGTCGTCGCCACCGTCAACGGCGTCCAGATCACCGACGAAGACCAGAAGCTCGCCGCCGAGGACATCGGCGCGAGCATCCCGCGGAAGCTCGAAGGCAAGGCGCGCGAGAGCTATCTCACCGACTATCTCGTCGACGAGCAGCTGCTGGTGCAGGAGGCGCAAGGGCAAAAGCTGGGCGAAACGCCGGAGTTCGCCAAGCGTCTCGCCTATCTGCGCGACAAGGCGCTGTTCGAAGCGCTGCTGACGAAGATCGCCAAGGACGCTTCGACCGAGCAGAACATCAAGGACACCTACGACCAGGTGGCCAAGAACCAGAAGCCCGACACCGAATATCACGCGCATCACATTCTGGTGCCGACCGAGGACGCAGCCAAGGCGGCGCAAAAGCGCGTCAAGGGCGGCGAGGATTTCGACAAGGTCGCGGCGGAGCTCTCCAAGGACCCGGGCGGCTCGAAAGGCGGCGACCTCGGCTGGTTCACCAAGGACAAAATGGTCCCGGAATTCGGCGAAGCCGTCTCCAAGATGGAGCCGGGCCAAATCTCCGATCCGGTGAAGTCGCAGTTCGGCTGGCACATCATCAAGCTCGACGAGAAACGCGCGAAGGTGTTCCCCCCGCTCGAGCAGATTCGCGCGCAGGTTGAGCGCTATGTGATCCAGAAGGCGCAGAGCGAATATGTGCAGAAGCTGCGCGACACGGCCAAGATCGAACGCGCCGACATCGCCGAGCGCGACGCCGCCGCCAAGGCCGCCGGGAACAAGGACGCCGCTGCGCCCAAGGACGCTTCGAAGGACGCCGGCAAGAAGTAAGAACTTTCCTCTCCCCGTCATCGCGGCGGGGAGAGAACTCGAAAACGACCGTAAACTTAGCTAATTTCCCTGACGAGACACCTTTATCGTGTAGCGTGTTTCATCACGGAGAAGCGAAAGCCGACTTACGATTTGGCGGCGTTCAAGGCGGCTTGCGCGGACGCTGACAAGCTCAATGTTACGCGCTGGGCGGTGCGGAGCGCGGCGGCTCCGGGCTTTGGCCGCGACGACATCGCGGCGACGATTCAGACCATGCGGCGCGAGCATTTCTACAAATCCATGACCGCTTATGCGGATCATCGGATTTGGGGCTGGAAGCCGAACGGGAAGGCCTGCCGTCGCCGGAGGAAATCAAGCGCATCCGCGCGAAGCTTGGCCTGACGCAGGAGCAGGCGGGCGACTTGATCGGCGGCGGACCGCGCGCTTTTCAGAAATACGAGGCGGGCGACCTATTGCCCAGCCGCGCGATCGGCAGCGCCCTCGCCCTGCTCGATCATGACCCGTCCGGGCTTGCCGTGCTGCATGCACGCCCGCATCCTGCGGCTTCCGCGCCTTCGTTCAGGGACCGCAGCTTCCCTGCCTCCTGACTCGGCGTCTACAGCGCCGCGTGGAAGCGGATCGGCGCGCCGGTCGACGGCGCCGTCAGCTCGCCCTCCCACATCACCTGCGCCCCGCGCAGGAACATGCCCACCGGCCAGCCCGTGACCTCCCGCCCGTCATAGGGCGTCCAGCCGCAACGCGAGGCGATCCACTCATTGCGGATCGTCGCCTTGCGCTTCAGATCGACCACGGTGAGGTCGGCGTCGTAGCCGACAGCGACCCGCCCCTTGCCGGCGATGCCGAAGAGCCGCGCGGGACCTGCGCTGGTCAGATCGACGAAACGCAACAGGCTCAGCCGACCCGCATTCACATGATCGAGCATCAGGGGCACGAGCGTCTGCACGCCCGTCATGCCGGAGGGACTCTCGGGATAGGGCTTCGCCTTTTCTTCCAGAGTATGCGGCGCGTGGTCGGAGCCGAGAATATCAACCACGCCCTGCGCAAGACCCTCCCAAATCGCCGCGCGATGGCGCGCTTCGCGCACCGGCGGATTCATCTGCGCCAGCGTCCCGATCCGCTTATACTCCGAGGCGTCCATGGTGAGATGATGCGGCGTGACTTCGACGCTCGCGATATCCTTATGCCCTGCGAGAAATTCGATCTCCTCGGCCGTCGTCACATGCAGCACATGCACGAGCGCACGCGTTTCGCGCGCGAGGGCGATGAGGCGCCGCGTGGCGCGTAGCGCGGTCAGCTCGTCGCGCCAGACCGGATGCGAGGAGGCGTCGCCTTTTACGCGCAGGCCCTCGCGCTCCTTGAGCCGCGCCTCGTCCTCGCAATGGAAGGCGGCGCGGCGCTTCGTCCTGCCGAGGATAGCGCCGACTCCGGCGTCGTCGGCGACGAGCAGCGAGCCCGTCGAAGACCCCATGAACACTTTTATGCCGGCGCAGCCGGGCTGGCGTTCGAGCTCCGGAATGTCGGCGACGTTCTCCGCCGCGCCCCCGGCGTAGAAAGCGAAATCGCAATGCATGCGCCCTGTGGCGCGCGCGACCTTGTCGGCGATGTCGCTTGTGCGCAGGGTCGCGGGCTTGGTGTTGGGCATTTCGAACACCGCCGTCACGCCGCCGAGCGCTGCGCCGCGCGAGCCGCTCTCCAAATCCTCCTTGTGCGTCGCGCCGGGCTCGCGAAAATGCACCTGCGTATCGATGACGCCGGGAAGAATGTGCAGGTTGGAGCAATCAATCCGCTGGCCCGCGTCGCAGCGCGAAAGATCGCCGATCGCCGCGATCTTGCCGCCGGAAAGGCCAAGGTCGCGCGCGGCGACGCCGTCATGATTGGCGAGCACGCCGCCGAACAGAATCGTATCGAAGGTAATGCCCATCCGCGGCGCCCCGCTTGCAGAAACGATCACAATAGCCAGCTCTACACGGCGAGCTCTACACGGCTTGGGCCGCGAAACAAGACAAACTGGCGCGGTTTTCCGGCCCCTTTGGAGCATAACGCACATGACCAACGCAGTCCTTCTCGAAGATCGCAGCGTCGTCGAGCTTTCGGGCGCAGACAGCGTGCAGTTTCTTCACAATCTCGTAACCAATGACATCGCCAAGCTCGCGCCTGGCGAAGCCCGCTTTTGCGCGCTGCTGACGCCGCAGGGCAAGATCATTGCGGATTTCCTGGCCTTCAGCGTGGGCGAAGGCGAGGAACGACGACTGCTGCTCGACTGTGCGTCCTCGCTGATCCCGGAACTCACGAAGCGCCTCGGCTTTTACAAACTGCGCGCTGCGGTCGCGATCACGGCGCGTCAGGACCTCGCCAGCTTCGCCCTGCTCGGCGACGACAAGCCTCAGGTCGAAGCGACGGCGCTCGCGCGCGAGCCAAGGGCCGCGTCGCTCGGCTGGCGGGCGCTGGCGCCGCGCGACGCGATAGAAGCCAATATGCCGCGCGAGACCTACGACCGGGCGCGCATTGAAGCGGGCGTGCCGCAGGGCGGCGTCGACTTCGCCTATAGCGACGCCTTTCCGCACGAAGCCAATATGGATCTGCTCGAGGGCGTCGACTTCAAAAAAGGCTGCTACGTCGGGCAGGAAGTCGTCGCGCGCATGAAACATCGCGGGCTCGCCCGCAAACGCGTGACGCGATACCGCGCCGAGGGCGAAGCGCCGGAGGCTGGAACCTCGATCCGCGCCGGAGAGACGGAACTCGGCGTCACCGGATCGCATAGCGGCGACACGGGTCTCGCCTTGATCCGCATCGACCGGCTTGAAGACGCGCGCACGGCGGGGCATGAGCCGCGCTCCGGCGGGGTGAAGCTGGAGTTCGACGCGCTAGGCGAGTGAGCGAGAGGCCCTAATCGACCTTCAACAGATTTGCGCAAGCTTGCGTCGCAATTTGTGTGGAGGCGAACATTTATCTCCCTTGGCTGCTTTTCTCCTTCAAAGGGCGCATCGGACGGTTGCCCTATCTCGCGATCGGACTGCTTATCGCGGTCACGCTCGCGGCCTGCATCAGCATAGTCTTGCATAATTTCTGTGGCGGACATTTCCCCCAAACCGACGAAGAGCTCACGGCCTGCACAAAGCGACATGGACGAAATTCATTCGCCTTCAGGATCGGATGGTCTGCGCGTAGCGCTTTGGCGATCTTGCCGACGAGATCAGCCAAGCGCTCGCGCCGATCTCCCGACCGCGCTCACCAACCGGCGATGCGCGTGCAGCCGCCCTTGGCGCCGAAGGCGTAATGGTCGCCGCAGGCATAGGCGGTGGGCGGTTCGCCGGTCTGCTGGAAAATGTCGTAGCCTTCCTTGAGATTGCGCCAGAAGCCGGCCCATTGCCGGCCGCCGTTGTCCGTCGCGAGGAAGGAGAGGAAACCGCCGCCGCCGCCGATCTCCTGGGCGATCGCCGACTCCGTCATGCGGAAGGGGAAGATATGCACCGGCACTTCCCGCTGGCCGCGCGCGAGCGCCGCAGAGACGAAACCATAGATCTCGTCGACGCCCTTGTCGGTCATCGCGAAACAGCCGACCGACTTGCAGTTGCCATGCACCATGACGAGGCCGCCGGTGCGGCCGTTCTGCTTGTCGAAGGCGTTGGGATAGCCGACATTGAAGGCGAGATGATAGTTCGAATGAGGATTGAGCATGCGCTGGGAGACCGAATAAAAGCCCTCCGGCGACTGATAATCCGACTCCTTGGTCTTCGGCCCGAGCCGGCCCGACCATTTGCAGATCGCGTAGGTGCGATAAAGCGTGAAGCGGCCGTTGACCTTCAGCCAGAGCTCGAGTTCGCTCTCTTTTTTGAAGATGCGCACATAGGCCGGGGCGCCCATGTTGAATCGCGCCGGCGTCGCGGGCTTGTCGAAGCTGCCCTCAGGCGCTGGCCGCAGCGCCGGCTCGGTGAGGGCCGCAAGTTGTTGTCCCGAGCCCTCCGGCTGCGGAGCGGGAGTCGGGGCCTGCGCAGGCGCGACGACGGGAGCCGGCGTCGTTGTGGCGACCGCGAGATTGCGCGGGCGCAAGGGCGGCTGCGGCGCTGCGACGAGCGTCTCTTCTTCGGCGGCGCCGGGCTGCGCCTCTTTAAGGGCTTGCGGCCCCGGCGCTGGAGTCGGCGCAGCGACGGGGGCCGGAGCCGGAGTCGGCGTCGCCGTGGCGACCGCCGGGAGACGGCGGGGTCGCGACGGCGGGCGCGGCGCAGGAACAAGCGGTTGTTCTTCTTCGGTCAGTCCGGGCTGCCCTTCGGCCCCGCCGGGCGTCCCGGCAGCAGTCGGCGGCGTTTCGACCAGCGCGGCGAGATCGGCTGGCCGGCGCGGCGGGAAAGGCTGGACCTCTTCGAGAGCGGCGGCGAGGCCAGCGGGGCGGCGCGGCGGCTGCGGCGCGGCGATCTCTGGAATTTCTACGACGCCCTCGGGCGCCGGCGGGGTTTCGATGACCTGCTGCTTCTCCGCGACGACGACGCTTTCCGTCGGCGGCGGCTCGACTTCCGCAATTCTGCCGCGCAGGCCTTGCAGGAAAGGCGCGGCGAGGCCGCCAGGGAGCGCTTTGACGCTGCTCGCGGTCTGCGCGCGCGGCGCACCCTCGAGCCGCATCGCCAGGAAATAGCGATAGCCAAGCCCTCCCGCGACGACCAAAGCCGTCGCCAGAACCGCCAGAAAAATTTGCGCCCGACGCGATGCCATAAACGAGCCTCCAGTTCCCGCGCAGTGAGGCAACCTCAGCTAAACAGCGCTTTTAAGCTAAAATGCGGCGACCCGCAAAGCTGCAGGCTAAAAAAGCCGGCTGCTTCTTGAAGCCTTTTGGGCTCAATGACCTTCGAATGAAACCAAGCTTCGCACCGGAACCCCGAGCGCTTCGATTTTTTTCGCGCCGCCAAGTTCGGGCAGGTCGATCACGAAACAGGCGGCGACGACGTCCGCGCCCATTTTGCGCAACAGATGCACCGCGCCCTTGGCGGTGCCGCCCGTCGCGATCAGATCGTCGACGAGAATGACCTTCTCGCCGGGCGTCACGGCGTCTTCATGCATCTCCATCTCGTCCGAGCCATATTCCAACGCATAGCTCACCGAAACCGTTTTGTGCGGCAATTTGCCTTTCTTGCGGATCGGGATGAATCCCGCCGAGAGCTGATGCGCGACCGCGCCCCCGAGAATGAAGCCGCGCGCCTCCATGCCGGCGACCTTATCCATCTTTGAGCCGGACCAGGGCTGCACTAGCTCGTCCACGGCGCGCCGAAAGGCTCTGGCGTCGCCCAGCAACGTCGTGATGTCGCGAAACAGAATGCCTTTTTTGGGGTAATCGGGGATCGTGCGGATGGCGGCGGCGAGCGGCATTATCCCTCTTGGCGTGGCGGCGGGGCATGTTCCGCAAAAGTTGAAGCGCTTTTGCGATGAGAACATGCTCCAGATGTTTGATTCTGGAGCGATAAGAAATCGCTCCAGGGCGTAAGGTTGTGGAGCGCTGTACCGGTCGAACGCCTCCACTTAAGCGGAAAAACGCTCGAAGCGATATAGGTCTCAGCAGCTGAACAGGCCGCAGAAGGCGTTCTTGGCGCCGCCGACCACGGGCCCGACGACGGGCAGGCCGCTCTCCGGGCTTTCCTTCTTTTCGCTGTAGAACTGCGTGTTTTTCAACAATTGATTGTCGGTCGCGGCCTTGTAATCGCCCACGCTGCAGTCGGGATGTTTCTCCAGCGTCTTCGTCCTGAGCGCCTCGCGGCCTGGATCGACGCCGTCGGTCGTCCATTGCTCGACGACCTTTTTGCCGCCGCAGGAGACGGTGAACACATAAACGGCCGCATCGGCCGCCGCCGGGGTCAGGATCATGGCCCCAAGCGCGAAAGCAGCTAGTTTTTTCTTGCTCATGCCAGTTTGCCTCGTCATCTCCGCCGCGGGCTTGCAACGCCGCGTATATCGCGGCGAAAGCTTCGGCGGAAGCTCTTTTTCCTCGCGCTGACCGCGTCTCTCGCGAGCCCAAAGCGATCGCGGTCTCTTTAGAGCGCTCATCGCTCGAACGGGATCGTTCGAGGCGATAAGAAATCGCTCCAGAATAAAACTCTTAGAGCATGTCCTCGTCCAAAAACCGCTTCGCACTTATTGGGGACATGCTCTAGCGGACAGTCGGTTGACACAAGCGTGGCGATTATGACTTATTCATGAATGGGACAACGTTCCCAAATGCAGATCAACGAGGAAACACCAAGATGAAAATCAGCGTTTTTGTCGCTTCTGTCCTAATGTTCGCCGCGACGACGGCCCCAAGCTTCGCCCTGCAGGGCGGCGCGGTCTCCAGCTTGCCGTCGCAAGCGGCGAAGGCGAGCTGCGACATCAGAAACGAAGACGAGCAAGCCGTCTGCGCTTCGAATTGCGACGACAAATATATTCGCGGCAAGCAGCATAACATGACCAATCAGGCCGCGAACGACGCAGAGAAGAAAGCCTGCGACGCGAAATGCGGCTGCCCGCAGAACACCAAGTAAGGTTCTTTATTTTCTGCCGCGCCGGGGCTTTCTTGCAAGATCGCCCGGCGCGGCGACGCCGGCGCAAACAACTCCAGCCGCGACCGCAAAGTGCGTTCTGCCAGAGTTGATCATCGTTTTTCCTTCAGCTTCGCCGAAAATCGCGTTGGCCGGAAAAGCGATAACCCCAGTAAGCTGAACGCAAGCCGAGCAAGAGCGGCCTTGAGTTTCAAGCGGCCTCTCGCACCGATTTCTCGCCGCCAAAATGCTCGATGTAGCGCGCGTCCATCTCGCACACCGGCATCACCACGAAAACGTCGACAGTGTTGAATTTTCGGTCGATGACGGCGCCGTCGCCAAAGCGCGCGCCGACCCGCAGATAGCCCTTGACGAGCGGCGGCAGCGCGCCGAGCGCGCGGCGCGCGTCGAAGCTCTCCCGCGACAAAATCTCCATCGGCGTATGGCGCTCGTCACGCGCCCGCACCCGCCACTCGCCGCCGGCGCGCGCATGATGGGCGAGATAGCTCAGCGCCGCCGCATGCGCCAGAGGGTTCGCCCCGTCGAAGCTGGCGCATCCGATCAGCACGTCAATGTCGTGATGGCGGATGTAGGCGAGCAGCCCGCGCCACAGAAGATCGATCGTGCGCTTGCCGCGATAGTTGGCGAGCACGCAGGAGCGTCCGAGTTCGAGGAAGCGCTTGCCGGGGTGCCGAAGCAGCAGGTCAGAGATGTTGTATTCATCCGCGGAATAAAAACCGCATTTGGAGAAGGCGACGTCGCTCCGCAGCAGGCGATAGGCGCCGACCACCTTGGGTTTGATCGCGCCGAAGCGGTTGCGCGCCTCGCGATCGATGACGATGAGGTGATCGCAGAATTTGTCGAAACGGTCCGTGTCGCGGCGGGTCAGCGCGGTTTTCGCGTCGGCGAGAGCGCCGCCTTCCCGGAAAAACACTTTGAAGCGCAGCCGTTGCGCCTTGCGGATTTCTTTCTTCGTTTTGGCGAGACGCACTTCAAGCGGGCCGGCGCAGGCGATGACGCCGCCAAGTCCGTCGCCATTGCGCGAGGTCTTCTTGAGGGCCGGGAAGGCGCCGGCGACGATGTTGCGCCCCGTATCCAGGGTAGTTGCCCACATGGCTGGATTGTCTCCGCACGGGCGCCGGCTAAATCCCGCAGCGCCGACGACGGATAGATCACTTTGCAACAAAAGTTTTGTGACGGCGCTGCGCCTTCAAATTTGTGCATCTTTGGCGGCGCTTGCTTGCAGCGCGCCGCATACGCCGAGAATCATCTTGGCGAGAGTCGGCATAATCGAAAGGTTTGGTCAGCACGGCGTCGACGCCGGCCGCCTTGGCGAGCTGCGCGTCTTCCTCCAGAACGCTCGCGGTCAAGGCGATGATCGGCGTCGGCGCCGCTCCGGCCTTGGCCTCGGCGCGGCGGATGCGGCGGACGGCCTCCAGCCCGTCGAGACGAGGCATGTAGAGATCCATCAGGATGACGCCAAAGGGCTTGTCCGACGAGAGCGCCGCCTCGGCGAGATCGACGGCGCGGGCCCCGTCTTCGGCGCGGGTCGGGGCGGCGCCAAGCGCCTGGAGCTGCCGCGTCGCGATCAGCGCGTTGATCTCATTGTCTTCCGCAACGAGCGCGCGCAGTCCGGCGAGGCTCTGGCCGACCGGAAGCGACGCCGACGGCGACTCGCCTCTCGCGCCTCTCTTGTCGCCCGTCTCACTCGGGAGACGCCGCAGCCGCTCGATCAGCGAGGCGGCGCGAATTGGCTTGACCAGCCAGCCGTCGAACTGCGGCAGCGCCGCTTCGCCAAAGGCGTGCCGCTCCCTTGGCGAAAACATCAGGAAAAGCCTCGCCGAACTTGTTTCGCGCGCGAGAGCCGCAATTTCCCGCGCCGCGGCTTCGCCAAGTCCGCAATCGACAAAGATCTCGTCATGATCGGCGCCCGCGAGCAACGCCTGAACCTCATCGCATGCGACGAGATCGACCGCGGCTCCCGCTTCGGCGAGGTAGCGCGCGAGATAGGGTCCCTCGAACCGCGTTCGCGCGACGACGAGGGCGCGTCGCCCCCGGAGCGGCGACGGCCCGGCCTCCTGTTTCGCGGCGTCGACCGGCAGGGTGAAGGCGAAGATCGAACCGCTGGATGAGGAGCGCTCGAGGGCGAGGACGCCGCCCATGCCGTCGACCAGCCGACGCGAAATCGCCAGCCCGAGCCCCGCGCCGCCGTCCTTGCGCGTCGTGGAGCCGTCGCCCTGTTCGAATTCCTCGAAGATCAGCTTTTGCGCCGCCGCCGGCACGCCGGGTCCGGTGTCTTCGACGCTAAATTGCAACCGGCCGGGCGAGGCCATCTCGACGCGCAAACCGACGCCGCCGCCTTGCGTGAAGTTCACGGCGTTGCCTAGCAGATTGAGCAGGACCTGGCGCAGGCGCGCCTCGTCGCCGACCAGGCTCGCCGGCGCCTCGCGGCTGATGAAGCTCGCGATCTCCAATTTTTTCGCATGCGCTTTCGGGGCAAGCAGTTCGACGACGCTCTCAATCAGCGGCGCAAGTTCGAAGGCTTCACTACGCAGGTCCAGCCTGCCCGCCTCGATCTTGGAAAAATCCAAGATATCGTCGACGAGGCGTCCCAGCGCCCGCGCGCAATCGCCGATCGCCTCGACATAGCTCGCCTGTTCGGCCTCGAGCCGCGTCAGCTTCAAGAGTTGCGCCAGCCCCAATATGCCGTTGAGCGGCGTGCGGATTTCGTGGCTCACGGTGGCGAGGAAGCGCGACTTGGCCTCGCTCGCAGCCTCCGCCTTGTCGCGGCCGGACGCCGCGGCGCGCAGCCGCTCGACCTCCTCGCGCAGCGCCGCGATCGTGGCCGCCCCTTCCATCGCGCGGCCGCGACGCCGGACGAAATGCAGCGTCGCGCCGAGACCCGTCGCGAAAACCGCCAAGACGGCGATGAGGAAGACGGCGGAGAGGACGGCTGGCTGCGCCATGGCTACGCCGCGCGCCGCGCCGCAGCGAGCCCCGCGCGATAGGAAAGGGCTTCGGCGATATGCCGGCGCGAGACGGAATCTACGCCCTCGAGGTCGGCGATCGTGCGCGCGAGCTTCAAAACGCGATGAAAGCCTCGCGCGGAAAGGGCGAAACGATCCGAAGCTTCGCGGATGAGCGCGGCTCCGCCCTCGTCGAGCGCGACGGCGGCTTCGACGACCTTGGCGGGAGCCGCCGCATTGAAACCGATGTCGGGCCGACCGAGTTCGGCGAAGCGGGCCCGCTGCGCCGCGCGCGCCGCGGCGACCCGCGCCGCCACGATCGCGGAAGACTCGACCGGCGGCGGCAAAACGAGATCGGCGGCGAGTATCGCCGGCGCTTCGATCTGCAGATCGAAACGATCGAGCAGCGGGCCCGACAGCCGCGCCTGATATTGCGCGGCGCAGCGCTCGTTGGGCTGCCGCTTGCAAGCATAGCCGGGACTCGAGGCGTAACCGCAGCGGCAGGGGTTCATCGCCGCGACCAGCTGAAAACGGGCGGGATAGGTCGCGCGGTGGTTGGCGCGCGCGATCAGCACTTCGCCGGTCTCCAGCGGCTGGCGCAACGCGTCGAGCGCTTGCGGCGCGAATTCCGGCAATTCGTCGAGGAATAGCACGCCGTTGTGCGCCAAAGAGATTTCGCCCGGCCTCGCGTTGGAGCCGCCGCCGACGAGCGCCGCCATCGAGGCGGAATGATGCGGCGCCCGAAACGGTCGTCGATCGGTGAGTTCGCCGCCGGCGAGTTCGCCGGCGACGGAATGGATCATCGACACTTCGAGCAGCTCGCGCGGCTCTAGCGGCGGCAAAATCGACGGCAGCCGCGCCGCCAGCATCGATTTGCCCGAGCCCGGCGGCCCATTCATGAGGAGATTGTGGCCGCCCGCCGCGGCGATCTCCAGCGCCCGCTTGACGCTTTCCTGCCCCTTGACGTCGACGAGATCAGGCAGTTCCTGCCCCGGCTTGCGCACGGCGGGCCGCGGCCGCGTCAGCACCTGCGTCCCTTTGAGGTGATTGACGAGCTGAATCAGCGAGCGCGGCGCGATGACCGGCATGTCGTCGGAGGCCCAGGCCGCCTCGGGGCCGCATTCGGCGGGGCAGATCAGCCCATGCCCGCGCATGTTGGCGGCGACCGCCGCCGGCAGCACGCCGGCGACCGGCGTCAGCGCGCCGTCGAGCGCGAGTTCGCCAAGCACCGTGAAGCCGTCGAGCGCATCTGAGGGAATGGCGCCGATCGCCGCCATGATCGCAAGGGCGATCGGCAAATCGTAGTGCGCGCCCTCCTTCGGCATGTCGGCCGGGGCGAGATTGACCGTGATGCGCTTCGCCGGCAAGGCGAGTCCGGAGGCGTTCAGCGCCGCGCGGACCCGATCGCGCGATTCGCCCACCGCCTTGTCGGCGAGCCCGACCAGGCCGAAAACAACCGCGCCGCCCGAGAGGTGAACCTGGACGTCGACATGCTTCGCGTCGATCCCCTCGAAAGCGACGGTCGCGACTCTCACCACCATGACGCGCTCCAGCAATTGCAGCCTTGCCAACAATTGCGAACTTAACCGGCGCGCAGTCCTCGTGCAAGAACAATATGCGAACGCCGTCCGCGCCACGGGGCGACGGACGGCGCAAACATCAGATAATCAGGCTTTTTCGTCGGCGAATTCGCGCCGCGCGGTTTCGTTCAGCGCAGCGAGCGCCGCGCCGTCGGGTCCAAAGAATTCCGCCTCGATCCTGTTGCCGCGCTCGTCGTAGCGCCAATGGATGCGCGCGGCGCCGAGACCCTTGCGCGGCGCAGGCGAGCCGTCCGCATTGTAGTAGCATTCCTCGATCTGGTTGCCGCTTGCGTCATAGCTGCGGGCGACGCGCGCGGCGCCGAGACTCTTGCGTTTGATCGGCCGGCCGCAGGGGTCGAAATAGCTTTCGACCACCTCGACCAGATGCGGCTCCGGCTCGGCGGGCGCGGTGCTCGGGGCTTGGATGAGGACGTCAACTCGGGCGAGGTCCAACGACCTTACCGGACGTCCGCGGCGACGCGGGGCGGCGGCTTTGGCCGAAGAAAGATAGGGTGCAGCGGTTGTCATGTCTTCGTCTGTCGGGTCGGATTCCGCTGCTTTGATCAAGCTAAGGCGTCGCGACGCTCCGCTCCTCTACGAGAAACGCGGCGTCAGAGGCGAATGCGCCTTGCGGCGCCCCATCGACGCCGCAGCAGAATTCCAGGAAAAGGGAGATACGCCTTTACTCACGCCGGAAACGGGTGGGCAGACGCAGCGACACGCGGCCCTCAAGGCCGCGATCAGACGAAAACCGCCGGCGGAGCGCGCGAACCGACCGGAAGCATCGCGCGCGGCGACCGGGCGGCGAGGCCGCCCGCGAGGCGCGAGAGTCGCGCAGCGCGCCAGTTACGGACCGGAGCCTGCGCCGCGGCGAAGGGCGTCGGCCCGCCATCGCCGAGATAATGCAGGACGCAGCACTGATGCCTGTCGCTATGAGCCGGCGCGGCAGGCAGGCCATTCTTGGCGTCGCGGGCTTCGTTCTGCGTGAGACAGAGCTGACCGGACGCGCCCATACGGGCGTTGGCGTCGCCAAAACCCGAGATCGCGACGACGACGCCTTGCAAGACAAGCAGATAGGCCGCGAGCAGAGTGCTGGTCGCGGACCCAAGTCTCCGAGTCTCGTTGGCGTTCGACGTCATCGACGCAAAACTAAGCATCTGCGCCGCCGCGGTCAATGGACGTCGCGACGCACCAGAATATAACGAGACGGTTGCGGCGGACCAAGGCCTCGGCTAGCATTTGTCGGTTCCCGCCCCCGGTTCGCCTCGCGAGCCGCCAACCGCGTAAGCCAAAAATGCCGTCCTTCACACAGCTCGCGCTCGCGGCGGCGTCTTTTGCGCTCGCCTATCTTCTCGGCTCGATCCCTTTCGGCCTCATCCTGACTCGTCTCGGCGGGGCGGGCGATCTGCGCGCGATCGGATCAGGCAATATCGGCGCGACCAATGTGCTGCGCACCGGCCGCAAGGATCTTGCGGCGGCGACGCTGCTGCTCGACGCGCTGAAAGGCGCGGCGGCGGTCATGATCGGCGGCGCTCTGCTGCCAGAAGGCGCCGTGATCGCGGCCTTCGGCGCGTTTCTGGGCCATATCGCGCCGGTCTGGCTGCGGTTCCGCGGCGGCAAGGGCGTCGCGACCTTCCTTGGCGCGCTTTTCGCGCTGCATTGGCCGACCGGGCTCGCCTTTTGCGTCATATGGCTCGGCGCCGCCGCGGCGTGGCGATATTCCTCGCTCTCGGCGCTGCTCGCCTCGCTCTGCGCGCCCTTCCTGCTCTGCGCCTTCGGCCGCTGCGACCTTTCGCCGCCCATCGCGCTGATGACGGCGTTGCTCTGGTGGAAGCATCGCGAGAATGTCGCCCGTTTGCGCGCGGGCGCCGAGACCCGCATCGGACAGAAATCGTGACGACGGGGAAAGAGGCGGCCAGCCGTCTTTCCGAAACGCAACTCGTCGACTGGCTGCGCCTCATTCGCAGCGAAAAGATCGGACCGCGCACCTTCCGCCAGCTCGTCAACCGCTTCGGCGGCGCGGCGGCGGCGCTCGACGCGCTTCCAGAGCTCGCCGCGCGGCAAGCCAAGGGACGCGCCATAAGGATCGCGGCGCGCGACGAAGTCCTGCGCGAGATCGAGGCCTCACACAAGATCGGCGTGCGCTTCGTCGCGATGAGCGACGCGGACTACCCTGCGCCCTTACGCGAAATCGACAGCGCGCCGCCGCTCATTGCGGTGCGCGGCGATCCGCAATCCCTGGCGCGCGACTGCGTCGCCATCGTCGGGGCGCGCAACGCCTCGGCCGCCGGGGTCGCGCTGGCGCAGCTGCTTGCGCGCGATCTTCGGCGCGAGGATTATACGATCGTCTCGGGCCTGGCGCGCGGCATCGACGCGGCCGCGCATCGCGCCAGTCTCGAGCCCGGCTTTGGCGCAGGCGCGGCGGCGGTGCTCGCGGGCGGCCACGCGCGGCCTTATCCTTCGGAAAACATCGCATTGCTGGAGCAGATCGTCGACGCCGGCGGCGCTGTGGTTTCCGAGATGCCGCTGGAATGGGAGCCGCGCGGGCGCGACTTCCCGCGCCGCAACCGGCTCGTCTCGGGGGTCAGCCGCGCCGTCGTTGTGGTCGAGGCGGCGCGCAAATCCGGCTCGCTGATCACGGCGAGATTCGCCGCCGAACAGGGCCGCGAGGTGTTCGCGGCGCCCGGCTCGCCGCTCGACCCCCGAGCGGAAGGGACGAACGACCTGCTGCGCGAGGGCGCCAATTTTTGCACCGGCGCGGCGGATGTGACGCGTGTCCTGCGCCTCGCGCGCCCGCAGCCGTTCCGGGACGATCTCTTCAGCGACGGCGCGCCGGTCGCGGAGGAGGAGGAGCCGCTCATCGACGAGATCGATCTGTTTTCGTTCCAGGAAGCCGGCGCCGTCTTCCGCGCGCCGAGGCCGCCGCGCCGCGCCAAGAGAAATTCGCCAGGACGATTTGGGCCAAGTCGACTTGCGCCGAGCGAAGACGCTTTTCGGGGAGCCGCCGCAGCCGCCGGGAAGCGCGAAAGATATTGTCCTGGCGCTGCTTTCCCCCGCTCCGGTTTCGCTCGACGAATTGATTCGGGCGAGTGGGCTGTCGGCGAATGAGGTGCAGGGCGCGCTCGTCGATCTCGATCTGGAGGGGAGACTCGAACGCCACGGCGGCGCGCTGCTCTCTCTCTTATCGACGCAGAAAGCTTAGGGCGCTTTTTGGAAACATGCTCCAGCGGATAAAACCAGACGGATGGTTCCCATTCGTCTGGATAATTTCATCCACCAGTTCAATGCGTTGCTGAGCCGACTTGTCCAAACGCTGCCGGAATCGAGCGTTTGGGTCGGACCATTAGATCATGTTCCGCAAAAGTTGAAACGCTTTTGCGATGAGAACATGCTCCATGATTTCAATTCTGGAGCGGTTTCCTATCGCTAGAGAGCGCTCTAGACGTCTCTCGCCGGGGTCCGGTCGCCGAGTTCGCGCGCGTTGATCTGCGCCTCGACGCGGGCGATGTTGAGGAAATAGGCGAGCATCGGAAAGCCCGCCCGACCGGCGAGGGTGGCGAGTTCCGCAGTCATGTCGGCAATGTAAATCGCCATTTTTGCGGCCTCGTCAGCGGCGGGGCGAGCTTCACCTGGGAAATCCGGCGCTTCGCGCAAGGGCCTCGCTCCCGCCATTTCGGTTGCTCCTCAGCTTGAATTTTCTTTTCGTAACATTGCTTTGATCTCTG
>CAWFZD010000079.1:0-25676 GCA_963820145.1 uncultured Alphaproteobacteria bacterium
TTATTTTATGTTGACGCCTGTTTCGACTCGTCAGTATTGTCTATCATTGGCCGAAACCCGGCCCAATGCAAGGCGCTTGGGCCTCTTCGGCGTGGCCCGCGCGCTTGCCGAAAGCGCGAGGCTCTGTTAGAGCATGTTCCGCAAAAGTTGAAGCGCTTTTGCGATAGGAACCTGCTCCATCATTTTGATTGTGGAGCGAATTCTTTCTCTCGAACAATTCCATTCGAGCGGAAAGCGCTCTAAGACGCGGACCTTCCGCCACCTCGGGAAGCGCAATGCTGTTCTACGGAACCGCTGTTCCTGTTCCTGTTCGCGCCGGCGGTCTATCTGCTTTACCTTGGCGTCGGGACGGAGCGGCGGCACTGCGCGCGCTCGTGCTGCTCGCGGCCAGCGTCGTGTTCTACGCTTGGAGCAAGCCGGTCTTCGTCTTCGTCGTCTTCTCCTCGGCCGCGATCGACCTCTTCGCCGCGCGGCGGATCGAGAGCGGGCGGGCGCGTGGATTTTGGCTCGCCCTGGGCGTCTGCGCCAATCTCGGCATGCTGATCTATTATAAATATTCGGGCTTTCTCGTCGCGAATTTCGACGAGCTGCTGAAGCTTTTCTACATAGGCCCGTTCGCCGTCCCGCAAATCGCGCTGCCCGTCGGCGTCTCTTTCGTCGTGTTCGAGAAGATCACCTATATCGTCGACGTCTGTCGCCGCGTGACGAAGCCCGCCAAGACCGTCTGGCTTTATCTGCTCTATGTCTTTTTCTTTCCCAAGCTGCTGGCCGGCCCGATCATCAAATATCACGACATCGTGGGCCAGTTCGAGGCCTGTCGGCAGGGTCGAAGCGACGATTTTTTGGCCGGCTTTTCTCGCTTCATGCTCGGCGTCGTAAAAAGGTGCTGCTCGCCGACACCTTCGCCGGCGGCGCCGATCTCGTCTTCGCGCAACACCCGGCCAAGCTTGGCTTTGGCGACGCCTGGGGCGGCGTGATCTTCTTCACCTTCCAAATCTATTTCGACTTTTCCGGCTATTCCGACATGGCCATCGGCATCGCTCGCATCTTCGGCATTCGCCTGCTGGAAAATTTCGACAGTCCTTACGTCTCGACCACGATCACCGAATTCTGGCGGCGCTGGCACATGTCGCTGACGAGCTGGATCCGCGAATATCTCTACTATCCGCTCGGCGGCAACCGTGTCGCGCCGTGGCGCGCCTATTTCAATTTGTGGCTTTGTTTTCTTGCATCCGGCGTCTGGCACGGCGCCGCCTGGACCTATGTGCTGTGGGGCGTCTACAACGGCGTCTTTCTCATCCTCGACCGTCTTTTCCTGGCGCGCGCTCTGGCGTCCTTGCCCGCCTGGCTCGCCAATGCGGCGACCTTCGTCATCGTCATGGTCGGCTGGACGATTTTTCGCGCCCCGAGCCTTTCGGACGCCGGGGGGATGCTCGCCTTGATGGCCGATCCCTTCGCCGCCGCGCCGCAGGAGCGGGTTTTTCCGGCCTATTACTGGCTGATGGCGGCGGTCGGCGCCCTGATCGTGCTGGCGCAACGCCTTGAGCTTGAAATCGACGGATCTCTTGGGAGGCTATGGCGCGACGCTACGCTGTCGCGGTCGACGGCGCGCTCGCCCTATTGTTCGTCGCGGCGCTCGGCGAGGCGCTCGCCGAACCGTTCAAGCCCTTCATTTACTTCAGGTTCTAGCCCATGCCGAAGCCGCTCGAACGACTGCCGATCTTCGCCTGCGCCGGACTTCTCGGCTTTTTCTTCCTCACCAATCTTTGGAATTTTTCCGTCGAAGATAACTGGCCAAAGCTGCGGCTGCGCAGTTCGCAACCGCTGAACGGCGCGCCGCATTTCGACGACGCAGTCTGGAGCTTCAAGGCCTTTTTTGCAGGCGAGACGCAGCACGCCGTTTCCTTGAACGTCGGGCGCAAGTCCTGGGCTTTTCCGATGTCGGTGCGGGTCAAGAATTAGGCGCTTTATTCGTTGCTTGGCGTCTCCGGCGCCTCCAATGTCGTCATCGGGCGCGATCTGCAGCTGTTCGAAAAAGGCTATGTCGAAGAGTTCTGCGACCGCGACGGCTCCCTCGATCAGGATCGCATCGGCGCCTGGGCCGAAGAGATCGCGCAGATCGGCGCGACGGCGCATGCGCTCGGGAAGCCGTTCCTTTATCTCGTGTCGCCCTCCAAACCCGCCCATGAGCCGCAGTTCCTGCCGGCGGAGCGAAAATGCGCGGCGCTCAGCTTTGCGGGCGCGCAGGAAAAACTCGCGCCCTTCGACGCGGCGCTTCGATCGCGCGACGTCGCTTTCGTCGACGCGCCAAGTTTGTTGCGGCGCGAGCGCGCCGAATTACCCGATCGATCTGTTTCCGCGTGGCGGCGTGCATTGGAATCTGCTCGGCGCGGCGCTGACGCTGCGCGAGATGACGCAGAACCTCGCGGCGCAGCCCGGAGGGTCGCCGATGGGCGCTTTCGCCTTCGACTGGCGCGAAGACGACGAGGCGAAGGGCACGGATCGCGACCTGCTCGACCTTCTGAATCTCTTCTGGCCGGACGCTCACTATCCGACCGCCCGAATTTCGCGCCGCGGCGCTGAGGCGACATGCGAAAAGCCGCCGCGGCTGCTCTTCGTCGGCGACAGTTTTTTTCGCGAACTCATCGTCGTGGCGTCGCAAGCGCCCTGTCCGCCGATCATCGACTACTGGTTTTACATGCGCGCCGACGTCGGCGATGTGGAAACGTCGCTCGCGCGTTTCGTGACGCAGCCGGGCGAGATCGCCAACGGCGCGCGCCTTCCCGCCGACCTCTCGGCTCTGCCGCAGAGTTTCGCGGACGCCGACGCTATCGTGCTGGAGGAGAATGAAGCGAATATTTCGCTGACCAATCAGGTGCGGAAATCTTCTGGCGGCGAGCCGGACGCGGGAGGCGACGGACGCGGCGATCAGAATCCAGCCGAGCGGCCCCGCCTCTTTTGCGGTGAATTGATGATCGGGACCAAGTGCGATGACATCGCCGCGGCCCCGCGCTAAGCTGCGCCTTTGAAACCAAGGGTCATGGCAGTTGCAACAGATTGCGCAGACGGCGCTCGGCGGCGCAGGGCAGGGGCGCGCGCCCCTCCTTAGCGACTTCGGGCTTCGCGCCGGCGCCGCGTTGCGGGCGGCCTATGAAAAGGAAGCGGAGCTGCGGCGCCCCTTCCTTTGGACCCCGGTGGCCATGGGCGCCGGCGCGCTGCTCTATTTCGCCGCCGAACACGAGCCCTCGCTGATCTTCTCCGGCTTTCTCCTCGTCGTTTTCGCCGGTGCGGCGATCGCCTTTCGCGCCCATGCCAAGCTCTTTGCGCCGCTCATTTTTTGCGCCTGCGTCTGCGGCGGCTTCTTCTCCGCCTCGTGGCGCGCGGCGCGCCTCGAAGCCCCCGTCCTGACGCGCATCGCGATCGGTGTGCTCACCGGCTTCGTCGAGGAAGTGGATTATCGCAAAACCGGCGCGCGCTTTTTGCTGCGCGTCGAGAGCGCGGAGGGCTTGCCGGGAGACATAAAGCCCGCCCGCGTGCGTCTCTCGACGCGCGGCGAACCGCGCTTTGCGGCCGGCGATTTCATCGCGCTCAAGGCGCGGCTGCTGCCGCCCGCGCACGCATCCCTGCCCGGCGGCTACGATTTCGCGCGCGACGCCTATTTCATGCGGATCGGCGCGGTCGGCAGTGCGCTCGGGCGCATCGAAACCATGCCCGCGCCTGATCCCGCGCCCTGGGCCCTGCGCTTTGGCGCGGCGATCGACCGCGCCCGCAACGCCGTGGCTTTGCGCGTCGCGGGCGAGCTTCAAGGCGACGTCGGCGCCATCGCTGCGGCGATGGTGACGGGCAAGCGCGACTTTCTGTCCGAGAGCGCCAAGGAGTTGATCCGCCGCGCCGGCATATTCCATGTCGTGACCATTTCCGGCGTGCAGATGACGCTCGTCGCGGGGATTTTCTTCGTCGGGCTGCGCCGCCTTTTCGCGCTTTCGCGAACGCTGGCGCTCGACTATCCGATCAAGAAATGGGCGGCGGCGCTCGCGATCCTCGGCGCGGTCGCTTACGATCTCGGCACGGGGTCGCGGGTCGGCGCCGAGCGCGCGCTGATCATGACGCTGACGATGCTCCTCGCCGTGCTGCTCGACCGTCCGGCCTTTTCAATGCGCAATCTGGCGCTCGCGGCGATCTTCGTCGTCGCGGTCGAACCCGAGGCCATCCTCGGCGCGAGTTTTCAGCTTTCCTTCGCTGCCGTCGCCGCGCTGATCGCGGTGTTCGAGGCGCGCGACGATCTCAAAACCGACATGCGCTCGCGCGCCGCCGTCATCCGCAAGGGCGGCCTGCTGGGAATGCCGCAAGGACGCCTTGCGGCGCTCTGGCGCGGAGCGCTCCTCGGGCCTGCGGCGCCGCTCGTCGCCACCGCCTGCGCGACGCTCGCCACCGCTTCCTTCATGGCCGGCAATTTCCACGAGCTTTCGCCCTATGTGCTGATCGGCAATCCGCTGACGCTGGCGATCATCGAATTTTTCGCCGTGCCCTGCGCGCTGCTCGGCGCGCTTCTCTATCCGCTCGGCCTCGACGGCCTGGTCTGGCGCTATCTCGGGCTCGGCATCGAACTCGTCACCGGCGTCGCGCAAATCATTGCGAGCGCGCCCGGCGCCGGGCTTGCGGTGAAGAGTTTCTCGCCCTGGGCGATGGCGTTTTTCGCGCTGGCGCTGCTCTCGGCGACGCTTTGGCGCAGTCTCCTCTTGCGTGCGAGCGCCATTCCCTTCGCGCTAATCGGGCTGCTCGGCGCGTCGACCCATGAGGATTTCGACCTCGCCGTCGCGCCCGGCGGCGAGTCGGCGGCCCTGCGCGTATCCGGCGGCGCGCTGACGCTGCTGGGGCAGAAACCCGAAGGTTTTTCCGCGGAGCAATGGCTGCGCGCCGACGCCGATACGCGCGCGCCGAGCGAAGCGCGCGGCGCCGCGTCCTGCGACGACTATGGCTGCGTCGCAAAAGCGCGCGACGGTCGGCTCGCCGTGCTGGTCTCAAAGCGCGAGGCGCTGATCGAGGACTGCGCCAGGGCGGATATTCTGATCACGCCGCTCTATGCGCCGCAGGGCTGCGCGGCGAAGCTCCTGATCGACCGCCGCAAGCTGGAGGAGACCGGCGCCGTGACGCTGCGGCTCAGGCCCGGGCAGGCCGAGTGGACCAGCGCGCGCTCGCGCGGCGAAGACAGGCCTTGGTCGCGTCCGCCCCCGCCGCGCCCGGGACGGCAGCTCCCCGAGCCCGGCGAAGAGGACGAGGACGACGGCCTGGAAGAGTGAGTCGCCGTCATTGCGAGGAGGGTGAGCGCAGCGAGGCGGACGAAGCAATCCATGAGTCTGGGCCAGCGCCTGGAGTGCTTCGTCGCAATGCTCCTCGCAATGACGCGGGGCGTTCACCAACCGTCACTGCGGTCCGGCTTGCACGCAGGCGACCGAATGGGCGTCCCATATTTGCTGCACCTCGAACAGAGCGCCGTTCCACATCTGGTTGGCGGTGGCGGCGGCGCCCCAAGTGTTCACGCCGAAGTTCTGATTGCAAACGTCGCCGATTTCCTCGCCGGTGTTGATGTCCCACCAGGCGTCGCCGAACGGGTCGGAAGCCGCCTCCATGATTTCGTGCGCCGCCGCCGTCGCCGCCGCGTCGGCCGCCGGATCGTTCGGAACCGTGGCGCCGTTGGCGCAGCCGGCCGGATCGCCGTAGGGAACGATCGCGTAAATCACCGGTTGGCCGCCCAGCGTGAAGGCGCTGTGGTAGGCGCAATATTGCTCGAAGGCGCAGTCGACTTCCGCGCAGGAGCCTTCGCCCGAGGAGGTGTAGAGCATATAGAATCTTGTTCAGCCCGGGGGTCCAGCCGTTGACATTCATGACCCGGGTGATTTCAGCCTGCATTTGCGCATCGGTGACGCAGGCGCCCGGCGTCGCCGGATCGTAGCAGCCGGAAGCGGGGTAGGCGGCGGCGTCGATGTAAATTCCGCCAAGGCCGCCGTTGTTGGAGATGTAGGTCGTCGTCCCGCCGATGATTTGATAATATTGAGTCAGCGTGTTGAACAGCCCGTGGCCGGGGAGCCAGGCGCCGAGCAGCACATGCACCGTTCCAAAAACCGAGCTGTAGCCGGTGGGCGCGCCTGTCTGCAGGGTCGGCGGCGCCCAGAAGATGTCATAGACCGCGACATAGGGAGACATTACATAGCCGCCGTGATAGCTCATATCCGGCGACGCCACGACGACAGACTGCGCCGCTTTGCGCGCCGCGAGGAGCTTGCTGTTCGGCAGCATATGCGCGAAACCGCCGCTCGAATTCTTGAACGTCAGGGGACGAACCTGACCGGAGGAATTCCGCCGAACTCAGGGGCCTTTGCAGGAGATTTTCGTGGACGATCGGCGTCGCGGGCGTCTGCGCTGAAAGATGCGGAACCGCGACGAGCGACGGAGTCTCCACGGTCGATCGCGCGGTCGCGGCGAGCGCGGGTGTCAGCGTCAGGGCGGCGAGCGCGCAAATCGACGCAAGACGAAGGTTGAGGCGCATGAAAATTTTCTCCAATGATGACCCGTCGCAATTATCCGCGGCAATGCATAATCATTCGTAAATCGTTAGCCATAATTAGAAATTCTAATCGCAACCGACGCGAGCGCCATCGTTCTCAAGACATTCAATGTCGAGGCCACGGCGCGTTCCTTTAAGTCCGCGGATTCGCGTCGCGCATTCAGCCGCGCTTTCTGGCGATTACGAGGTCCTGATAGAAGTGGAAACATCCGATATAATCGACCATTTCGAAGCTCTCGCAGAGCGCTCGCTCGATGTAGGGCTTGGTGAGCCAGACGTTGCGGTAATAATCCGATGAGACCCCGATCGATTCGAGCTGATCGTTGCCGAGCAAATCGCGGATGCCGATGCTGCGCCACGCGTCCAGGGCTTCGCGGGGCAATCCATGTTGCAGCGAGATCATCGCGCGATCCGACAGGACGGTGAACAGCGCGAGCGCTCCGGGTTTCAGAACGCGCGCAAGTTCTTTGAGCCAAATCGTCAGATTGGCTGCGGAAAGATGCGTGAAAACTGAATAGGCATAGACCAGATCGACTGCGTTCGACGCCAGATCAAGCGGCGGCGCGGCGTCGCAGCATCTGAAATATGGCCCGACATTGGCGTTCGCCCAGTCCACCGCGAGGGCGTCAATGTCGAAGCCAAGAAATGTCGCGTCGCTCCTTAGCGCCGGCGCGACATGGCGCGCGACGCGGCCCGACCCGCAGCCCCAATCGAGCACCGAGCCGAAATCGACAAAACCCTTGCCGAAATTCCTTTGCAGCGCTTTCTCGAGACCGCGATAGATCGAGCGTCCATACATGACGAATTGCAGTCGATCGGCGACGCCGATCCGCGCCGCGATATCCGCCGGCGGGATCGCGAAGTCGAGGTCGTCCACGAGGAAATCGAGAGTGTAGCCGGGTTCTGCGTCGCTTTGACCGAGCTTGGCGCGCGAGGCGATCGAGACTTCGCGCGCCGATCGCAGATCGCACAGCGCATAGGGCGCTTGCAGAGTCCAGCCGGCGTAAGCCGCATTTGGCCGCCAGGGATATAATTCTGCGTAAAGCCCCTTCGGCGGATGCCGGGAAGGCTCGAAAGCGACGCCGTTCAACAGGATTTCGCTGTTGCCCAGCAGTCCGCCGTGCGGGAGGCTCCACCCCTCCAAGGTCGCAGCCTCTTCGCCAAGCGTTACGGAATTCACGTTCCACAATTCCGGGGTGGACGTCACCTCGTAAAGATCAAAATTGGGCAGATAAGCGATCGGGTCGGCGAGCGCGACGACCGGCCTTTCGCGGGCGGTTGCGAGAGCGGATTTTTCCAAATTTGGCGCGGAAATTTTTCCGGCCTTCGGCGGAGAGATCGCTTTCTGCGTCGCGACGAACGCCTGCCAGAAGTGTTTTGGGTCGTCGACATAGGCGTAGGGCGTGAAAAACTCCGACCAGGCCGATCTTATGTAGCTTTCCGGGATGATCGCGTCGCCATAGACGTCCGCGCTGCGATATTCTCCCCCCGAAGTCGGCAGATAGCAGAATTTCCCTGCGTCGAAATCCCGCAGCAGCTGCGGCGTCCTGGATTTGAAGCGCGCCAGTTGCGCATGCCACGACGACTCGGGCGCGTCCGGCAGAGCGGCGACGAAATCGAGAAAGCGTCGCGGCTCGGTCGTGTAGCCGAAAACACAGCCGGGCTTCGCGACCCGATTGAGTTCGCGCATCCAGTAAGTCGCGACGGATTCCGGCAAATGGCTGAACACCGAATAGGCGATGATCGCGTCAAAGCTTTCGTCTTCGAAGGGCAGCGGTCCATTGGGGTCGATGCGCTCGAAGACGCCCGGCGCGCCGGCGCCGCGGCAAACCGCCAATATGTCGGGGTCGGTGTCCACGCCGAACAGGCAGTCTTCGTCGATGTCGTTCCAGAAGATGCGCGTGAAGCGGCCCCAGCCGGCGCCGAAATCGAGCAGCCGCGTGCGGCCGTGCAGCGGCATGCCAAGCGCCGCCGCATAGCTCTTGACGTAGGTGTAGAAGGTGAAGGCCTCGCGCAGAGCGGCCTCGTCCGCCGAGCCGACGAAGCGGCGCTGCAGGCTTGGATGCGGAAAGCGCGGCAGCTCGACGCCGCCGATGCTGGGCTCGGTGACGCTCCGGATCAGCAGATCGAGCCACTGCGAGTTGTTTTCCAGTTTAAACAGAGATTTGGCGTTCGCCAGCAAGCTTTCCTCCGAGGTGGCGGCGACGAAGGCTTTCGGCGAACAATCCCTGCTCGGCGACGGCTCCTTCCAGGACGCGCATCAATAGGGCGCTGCGACGGAGTTGGAACCGTGGGCGTAGCGCAGGACCTCAAATCCTTTCGACGCGACGAGCGTTGGGAAGAGGCGTTCGAAGGCGTGCGCAAGCGTGCCGTCGATGGCGCCGAGTTCCGGCCCGAAATCCGCGGCCTTCACCGGCGAATTGGCGACCGCGTTCATGGCTTCGACGCGGAACCAGAACATCGTCCCGGCGACGAAATCGGCAAGCTCCGCGGCGGGACGCTCGAGCAGTTCGAAGGCGCGTTGCACGTTCTCGCTGTTGTCGCGCATCGTCTGCGGGTCTTTGGCGGACAGGAAGGTCTCGCTCGGCGCTGCAAGTCCCGCCCGCGCATTGCCCGCGAGCGCGTCGCAACCCTCGTTCAGTCCCGCCGCGCCGATGAGAGACTCGACGAGCGACCGGCGCCAGCAATCGCCATTCGAAAGATGCGCCGATTTCTTCGAATGCAATTTGCATCCAAAACGGTAGCCGAGGTCCTTCGTCGCGCGCAGCGCCGCAATGAACGGCCAGATGTCGCGACCTTTGTTCTCGGTCGCAATCAGCCGGGTCGGCGCGAGCTTTTCGAGGATCTCGGTCGCGGTCGCAACCGACATGGAGTTGGGGATGGTGACGACGACATCGATCGCGCGCGCGCGCCGCGCCCACGTTATCGCCTGCGCGAATTCGTCGATCATCTCTTCGTGGAAGAGATGCAGAAAGATCGCGGCGTCGCTCGCGCGGCGGCTTTTGCGATTATGCGTCTTCGCAAGACGCAACAGCGCGTCGCGCTCCGGGCGGCGCCTGTCCCGCACCGCCGCGACGGCGGCGAGATTGGCGTAGCCGTAGGCGGCGTCCGGTTCGAGATAGGCGCCTTCCGCCCATTCGTTCCAGGCGTTGATGAAGACGAACTGTTCCGAGCCGCTGTTGTTGACGCTCGTCCAGTTGGTCGCCGTCTCCAGCCAGCGATGGAAGCCCGCAGGCGTCGCGCGATGGAAAACGTGCCCGCGTCCGGGACGGCGCGCTTCATTGTCCCAGGCGGTCATGACACCGGGAAAGTAACCCGTGGTTCGCGGCCGCGACGCGACATTGTCCAGGATTTCTATGTAGGCGTCGACGACCTCGTTATAGTCGTAGACCGCGCCGGAAAACCCGGAGTTGAGAAGGGCGAGTTCGTCGTTGATCTGGCGCGCGACCACGGCGTGCGGCGGAAACTGGCACAGCGCGTCGAAGCCGTAGTCCGCCGGACTGTCGAAGCCGAAGGCGGTCGTTGCGACGATGTAAATCCCGGGAAAGCCGGCCTTTTCGGCCTCGCGCCGCCAGATCGCGATCATCTCTTCGACCTTTGGGATGATCCCGGTTCGATAGATCATGATCAGCGGCTTGCCGTCGACGCGGATATAGCGCTTGTCGACGAAATAGCGCGCAAGATCGGCGAAGACGCGAACGTGGTCCTCGGTCGAATGGCTTTGCGCCAGCAGCACTTCCTGCTCGGCGCCGTCCCAGCGGCGCGTCCAGTTTTCGTTGGCCCAATTGAGGCAGAAGGGGAAGTCGAATTTCTCGCTCTTGTCCGCGAGGAAGGCTTCGATCGGACGCTCGAGCAGCCTTTTGCCGCCGAACCAGAAGTAATGGAAGCAAAAGCCGGAGACGCCGTATTGGCGCGCCAGTTCGATCTGTCGCGCCATCGTCTCGGGCGCACGCAGATCGTAATGCCCGAGTTCGCCGGGCAAGCGAGGTTGGTAATGGCCGGCGAACTGCGGAACGGCCTTGGCGACGTTGCGCCAGTCGGTGAAGCCGAGGCCCCACCATTCGCTGTTTTCGGCGATGGGGTGAAACTGCGGGAGATAGAATGCGACGATGCGCGGATCGCCCGGGTGAACCTGCGCCTTGCGCTGCGCGAGCGGCGCATAGCTCGGCGCGCGTGCGTTCGCAGCCGCAGCGACGCTTTGCAGATATTGGGCGTAGTAAAGGTCGGCCGGCGTCTCCTCGACTTTTGACGGCGGAGCCGCGATCTCGGGGAGCGGGCGATGGGTTCGGGCGCGCTCCCACTGCCGCACCTGATCCCGCGCGGTTCCAAAAACTCGGTCGGCGACCGCATTGGCGATTTTTCTGAGCGGCGCCGCCATCGCAAGCGGTCCAAGCAATGAATAGGCGGCTCGCAGCGCGATATAGGCGCTTTGAGCGACCGACAACCGCTCGGAACTCCATACTTCCAGCGCCATCAGCGTCAGGACGAAATGGACCGGGCCTTCGGAAGGGTCCAGCCGAATCGAACGGATGGGACGGTCGACCGCGATTTCCCCGGTCCAGGATGTCGGCGAGATGCGTTTGAGAAAGACGTTGGCGTGTTCGGCTTCGCTATAACCGGCGCCGAAGTTGAGATAGAGCCGCGGCCGGTGCATCCGGCCTTTCAACAGTTGCGCGTTGAGGACGAACCTGTAGCGCCCGCGGCGCAGCGCCAGCATCTCGCCGGTCGCCGCGCGCAGCAACGTCATCTGCGGATCGAAGCCGGTCGTGCGATATTCGCGAAAACCGTCTCTTTCGGTTTCAATGAGATCGATGAAATCCGTTGCGCCGAGCTCGATGAACTGCGCGACGGAGGCCGCCTCCGCCGCAGTCTCGCGCAGGGTTTCCAAGAGCGCCGCCGTGGCTTTCAGTTCATGTGAGGTCGCCTGGAATCGTCCCGACATGGCTCCCGCCGGATTGCAAGCCGCTTGTGCGACCAATGCGGCCTTGCAGCCGCGTCCCTTGCCTGACGCTTTGACGGTGGGCGGACGCGAACGAACCCGAATCGAGATTACAAACGCGAATCCTAGTGGTCTGCGCCACAGGAAATCAAGACACTGGAAAGCTTTTCAACCACAATGCGACGATAGAAACGCGACGCGAAGCTCTTCGCGACTTAAGATTGGAAAGGTGCAAAAGCGGACGCGGCGGCCGCTCCGAGGCCGACGACGATCCACGGCGGCGCCTTCCAAAACGCGAGCAGCAGAAAAGCGGACAGCGCGAGGGCGAAGTCGAGCGGCGAGAAAATCGCGCTGGTCCAGACCGGCGTGTAAAGAGCGGCCAGCAAAAGTCCGACGACGGCGGCGTTGACGCCCATGAGCGCCGATCGCATCGCGGATTTACGACGCAAGCTTTCCCAAAAGGGGAGTATCCCGAACAGCAGCAGAAAAGAGGGCAGATAAATCGCGACGAGGCAAAGAACGGCGCCGGCGCCGCCGGCGAGCGGGCCTTTGATCGCGGCGCCAAGATAGGCGGCGAAGGCGAACAGCGGCCCCGGAACCGCTTGCGCCGCGCCATAACCGGCGAGAAAGCTGTCGTTATCGAGAAAGCCCTGTGGAACCAAGGATTGCTGCAACAAGGGCAGCACCACATGGCCGCCGCCGAAAACGAGCGCGCCGGAGCGGTAGAATATGGCGATCTCTGCAAGCGTCAGGCTGCCGCTCGCTGCGCCCAACAGCGGCAGGCCGAACAGCAGCAGCGCATAGGCGGCGAGGCATAGGACGGCGCCTCGGCGCGGCGTCGCGGAAGCGGGGAGGGACGACGCGTCGACCCCTGCGGCGCCGGAGAGGCGCCAGGAACCGTAGATCGCGCCTCCTATCAAAGCGGCGATCTGGCTCGCGATCGAAGGGAAAAGCAATACGAACGCGGCGCCGCAGACCGCAACCGTCGCCCGTTCGCGATCGGGGCTGAGACTTCGCGCCATGCTCCAGACCGCGAAGGCGACGACGGCGACCGCGACGATCTTGAGCCCATGCAGCGCCGGCGCGGCTGCGACCCCGCCCAATTGTGAAACGCCGAGCCAGAAAGCGAAGAGCAGCGCCGCGGATGGGAGCGTAAAGCCGGCCCAGGCGGCGAAGGCGCCGGATGCGCCGGCTCGCGTCAGGCCGAGCAACATCGCGACCTGGCTGCTCGCCGGACCGGGGAGAAATTGGCAGAGCGCGACCATGTCGGCATAGGTGGATTCTTCAATCCAGCGCCGCCGTTCGACGAATTCATCGCGGAAATAGGAAATATGCGCGATCGGCCCGCCAAAACACACCGTTCCGAGTCGCAGGAAGATCAGAAACGTCGTCCAGGACGAAGAGAGTCCCGTCATAGCTGCGGCAGCAGCGATATGCCTGTCGAGACCTCACCGGCGGGCGGCAGTTTGGACCTGTCCCAGCCGCCGCCAAGCGCTTCGATCAAAGCTACGCTGGCGAGGAAAAGATTTTGCCGCGTGGCGAGCGCCGCCTGTTCGTCTGCGAGCAGCGTCGCCTCGGCGACGACGACGCTCGTGAAGGCGACGACGCCGGCCTTGTATTGATTGAGATAGAAGGTGACGGACTTGCGCGCCTCGGCCACCGCTTTTTCCTGCACCCTGAGCTGCGCGGTCTGCACGCGGATCGCGGTGAGTTGATCCTCCACCTGCTGCAGGGCGGTCAGAACTGTCTGCCTGTAATTGCCGACGCTCTGCCAATAGGTCGCGCGCGCCAAATCGACTTGCGCCGAGCGCAGGCCTCCTTCGAAGATGGTCTGCGTGGCGAGGCCCCCGAGCGCCCAGATTTCATGCGCCGGATTGATCGGCAACGGGACCATTCCCGTATAGGTCAAAGAGGCGTTCAAGGTGATGTCGGGATAGTAAGCGGCGACGGCGACGCCGATCAGCGCATTCTCCTCCTGCATCATGCGCTCGGCGGCGGCGATGTCCGGCCGCCGCTCCAGCAAGGTGGAGGGCACGCCGACCGGAAACGGCGGAATCGACCCGCTCAATTGCGCATGCGGCAGGTCCAGTTCGGACGGCGCCTTGCCGATCAGCATGGCGATCGCATGTTCATTCTGGCCTGCGGCGACGCCGGTGTTGATCGCCGCCGCCTGCGTCGCGAGAAGCTGTGTCTCCGCCGCGACGACGTCGGCTTCGGCGGCCGTGCCCGCTCTATACTGGTTGCGCGTGATGGTCAGCGTGCGCTGATATTCGGCGGCCGTCCTGTCCAGCAGGTTTTTCAGCGAATAGGCCGTGAGCCGGTTGAAATAGGCGGTCGCAAGCTGCGCTTGCGCGGTGAGCTTGGCGTTGTCGAGGTCGGCGGCGCTGACTTGCGCGCCCGCCATATTGCTCTCGATCTGCCGGCGTATTCGGCCCCAGACGTCGAGCGTCCAGGTGAGATTGCCCGCTGTCGTGTAGGTTGTGGTGTAAACTCCTTGCGTGCCGCCCCTGGTCCCCAAAGTCGACGTCGTCGTACTGGCCGAGGAAGAGCCGCCCACCAGCGCCCCGCCCGTATACTGGCGCGTCACGCCATAGCTCGCGGTCACAGTCGGGTAGAGCATCGCTTGCGCTTCGCGGATCAGCGTGCGCGCCTGCTCATAGGCGGCGGCGGCCTGCGCCACGGTCTGGTTGGAGATCTCCACCTGCCGCTCCAGCGCGTCGAGCTTGGGGTCGTGGTAGACGGTCCACCAGGCGCTGGGATCGACGGATTCGGACGGGGTCGCGACCTTCCAGCCCTTGAGGAGTTTGCCTTTGAGCTCCTTGAACTTTTCCGGATTAGGCGCCGCCGCCGGCGTATAATCCGGGCCAACCGTGCAGGCGGATAGCGCCGCCAACATCGCCGGGGCGAATAAAAAACTTCGACCCTGCGCCATGCACAAACTCTCCACGCAACATGCGCCGTGACTGCGACAAAGGCCTGCCCTACCGTCGAGACCGCCGACCAGGGCTTGCGCAGCGCAGCGAAACTACAAAAAGAATTCGACGCGCTGCAAAGCGCTCGCAAAATCTCGTTGTGGACGGTCTATCAAGCGCGCGGCGGGGGTCAAGCGACTTCTCCCGCGTTGCGGCCTTGGGCAAAGATCGAGAGATATTTTGTCCACAGTCCAGCCAGCGCGCGACTTGCATCGCGGCGCGCTTTATTGTCATGCTGCGACTGCGATCTCAAGTGCAGGTTCCGCTCGCGGCGGAACGCGTCGGGCTTCGGTGGTGCGGATGGCGTTGGAGGACACTGATTCGCGTGCGTCCGGCAGCGGCGGCCGGCAAATCGTCGCTGTGCTGGCGGCGCTGCTGCTTCTCGCCGGGGCGTATTACGTCTTTCGCCAGATCGTCACCGGCAAGTCGCAAGAGACCAAGCCGACGCGCAACGCCGTTCTTTCCGTCAAGACCGCGACGATCGGCAAAGGCGACATCAGGGTCATCGTCAACGGTCTCGGCACGGTGACGCCCATCGCCACGGTCAATGTGATGACGCAGGTCAGCGGCCAGCTCACCCAGGTCGCTTATCATGAGGGCCAAATCGTCAAAAAGGGCGAGTTTCTGGCCCAGATCGACCCGCGCCCCTTCGAGATCATGCAGGCGCAATATGAGGGGCAACTCGATCCGCGACCAGGGGCTTCTCGACCAATCCAAGACCGATCTGGCGCGCTACCAAACACTTCTTAAACAAAACTCGATCGCCCGTCAGACAGAGGAGGACCAAGTCTTCCTCGTCAAACAATATGAGGGGTCGGTCAAAACCGATCGCGCGCTGATCGAGCAGCAGAAGCTCAATCTCATCTACGCTCATATAGTGTCGCCGGTGGACGGTCGCGTCGGCCTGCGCCTCGTCGATCCCGGCAATTATGTGCAGACGGGCAACAACAGCTCGCTCGCGGTCGTCACCCAACTGCAGCCGATAACCGTGATCTTTCCGGTGCCGGAAGACGAACTGCCGAATATCATGCCGCTCGTCCGCGAGGGAAAGCCGGTGCAAGTCGCCGCATACGACCGGGCGAATGTGACGCTGCTCGAAACCGGCCAGCTCATCACCGCCGACAATGAGGTCGACACCACGACCGGCATGGTGAAGCTGCGCGCGAGCTTCAACAATGCCGAGAACAAACTCTTCCCCAACCAGTTCGTGAACGCGCATCTGCTGCTCAAGACGCTTCGCGACGTCGTGGTCGTGCCGAACGCCGCGATTCAGCGCGGCGCGCCCGGCACTTACGTCTTTGTCGTCGGCGCGGACAATAAGGTCGCCTCGCGCACGCTCAAACTAGGCCCCGTCGACGGCGACCTGACCGCCGTCGACGCCGGCCTGGCGCCGGGCGAACGCGTCGTCGTCGAGGGCGTCGACCGGCTGCGCGACGGCTCGGTCGTCTCGACGGGAGACAGCGCGCCCGCAACGGGCGCCGCGCCTAAACCCGCGCCGCATTAGCGCGGGTTTGCGGGCGCGATCCAAAGAAAGACGGATCTTTCGATGAATGTATCCGAGCCCTTCATCCTGCGGCCCGTCGCCACGACCTTGCTCATGGTGGCGATTCTGCTCTCCGGCGTCGCGGCCTATTATCATTGCCGCTCGCGACCCTGCCGGAGGTGGATTATCCCACGATACAGGTGCAGACTTTCTATCCCGGCGCCAGTCCCGAGGTGATGACCTCCTCGGTCACGGCGCCGCTGGAGCGGCAGCTTGGCCAGATGCAGGGCCTCAACCAGATGATCTCGGCGAGTTCCGCCGGCGCTTCGATCATCACGCTGCAGTTCAATCTCGAGCTTTCGCTGGACGTCGCCGAAGAGGAAGTGCAGGCGGCGATCAACGCCGCGAATAATCTGTTGCCGGCCGATCTGCCGGCGCCGCCGATCTACGCCAAGGTCAATCCCGCCGACGCGCCGATTCTATCGCTCGCGGTGACGTCAAAGACCCAATCGCTGATCAATCTCGAAAATTTGAGCGAAACGCGACTGGCGCAAAAAATCTCGCAGCAGCCCGGCGTCGGCCTCGTCACGATCAGCGGCGGACACCGCCCCGCGGTGCGCGTGCAGATCAACACCGCGGCGCTCGCGGCCTACGGCCTCAACATCGACGACGTGCGCACCATCGTCAACAACGCCAACGTCAACATCCCCAAGGGCGCGTTCGACGGACCGATGCAGTCCTCGACGATCAACGCCAACGACCAGCTCACCGGCGCGGACCAATATCGCGAAATCTCGATCGCCTATCGCAACGGCAATCCGGTGCGGTTGAAGGAGGTCGCGACCGTCGTCGACGGGCCGGAAAACACCAAGCTCGCCGCCTGGACCGACCGCACGCCCGCGATCATCCTCAATATACAACGCCAGCCGGGCGCCAATGTCATCCAGGTCGTCGATGGCATCAAGAAGCTGCTGCCGCAATTGCGCGCGGGGCTTCCGGCATCCGTCGATCTCACCGTGATCAGCGACCGCACGACGACGATCCGCGCCTCCGTCGCCGACGTCGAATTCGAACTCGCCCTTGCGATCGTTCTCGTCGTTCTGGTCATTTTCGTGTTTCTGCGCACTTTCGCGGCGACGCTCATTCCAAGCCTCTCGGCGCCGCTGTCGCTCATCGGCATGTCTCGGCGTGATGTATCTCTTGCACTTCAGTCTCGACAATCTGTCGCTGATGGCGCTCACCATCTCGACCGGCTTCGTCGTTGACGACGCCATCGTCATGATCGAGAACATCGCCCGTTACGTGGAGGAGGGCATGGAGCCGATGGAGGCGGCGCTGAGAGGCTCCGGCCAAATCGGCTTCACCATCATCTCGCTCACCATATCGCTGATCGCGGTGCTCATTCCGCTGTTGTTCATGGGCGACGTCGTCGGGCGGCTGTTCCATGAATTCGCCATCACGCTCGCGGTCGACGATCGTGATTTCCGCGGCGGTGTCGCTGACGCTGGTGCCGATGATGTGCGCGCGGCTCATCCGTCATCGTCCCGAGAGTCCGAACGCGGCCGGCTCGATCTTGCAGCCGAGCGCGGCTTCGACTGGATCATCGATCAATATGGCCGCGCGCTCAACGTGGTGCTGGATCATCAGGTCCTGACGCTGCTGGTCGCCGTCGCCACCGTCGTTTTGACTGCGATGCTCTACGTCGTGATCCCCAAGGGCTTCTTCCCGGTGCAGGACATCGGCATGATCCAGGCCATCTCGGAGGGGCCGCAAAGCGCCTCCTTCTCGCAGATGGTGCGGCTGCAGGGGGAACTCGCCGAGGCGATACTGAAGGACCCGGACGTCGAGGGCCTCAGCTCCTTCATCGGCGTCGACGGAACCAATCGGACGCTGAACGCGGGCAGGTTCCTGATCGTGCTGAAGCCTTTCGAACAACGGCGGCTCAGCTCGACCGACGTCATACGCCGCCTCAAGAAAGAAGTGGCCGGCGTCGCCGGGATCGCGCTGTATATGCAACCGGTGCAGGATTTGACCATCGACGCCAGCGTGACGCGCGCGCAATATAAGTTCGTGCTCGAAGATCCCCACGCGTCGGAGTTCGAAACCTGGGTGCCGCGCCTCGTGCAGCGCCTGTCGCAGTCGCCCGCGCTCGCCGACGTCGCGAGCGATCTGCAGCAGCACGGACGGGCTGTCGATCTCACCATCGACCGCGCGACCGCGGCGCGCTTTGGCGTCACCCCGGCGACGATCGACAACGCGCTCTATGACTGTTTCGGCCAGCGCATCATCTCGACGATCTACACCCAGTCGAACCAATATCGCGTCATTCTCGAAGCCGATCCTTCGCTGCAGGCCTCGCTCGACAGTCTTTCGCAAATCTATCTGCCGTCGTCCTCATCCACCACCAACGGCCAGACGCCGCTCGCGGCTTTTGTAACGGTGCATGAGCGCTCGTCGCCGCTGTTGCTGTCGCATTTCGCGCAGTTCCCGGCGACGACCGTCTCTTTCAATCTCGCGCCGGGGGCGTCGCTCGGCGAGGCGGTTGACGCGGTCGAGCGGGCGAAGAAGGAGATCGGCCTGCCGGAAACTTTCACGATGGCCTATCAGGGCGCGCTGGCGGCGTTCCGCCTGTCGGCGACCAACCAATTGCTGCTCATCGCGGCCGCGATCATGACGATGTATATCGTGCTTGGCGTGCTCTACGAGAGCTTCGTGCATCCGGTGACGATCCTGTCGACGCTGCCCTCTGCAAGCGTCGGCGCGCTGCTGATCCTGATCCTGTTCGGCTATCAGCTCGACGTCATCGCCATCATCGGCATCATCCTGCTCATCGGCATCGTCAAGAAAAACGCGATCATGATGATCGACTTCGCGCTTGACGCCGAACGCAACGAGGGCAAGCCGCCGCGCGAGGCGATCTATCAAGCCTGCCTGCTGCGCTTTCGTCCGATTTTGATGACCACGATGGCCGCCATTCTCGGCGCATTGCCGCTGATGCTCGGCGCCGGCGCCGGTTCGGAACTGCGCCGCCCGCTCGGCTTCGCCATCGTCGGGGGCCTTATCTTCAGCCAAGTGCTGACCTTGTTCACGACGCCTGTGATCTATCTCTTCTTTGATCGCATCGCGCGCCGCTTCGATCGCGCGCCGCCGCCGCCCCCGACGCCGACGCCGCAAGAGGCGATCGGATGAACATATCCGCGCCCTTCATCGCGCGCCCCGTCGCGACGATCCTGCTCACCTTCGGCATCGCCCTGGGCGGCGCGCTCGCCTTCTTCAAGCTGCCCGTCGCCCCGGTGCCGCAGGTCGACATCCCGACCGTCACCGTGCTCGCGCAACTCCCCGGCGCCAGCCCGGAGACCGTGGCGAATAGCGTCGCCAGTCCGCTGGAGCGGCATCTCGGCCAGATCGCCGACGTCACCGAGATGACTTCGTCCAGCAGTCTGGGGCTGACGCGCATCACCCTGCAGTTCGGCCTCGATCGCAACATCGACGGCGCGGCGCGCGACGTGCAGGCGGGCATCAACGCCGCGCGCGTCGATCTGCCGACCAATCTGCGCACCAATCCAACCTATCGCAAGGTCAATCCGGCCGACGCGCCGATCATGATCCTGGCGCTCACATCGAAGACGCTGACGCGCGGCCAACTCTACGACGCCGCGAGCAATGTGCTGCAGCAAGGACTTTCGCAACTCGAGGGCGTCGGCCAAGTCATCATCGGCGGCGCGACTTTGCCGGCGGTGCGCGTCGAACTCGATCCCGAGGCGCTGGCGAACTACGGCGTCGGGCTCGAAGACGTGCGCGCCGCGCTCGCCTCCGCCAACGCCAACAGCCCAAAGGGCGCGATCGAGCAAGGCGACACGCATTTTCAGATCTACGACAACGACCAGGCTTCGCGCGCCGACGACTACCGTCCGCTGATCATCGGCTATCGCAACGGCCTGCCGATCCAGCTCGCGGATGTCGCCAAAGTCGTCGATTCGGTCGAGGATCTTCGCAACGCCGGCTTTTTCGACGAGCAGCCGGCGGTCGCGGTGATCCCCTTCACGCAGCCCGGCGCCAATATCATCGACACCGTGGAGCGCGTCAAAGCCGCCTTGCCGCATCTCGAAGCGGCGATGCCGGCCGACGTCAACGTCAAGATCGCCGGCGAAAAATCATTAACGATCCGCGCCTCGCTCGAAGACACCGAGTCGACGCTCGTCATCGCCGTGCTGCTGGTCATCCTCGTGGTCTATGCGTTTCTGCGCGACGTCCGCGCGACGCTGATCCCCAGCATCGCGGTGCCGGTCTCGATCATCGGCTCCTTCGGCGTCATGTATCTCGCGGGCTTCAGTCTCGACATTCTGTCGCTGATGGCGCTGACCATCGCCACGGGCTTCGTCGTCGACGACGCGGTCGTGGTCGTCGAAAACGTCTCGCGCCATCTCGACGAGGGGAAAGGGAGTCTCGAGGCCTCGCTGCTCGGCGCGCGCGAGGTCGGCTTCACCGTGCTGTCGATGAGCCTCTCGCTCATTGCGGTGTTCACCCCGATTCTCTTCATGGGCGGCGTGCCGGGCCGCTTTTTTCGCGAATTCGCGCTGACGCTGTCGATCGCCATTCTCATCTCGCTGGTCATCTCGCTGACGACGACGCCGATGCTCTGCGCGCTGCTGCTGCGGCCCAAGCCCGAAGCAGAGGCGAAGGCGCCAAAGCGCCGCACCTGGTTCGACCGGGTCCTGGCCGGCTATCAGAAAAGCCTCAATTGGGCGTTGCGTCACCCGGGAGTCGTGATGCTGATCCTCGTTGCGACGATCGCGCTCAACGTCGAACTTTTCAGAATTGTCCCAAAGGGATTTTTTCCGCAGCAGGACACGGGCCGCCTCGTCGGCGTGCTGCGCGGCGATCAAAGCGTCTCGTTCCAGGAAATGAGCCGCAAGCTCGACGATATGATCGCCATCGTCCTCCAGGATCCCGACATCGACAATGTGATCGGCTTCACCGGCGCCGGCAGCGGCGGCAGCGCCGCAGCGATCAACACGGCGTCGATCTATGTGAACCTCAAAGCGCTCGGTCCGCGCAAAGCCTCCGCCGACGAGATCATCGCGAGGCTGCGCCCCAAACTCGCCAAGCTCGCCGGGACCGAAGTGTTCCTCTACTCGATCCAGGATTTTCGCGTTGGCGCGCGCCAGAGCAACGCCGAATATCAATATACGCTGCTCGGCGAAGGCGCCGATCTCTATTCCTGGACGCCGAAGCTGGTCGACGCGCTGCAACGCCGCGGCGTGCTACGCGACGTGAGTTCCGATCAGCAGCTCAAAGCGCTTTCGTCCGACGTCATCATCGACCGCGACACCGCCTATCGCCTCGGGTTGAGCGCCTCGCAGGTGGACAGCACGCTCTACGACGCTTTCGGACAGCGGCAGGTGTCTGTTATCTACAAGGCGCAGAATCAATATCACGTCGTCATGGAGTTCGACCCGCGCTACACGCAGCGGCCTTCAACCTTGAAGAATGTCTATGTGTCGACCTCGGGCGCGCCGGCGGCCGGGACCACGCTGACCAATGCGCCGGTCGGCAATGTCGTGAAGACGACGAAAGTCGCGCGCACCCCTTCGACCGCTTCGACGAGCCCCAGCGTCGCCGCCATGTCCTTGGCCAGCGTCACCGGGAGCGCGCGCAACGCCACCACCAACGCGCTCGCCGTCGTCGGCAACGCTGTGGCCTCGACCGGCGCGCCGGTCAGCACCGCCCAGGAGACGATGGTTCCGCTTGCGGCCGCGAGCAAATATCAGGACAGCTATACGGCCCTGTCGCTCAATCACCAGGGGCTGTTCGTCGCGACGACGATTTCCTTCAATCTCGCGGTCGGCGCCTCGCTGAGCGACGCCGTCACGGACATCGAAGGCGCGGTCAAGGAGATCGGCATGCCTTCGACGCTGCGCGGGCAACTTACGGGCACGGCGCAAATCTTCGCCGAGTCGCTGCGCACCGAGCCGCTACTGATCCTCGTTGCGATCGTCACGGTCTATATCGTGCTTGGAATGCTCTATGAGAGCTACATCCACCCGATCACCATCCTGTCGACGCTGCCCTCGGCCGGCGTCGGCGCGGTGCTGGCGCTGCTGCTGCTTCACACCGAGTTCAGCATCATCGCCTTCATCGGCGTCATCCTGCTGATCGGCATCGTCAAGAAGAACGCGATTTTGATGATCGACTTCGCCATCGACGCGAAACGCCTGCGCGGCGCTTCGTCATACGACGCGATCTACGAAGCCTGCCTGCTGCGCTTTCGCCCGATCATGATGACGACGGCGGCGGCGATCCTCGGCGCCGTGCCGCTCGCCTTGAGCTTCGGCAATGGCGGCGAAGTGCGTCGTCCGCTCGGCATCGCCATCGTCGGCGGTCTCATCGTCAGCCAGGCGCTGACGCTCTATACGACGCCGATTATTTATCTCTATCTCGATCGTTTTGGCGGCTGGGCGTTGCGGCGCTGGAGCGCGCTGACGCAGCGCAAAGTTTAGCGTAGCGCTTCGACACGCACCTTGGTGACGCCTGCGCTGCGGAAGCCGAGCGCATCAGCGGCGCCGGTCGAGACGTCGATCACGCGTCCGCCGGTGAAAGGACCGCGGTCGTTGATCGTCACGACGACGCTGCGGTTGTTTTTGAGATTAGTGACGCGCGCCTTGGCGCCGAAGGGCAGAGTGCGATGCGCCGCGGTGAGGCCGCCGACATGGCTGCCGCTCGCGGTGTGGCCCTTGAGGCCGTAGTAGGAGGCTTTGCCGGTCCAGGTTTCGGCTAGGGCCGCCGGAGCGACAAGCAGCGCGGCGGCGAAACAGGCGCCGAGCGCCAGCGTGAGATGCTTCAATGCGTCTGTCCTTTGTCGTTGCGTCTCCGCTTCGTTTCCGAACGGAGACTGAACCGTGACAGACGTGAGCTATGGTTAAAAATTAGACAAAAAGACGGCCACAGCTCAGCTTGGAGTTGAGCGAACTGTTTTGACTAAGCTTTCGAGTGCGCGCGCCAAAGCCGCAAAACCGGCGACATCCACCTCTTCCGCGCGCAAGGTCGGGGCGATTCCGGCCTGCTCCAGAAGCGCCTCCGGCGCCGCGCCGACGCCTTTCAGGCTCTGGCGCAGCATTTTCCGACGCTGCCCGAAGGCGGCCTGCGTCACGCGCGACAGACAATCGCGGTTGCACGGGAGCGGCGACGGATTGGGCGTTATTTCAACGACGGAGGAGGTGACCTTGGGCGCCGGCGTGAAGGCGGAGGGGCTGACGTCGAAGAGGATGCGCGAGGTCGCGCGCCAGCCGCAGAGAACGCCGAGCCGGCCGTAATCGGCGCGCTGCTGCGGCGTCGCGACGATTCGCATCGCCACCTCGCGCTGGAACATGAGCACGAAACGATCAAAGACCGGCGGCCAGGGCTCCGCTTCGAGCCAGTTCGCGAGCAAGGGCGTCGCGATGTTGTAGGGGAGGTTGGCGCAAATGCGCGCCGGGCCGCCAAGCCCGCGCTCATGGACCAGCGCGCCCAGATCCAGCGTCAGCGCGTCGCCTTCGACGATCTCGAGCCGGCCTGGATAATGTTGCGCGATCTCTTGCAGCGCCGGCAGGCAGCGCTCATCGCGCTCGATGGCGACCACTTTCAGAGCGCCCTCAGCCAGCAGGGCGCGGGTGAGGCCGCCGGGGCCCGGGCCGACCTCGACGACCGTGGTCTGCTGCAAGGGCCCGGCGGCTCTGGCGATGCGCGCGGTCAGATTGAGGTCGAACAGGAAATTCTGGCCAAGAGACTTGCGCGCGAGCAGCCCGTGGCGCGCGACGACGTCGCGCAGCGGCGGCAGGCGGTCATTCATCCGCTGACGCGCCCGGCGAGCTTTATCGCTTCGATCAGGCTGGTCGGATCGGCGACGCCGGCGCCTGCAATGTCGAAGGCGACGCCATGATCGGGCGAAGCGCGGAAGAAGGGCAGGCCGAGCGTCACATTGACCGCGCGCTCGAAGGCGAGGGTTTTGATCGGTATCAGCGCCTGATCATGCGTCGGGCAGAGCGCCGCGTCATATTTCGCCCGCGCCGCGCCATGGAACAATGTATCGGCCGGGAAGGGGCCGCGCGCATCGACGCCTTCCGCCTGCAGCGCGGCGATCGCCGGCGCGATGACGTCGATCTCTTCGCGCCCCATCGCCCCGGCTTCCCCGGCGTGCGGGTTGAGCCCGGCGAAGGCGAGGCGCGGCGCGGCGACCTCGAAGCGCCTTTTGAGATCGTGCGCGACGATGCGTCCCGTTTCGATGAGCAGCTCTTTGGTGAGCAGACCTGGAACCTGCGCCAGCGCGACGTGGATCGTGACGGGAACGACGGCGAGTTCCGGCGACCACAGCATCATCACCGGCCGCGCTTTGGCGCCGAAATAGGTCCCTGCGAGTTCGCCTAAATATTCGGTGTGGCCAGGATGCCGGAAGCCGGCCTCGTAGAGCACGTGCTTGGCGATGGGATTGGTGACGACCGCGCGCGTCTCACCACGCGCCACGGCTTCGACGGCGAGCTCTATGGAGCGGATCGTCGTTCTGGCGTCGCCCGCGTCGGGGCGACCGGGTTCGCCGCGGCAGGAAGCGCCGAGCGGCGCCACCGGCAGCGCGCCGCGGAAAATGTCGGACGCCGTTTCCGGCGTCGCCGTCTCGATCGCGACGTCGAGACCAAGGCGCGAGGCCGTGCGGGCGAAAAGTTCGGGATCGCCGAATATGATGAAAGGCGGCAGGCCCAGCGTCTCGCGCGCGCGAAAAGCCTTGAGCGCGATCTCCGGCCCAATGCCGGAGGGATCGCCCTGGGTAAGCGCGAGGGGGCGCGGCTCGATGGCGGTGGTTGCGGACATGGCGGGCTTTATAGAGCTCCCGCGGGGCCGCGCCAATGCGTCCTCGACCGCCCCATCGAGCGCCCCATCGAGCGCCCCTTGGGCGCGGCGGCGAAAATCTGTATTGTCGCGCCGATCGAGACGGGGAGCTTCGCTTGCAGCAGCAGATGGCGCCGGACCTTCGCGAACGCAGCCTCATCCTGATCGTCGGAGGCGGCGTCGCCGCCTATAAATCGCTCGAACTGACGCGCCGCCTGCGTGAGGCCGGCGCGCGCGTCCGCGTCGTGATGACGTCGAGCGCGCAGCATTTCGTGACGCAAATGTCCTTTGCGGCGATCAGCGGCGAGAAGGTCCATGCCGATCTTTTCGACGCTGCGAGCGAGGGCGAGATGGGCCACATACAGCTCTCGCGCAGCGCAGACCTGCTCGTCGTCGCGCCGGCGACCGCCAATCTCCTCGCGCGCGCCGCGCAGGGTCTCGCCGACGATCTCGCGACGACATTGTTGCTCGCGACCGATAAGCGCGTCCTCTTCGCGCCCGCGATGAACCTGCGCATGTGGCTGCATCCGGCGACGCAGCGCAATGTCGCACGCCTTCGCGAAGACGGCGCGCTGTTCGTCGGGCCGGAAGAGGGGGACATGGCCTGCGGCGAATACGGGCCGGGCCGCATGAGCGAGCCGCACGCTATCGTGGCGGCGGCAGAGCAGGCGCTGGCGATTACGGCCGCGCTCAAGGGTCGTCATGTGATCGTGACCTCCGGCCCGACGCATGAGCCGATCGACCCGGTGCGCTACATCGCCAATCGCTCCTCCGGCAAGCAGGGTCACGCCATCGCCGCCGCCGCGGCGAAGGCGGAATACCAACCGCGCGAACGAAGTAGGTTACAGCATAAACATA
>CAWFZD010000080.1:0-28356 GCA_963820145.1 uncultured Alphaproteobacteria bacterium
GTTAACCCTAAACTAATTTTATGCTTCCCCTATGCTAGACTGGCTCCTGTGCGAGGCAATGCTATAATCGCCGCGTGGCGCCTGCCCAATCCGAGGGCAGGCGCCGATTTCTGCCGACGGGGAAATGGCAAGCTGTACCGGTTCGCCCAATGTGGACTCCCCCGTGCCACATGGCATGAACCAGGCTGAAGTCGGGCGCTGGCTCCGGCGGTTGGCCGGCTTGCCGTGGGGCTTGTTCTGGCCCGGGCCTCGCAGGACTGGCAGCGATCCGAAGGACCGCGTCGATACCCAGAGGGGACGGCCTATCGATCCGCACCCATGTTGGCAGGCGGGACCATGATCGGATTGCTGGTTGCCGATGACCATCGCCTTTTTCGGCAAGCGCTGTGCCTCTTGTGCACCTCGTCCAGGGCTTCGAGGTGGTGGCGGAAGCCGAGGACGGCAAGAAGCCGTTGACCTGGCGCGCAAGCTCAACCCCGACATCGCGCTGCTGGACCTGCGCATGCCCGTCATGAGCGGGGTGCAGGCGACACGGGAAATCCACACGCGGAACCCGCGCACCAGGGTGATCATCCTGAGCGTGCATGGCGACGATGACTGCGTGTTCGAGGCCATCATGGCCGGCACACGTGGCTATCCTGCAAGAAGGATGCGGACTCCACGGAACTGATCGATGCGCTGCGCCGCGTGCACCACGGGGCGAGGCCACGGTGAGCCTTGCCATGGCATCCAGGCTGCTCAACCATTCTCGCAGGCTCAAGCGGGCCGGATCACAAGCCGGTTGCGGGCCCGCGGCTTTTGCCAAGCCGAGGAGGCGGTGCTGCGCCTGCTAGCCCGGGGGCTATCCAACGGCGAGATCGCCCGAGAGCTGGCGTTGACCAGAAGGCAGCGTGTGCAACTCACTGAGCCAAGAATCTATCGAAAGCTGTGCGTTACCAACCGTGTTTTCTGCCACGCTCTCCGCCATCCGTCGCGGCTGGGGGCGAGGAGCTGGCGTGGGCAGGCCAGCAGATCTGGCGCTGCACCGCCCCACATGGCGCTTGCCACGCCCGGGGGCCAGCTGCAACAAGGAGAAACCGTGTCGACCGACGGTTATCTCGTCTTCTGGTTCGTGATTGTTCTTGCTGATCGAAGCCCTCGATTGCATGTTGTTCGTTGATCGGCTGCGGCGCGGCGAGCGTCATTTATCCCAAGGCGCCGGGCTCGTCATGGTGCGGCGAAGGCGCGCGTTCGGCGCAGGCGACGCGTCGAGTCGCGCGACAAATTCGGCGTAAATCTTGGGGCTCACCTTAAAGAGCGTCTGGTCGAGCAAGGCGTCCTCCGCGGCCCGACAGGCGGCTTCGAGAACAAAATCCGTTCGGCTCTTTCCGGCTAGTTGTGCGGCGCGATCAATCAAGCTGCGATCTTCCAACCTGATGCGCAGGTTGAGTGTTTGTCGCTGGGCCGCGAGCACTTTTTTGGCGGTCATGGAAATCTCTCGTCAGCGCCTGATAACAAAATGTAACGCAATTGTCATTACATATCCAGAGCTCACCCATAACTCACCTGAGAGCGTTGGTAAAAGCCGCGACGCCGCAGGGCGCAAGAATTTTTTCACCCAGCAACAATTCCGCGTCGCCGACGAAGGCGGCGATGTTGATGGGGTCAGGTCCGTAATTGAAGAGATAACGCATCGGCCCGTTGTCGCGCAGGCGAAGGTCCTGCGGCAAGTCGATGCACTCGATCTCCGCTCGCGCCAGCACAAGTCGCAGGGCCCGCGCGAGCAGCGCGTCGTCGGGCCGTCCCGCGAGATAAAAACGCACGCCGCTCTGCGCCAGCGCCGTTTCGCCGTCGGCGGTTTCGAGCGCCGGAAGACGTCCGCGCCAAGGCGCAAAAACTCGCGCCAACCTGCAAAGGCGCCGCCGCCCTCGACCGCGACGTCGGAACCGGGCCGCAGACTTTCGACGCCGTGGGCCTTGACGTCGATCAGCCGTTGCAATCGACCCGGCGGCAACTCGCTCGGGATTTGAAAGTTCGGCGTCTTGGCGCCGGAGCGCGGCCCGATGAGCAGCGCGGCGCTGCTGTTCGCCAAAGCTTCGACGAAGCTTTCGTCGGCGCAAAACAGCGCGGGGATGACGACCAACCGTCGCTCTTCCACCGCCTGCGGCGTCGCCGGCGCGATGTCGATCGAAAGCCCGAGCCGGCGCAGCCCGCGATAGAAGGACAGCATAAGCTCGAAATAGTCGAAATCCTGTCCTTGCCGCTCGATGTTCCAGGCGAAGGCGCTCTCGTAATCGAAGATCAGCGCGACCTTTGACCGTTCAGTCTCGACCTTGGCGTTCAAGGCGTCGAGTTCGCGTGCGATTTCTGCGACGGCGTCGAAAGCCGGGCCGGGATCGCCGTTCGGCAGCAGCAGGCCCTCATGCATCTGCTCTTGCGCGAAGGGCGCCTGCCGCCAGCGAAAAAAGCTGACCGTTTCGGCGCCCGCCGCGAAAGCTTCGAAGCTCCACAGCCGCAGCGCGCCCTGCGCCGGCGCGGCGTTCCACGGGGCCCAATTCACGGCGCCGGGCTGCTGCTCCATGACCTGCCAGCGCCCGCGCCCGCAAGCGCGATAAAGATCGTGATGGAAAGCCTGAAAATCCGGATCGCCGATGCGGCGCTGGCGCGCCTTGAACGCCTCGCTGCGCGGGCTGCGTTCGAGAAAGCCCAAAGGATAGCTGTCCCAGGCGGCGAGGTCGAGGTCGCGCGACAGAGTGAAATGATCGAAGGCGACAAAGGCCCCCATGAAATTGTGCAGGATCGCGCGGCCCGGCGAATATCTGCGGATGATTTCGCATTGACGGCGGTTGAAGGCTGCGACCTGATCGGAGGAAAAGCGCTGGAAGTCGAGAAGATGCGCGGGGTTCGGCGTGGTGACGGTGAGATTGGGAAGCTCGATCTCGGTAAAGCCTGAAAGCTCCATCGACCAGAACACATTGCCCCACGCCTCGTTGAGCGACGCGATGGAGCCGTATTTCGCCTCGCACCAAAGCCGGAACGCAGCGCGCGCAGCCTCCGAATAGCTCTCGACTGTGTCGTGGCAGCCGTATTCATTGTCGGTCTGCCAGGCGACCACAGCGGGATGTTCGCCAAATTCTTCGGCGAGACGGGTGACGATGCGATCGCACTCCTGCGCATATCCCGCGTGACTGAAACAATAGTGGCGGCGCGACCCGAATTTGCGCGCGCGTCCCTGCGCGTCGAGCGGCGCCATGTCGGGAAGACTGTCGACGAGCCATTTCGGCGGCGTCGCGGTCGGCGTGCCGAGCACGACTTCGAGCCCCGCCGCGCCCAATGTGTCGATCGCCTGACGCAGCCATTTCATGTCATAGGCGCCGGGCGCCGGCTCCAGCCGCGACCAGGCGAATTCGCCGACGCGGACCTTTGATATGCCGATTTCTCGCATCATGGAGGCGTCTTGCGGCCAGCGCGACGCCGGCCAATGCTCCGGATAGTAGCAAACGCCAAGCTGTTGTTTGGTCATGGCTGAGGCCTGTCATCGAGTTGTCGCCGGGCTTAGATGAATTTTAGCTTTGACAGCGCGATGACGAAAGGCGACACACGCTTATGAAGCGCAATATCGCGACCGATCTCATAGACGCTTTCCGTGCGCGTCATGAACGCGAGCCGCTGCTGTTTCGCGCGCCTGGACGGGTCAATCTTATCGGCGAGCACACCGATTACAATGACGGCTTCGTGCTGCCTGCGGCGATCGATCTTGCTGTCTATGTCGCCGGGACCTCGCGCGCCGACAATACTGCGCGCGTGACGAGTTCTCGTCTTGGGCGCCGATTTCGAGTTCAATATCGAGGAGGCGGACCCGCAGCCGCGCGGCGATTGGAGCGACTTTGCGCGCGGCGTCGCGTTGATGCTTTTGCGCCAGGGGTTCAAACTGTGCGGCGCCGATCTCCTGATTGCTTCGGATCTGCCGATGGGGGCGGGACTTTCCGCCTCGGCGGCGCTCGAAGTCGCGGTCGCCCTCGCGCTTTTGCGGCTTTCCGGGCTCGACATGGACATGACGGCGCTCGCGCTCCTGTGTCAGCGCGCCGAGAATGACTTCGTCGGCGCGCAATGCGGCGTGATGGACCAGTTCATCTGCTGCCGCGGACTGAAGGCGCCGCGCTCCTGCTCGACTGTCGCAGCCTCGAAGCGCGCAGCGTGCCGATCGACGCCGCCGCACGGCTCGTCGTTTGCGACACGATGGTGCGGCATGAGATCGCGAGCGGCGACTATAATCTGCGCCGGCGCGAATGCGAGCAGGCGGTCGCGCTGTTGCGCACGCAGCTTCCGGGCGTTAAGGCGTTGCGCGACGTCGACGCCGAGACGCTGGCCGCCCATGCGCGACTGCTGCCGCCGGTTTTGCTTCGCCGCGCGCGGCACGTCGTGACCGAGAACGCCCGAACGCTGGCGGCGGCGGGCGCCCTCGACGCCGGCGATTTGAGGGGCTGCGGACGGCTGATGGAAGCCTCGCACGTCAGTCTGCGCGACGACTATGCAGTGAGTTGCGCCGAGCTCGATCTGATGGTCGAACTTGCGGCGGGGCTCGACGGCGTTTACGGCGCGCGCATGATGGGCGGGGGCTTTGGCGGCTGCACGATCAATCTGGTCGCGGCCGCGGCGTCGGACCGGTTCGCGCAAAATATGCGCGACGCGTATCGCGAAAGGACCGGCGTCGCGCCCGATGTTTTTTGCTGCGCGCCGGGGCCCGGCGCAAGTCAGATCGACGTTTAAAAGAGAGGCGGTGACCATGTCCATGCTGCAAGACCTCTCGCATAAAAGATCAATCCGCTGACCGGCGAATGGGTGCTGGTTTCGCCGCATCGGATGAATTGTCCCTGGCAGGGACAAAGGGAAGCGGCGCCGTTGCTCGGTCTGCCGGCGCATGACCCGAATTGCTATCTCTGCCCGGACTCGTCGCGTGCGAACGGCGCGCGCAACCCGCGCTACGAGCGCGTTTTCGCCTTCGACAACGACTATTCCGCATTGACCGGGCAGACCGCGCAGGAAGGCTGCGACGAGAGCGGACTGCTCGTCGCCAAAAGCGAACCTGGCCGTTGCCGCGTGGTGTGTTTTTCGCCGCGGCACGATCTTTCTCTTGCAAAGCTTGAAACGTCGGACGTCGCCGCAGTCGTCGACGCCTGGCGGAAGGAGAACGATGCGCTGAGCGCGCTCGACGAGATCAATTATGTCCAGATCTTCGAAAATGGCGCCGCGATGGGCGCAAGCAATCCGCATCCGCACAGTCAGATTTGGGCGACGCATAGTCTGCCGAACGAGATCGTGAAAGAGAGCCGCGCGCAGGCAGAGTGGTTTGCGCGCAAGTCTCCGTGCCTTTTATGCGATTATCTCGCGCTCGAAGAGCAGCGAGGCGAGCGTGTCGTTTGCGCCAACGACGTTTCGTCGCGCTCGTTCCCTTCTGGGCCCTGTGGCCCTTCGAAACGATGGTGCTGGCGCGTCGTCACATCGGCTCCTTTGCGGATTTTTCCGCGCAGGACAGGCTGGGTCTCGCCGACATCCTGCGCCGACTGGCCATCCGCTACGACAATCTGTTCGAGAGCGCCGTGCCCCTATACGATGGGATTTCATCAGCGGCCTTGCGACGGCGGCGCGCATGAGAGCTGGCATTTCCACGCGCATTTCTATCCGCCGCTGCTGCGCTCGGCGAGCGTGCGCAAATTCATGGTCGGTTTCGAAATGCTGGCGACGCCGCAACGCGATTTGACGCCCGAAGCCGCCGCGCAGCGCTTGCAGGTTCTCCGAGCGCCACGATCTGGAAAAGGCCGCGAGCCTCGCATGAAGAGATATGTCGGGGCCATCGATCAGGGCACGACGAGCACGCGATTCCTCGTCTTCGATCATGACGGCGAGATCGTCGCGATGGATAGCGCGAACATCGGCAAATCCTGCCGCAGGCCGGCTGGGTCGAGCATGATGCGACGGAAATTTGGCGCAACACGGTCGCCGTTGTGGAGGGCGCGCTCGCCAAGGCGGACCTGTCGGCGGACGATCTCGCGGCGGTCGGCGTCGCCAATCAGCGCGAAACGACGCTGCTGTGGGACAGAGCGAGCGGCGCGCCGCTCGGCAACGCGATCGTCTGGATGGATACGCGGACGGATGCCTTGGTCGCGAAATTCGCGGCGGACGGCGGCTTCGATCGTCTGCGCGCAAAGACCGGCCTGCCGCTGTCGACCTATTTTTCGGCGTTCAAACTCGTCTGGCTGTTGGAAAACATCGCCGGAGCGCGCGCCAAGGCGGAGCGCGGCGAGGCGCTGTTCGGCACGATCGACTCCTGGCTCATCTGGAATCTCACCGGGCTGCATCTCACCGACGCGACCAACGCCTCGCGCACGCAGCTGATGAATCTCGCGAGCCTCGCCTGGGACGAAGAGATTCTGCGCCTCTTCGACATACCGCGCGCCTGCCTGCCGCAGATACGCGCGACGAGCGAGGTCTATGGCGCATGCGGCGCGCCGCTTGCGGGCGTCGCGCTCGGCGGCGCGGTCGGAGACCAGCAGGCGGCGCTGATGGGTCAGGCCTGCTTTGCGCTCGGCGAAGCCAAGAACACTTACGGCACCGGATGTTTTCTGCTGATGAACGCCGGGGAAGTCGCGCCGACGTCGCGCAGCGGCCTGCTTACGACGGTCGCCTACAGGCTTGGCGACGCGGCGCCGGTCTATGCGCTCGAAGGCTCGATCGCGGTCGCCGGCGCGCTGATCCAATGGCTGCGCGACAATCTCGGCATAATTTCTGAAAGCGCGGAGGTCGAAGCGCTTGCGCGCAGCGTGCCCGACAATGGCGACGTCTATTTCGCGCCGGCTTTTTCGGGGCTGTTCGCGCCGCGTTGGAGGCCCGATGCGCGCGGAGTCATCGCCGGTCTGACGCGCTTTTCCAACAAGGGGCATATCGCGCGGGCGGCGCTGGAGGCGGCGGCCTATCAAACGAGCGAGGTTCTCGCCGCCATGGCCCGCGACGCCGGCGCGCCGATTTTGGAGCTGCGCGTCGATGGCGGCATGGCCGTCAATGCGCTGCTCATGCAGTTTCAGGCTGACATTCTGAATCTTCCGGTCGCGCGTCCGCGTTCGGTGGAGACGACCGCGCTCGGCGTGGCCTATGCCGCGGGTCTGGCGGTGGGGTTTTGGAAAAGCCAGGAAGAACTCGCGGCCGGTTGGCGCTGCGAGCGACGCTTCGAGCCCGCCATGTCGCAAGCGCAACGCGACCGCCTTCTCGTCGGCTGGGAGAAGGCGGTCGCGCGTTCCTTGGATTGGAAAAGCTAAGCCTAAGAACTGTCCTCAGCAGCCGCAGCTGCGAACCGCGGGCGTAGAGTAGGTCACGGTCGGCGAATAGCCGTAATAGCCGTAGGACGGATAAGAGCTATAGCCGTAGCCGTAGTCGTAAGGGTAATCCCAGGCGTAGTCCCCATAGGGGTAGCCGCCATAGCCGTAATAGCCGAGGCCGTAGCCAAGCCCGAGCCCGGCGAGCCCGTATCCCCAACCGCGACCCCAACCGCGACCCCAACCGCCGCGACCCCAGCCGCCCCAGCCGCCATGGGCCCAGCCGCCGCGGCCCCAGCCGCCATGGAATCCGCCGCCGCGGAATCCGCCGCGGAACGCCATGGCGGGCGAGGCGAAGGCGATGCCGATCGCGACGACGCTGACGATGCTAATGAGTTTCCGCATCTCGAAGTTCTCCTTTTTCGAGCGGTGAGCGGATGTCCCCGCGAGAGCGAGCCCCCGCCTGAAAAAGGCTATCTATGAGAGGATCGCGGAGGTGGGATAGATGGGAGCCAATTTTTTGCAAAGAATGAGAAGTACTTATGGCTTAGCTCAATGTTCATGCCGTAGTATATGCGGGACGACCGAGTATAAAAATTAACAAGATCCCCGCGTTCATGCGCTACGAATCATGAACTCGGCATGTAGGGGCCAAGATCTACGTGAATAGCCTTAATTCAAACCGCTACGGTCCGCTATATTTATGCGGCCGCGATCGGATCAAAGGGAGCGCAAACATGGATCGCAAAAGGCCGGCGCTCAACAGAAGCCGCCGAAAACCCCACAGGTGCGGATGAGGGGCGCGAAGTAGATCGTCCCAGGGTCGTCGTCATTCGGATAGGCGTATCCGTAGCCGCCGAAGCCGTACGGAGAGGCGTAGCCATATCCGCCGCGTCCGCGCCAGGCGTTCGGCCTCGCGCCGTAAAAGCCGTAATGCCGAAGACCGCCGTGTCCAAAGCCGCCGCCGTGAAAGCCGCCTCCGATGCGAGCCATAGCCGGGGGAGCGAAAGAGGCGCAGAGCGCGACGACGCATAGGATGCCGATGGGTTTTCGCATCTTAAACTTTCCCGTTTTCGAGCGATGGGACGATGTTGCTGAAAAAATTATCTATAAAATCGCGAGAGACTTAGTAGGTCTGGAGCAGGTTTATTTTAGTTTTCTCAAGTATTCCGCTCAGTAATCCAAGCTGCGCCGGCGCAGATTGAGGAAGCGCGATTTTTTGAGGCTGGAGGCGCGTCGCCGCTTGCTGTATGTCGTGATGCTCGCTTGGCGTCAGCGCCCGGAACTCCGTCTTCAATAAGTTCGCTGAGGATATGACGTCCCCTTCCGCCTGCCTCGACGTCTACCGCGCCGATCTCGAAGCTCTGCGCGCGAAGGATCGCCTGCGCAAACTCGCGCCCGCCGCCGGCGTCGATTTCGCGTCCAACGATTATCTTGGCCTCGCGCAATCTTCTCTTTACTCCGAGGCGGCGCAAGCGGCGCTCGCGCGCGCCGTGCCGCTCGGGGCGGGAGGGTCGAGGCTGCTGCGCGGCAATCATGCCGAATTCGAGGCGCTGGAGACCGAGGCGGCGCGCTTCTTTGGGGCGCAGAGCGCGCTGTTCTTCGGGGCCGGATTCGCCGCCAATGAGGCGCTGCTCGCCACCGCGCCGCAGCGCGGCGACCTCATCCTGTTTGACGCGCTGATTCACGCCAGCGCGCATGAGGGCATGCGTCTGTCGCGGGCGGCGAGTCGTGCGGTGAGACATAACGACGTGAACGCCTTCGCGGCTGCGCTTGAAGCCTATCGCGCCGAAGGCGGCGTCGGGCGTCCCTGGCTCGTCGTCGAAAGCCTCTACAGCATGGACGGCGACCTGCGCCGCTCGGCGAACTCGCCGCGCTCGCAAATCGGCATGACGCCTTTCTCGTCATCGACGAAGCGCATGCGACAGGCGTCTTCGGGCCCGGCGGCCGCGGCCTCGCGCATGCTTTCGAGGGCCGCGACAATGTCGTCACGCTGCACACTTGCGGCAAGGCGCTCGGCCTCTCCGGCGCCTTGCTGTGTCTGCCGACGTCGTTGCGCGCGTTCATGATCAACCGCTGCCGCAATTTCATTTTCGCCACCGCGCCGTCGCCGTTCATCGCCGCTCTCGTGCGCGCGGCGTTGCCGATCGTGGAGGCCGCGGACGACCGCCGGGCGGCTTTGGCCGAGCGCGTCGCCCGGATCGGCGAGGGCCTGGCGCGGTTGAAAACCTTTCCGGCGACAGGCACGCATATCCAGCCGATCGTCGTCGGTCCCGATCATCTCGCGCTCACGCTGGCCGCAAGACTGCAGGCGGCGGGCTTCGACATTCGCGGCATACGTCCGCCGACCGTGCCGGAGGGCTCGTCGCGCCTGCGCATCTCGGTGACGCTCAACGCCGCGCCGGCCGAGATCGACGCCATGCTGCTGGCGCTCGAAGCAGAATTGGCGCGCGAAACGCCATGAGCGCGCGCTTCGTGATCGTCGGCACGGACACCGGCGTCGGCAAGACGGTGTTCTCCGCGGGCCTCGCCGGCGCGCTCGGCGCATATTACTGGAAGCCGGTGCAGGCCGGTCTGATCGAGGAAACCAACTCGGCGACCGTGGCGCGTCTCTCGGGACTGGCGCGCGAGCGCATACTGCCGGAGGCCTGGCGCCTGCGCGCGCCGGCGTCGCCGCATCTTTCGGCGCGGCTCGACGGGGTTGAGATCGATCCGGCGCGGCTGGAGCCCCCGCTCTGCGAAGGGCCGCTCGTCATCGAGACCGCGGGCGGGGTGCTGACGCCGCTCACGCTCAACACCCCCTTCGCCGCGCTGCTGGCGCGCTGGCGGCTGCCGACAGTCGTCGTGGCCCGCACCTCGCTCGGCGCCATCAACCACAGCCTGTTGACGCTGGAGGCGCTGCGCCGCCGCGACATTCCCGTGCTGGGCGTCGCCTTCGTCGGCGAGGAGGAAGCGGAGACGCAAAGCGCCATCGCGCATATCGGCGCCGTGCGTATACTTGGGCGTCTGCCGCGGCTTGCGCCCTTGACCGCAGATGCTTTGCGCAAGGCTTTTGCGGCGAGTTTCCGGCGCGAAGACTTCATTTGATCGACAGGAACCTCAGTGACCCTCGTGACGCAATCGCCCGTGTGGCGTCCCTTCACGCAGCACGCGCTGCAGCCCGGCGCCTTTCTGATCGAACGCGCCGAGGGGGCCTGGCTGGAAGCTGCGGACGGGACGCGTTTCCTCGACGCGATCTCCTCCTGGTGGGTGACTACGCACGGCCATCGGCGCCCCGAAATCATGCGCGCGATCCGCGCCGCGACGGAGCGGCTGGATCAGATCATCTTCGCCGGCTTCACCCATGAAGCCGCGGAAAACCTGGCGCGCCGGCTGGTCGAGATCACGCCGGAAGGATTGGATTACGTCTTCTATTCCGACAGCGGTTCGACCTGCGTCGAAGTCGCGATCAAGATGGCGCTCGGCTTTTGGCGCAATCGCGGCGATGCGCGCAGCCGCATCATCGCGCTGGAGCATGGCTATCACGGCGACACCATCGGCGCGATGTCGGCGGGCGCGCGCTCGGTCTTCAACGCGAGCTACGAACCGCTGCTGTTCGATGTCGCGCGCATTCCCTTTCCGGGCGCCGGGCAAGAGCAGGGGTGTCTCGACGCATTGGAGCGCGAATGCCGCATGGGCGCCGCCGCGCTGCTCGTCGAGCCGCTCATTCTCGGCGCGGGCGGGATGCTGGTTTATACGCCGCAGACTCTACGCGAGATGAAGGCGATCTGCGCGCGTCACAATGTGCTGTTCATCGCCGATGAGGTGATGACCGGCTTTGGCCGCACCGGGACGCTTTTCGCCTGCGAACAGGCGGGCGTCATTCCCGACATCGCCTGCTATGCGAAGGGCCTCACCGGCGGCGCGCTGCCGCTCGCGGTGACCATGTGCAGGCCTGAGATATTCGAAGCGCATTTGTCGCAAGATCGCGCGCGGGCGTTCTTTCATTCGAGTTCATACAACGCCAATCCGATCGCCTGCGCCGCGGCGCTGGCCAACCTCGACGTTTGGGCGGAAGCTTCGCCGCTTGCAGCGGTCGAGCGGCTTTGCGGCCTGCAGCAGGAGCGGCTGGCGCGGTTCAAGGACAACCCGCGCTTTTGCAACTTGCGCCGGCTCGGCACGATCGCGGCTCTGGATTTGCGCGCGCCGCAGCGCGGCTATCTTTCGCCGGTCGGAATGGAGCTGACCCGCTTCTTCAACGCCCGCGGCCTGCTGCTGCGCCCGCTCGGCGAAACGATCTATGTGCTGCCGCCCTATTGCGTGACCGGCGAAGAGCTCGACCTCGCCTATGACGCGATCGAGGAGGCGGGGGAGAGGTTTGGGTGACCGGGTTAGGCGCCCGGCAGGGGCAATTGCGTCGTCGCCCAATCAACCGCCTCCATCGCGTCATCGGGATCGCCGCTGTCGGGAACGGGCTTTTGCGCCGCGAGCTTCCAATCACTCCCAGTCCGCCCCGCGACCTGCATCGCGCGAAGCTCATCTTCCGAATGTCGCTCGATATTTTCTTTCTGTTCAAGGCGTCGCCTCATCATATGTTTTTGTAAAAGGGTAGCCTTGCTCATCCCCCCACATACCTTCGCGCATAACGTCGGCCCAAGCGCGTCAATATCCGTAACCGATCGTCTGCGCGCGCAAAGCGAGATCGTCGACGCCGATATGCTCGCCGAGAATCTCGATGCTCTCCCCGCGCGCCGCGGCGCTGATCGGCGCGTCGGTCACATCGAGCGCGGCGAAATCCATCGAGACGCGCCCGACGATCGGGCAGGCGACGCCGCCGACGATGGCCTGCGCCGGCGGCTTCCAGTCTTCGCTGGAGGCGCCGACGGGGAGGCCGTCGGCATAGCCGATAGAGAATGGCGAGGCGCGTGGCGCGCTTGGCCGCCCAGGTGGCGCAATAGCCGACGCTCTCGCCCGCCGCGATTTCGCGCGTCGCGAGGATGCGGACGTCGAGCCGCGCCACGGGCCGCATCGGATTGGGCGCAAAGGGCGTCGGATTGCCGCCATAGAGCGCATAGCCCGGCCGCGTCAGGTCGAGCGTCGGCCTTGGGCAAGAAAAATCCCCGAGGAATTGGCGAGCGAGCCGGAAACGCCCGGGAATTTTCGCGCAACGCCGCGAAGCGGGCAATCTGCCGGGCGTTGATAGGATCGTCCGGCGAATTCCGCGGAGACGAAATGGCTCATCAGCAGCGTCGGGCGGCGACTTCGAACGCAGCTCCGCCGCGCGCGCCGCATCGCTTCGAGGCGAGGCCGAGCCGGTTCATGCCGGTGTCGAAATGGAGCGCCGCCGCGCCGCCGCCGGCCGCCATCCATTCGGCGATTTCCGCGAGCTGGTTCAGCACCGGTCGCAACATCGCGGCGCGCAGGCGCGCCGGCGAGTTGAGCGCGACGCCGTCGAGAAGATAGATGATCGCCTCGCGCGAGACCGCTCGGGCGCGCAGACCCTCTTCGAGGGTCGCGACGAAGAACACCGCGCAGCCCGGGCCCGCAAGGCGCGCATGACCGGCTCGAGCCCCAGGCCATAGGCGTCGGCCTTGATCACCGCCGCACATTGCGCCGGCGCGGATCGTCGCGCGAGATCGCGCCAGTTCTGCGCCAGCGCGAAGAGGTCGACCGTGAGCGACGCAGCGTCGGCTTCGGGCGGCGATTTGCGCGAGCGAGCAGGGGGTTTACGTTCATCGTCAGGGCCGCTCTCGAGAGAATTGGGCAGGGCGCTGGGACAGCTTATCCGCTAGCTCGGCGGCGGAAAAGCTAAACGGCATCGCCCGGCTCGCCGGCGGTGAGGCGCCAGCAGGCGACTGCAATTTTATTTGGCGCGTCTCTTCCTTTGACGCCGGGACTAAGGCCGCATAGAAGGCGGACGACAATCTATCGTGAGAGGCGAAGGGACAGGACAGTCGCCTCGCAAATTGGAGATTCCCACCCGTCATGCGCGTTTATTACGATCGGGACGCAGACCTTAATCTGATCAAGGGCAAAAAGGTCGCCATCGTCGGCTACGGCAGCCAAGGTTTCGCCCACGCTCTGAATTTCAAGGAGAGCGGCGTTCCCGAGATCGCGGTCGCGCTGCGCAAGGGATCCGCCTCGGCCGCCAAGGCGGAAGGCGCAGGCCTCAAGGTGATGGAGGTCGCCGAGGCCGCGAAATGGGCCGACGTCGTCATGATGCTGACGCCGGACGAACTCCAGGGCGAGATCTATTCGCGCGACTTGTCGCCCAATCTCAAGCAGGGCGCGGCGCTGCTCTTCGCGCACGGCCTCAACATTCATTTCAATCTGATCGAACCGCGCGCCGACCTCGACGTGCTGATGGTCGCGCCGAAGGGACCGGGACACACGGTCCGCGGCGAATATCTGAAGGGCGGCGGCGTGCCCTGTCTTCTCGCCGTGCATCAGGACGCCTCCGGCCATGCGCTGGACCTTGGCCTCTCCTATGCGAGCGCCATCGGCGGCGGCAGAGCCGGCGTCATCGAGACGACGTTCCGCGAGGAATGCGAGACCGATCTTTTCGGCGAACAGGTCGTGCTCTGCGGCGGTCTCGTCGAACTGATCCGGGGCGGCTTCGAAACCCTGGTGGAAGCAGGCTATGCGCCCGAAATGGCCTATTTCGAATGTTTGCACGAGGTCAAACTGATCGTCGACCTCATCTATGAGGGCGGCATCGCCAATATGAACTATTCGGTCTCCAACACGGCCGAATACGGCGAATATGTCACCGGGCCGCGCATCATCACGGCGCGAGACCAAGGCGGAGATGAAGAGGGTTCTGGAGGACATCCAGTCCGGCAAATTCACCCGCGACTGGATGCTCGAGAACAAGGTCAATCAAACCTCCTTTAAGGCGACGCGGGCCCGCAACGCGGCGCATCCGATCGAACAGGTGGGCGCCAGGCTGCGCGCGATGATGCCGTGGATCGGCAAGAACAAACTCGTCGACAAGGAGCGAAACTAAGAGCATGTTCTGGTGCGATTTCTTATCGCTCGAATGAGTCCGTTCGAGCGGAAAGCGCTCCAAAAGCGCCGCTCACGAGAAAAGTCGAGCGGCATGCTCAAGCGTTGACTATTGCGCTTCTTCGCACCGGTCGCAGAACTTCCTAGGTGATCATACTTAATTCACCCTGCGCGGGCGAATGTGTCAGGAGGTGGCTTTAAGTCTTTCGCGAGTCGAAGTTTCGCGGATTTCTGTTTGGTCGCGCGATGTAGCAGGGAGCGAAAGCGCTCCAGGAGCGAGAAGGGGGAGAGCGTCGTCATGGATCAGGGGGCGGAAGAACCGGCCCGTTTGACCGGCGACGAGATTCGTAAACTGATCTGCGACATCACGGATCAACGCATCTCCGGCGAGATTGACCTTCTGGGCGAACATTTCGCGCCCGACGTCGTCGTGCATTGCAATTGCACCAAAGAGGGGCTGTTCACGGACGGCATGCTCCGCGGCAGAGACGAATTCCTGAACAATCTGCGTGAATAGAAAAAGTCTATCACGGCGTCGACGGCGAAATTCTCGACATTCTGGTCGAGGGTTCGCGCGCCTGGGTGCGCTGGCGAACGCGTTGGCGTCATCACGGCACCGGGCGCCGCTACGACCTCGACATGGCGTATTTCCTGCTCTGGAGCGGCGATAAGATCGTCGAAATGCAGGAGTTCCTCGACACGCCGATCCCGCTCAACGCCTGTCCCAAACCGCTGTCCTCGCTCGCGGACCTTCTCAATCCCCAGCCGTCCGGGCTCGATCGCGAGCAAATCTTCGAAATGGTGCAGGCGCTCGCGACATTTCCCACCACATGCGGGCCCGACCTCGCACTCATCGAAAAACTCTGCTCGCCGGACATCGTTTGCGAATTCGTGGGCGACCGGAAACGCATCCTTTACGCGGGCCGTCATGTCGGCATCGACGCGCTCATGCGCATCATCCGTTCGATCGCCGTCGACTTCGAGCAGATTCGACTATCAATTCTCGAACGTCCTGATCGACGACGGGCGCTTCGCCTGCCGGCGAACCGTCGAGTGGCGCCACCGCGGCACCGGGCGGCGCGGACTGGTCGAGAACTCGCCGAATTTTTGCGCTTCGAGAACCACAAGCTCGTCGAAATGGTGGAATTCCGCGACAGCGTCAAAATTCTGGAGATGCAAGGCGGGTTGAAACGCCGGTGCAGCGAGGACGCGCGTTTCCACTTGTTGAACGTCTTCGCGAGCGAGCGTTTCGGCGGACGGGCTCTCGCCGTCGTCGAAACCGCGCGCGTTTTGTCGCGAAGCGAGGGCGGCCGCGCTGGCGCGCGAATTCGCCGCCCCTGCGATTGCTTTCGTCGCGCCGCCGCGCGATCCGGTCGATACGGCGCGCATCGTGTCATATCTCGACGCGCGCGGCGAAGACCTCGACGACCTGCACGCGCCGATCGGCGTCTCATGCCTCATCGCCCGACGACGGGCTCCGGAGATGCTCGCGCGGCGCAGCGTCGTGGTCTCCCTCGAAACAGGCGAACGAACTATCGCCTGCGAGGTGATACGCAGCCGCGGCGGCCTGTGTTACGCGCAAGCCTCGCTCGGGCGAACGCCAAGGCGAAGCAGCGCTACGTCGCCAGGGCCGAATGATTTTGCGGCCGCGCTTGGCTTAAACCTCGCGGACATCGGCTTCGCCGCGCATGAGCCAAGCCGCTTCGCCGACCGGCGCAGCCATGGTCTTTGCCCGATCGCCTCGCGCGCGGCGCTAATTCGCGCGCGCTTTGCCGACGCGAGAGCCTTTTCGCGACTGCTCGGCGACGCGGCGGGGCTCTTTCTCTACGCCGCCGATCCGATCGCGCCGGATGCGGCGATCCATGCGCGATATTTCGACGCGCGCGGGGAAGAGCAACCGGCGAGCGCCGAGGCGATCGTCGCCTTCGCCGGCGCGGCGCAGGAATTCGAACGCCCGCCCGACGGCGCGCATGAATTCGTCATCGAACAAGGTCATTGCGATGAATTGCCCGGGACGGCTGACCTTGCGCCTTGAAATCTGCGGCGACGCGCTGACGGATGTCGCGATCGGCGGTCAAACCGTTGAAATCGCTTTTGGGGAGCTGACCTCGTGATCGAGCCGTTGCGCGTCGAGGAGATCGACCTTTTGGACTGCCGGCTGGTCGACTTCGCCTGGGATTTCGACCGCGACGAGGATCGGCGCCGTCGCCACCCATTGGAAGGAGCGCAAGCAGGCCATTCCCGCGCTCTACGATGGCCGCGTGCTGCTCGCGCGGCGGGTCGAAATCAAGCGCGACGCCTCAATGGCGCGCGTGCTCGAAGTGGACTTTTTCGAAACCCGCTTCTCGCGTTTCTTGGCTTGGCGCGACTTCGGATTTCCGGGCGACGAGGTTTACAACTGCTTCGCGATGCCGGCGCTGCGCTCCCTCGACGGCGCCTATCTTCTGGGCGAGATGGGGCCGGGACACTCTGTCGCCGGCCTTCTATATTTTCCCGCCGGAACGCCCGACCCCAGCGACGTCGTCGGCGACCGGGTGGATCTCGCCGGCAGCGTCGTCCGCGAACTTGCCGAAGAAACCGGGTTTTACATCGAGCCTGCGGCGCTGAAGCCGGGTTGGCGCGTCATTCGCGATTGCCGCCGCGTCGCCTGCATGAAGCTCATCGACTGGCCCCTGACCTCCGCGCAGATGATCGCGGAAGCCGAGCGCTTTATCGCCTCCGAAGAAGCGCCGGAGCTGTCCCGCGTGCATATGATCGCAGAGGCCTCGCAAGTCGACGATTGGCGCATTCCTTTGTTCATGCGGGCGTTTTTGTATGACGCGCTGTGACGCGGGTTCCCCTTGAGCTTGCGGAATATTTTCATTGCGACGCAAAACGGATTAAATTGCCGCCATGATGAGAAGTCCCAGCGCCGAAGCGGCGCCAGCCAGTCTTTCGGACGAGCGTTGTTTGCGGGTGCGGTCCGCGCTTGGAAATCAATGCCTCGTGCTCGTCGGCATGATGGGCTCGGGCAAAAGCGCGATCGGCCATCGTCTTGCGCAGAAGCTCGGCCTCAAATTCGTCGACGCCGACGCCGAAATCGCCGCCGCCGCCTGCCTCAGCATTCCGGAAATCTTCGCGAGGTTCGGCGAGGCCTATTTTCGCGACGGGGAGCGGCGGGTCATGGCGCGTCTGCTCAACCAGGGTCCGCTCGTGCTGGCCACCGGCGGCGGCGCCTTCATGGATCCGCGCACGCGCCAAAGGGTGCGCGAACGCGGCGTCTCGATCTGGCTCGACGCCGACCACGAGACGCTGCTGCGGCGCGTCCGCCGCAAGGGCGACCGTCCTTTGCTGCAGACGGAGGACCCTGCGGCGACGCTGCGCCGACTGTTGGACGAACGCAATCCGGTCTATGCGCTCGCCGACCTCAGCGTGGTCTCGCGCGACGAGCCGCAAGAGGTTATGGTGGAGTTGACGCTGGACGCCCTGGACGCGGCGCTGCCGTCGATCTGCGAAAACAGGAAACGCTTCTTGGGAGAAAATTCCGCCTTCATGACGCATTTCGCGCCGCGCCCCGACGCACGGCTCCATCGCGAAACCGTGCGCGTCGACCTCGGCCGCCCGGTCCTACGACATATTGATCGGCTCCAGATCTTCTCGCCGAGGCGGGCGAGCGAATCGCAAAAATCACGCCTGGCGCCGCCTGCGCCATCGTCACCGACAAGAACGTCGCTGCGCATTATCTTGCTCCTCTGCAAGCAGAGTTCTCGCCGCCGCCGGCCTGCGCAGCGTCGCGATCGTCGTCGCGCGCGGGCGAAGCCTCGAAATCCTACGCGACCTTCGCGCCGTCTGCGAAGCGGCCATCGCCGCGCGCATCGAGCGGCGGCGACTCGTCGTCGCGCTCGGCGGCGGCGTCGTCGGCGATCTGGCGGGCTTCGCCGCCGCCAGTGTGCGCCGCGGCATCGCGCTTCGTGCAGATCCCGACCTAGCTGCTCGCGCAGGTGGATTCAGCTCCGTCGGCGGCAAGACCGGCGATCAATTCGCCTCAAGGCAAGAATCTGATCGGCGCCTTTCACCAGCCGTCTCTGGTGCTCGCCGACAGCGAGACGTCTGGAGACGCTGCCCGCGCGCGAATTGCGCGCCGGCTACGCCGAAGTGGTCAAATATGGCCTGATCGGCGACCGTCGCTTCTTCGACTGGCTCGAAGCCGACGGCCGACGCGATCTTTCATCGCAGGCCCGAGCAGCATTTGCGCCGTCGCCACGAGCTGCAGGGCCAAGGCGGCGATCGTCGCGACGGGACGAAATGAGCAGGGCGATCGCGCGCTGCTCAATCTCGGCCACACTTTCGGCCATGCGCTGCGAGCGGCTCGAACCACTACGACGGCGCGCGGCTGGTGCATGGCGAGGGCGTGGCGATCGGCATGGCGCGGCGTTCCGCTTCTCGCAGCGCCTCGGGCTTTGCCCGCCGGCGGACGCCGATGCGCGTCGAGGCGCATCTTGCGCGCGGTCGGCCTGCCGACGCGCATCGCCGACATCGCGGGCTGAGCGTCGGCGCCGACGAGATCGTCGAGGCCATGCGTCAGGACAAGAAAGTCGAGCGCGGCGCGCTGACTTTCATCCTCGCGCGCGGCATCGGCGACTGCTTTCGTGGCGAAATCGATCGACGGCCGATGAGGTCGCGCGCGCTTCTCGCGACGAACTGAGCACAGGAAACTCGCGAACGCATGCACGGCCCCGGCGGCGAGGTGTGTCAGGTCTCATATCTGGATCGCGATCGCCATCATCATCATCTGCATCGTGCTTGTCGGCGTTTTTCGCCGCCTCCGAGACGGCGCTGACCGCCGCCTCGCGCGCGCGCATGCACGCGCTCGAAAAGAATGGCGACCGGCGCGCCGTCACTCGTCAACCGGCTGCTGCGCGCACGCAACCGCATGATCGGCGCGTGCCTGCTCGGCAACACGCTGGTCAACATCGGCGTCGTCGGCCTTCACGACCAGCATTCTCGTCGCCATCGTCGGCGAAACGGCGCCATCTACGCGACCGTGCTCATGACGGTGCTGGTGCTCGTCTTCGCCGAAGTGATGCCGAAGACGGTGGCGATCAATCATCCCGATCGCATGTCGCTGCTCGTCGCGCGGACGCTGTCGCGTTCTTCGTCGCGGTCTTCGGCCCGGTGCTCGTCGCCGTCGAGGCTCTCGTGCGCGGCTTGCTGCAAGCTCGTCGGCGTCGACGCCAGCCAGCGGCGCTCGATCCTGTCGCGGCCATGAGGAACTGAAAAGCGCCGTCGACTTCATGCATGAGGAAGGCGACGTCGAGCGCTCCGACGCGACATGTTCGGCGGCCTGCTCGATCTGCGCGAGCTGCAAGTCTCCGACGTCATGGTCCATCGCACCAAGATGCAGACGATCAACGCCGATCTGCCGCCGCAGCGAACTGATCCGCGAGGTGGTCGCGTCGCCCTATTCGCGCATGCCGATCTGGCGCGAGCGACCCGACAACATCATCGGCGTGCTGCACGCCAAGGATCTGCTGCGCGCGCTCGATGCGGCGGGGGGCGACGCTCGAGCAGCTCGACATCGAGAGCATCGTGCTGAAGCCCTGGTTCGTGCCGGAGGCGACGACTCTGGAAGACCAGCTGAGGCTTTCTTGAAGCGCAAGACGCATTTCGCCTTCGTCGTCGACGAATACGGCGAGGTCATGGGCCTCGTGACGCTGGAGGACATTCTCGAGGAGATCGTCGGCGACATCCGCGACGAACATGATCTCGCGGTGCAGGGTGTGCGCCTGCAAAAGGACGGCTCGGTCGATCGTCGACGGCGCGGTGCCGATCCGCGATCTCAACCGCGCGATGGACTGGGAGTTGCCGGACGAAGAGGCGACGACGATCGCCGGCCTCGTCATCCACGAGGCGCGCGCCATCCCCGAGGCCGGGCCAGGAGTTCACCTTCCACAACTTCCGCTTCGAGGTGCTGCGCAAGACGCGCAACCGCATCACCTCGTTGAAGGTGACGCCGCTGGCGCCGAGCTGACCTATTCCAACCCTTCCCCCGCAAAGCGGCGGCGGGTCAGCGGCGGCGCGACTTCCGCGGCGGGCCCGGCCGTCGAGGGCTCCAAAGCGCCCGCCGCGCAGGCGACGCCAGTGCCGCCGAGACCGCAATAGCCGCCGGGGTTTTTCGCGAGATATTGCTGATGCTACTCCTCGGCGTAATAGAATGCCGGGGCCGGCGCGATGTCGGTCGTGACCGCGCCTAGACCCGCGGCCGTCAGCTCTTTCTGATAGTGATCGCGCGAACGCCGGGCCATGTCGAGCTGCGCCTCGGTTGAGGCGAAGATCACCGAACGATATTGCGAGCCGACGTCGTTGCCCTGCCGCATCCCCTGCGTCGGGTCGTGGCTTTCCCAGAAAATTTTGAGCAGTGCTGGAAGGCGACGCGCTTGGGTCGAAGACCACGAGCACGACTTCCGCATGGCCCGAGCGGCCGGTGCAGACGTCTTTGTAGGTCGGATTGCGGTGTGAACCCGCCGGCGTAGCCGACCGCGGTGACATAGACGCCATCGCCGGCTTCCCAGAATTTGCGCTCGGCGCCCCAAAAACAGCCCATCCCGAACACGACTTGCTCGCAGCCGTCGGGGAAGGGCGGGTCGAGGGGACGGCCGTTGACGAAGTGGCGCAAGCCGTGAAAGACCGGCTGCGGCCGGTCGGGAGGCGGAACCTCGCGCCCCAACGAGAAGAGGTTTCCTAGCATTTCCTCGGGCCTTTTTCTTCTTCTTGGTAGGATTAACTTAGGACCGCGCGGGCGCTTTGGAAAGTCACTGCGTCAAATAGCCGATCGCCTGGCGATGCTTATGGCTGAGCATAATTAACAGCGCGCCCGCGGCGCAAAGCGCGAGGCTGACCGGAACGGTCTGCAAAATCGCAAGCAGCGCGCCCCAGACGAAGCTTGGAAAACGGCCCAGCAAAGTCAGACGCAACTGCTCCGCAGCCTGCGGCGAGAGGCCCTGCAGCGCGCCATGCAGCGAGGTAAGATAGAGCGCGCCGCCGGCGAGCGACGCCGTCCCGTCGACGATCAAAGCCACGAAGCCGCCGGCAAGCAGGACAAGCCCGAAGAAACGAATGAGTAATCGCGTCATGATTGAATTTTATCCAATTTTTGAGGCTTCTTCCATAAGAGCTTCGACGGACTTCGCAAGGGCGAGGCGAAATCGCGCCGAGGCGACGCCGGAAGTCGAGGCCAATCCGCCAGTTGAGGCCGCTAACTACGATTGAAGAGCGTTTTGCGCTCGATATTTTGTTGCAACCGCGTGACGCCCGCCTATAGTGCGCCGGCGATAAGGAGGGGTGGCCGAGTGGTTGAAGGCGCACGCCTGGAAAGTGTGTATACGGGAAACCGTATCGCGGGTTCGAATCCCGCCTCCTCCGCCACGAAATAAGCTACTGATATAACTGCATGTTTTCACCCTGCGTAACCAAATTTGCTCCGACATTTCCGGGGTTTGTCGTAACTGGGCGAAAGATCATTAAGGCAGAGACTCTCTATAGCATTTTTTGCAGAGATTTATAGCCTTAAGTCTCCAAATGGCTTTTCGGTGTTGCGGGAGTCCCTCAAACTCGAACCCTTCGTTGAGCACGATCACGCTGTGGGTTTGGCCATGCCACTCGCGAAGCAAACGCGCGCCCGGCCTCATGCGCATAGGCCGTGACGATGTGCAGAGCGCCCGCGCCGCTCTTGTCCTGCTTCGAGCCGCGGAGGGTTTTGCGGTCGATCGCGATGACCCCCGGATGTTCCCTGGAAAACTGGCCGTGCAAGCTCGCGACCCTAGAGGCGAAGGCGGCGGCAAGCGCCTTGGGATCAAGCGCCCGCAGCGTCCGTCGCAGCGTCTGCGCCGGCGCGACGCCTTGAGCGAACGGCAATGTCTTGCGCAGCCAGGCGAGTTGCTCCTCACCGAACATGGCGATCTCGTCGAAATCCTCCATGCGGCACAGCAGACCCACGAGAACAGTCAGCAGAACCTCGTCCAGCGGACAGGTCGTCATCCCGGGAATGCGACCTTCCTCAACCTTCTTGATGTGCTCCAGAAAATTCGCGCGCATCTAAGGGCCTCCCGTTTAGGCCCTTAGAATCCGTTTCGCCCTTCAGCGCATTAACAATTCGACTCTGCCTTGGCCGGTCTCAGCGTCGGGCTTGATTTTCGGTCTTAATTGTGGCAATACTACAATAATTGTAGCGTTGGTTGTGATTTGAAACGGTAACCCAGGTGACTACATGGAGTAAAACGCGTGGCGCAAACCAGTGGCGAACTCAAGACTCCGTTGGGGACTGAAACTGTTTTCGAACCAGATTTTGTCTATATTGATCCGCCCTTCGTCTTCAATGCTCCAACCGTTTCCAAATTCCCCACGGAAGTGACGGGCAATTATATGCTGCAAACTTTATGTCGCCGCATAGGTTGGACGTCACTTAAAGGAAAGAGGTTGCTTGATTTTGGTTGTGGGGTGAGGTTCGCGACAACGATCATCAACCTAGGAATCGAGATTGAACTTTACGCGGGTGTGGACGTAAATAAGGACGCTATTTCATGGCTCAGACAGAATGTCGATGAATTACGTTTTCGTTTCGAACACCTTGACATGCAAAGCCCGATGTACAACCCCGGAGGCCTTGAGAATCTGGATGAGGCCGAATTGGTGCATCTAGGCCTCACCGACTTCGACGCCGCCAGTATGTTTTCTGTTATAACGCACCAAAGTCCACCAGACGCCGCGAAGATATTTGGTATGCTTTACCAATGCGTGTCTGAGGGTGGTGCATTGTATTTTACTGCCTTCACTGATGAAAAGATTGACGACTACAAGGACCTCGATCCAGTAAACAGATGCCTATGTAGCGTCTATAACCCCAAATATTTGACAGAAATTGTCGAAAACTCAGGATGGACTGTGTATGCTGTGTTCCCTCCCTCAAAGTTTCAGCAAACTGCGTTTATATGCAGAAAATAGTTTGGAACTCTCTGAGTTCGAACTTGCGCCCTTTCAAAATTTGTCCACCCGGGCTCCGGACTCTCATTGAGCTCCCGCTACGGGGAACTCGAAAGCCGGTCAGCAACCGCAATGCGAGCCCAACGGCTGAGACTATCTTGGTTGATTTGAGCAAGCTCGGCTGTCGATAAGCTACATAAAGCCATAACATTATTGACTTCCTCGACAGTCAACTCCAACAAACCGACATGAGGCGCCAGTATCGCACTGATGCTCGCAATTGACTGGTAAGCGGCCTCCTTTTCGTCTGGAGACAAGGGATATTGGTTCACGAGCTTCAGTAGAGATAAGCCCGCCAAATTTAGTACAGTTGTTTTTTCTCGCAGGTCAGGTGTTTGTGTTATGAAATCAGGAATTCCCAAGAGCTCACAAACTTGGCGGACAGTATCTTTCGTGTAAGAGAATATAAAAACTCGATCTTCGCCAAATGCTTCTTTAAGCTCTGTTATTAAGCTTTTGTAGTCGAGGTGCTTGACTACCCACGGCATTTCAAGGAAGTCGGAAGTGTCCAAAGGGCGTCCGTAGGCCGGAATGTTTGCGACTTGCGGATTTCGCATGGCTTGAAGGTAGTAGCTTTTGAAGAATTCAACGGGCTCTCTCAGCCATAACCAGCAATACAGATCGTAATGTTCTCCAAGAACCGAGAACAACTCTTTACTGGCGTTACTGTAATCCCACCAGTGATTGAATATTCCTTCCGTGGAAAGAAAAACCGTGTGGATCGTGTCGTCGCATTCGTCCTCGACTGCCGCCATCCGCCGCGATAGTTCGCTCCGATCATTCATAAGCAATGCCGACACGATCCATTGATGCTTGAGGTCCTGCGTCTCCAAGACGCCGGTCGCAGGATAAAGAATGCCCCGCTTTCGCAAACCGTCGCTGTGTCTAGCGAGGTAAATCTGTAGCGAAGTAGTCCCAGTTTTGCAGGCCCCCGCGTGAAGTATGAGGCGTCGTTTGCAAATATTATCTTTCGGCATGTATGGTCTCTCTTAAGATGTTATTAACAGCGCTCGCCGAACGCCAAGCCAGAGGGTCTTTAACGGGCGCCAAAAGCCCGAGCGCGTCGATTTGCGAATGATAATGAATAATACGCGGCGAACAATTCGATCGGAATGTGTCAGCTAAGTGATAAGGAAAATTACAACTGATAGGGATTTGCTCGACATCCAAGCCTAAACGCAACATGGCCATCGCAAAGCTGATCTGGTCCACGTGAGCGCTCCAGTCACCCAACCACGAAATATTGTGGTACAACACGGTCGCTTCGATGAGCCACTGACGCCCGAGCCTTTCAAGCAGCCGGCCTGGAATAATATAAAGTCCGCCATTACAATTTGTCGAATAGGTTAGCGAGTTGTCGCAACTGGTCAAAATGGCCCGCGGCTCTTTCTTTATGCCGAGGTTCAAACGAATCTGCTCGAGACGTTCCCACGGTGGGTTGGCGATATCGACGACTTTTGCCCGGATAGAACTCTCCAAGGCCAGCAGAGCCGGATCTTCGAGAAACGCCAGATCGGTATCGCAGAGTATCGCGACATCCGGCTGCAAATCAATGAGAAAGTCCAGCTGTGCAATTTTATTACAATACGTCCCGTCGAGCAGGGGCTCGATGAAATAGCTTGAAATATCATAGGCTTTAATCAACTCGTAACCTTCACTGCCGACAGAAGGCGTCACATGGGCAATGACATCTTTTGAGGCGACGCCAGTGGCCAACAAGGTTTTCAAGAATACATGCGCTTGTCGAGCGAATTTTGAATTTCCATCTAGTACGAAGGAGTAAATGCACCTCATCTGGTATCCTTTTGCAGAGCTTGGAGCCGCCTCGTTCACTTCAATGAACGGCGAACAGGGATGATTCGACTCCGGCGATCAGCTTCAATAGGTAGGTGTTTGTCCGTATCCAGGGGCGCAATTTCCTGTATACCTATATTATGGTTAAAGATCAAGGCTCGTCGCCTGATTAGAGCTTGTTCAGATCATTCTGAGTGAATGACGGCGGCGGCGATGTGGATCATTGCTTCAAAGCTTTGATCGGTTTTGTCGGCCCGCAAAGCGATGCGTTTGAACTACTTGAGCTTGCAGAAGAAGTTCTCGATCAGATGTCGCTATTTGTAGATTCCCTCATCGAACGCGGGCGGCCTTGATCTGCGTGGGTGCCGAGAGATGATGGCCTTTGCGCCACGCTCGTCGAGGCTGGCGATAATGACGTTGCTGTCGAAAGCCTTGTCGGCGATCAGAGCGTCGAAGGACAAACCCTCGATGAGAGGCGCAACGCCGACTGTGTCATGCCGCTGTCCCGGCATGAGCTTGAACCGCACGCGCTCATCCGTCGTCGCGCCCGGACGCACGCCGGCGTCGCGCTCGGCCTGGCGAACCCAGTTGCGCAGCGTTTCGCCCGAGCAGCCGACCTTCGCCGCAATCGACGCTATCGTTGCCCATTGCGAAGCGTGATCGCCCTGGCGCTCCTGCGCCATCCGAACCGTCCGCGCCCGGATCTCATGGGAAAATTTGTTCGACGGCTTCTTGGTCGTTTCCATGACCCCATCCTCTCAAGAGTTGGGGCCTCCGGTAAACCGGGGGCGGTTCAGTGCGCGTCGCCTTTGCACTCGATTGTTGCGACCGCGAGGCCATGGGACATGTCGTGACGACTGAAGGCGTCAAGGGAGAAGATGTTCGCGACCTCATGGTCGCGGCCGTCGAACAGCGCTTCGGACCCATCAATCGACTGCCAGCGATGATCGAATGGCTGACCGACAACGGCTCTTGTTATGTCTCTGGCGAAACACGCAAGTTCGCCCGCGAGATCGGCTTCAAGCCGCTGACAACTCCCGTGGAAAGCCCACAATCGAATGGAATGGCCGAGGCCTTCGTGCGAACGATCAAACGCGATTACGTCCGCGTCAATCCAACGCCCGATGCGCAAACCGTCACCGATCGTTGCCAAAATGGTTCGACACTACAACCAGCTTCACCCGCATCGCGCGCGCTGGGATATCTTTCCCCGCGCGAGTTCATAGCTTCATAGCGGATAGGTCAACCAAAAAGGCCGTGGAGACGGTGTACTGAAATTAAGGGGCGACTACGCCAACTCCACACCCCAAACCAGACGGCCTCTACCAGAGGCTTACCTCTCAGCTCACCTTTTATTCTGTATCTGACCGACACCTGCCGGAGTTCCACAAGAGGTATCCCGGCTGCAACCCACCACCGACAAGGGTATTCCCGACTGTCATTTGTCCTCCGGTAGTATAGCCGTAAAGTCGACAGCGATGGTCGATGTAGACGTGGGGTCGACAGCGATGCTTTCCGCCAATTCAAGCACTCCGAGCAGCCCGGCAACCTCAGGCGCAGGGGCGTTGGGGCCGCACGGGCTGGGGGTAGGTTGCGTGCTCGTGCCGGACACAGAGAACCTCGCGTCCGGGGTGTGGTTTCCCGTCGAGTCGAAGTCCGCGCCTTCATGAAGATAGGTGTTTGTAGATGACAGAACCACTGAAGAGTTGCTGTCCACGCAGGTGTAGGCTGCGGACTTTCCAACTTCGTTCGAATCCCAAACGCCGAACACCAACTCGGTCGTATGGTCCCGCGCTTCGTCATTGAGTCCTACGAACCGAGTTGGTGTTCGGCGTTTGGGATTCGAACGAAGTTGGAAAGTCCGCAGCCTACACCTGCGTGGACAGCAACTCTTCAGTGGTTCTGTCATCTACAAACACCTATCTTCATGAAGGCGCGGACTTCGACTCGACGGGAAACCACACCCCGGACGCGAGGTTCTCTGTGTCCGGCACGAGCACGCAACCTACCCCCAGCCCGTGCGGCCCCAACGCCCCTGCGCCTGAGGTTGCCGGGCTGCTCGGAGTGCTTAAATCGGCGGAAAGCATCGCTGTCGACCCCACGTCTACATCGACCATCGCTGTCAACTCTACGGCTATACTACCGGTGGTACAAATGACAGTCGGGAATACCCTTGTCGGTGGTGGGTTGCAGCCGGGATACCTCTTGTGGACTCCGGCAGGTGTCGGTCAGATACAGAATAAAAGGTGAGCTGAGAGGTAAGCCTCTGGTAGAGGCCGTCTGGTTTGGGGTGTGGAGTCGGTGTAGTCGCCCCTTAATTTCAGTACCACCGTTCTCCACGGCCTTTTTGGTTGACCTATCCGCTATGAAGCTATGAACTCACGCGGTGAAAGATATCCCAGCGCGCGCGATGCGGGTGAAGCTGGTTGTAGTGATCGAACCATTTTGGCAACGATCGGTGACGGTTGCGCATCGGGCGTCGGATTGACGCGGACATAATCGCGTTTGATCGGGCGCACGAAGGCTTCGGTCATCCCATTCGATTGCGGGCTCTCCACGGGAGTCGTTAGCGGCTTGAGGCCGATCTTGCGGGCGAACTTGCGCGTTTCTGCAGCGACGCAACAGGAGCCGTTGTCGGTCAGCCATTCGATCATCGCCGGCAGTCGGTTGAGGGGTCCAAAGCGCTGTTCGACGGCCGCGACCAGGAGGTCGCGAACATCTCTCCCTTGACGCCTTCAGTCGTCACGACATGGCCCATGGCCTCGCGGTCGCAACAATCGAGTGCAAAGGCGACGCGCACTGAACCGCCCCCGGTTTACCGGAGGCCCCAACTCTTGAGAGGATGGGGTCATGGAAACGACCAAGAAGCCGTCGAACAAATTTTCCCATGAGATCCGGGCGCGGACGGTTCGGATGGCGCAGGAGCGCCAGGGCGATCACGCTTCGCAATGGGCAACGATAGCGTCGATTGCGGCGAAGGTCGGCTGCTCGGGCGAAATGCTGCGCAACTGGGTTCGCCAGGCCGAGCGCGACGCCGGCGTGCGTCCGGGCGCGACGACGGATGAGCGCGTGCGGTTCAAGCTCATGCCGGGACAGCGGCATGACACAGTCGGCGTTGCGCCTCTCATCGAGGGTTTGTCCTTCGACGCTCTGATCGCCGACAAGGCTTTCGACAGCAACGTATTATCGCCAGCCTCGACGAGCGTGGCGCAAAGGCCATCATCTCTCGGCACCCAGCGCAGATCAAGGCCGCCCGCGTTCGATGAGGGAA
>CAWFZD010000081.1:0-8236 GCA_963820145.1 uncultured Alphaproteobacteria bacterium
GTAAGGGAGCGGAAGCGCGCGCAATTGCTTCTCGACCAAGGCCTGCCACCGAAAAAAATCGTCGTCCTTGGCGGAGCCACTGTAGGTCGTCGCCGATACGCGTGCGCCGGCGACCGGCGTGTCGATGAACACCGCCCCGTGCAAGGCGGCCAGCGCATGATGCAGAAAATAATCGCTCTGCGGGCCGAGCGCCTCGTCGTAATAACCCAACCCAAGCTCCGCCATCAGGTCGCGCCGCAAAATTATCCCGCATCCGGGAATGAACATGTGATGGGAAACAAACCTCGTCAGAGCCTCTTGCGGCGAAACGAACTGCGTGGGGATGCCTGCGGCGCCGCTTCTTGCCCCCGCGCGCGCGCCCCGGGGCGGGATGTAGCAACCCATCCAGCCCAATTCCCGGTCGTCGGCGCCGTCAATAATCGCGGTGCGACCGTATGCGATCGCTGCTTGCGGGAAATGTTGCAGCGCGGCCACGCCAAGCTCGAAGAACCGAGGATTGGCGTAATAGTCGTCGGACGCAAGCGGGGACAGCAACTCGCCCGTGCAAAGCTCATGGGCGCGCCGAAGAGCCGCATGCACCCCGCTATTGCGGGATAGTCTATCCGCAACAATCCGCGCGTCCCGGTCACGGTAGCGCTGGATGATCTTCCAGCTATCGTCGGTCGAGCCATCGTCGACGATGCATAGTTGCCAGTCCTGATAGGTTTGTGAAAGCACACCCTCAATGGCCTGCGCGATATAAGCAGCGTGATTGAAATTCGGGAGGGTTACCGAGATTCTCATACTGTGTTCCCCGACAAGATGAACGGCCCGCAGTGAAGGGTTCGGCTGACCTGTTGGCGCGTGGTCGCCTCAAGCGCGCGAGTCGGAATCCAGCACGGGCATCCGACGGCCTCTGACCCTTTGTGGATCACTCGAACGCATTGCCATACACCATAGTCTCTCGGTGGGACATCCCCCAAAAGCCAAGTGAGGACGGCTTCAGTCGTCTTGAAGCGTGTCGTGTTGCAGCGCTTGGCCGCTGCGGCGGCTGTCGAGAGCGCAAATCGATGAAAGCGGATCGAAGCGCATCGCAAAGCGCCGGGCGCCTCGCCGTGCGGACAGCGTGAGGATCGCGGTCTACCGGCTATGGCTCTGGATCAAATCGTTGTGAATTGCTTCGAAAACATATTTCTCAAGAACTTCATTTCCATATTTGTTGGGATGGCCATCAAGCGCATACCACATTTTATTGAGGTCATCGCGCTGCCGCAGTTTTTGCGCCAACAATATCGATTTTACCTGCAATTTGGATGCAATCTTATCGACGAAGTCGTCCGGTTTTTCATACCCAAGAGGAGGCAATTCGAATCCCATTCGGCCATGGTTTTTCCGAGTTTCCGACAAGAAATATTCACCCCGGGGCATAGACAATAAGACGAGTGTTCCGCCATATTCTTCAACTAGACCTTTGAGCTCCTCCACAATTTTGGTGAGGCGTTCCTCGACCCAAGACGCGTCGGGTTCTTCGTACGGCGAAATAAATTCTCTTGGGCCTTCGGCGGCCCCAGCGATGATTGCAGGATTAATGTTGCCTGACTCAGTCAAGGCGCGTATATCTGGGGGTAGCATTGCCATTCTTTCATTGAATTCCTTAAAAAACGTGCTGTACTTGACCCTAAACCTGACATCTGCTTCCCATGTTGACGTCGCTATTATGGACGGGTGTTGTATTGATCTTGCTAAAGAAATAAGACCAGGAAAGGCTTTCTCAGCTGTCCTGCTTAATGACTGAGTCAAGGAAGTATCTTCGTGGTTTTCTATCTTTCGACTGCGCCTTTGGATCAGCTGTTCGAGGTCGTCGGCTTGCAACAAGGACACTACTAATAGTTTCGGCTTCAATACTGGAACATAGGCGCGAGCTATATCGAGATAATCCTGCGGATCGGCCCCCGGCCTTCCCAGATTATACACCTTCAGTGGAGCGTCAGTTTTGGAGAGGTCATTCTGAAGCTTTGTCAGCCACGTTTCATCGTCGGAAACACCCCATCCAAACACGAATGAATCCCCAATAACGACGACTTGGCCCGGCAGTAGGCGGGTTTCTGCTCCGCGAAATCCGTATTTATTTATGTGCGCTACGCAATCAAACTCTGCGGTCTTGTAGACAGCCCTGGAGAATTCTGGGAAAATCTTTTGAGCAGGGGCGGCGTTGCTGATAATTAATCTTGAAATAAATTCCGCAGCTAGCAGAAGAAGAGCGGTTAAGAATAAGAGTATAAGTCCAGCCGATAAATTTAAGAGTAGCCTCCTTGTGCCGAAGGTTTTCAGTGTCGCCTTGGCGCCGCCTAAATTCACTGGGCTTCTCCTGTGCTTGTCGGGTTCGGACACGAGACGCAAGGCCCACGACCACCCCCTCGGTCGAGATCGCGTCACCGATGGCAGCCTTTCAGCACATTGCCATTGCTGCATTATTGTTGCGGTTCACCGTGCGGCTTCGGCGGCAAGGGTTCGAAGACGCCCCGGTTTCGCAATCGATCTCGGGCGCATCGATCAATATCATCCTCCCCGGCGCACGAAAAGTCATCGGTTTGACAGGCGTGTTACAGCAGACTAAGCGTGCGCCGCCTCGGTTGGGCGCAGAATGGGTGCAAAGCTGCTTTCGAGCCCCGCACCGGGAGCCTCCTTGAGCTCCGTTCCGGAAAGAGGCTTTGGCGCCGCTGACGCTCAGTCCGGATTCTCGCCCGTTTTCTCAAACCCTCCTGCGAGGCTGCCGACTGATGCCTTCCGTGTTCCGACATAGCGACGATGTCATCGTCGTTGACGAGGGCTGGATCGAGCGCGTGAAGGAGGCGGCGCGCCATGAGCCGCTGCGCCGCGCCCGTCTGAACATGCATCATTCGGAGGAAGATCAGGTACAGGAAATGTTGATCGCCTTATGCGGCGACTCGCTTATTCCTCCGCACCGGCATATTGGCAAGACTCAATCGATACACATCGTCGAGGGCCGCGCCTTGATCGTCTTCTTCGACGAGCAGGGCGCGCCGAAGCGCCAGGTTGCGTTAGGCCAGGCGGGCACAGGCCTGCCTGCGCTCTATCGCTTGGCCGCACCCTATTGGTATTCAGTCATCCCGCTCGACGAGATGGTCGTGTTCCATGAGGTGAATGCGGGGCCGTTCCGCAGAGAGCGCGAGCGTCCGCCAGGGTGGACGCCCGCTGGAGAAGATGGGCTCAGGGAAATGATCGGCCAAATCAAGGCTCGATTTTTGACGGGGGCGTGAGCCGACGCCCAATGGGCTAAGATCTCAACGCGCCAACATGAACGAAAAATGTGAGGTGTTCGCTCAACGGTGAATACCCCGTGGAAGGCGACACTCAAATTGCCAGTTCGTTTTTTCGATTTTCTGCTTGGAGAGCACAGCGCCTTTGCCCGCGGCCTGCGGTTTTCGAGCCGGATGGCGTGCGGTCTGGAAGCCGTCATGCGCTGATCTGAAGTTCTTCACAAGGCTGAAGGATGCCCTGTGCTGAAGCGCTTGGCTTCACCGGAGCCTTCAGTTATTGACGGTGAGCCTGCGGCTCGAGAAGTCAGCGGAAGGAGGCGTGGCGCGCCCCTTCTCCGCGATGGAGCGCGGCGGGGATCCAAACCGTATAGAGGCCCGACAGATGCAAGGAGGGGTGAGAACGTGGTCGGATACGCCGCTTGCCCGCCCCAAAAAGCCTGCCGTCTCTGCGGCGCCAGCTATGGCGCGCTGCGGCTCGAATTCGGAGATTTGCCGCCCTGCAACAGATTTCTGGAAAGGGCCGAGCCGCTTCCGAGCCATCGGCTTACCATGGCGGCATGCGAGAACTGTGGCCTGATACAACTGCTCGACGCCATGCCTTCCGGCATGGTCAGTCCCCGCGTCCCCTGGATTCGCTATAACGAAGCCTCGGCGCACCTCGGCGACGTGGCGAACCACATCCTCGAGACCATGGGGCGTCGGTCGAGAATCGCGGTCGGAGTAGGGCCTTTTGAGCAGCCATTGCTCGAAGAGCTGCGGCAAAGGGACATCGTCACCCATGCGCCCCAGCTTCCTTGTCAGGCGACCAACGGAACCTTCCCCTATCTAGAAACGTGGCAGGCAGAGCTATCTCGCGGGGCCTTCTCTTCGTTCGAAGGAGAAGCCGGCAAGGCGGATATCGTCACCTGTCGCTATCTCTTGGAGCACTGTCACGCGCCGCTCGAAGCCCTGCAGGCGCTGGGCAAGCTCGCAGCGAGCGAAGGGCTGCTCGTCATCGAGGCGCCGGATAGCAGCAAGTTTCTTGCCTCAGGCGACTATGCTTTTCCCTGGGAAGAGCACGTTTGCTACTTTTCGGCAGAAACGCTTGGCGCGCTGTTCCGGCAGGCGGGATTCGTCGTAAGCGAGATTCTCCGTTACCGCGGCGATCTCGAAGACGGGCTTGTGGTGCTGGCGCGACGCGCTGTCGACCACGAGCCGAGTTTCTCGGAGCCTGACCTGTCGCACTTCTTGTCTTATCGAGATCGATATGCGCATCGCCAGCAGGAAGTCCGCCGAGCGCTTTTGAGACTTGCCGGCGATGGAGGCCACGTCGCACTTTTCGGAGCCGGTCACCACGCGATCATGTTCGCAAATGCGCTCAAGCTGGCGCCGCTGCTCAGCTATGTCGTCGATGACGATCCCAATAAGGTAGGAATGATCGCCCCCGGCTTTTCTTCGAAAATTCGCAGCTCCTCCGAGCTCATCGATGACGCGCAAATTCGCGCCTGTCTGATTGGAGTTTCCCCACACGTGGAACCGAAGGTGCGCAGCCGGCTGCAACAGCTGATTGAGAGAGGCGTACGCCTGCACTCGATACATGCGGGAGCCTTGGACTCGATTTTCTCGGGAGCATGCGAATGAGATTGCAGAAACGAAGCGCGAGCACCTTCGTCGCTCAATCCGCGATCTCGCAAATCTCTGAACGAGATCTCATGCTTCTGCGCGAAACCGCGAGGATTGCGCCGAGCCGACGCGCGCGGATGGATCCGCATTCGCATGCGAACTCATACCACCGTCCGCATCGACATCCAGCCAAGAGCGAATTTTTTCACCTTTTTGAGGGCGCGGTCGACGTCGTCCTTTTCGACGACACTCTCGGCGCCACAAACCGCACGCCGGATCTCAGGCCCATAGCGCCATAGGCATGCTTGACTGCTCGGCGCGAGCGGCGCCCGGCCCACAACCCAATGGAAGCCAAATGACAGTAAGCTTCAAGCACAGAACCACGTGTCGCCTTTGCAACTCCTCCTCTTTGGAGCTCGTATTGCCCATTCGGCCTTCGCCGATCGGGGACGCCTTCGTCCCTAAGGAGCGTCTTCAAGAGAAACAGGAACTCTTTCCGCTTGACGGCTATTTGTGTGCGGATTGCGGTCATTTGCAGAACTTGGATATCGTGGACCCCGAGATCTTGTTCCGCGATTGCACCTACCGAACCTCCGTCTCGCTCGGGCTGGTGGAGCACTTTCGCAAATACGCGGCATCCGCGATAGCGGAGCTTGGGATCGCCCCGGGCGGGCTCGTGGTCGACATCGGCAGTAACGACGGGTCGCTGTTAAAAGCCTTTCAGGCTCAAGGGATGCGGGTGATCGGCATCGATCCCGCCCGCGATATCGCCGCAGAAGCGACCCAAAATGGCGTCCCGACGCTGCCGGAGTTTTTCACCACGACCTTAGCGAACGACATCCGCGCCGAACACGGCCCCGCGGTCCTCGTATGTGCAAACAATGTCTTCGCGCATATCGACGATTTGAGCGAAGTGGCCGCGGGAGTCCGCAGACTGCTTGCTGACCAAGGGGTCTTCATCTTCGAGGTTTCGTACATTGTTGATATGATCGATAACATGGTGTTCGACACGATCTATCACGAACACGTCTCGTACCACGCGCTCCTTCCTTTGGAGCGCTTTCTCAACCGTCACGACATGACGATCTTCGACGTGCTGCGCATCCCCACGAAAGGCGGCTCGATCCGCGTCTTCGCGCAACCATTTTCGACCGCGGTGCGGCCGAAGTATGAGAGATTGACAAAGCTCTATGAAGAGGAGGCGCGCCGGGAAATCGCGAAGCCCGGCGTCTACCTCGAGTGGTCCAAGGCGATCGAGGCGCGAAAGCGCGACGTTCTGGATCATGTCGACGAATTGCTTCGCGCCGGCAAGACCATCGTCGGCTACGGCGCGTCAACAACCACGACCACGCTTCTCTATCATTTCGAGTTGGAAAGCCGTCTGAAATTCATCGTCGACGACAATCCGCTCAAGCAGGGCACGTTCAGTCCCGGCGCGCATCTCCCCGTTTACCCCCCGGCGGCGCTCAATGAGCTGAACGCCGACGTCGCCGTCCTTCTCGCTTGGAACTATGCGAAGCCAATCGTCGAACGAAATCAGTCTTTCCTGGCCCGTGGCGGGCGATTTTTGGCGCCGCTTCCGGAGACGAGGTTCATCGCGCTTTGAAGATGCTCGCCGCGTGGGAACGCGTTGCGTCTGAAAGGCGGCCCGGACGCAGAAATGGCGATCGTCTCAAACATTTCGGAGCGCGCTTCCCACAATGAACGGCTCAGCCTTGCCGCCCGACGAACGCGATCAAGGCGTTCAGCCGGGCGCGCCGGGTTTCGGAAAAACACAGTGGTATATCTCCGCCGCTAGGAGTTTGTTCGCCCTTGGCGAATAATGTGCGTTATCCACATAGGGGATGCCGTCATAAGTTTTGAAGAGCGCAGAAAGGTCCACGTATTTTAGCCCTTTCTCACCTGCGGCGCATCGCGCATCGCTCGATCTGAAGGCCTCCCTTATGATTGGATAGCCTATGGCAAGCCTCTTTGTCTCATCTGACCGTATTCTTGCCTCTTCTGTGACCGTCTCTGGAATTTGAGGATTATAATCAACAGCAACGACCGGCTGCAAGAATTCAAAACACCTCAGCGCATAGCTCTCACAGACTTTCGATATGAAAGTTCTTGTGGTGAGGTATCTGTCGACGATTGCGTGGGCGGCCCGCTCGTCAGTCGAGAATTCTTCGGACTGGGGCGCCTTTCTATTGGTGTAAGCCTCCTCCGCGCCAGACTGAGGGGTTCCATGCGACAGGCCCAACCACCTGAGCATGTGGGAGTTGCGGAAAAGCGACTGGAGCCTCGACGTGAAGCCAGAGCCGCTCTTGCTTTCGATGGCGTTCATGCTCAGCTCGGGGCCAATGGGGATAAGCTTGTCTAGTGTCGGAGTGAAGAAAGGTTCTGTTCTGATCGACGAGCCTGGAAGGCTAATGTCATTCAGCCCATCAAGAAAGACGACCGCGTCGGGCGCTCGCGCCTTCATTAAGGTAAGCACAAAGTATATTGCTTCTTGTCGTGAGAAGAAATACGGAACTCCGAAATTAATCGCAATTACACATGCACCGTCCTGATCGGCTTCTTCCACGAATTTCGATGGCATGGTTTCCCACCACGGAACGCCAATGCCATAAGTCGTCGAGCCGCCAAAGAACCAAACGGTTTTCGTCTTGCTTTCACTGGTTTGTCCATTGGGCACGGCGCCGGCGCAGGTTTTCCCTTCCACGGTCTTGCGAATCCCCTTCTCGACGATGGAGTACGGATTGTTGTGATCGGCGTTGCCGATCTGGACCCACGGTTGGTATTTTAATTGGTTTTGCGTCAGCCAATAGATTTGAATTGTTTGCTCATATGTATATTTTTTATCGAAAGCGATCATTAAATCTCTAACTTTTCGATCAGCCAACTCCTTCGTAGCCGGTGGCCTCGCTGCGTGTTGATCGGGGTCAGTCGCTCTTGTCGCTTTCGCTCCGTCGACGATCCGCGCGACCAATTCAAAACCGACGCCGCCCAATAAAATGAATATGACTGCAATGAAAGTATTACCGACTATCCTTGCTGCACTGCCCATATGACCCCCTGGTCCGGAGTTCGCCGGATAGGCCCCAGTCCGGGGGCACCTATTCCGAAAACGCCCTGTTTGACAAGGCGCAGCTCTCGGAACGCCTCCCGGACGAGGAACGCGGCGGCCGACTTGAGCCGGCCTTCCGGCGCCGCTGAAAACTGCGTGAAATCCCCGCGCTTGAAGCCGTCGCCACGCGGCTTTGGCAAAGAAAGCCGCTGTACAATCGATCGCGGCCTTCCCTCTCTAAATTCCCGGCTCGCAGGTTGCTCGCTCGTTGGAATGCGAGGCTCTCGGCGGCTCGTCGTGCCTCGGTGATTTTCACTCGAAGAGG
>CAWFZD010000082.1:0-9908 GCA_963820145.1 uncultured Alphaproteobacteria bacterium
ATCACCGAAGTCATCGACGCAGTCGCCGCGCTCATGCGCATGACTTCATCGAGACGCTCGAAGACCGCAACGGCCGCAAGAGCTATGAGGCGCATGTCGGGGAACGCGGCGTCAAACTCTCCGGCGGCCAGCGTCAGCGCATCGCCATCGCGCGGGTCATTTTGAAAGACGCGCCGATCCTGCTGCTCGACGAAGCGACGAGCGCTCTCGACAGCGAAGTCGAAGCGGCGATTCAGCAGGAAATGGTCGAACTGATGCGCGGCAAGACCACGATCGCGATCGCGCATCGGCTGTCGACGATCGCGCAGATGGACCGCCTCATCGTTATGGAGCAGGGACGCATCGTCGAGGACGGGACGCACGCCGCGCTGCTCGCCGGCGACGGCCTCTACGCCCAGCTCTGGCGTCGGCAGAGCGGCGGATTCCTTGGCGAATGAGGCCCTGATCGGAGTAGAGCGCGAGCCTTCAGGTCCGCGCTCTCATCGCTCGGAATGAGCGTTTCAATGCGCGAGCGCCTGCACTTCTTTGATGCCTGCGGCGACGAAGTCATGCGCGCCGGCGGCGCCGCTGCGCAGCAAATGTTCGGCGACCTTGACCGCCGAATCCGCGGCGGCGGAGCGCACTTCAGCTACGGCCTGGGATTCGGCGAGGGCGATCTTGTCCTTGATCTGCTTTTCGCCGCGCGCGACGAATTCGTCGAGACGCTTGCGCCCTTCGTTCGCGATCAATTCCGCTTCGGCCTTGGCGCTGGCGACGATCGCGGCGGCGTCCGCCTCGGCGTCGGCGCGTTTCTGCTCGAAGGAGGCGAGCAGCGCCTCGGCTTCGGCGCGCAGCTTCTGGGCTTCGGCGAGCTCGCTCTTGATGCGATTGATGCGCGCGTCGATCACGCTGAGCAGCGATCCGTGCGCCCGAACGTAGATCAGCGCGACGATGAAGATCGCAAAACCGCAGGCGACGAAAAATTCGGCGTCGTATAGCATGGGAACTCTCCTTAACCCGCGGTCGCGCTTTCATAGGCGGCGGCGACGGCGTGCGCCTCGGGCGCGGCGCCGGTGAGTTTGGCGACGATGCTCGCCGCGGCTTCGCTGGCTATGCTCTCGACATGCGACATGGCGTCAGCCTTTTCGGCGGCGATGCGCGCTTCGGCCGCGGCGAGCTCCTGCGCGAATTTATGTTCGGCGGCGGCGCGGGCGGCGTTGATTTCCGCAGCGATCTTTTCATGCGCGTCGCGCCCGATCGCCTGCGCCTCTTCCTTCTTCGCGGCCAGCGTCGCTTCATTGCGCTGGGCGGCGCTCTGCGCTTTGCCCTGCAATTCGCGCGAGGCGTCGAGGTCCGAAATCGATCGTCGTGCGGCGCGTCGTGAGGATCTTGCCGACGCGCGGCAGCGCGACGCGCGACATCAGCACATAGAGCAGCGTGAAGACGAGCGCCAGCCAGATGAGCTGCGGCGCGAAATTCGACGTGTCGAAGGGCGGAAAAGCGCTTCCTTCATGCGCGCCCTGATGAGCGAGCGATCCGGCGGCGCCCTGGTGTTCGCCGGCGCCTTCGTTCGGCGCGTCTTCGGCCCGGGCGGGAGAGATGATCACGATTGGAGGCTCCAGCTTGCGTTCGCGCTTTCAAAACTAAAACGTCGGCCCGGCGAGAGCAAATTCCGAAAAAGTTGATAGACTTTTTCGATCAGAATTTACTCCAGCGTTTTGATTTTGGAGCGATTTCTTATCGACTGAATGTCCATTCGGTCGGAAAGCGCTCCAAGGGCCGGGCCGACGTCGCCTCGTTACTTGAGGTAAAGCAGAATGGCGATCAGAAACGCGAAGATGCCAAGACCTTCGGCCAGCGCCGCGCCGATGATGGCGTTGGTGAACTGGCTCGACGCAGCGGAGGGATTGCGCAACGCGCCGCTGACGAAATTGCCGAAGATGATGCCGACGCCGACGGCGGCGGTGCCGGTGCCGATGGCCGCGAGGCCCGCGCCGACGAGTTGCAGTTCAGTAGCCATGTCCAAAGCTCCTAGCAGTGTGGGCGACCATTTGTTGTTAGATGAATTATCAGTGGCCCGGGTGGATCGCGTCGTTGAGATAGACGCAAGTCAAGACCGAAAAGACGAACGCCTGCAGGCAAGCGACGAGCAGTTCGAGAGCGTAGAGCGCCGTGATCGCGAGGATCGGCACGGGCGCGAGAACCATCCAAACGCCGCCGCCGAGCAGCAGCACGACGAAGCCGCCGAACACCGCGAGCGTGATGTGCCCGGCGAGGATGTTCGCGAAAAGACGCACGGACAACGAAACCGGGCGCGACAGGAAGGAGATGATCTCGATCGGCACCAGCACGGCGAGCACCGGCTTCGGCACGCCATGCGGCACGAAAAGGTTGAGGAAGCCGAAGCCGTGGCGGTAGAAGCCGTAGCCGACGACGATCGTCATGACCAGCAGCGCGAAGCTGAACGTCACCGCAATCTGGCTCGTGACCGAAAAGGTGTAGGGCGCAAGCCCGATCAGATTGCAGATGAGCACGAAGATGAACAGCGTGAACACGAAGGGAAAGAAGCGCATGCCCTCTTCGCCGGCGACCTGCCGCACCATGTTCTCGACGAATTCGTAAAGCATCTCGGCGACGCTCTGCAGGCGCCCGGGAACGAGCTTCTTGCCCCAGGTCGCGAACACCATCAGCGCCACGGCGACGAAGGCCGCGATCAGCATGTAAGCCGACGCATTGGTGAAGGAGGCGTCCCAGCCGGCGAATTTCAGCGGATAATGGCGGATGAGCTCGAACTGCTCGATCGGATTGGGCTTACCGGCGGCTTCGGGAGTCATGTGCTTGTCATCCGGACGCGTTCGCCCGGCCCTTATGTTCGCCGACGGGCGTCGCGCCCGTCCTCCTAAACCTAACCGCCTGGCGGCGGCTCCTTTTTGTCGGCCTCGGCGGCGTTGCGCACGCCGAGACGGTAGATGTTCCAAAAACCCGCCGCCATTCCAAGAAAAAGGAACAGCATGAGCATCCAGGGCCTGGAGCCGAGCAAGTAGTCGGCGAGCCATCCCAAGCCGCCGCCGACGATGATCGCGGCGACAAATTCGGAAAAGACGTTGAGCCCCGCGCTCATCGCCCGTCCGACGCCGCCCCCGATCGCGGTCTTTTTCGGCGCGATTTGCGCCGAGCGTCGCTCCTCCTGCGCGCGGATCGCGTCGTTCAAACGCGACAGCCGAGCCCGCAGAGCCTCATCGTCGTCCTCAGGCTTTTGTTCGCTCATCGCCGCTCCGCCAAGGCCGCGCAAAAGGCCCGCAACACAAAGACGAACAGGTCGAAAAAGCGAAATCTCGGGACGGCGCGGCGCGCTTCGCATTGCGGCGAAGCCTTGCCAAGCCGGGCGCAACATATTTCCGCCCCACTCCGAAGTCAAGGCGGCGCTTTGACTAGCTAAGCTGCTGATAATAAGAAATTTTCTGCAGATGCAAGAAAAGCGGGCAACCGCATTTATCGCGACTGCGGCGAAATGCGCGCGCGCCGGCGTTTTAGAGAAAATAAAGGATTCACAAAGATTTTAGGGCTGAGAGGCCAAATTCAAATGAGGGGATTGCGATGAGCCTGGGTTTGCCGAGAGGGCCCGACGCCGCCGCGCCGCGCGCGAGGATTTACGCCAAGCCGCAGGTTTCGAGAGCCGATTTGCAGGGTTTGCTCGAGACGTGCGGGCCGGAGCCTGATGAAGCGTTTTGCAGCCTCGTCGCCGACGTCGCTACGGATCTCCTTGTCCATCAGGCCGATCCGCCGAAATATGTGTCGCAGGCCGACGCCGACTGGATAATCGGCGCGCTGGCCGCGCCGACGCTCGGACATCGGGCGAAGCTCGCCGCGCTCTTGTCCGTCATCCGTTACGCCGCCAGCGCGCCGGCGTCGATCGCCGAATTCTGCGTCGCGGAGATCGCCGGCGCGATCGTCGAAGGCCGTCCCGGCCGCCCGAGCGGCCCGGTGACCGCGCAAGACACCCAGGCGCTGCGCGAAGCCGCCTTCGCGCCGGTCGAAGGCTCCAACCTGCACGTGACCCGCTCTTGCGCGGAGCAATTGTTCCGCATCGCTCAGGCGACGGCGGCGGGCGCGAACGCCCCCGAATTCGACGAATTTTTCGCCAAGGCGGTCGGCAACCATCTCATGGGCATCGCCTTCCACTGGACGCCGAGCGCGTCCGAAGAGCGCGAGAAAGAGCGCTGGCTCGACGCAAAGCCCGAGGATATGAAAGGTTTCGTCTCGGAGATGCTTTCCGAGCCCATCGACGGCGGTCTGGACTGGCGCGGCGGTCGGGAAATCGACGAAGACCGCCTGCGCGCCGAGAACGAGGCCGATTCGCGCGAACTCGCGCTTGCCGCTGCCATCGACCCGGCGGAGACGGACTGGCTGATGTCGCGGCTCTCGCGCCCTGGCGCGCTGACGCCCAGCGAGCGCGCGCTGCTGACCTTCCTGCAACGCGAGGCGACCTCGCTGCCGGCGCAGCTTTCTGCCCGGATGACCGAGGCCGCCTGAGGCCGAAGAATTCCGCCGCGCGCTGTCCCCGCCCTTGCATCTCTCCTGCGCATTTGCCAAATAGGCTGCGGGAGGTTGGCGGTGGACGTTCCACTCGCCAACCGGGTCAGGTCCGGAAGGAAGCAGCCCTAACGAGAACGGGCGGGTCTTCGTCCAACCTCCCACGCGTAGGGGCGAAGAGCGAGTAGGGAATAGCGAGTGATTTTTATTCGCTACGCGCTATTCGCCACTCCCGAGCGGGCGGCGCAATGGACGATCTTCTGAACACCGCGTCCCCCGCCGCAGCCTACCGCGTTCTCGCGCGCAAATATCGCCCGGCGAGCTTTTCCGACCTCATCGGCCAGGAGCCGATGGTCCGCACGTTAGAGAACGCCTTCGATCTCGACCGCATCCATCAGGCCTATCTCCTGACCGGGGTGCGCGGCGTCGGCAAGACCACGACCGCGCGCATTCTCGCCCGCGCCTTCAACTACGAGCTGCCGGCGAAGGACGGACGCCCCGCGGTGACGCGACCCACCGTGCATATGGAGGAGATCGGCGTTCACTGTCAGGCGATCATCGAATCGCGTCACGTCGACGTGCTGGAGATGGACGCGGCGTCGAACACCGGCATCGACGACGTGCGCGAGATCATCGACAACGCGCGCTACCGCCCGATCATGGCGCGCACCAAGGTCTATATCATCGACGAAGTGCACATGCTCTCGAAGCAGGCCTTCAACGGCCTGCTCGAAGACGCTGGAAGAGCCCCCCGAACACGTCAAGTTCATCTTCGCAACGACGGAGATCGACAAGGTTCCCGTCACGGTGCGCTCGCGCTGCCAGCGTTTCGATCTGCGCCGCATCGACGCTGGCCTGCTCGCCCGACATCTGCGCCGAGATTGCGATCTCGAGACATGTGAATATCGAGCAGGACGCGCTCGCGACGATCGCGCGGGTCGCCGAAGGCTCTGTGCGCGACGCGCTCTCGCTGCTCGATCAGACCATAGCGCATGGCGGCGCTGGCGCAGGCGCGCCGATCAACGCCGACGACTTGCGCCACATGCTCGGCCTCGCCGACAAGACGCGCGTCATCGACCTCTTCGAGGCGACGATGTCGGGCGCCATCGCGCAAGCCCTGGGCCTGCTCGCCGAGCAATATGACGGCGGCGCCGATCCGGCGCAGATCCTCCTGGAACTGGCGGAATTCACGCATCTCGTGACGCAAATCAAGGTCGCGCCGGATACGTCGAGCTCCAGCGCGCTGACGCCGGAGGAGGCGAGGCGGGGCATGGAGCAGGCGGAGAAGCTGTCGCTTCCCGCGCTCTCGCGCGCCTGGCAGATCCTCGCCAAAGGCCTTGACGAAATGCGCGGCTCGCAGACGCCGCTCGCCTCCGCCGACATGGTTCTGGTGCGGCTTGCGCACGCCGCCGAACTGCCGACGCCGGACGAGGCGCTGCGCCGGCTCGCGCATCTTGGCGAGGCGTCGCCCGCGCCGCAGTCCGGGACGCCTCGACCGCCCTCGCCCGCAGCGCCGCCGCGCGCGATCTTCGCCGCTGCGCCCGCGCTCGCTCGAGCGGCTCCCGCGCCGACCGCAAACGGCGTGACGCTCGCCGATTTCGACGCGCTCGTCGCGCTCGCCGACGCCAAACGCGACATCAGGCTGAAGATCGCGTTGGAGCGCGACGTGCGGCTCGTGCGCTTCGAACCGGGGCGGCTTGAATTCGAGCTTGCGCCCGGGGGCTCGCCCGCGCTCGCGGCGACCATCGCCGCGCGTCTGCAGGACTGGACCGGCGAGCGCTGGATGGTCGCCCTGGCGACGCGCGGCGGACACCCGAGCCTGGCCGAGCGACGCGAGGCGAAGGAGCGCGAGCGCCGCAGCGGGCTCGAGGCGGACCCGGTCGTCGCCGCGGTTTTGGCGCAGTTTCCCGGCGCGCAGATCATCGCCGTGCGCAACAAGAACGCGGAAAGCCCGGCCGCGCCCGACGCGGACGTGGCCTATAGTGATCCGGTCGAGCCGGAGGAGGAGTGAAATCGATGGTCGATATCATGGGCATGATGAAACAGGCGCAGCAGCTGCAAGCGAAGATGCAGGAGGCGCAAGCGGAGCTGGAGACGCTGATCGTCCACGGCGAGGCGGGCGGCGGTCTGGTCAAGGTCGAACTCACCGCCAAGGGCGCGCTGCAGAGCATTTCGATCGACCCCTCGCTGCTCAAGGCGGAGGAAGCGGAAATGTTGGAGGACCTCATCGTTTCCGCCCATGCGCAGGCGCGCGCCAAGGCCGACGAAGCCTTGAGCGAGAAGATGAAGGCCGTCACCGGCGGCCTGCCGCTGCCGCCCGGGATGAAACTGCCGTTCTAGGGAGCGAGATCATGCTCGGATAAGTCCTGGGCTATGACGACTTCGGCTTGCCGCGACGACTGAGGCGTCATTGCGAGCGTAGCGAAGCAATCCAGGTGGAACCCAAATCCAGGTGAACGCGGCTGATTTGCAGCGCGTTGAAGCTCGCGAGGATATTGCGACGGACGCTCGCTGCGAGTGCTGGATTGCCTCGCTACGCTCGCAATGACGGTACGACCGACTTGGAATGTGGACTGCCTTACGCAAGGAACGGAGACAGTGCTGCATCATGGCTAAAAGCGTCGCGGGTCCGGAAATCGAGCGCCTCGTTCAGCTTCTGGCGCGATTGCCGGGGCTCGGGCCGCGTTCGGCGCGCCGCGCCGCGCTACATCTCATCCGCAAGCGCGAGGAGCTGATGGGGCCGCTCGCCGAAGCGATGGCGATCGCGCACCAGCGCATCGTCACCTGCGGCGTCTGCGGCAATATCGACACCAGCGACCCTTGCGCGATTTGCGCCGATCCGGGCGCGATCCCGCCATCGTCGTCGTCGTCGAGACGGTCGCGGATCTTTGGGCGCTGGAACGCGCGCAATTGCTCAAGGCGCGCTATCATGTGCTGGGCGGCGTGCTCTCGCCGCTCGACGGCGTCGGGCCGGACGAACTCAGCATCGGCGCGCTGATCGCGCGCGCCAGAACCGGCGACATGCGCGAAGCGATTCTCGCGCTCAACGCCACCGTCGACGGCCAGACGACGGCGCATTACATCGCCGACCTTCTGGCGCCCTTCGCGATCAAGACGACGCGCCTCGCGCATGGCGTGCCGGTCGGCGGCGAACTCGACTATCTCGACGAGGGCACGCTGAAAGCGGCGCTGGAGCGGCGCACGGCGATGTGAGCGTCACTCCTTCGCGCCGCGCGCGGCGCGTTTGGCGAGCGTCCTCAGCCGCAGCGCGTTGAGCTTGATGAAGCCCTCCGCGTCGCGGTGGTCGTAGGCGACGGCGCCTTCCTCGAAGGTCACGAGCTCCTGATCATAGAGCGAATAGGGGCTCTCGCGTCCGACCAGCGTCGCCGAGCCCTTGTAGAGTTTCAGGCGCACGCGGCCGGTGACGAACTCCTGGCTCTTGTCGATCAAGGCCTGCAGCATCTCGCGCTCCGGCGCGAACCAGAAACCGTTGTAGATGATCTCGGCGTAGCGCGGCATCACTTCGTCTTTGAGATGCGCGGCGCCGCGGTCGAGCGTTATGCTTTCGATGCCGCGATGCGCGACGAGCAGGATCGCGCCGCCCGGCGTCTCGTACATGCCGCGCGACTTCATCCCGACGAAGCGGTTCTCGACGAGATCGAGACGCCCGATCCCGTGGCGCGGCCGAATTCGTTGAGCTTGGTCAGCAACGCCGCCGGCGAGAGCTTTTCGCCGTCGATCGCCACGGCGTCGCCGCGCGTGAAATCGATCGTCACAGATTGCGCTTCGTCGGGCGCCTTTTCGGGATCGTTGGTGCGCGAATAGACGAAGTCGGGCACTTCCCTCGGGGGTCTTCGAGCACCTTGCCCTCGGAAGAGACGTGCAGCAGATTGGCGTCGGTCGAAAACGGCGCGTCGCCGCGCTTGTCCTTTTGGATCGGGATCTGGTTCTTTTCCGCGAATTCGATCAGCGCGGCGCGCGACGCCAAATCCCATTCGCGCCAGGGCGCGATAACGGTGATGTCCGGCTCCAGCGCATAGTAGCCGAGCTCAAAGCGCACCTGGTCGTTGCCCTTGCCGGTCGCGCCGTGACAGACCGCGTCGGCGCCGACCTTGCGGGCGATCTCGATCTGTTTCTTGGCGATCAGAGGACGGGCGATCGACGTCCCGAGCAGATACAGCCCCTCATATTGCGCATTGGCGCGAAACATCGGGAAAACATAGTCGCGCACGAATTCTTCGCGCAAATCCTCGATGAAGATGTTTTCCGGCTTCACTCCGAGCAGTTCGGCTTTCTTGCGCGCCGGCTCCAATTCCTCGCCCTGCCCGAGATCGGCGGTGAAGGTGACGACTTCCGCGCCATAGGCCGTCTGCAGCCATTTGAGGATGATCGACGTGTCGAGCCCTCCGGAATAGGCGAGGACGACGCGCTTGATGTCTTTTTTCGGACGGGCCATTTTCTGCTCGGGATTGGAGGCGACGGATGCGGCGCGACTATAGTCGCGCAGGCCCCGCGCGCAAGCCGCCCAGCTCTGGAACGTGGTTCGCAAACGTCTCAAATCTCGTTCATCACCTGCGCATGCGAAATCAGCGCAAAGAGCGCCGTGCCGCCGACGATATTGCCGGCGAGCATGGGCAGCGAGAAGTCGAGGAGCATTTCCGTCGGCGTCAGATCGCCGCTCATGACGAGCATGAACGCCTCGACGCTGCCGGCGACGATATGCGTAAATCCGCCCGCTGAGATCACGTAAGTCAGCAGCGCCACGATATGGAATTTCGCCGCGTCGGCGCTCGGCACCGCCCAGACCATCGCGGCGATCAAGAAGCCGGCGGGAACGCCCTTGGCGAACATCGCGCTCCAACTGTTTCCCATCAAATGGCGGCTGACTTCCAGCATCGCGTCATGCAATTGCGGCGTCAGCGCCGGCGAGAATTCCCAAAACAGCGCCGCAAGCCAGGTTCCAACCATATTTGCCGCGAACACCACGCTCCACAGGCGGGCGAGCCGCCACAGATTCCCGATCGTGAACTTCTTCATCACCGGCAGCACGACGGTGATGGTGTTTTCGGTGAAGAGCTGCTGCCTCGACAGGACCACGATCAGGAACCCCACCGGATAGCCGAGCGAGGAAATCAGCTCGCGCGAACTCCCGGCGGGCAGCGCCGTGTAGATGGCGGCTTGGGACAGAACCGAGAAGCTGATCGAGAGACCCGCCGCGACGCCGGACCACCAGAGCGAGGCGAGCGGACGCGCCATTTCCTCCTCGCCCTGACGACGCACGATCTCGTAAATGACCGGCGTGCTGGGCGGCGCCTTCTCTTCGACGACCAGGACCTCGCGCTCGGTGAGCGAGGCCGTGTCCGCTTCTTCCGCCGCCGCGTCCGTCGCCGCCTCGT
>CAWFZD010000083.1:0-124107 GCA_963820145.1 uncultured Alphaproteobacteria bacterium
GAGCCGGAGGCGGTGCATGAGATCGGCCTCGTCGTGCCGCACCGCGAGCCGGTCATCCCGATCGTCGCGGCGCTGATCACGGAGGCGAAGCGCCTCGCTGCAAGCGGCGTTTTGGCAAGCGTTGCGTGACAAGAGACAGCGTCCCGCTTGTCGGCGGCGCGAGGGTCTGCTAGAACATAAATGGAACGAAGGCCCCTCGCACACAACTGTGGACAAGCCCGGCGGCGGGGCGCGGGCCGGCGGGCCTTGCGATAAAGTCGCGTGAAATTCTCGGCAGTCGGAGCGTGAAATGGCGGGCAGCGTCAATAAGGTGATTTTGATCGGCAATCTGGGGCGCGATCCCGAAGTGCGGACCTTGCCTTCGGGCGATCGCGTCGTGTCCTTTTCGGTGGCGACGACCGAATCCTGGCGCGACAAGAACTCGGGCGAGCGCCGCGAGCGCACCGAGTGGCACAATATCTCGATCTTCAACGAGAATTTGGGCAAAATCGCCGAGCAATATTGTCGCAAAGGCTCGAAGGTCTATCTTGAGGGCCAGCTCGCGACCAGAGAATATACCGACAAGGACGGCAATCAGCGCAAGGCGACGGATGTGGTGCTGCAACGTTTTCGCGGCGAGCTGACCCTGCTCGACAGCAAGGGCGGCCGTAGCGAAGGCGCCGACTACGACCAGCAGGGCGGCTATGAAGGCGGCGGCGGCGGCTTTGGGCGCTCTTCGCCGATGCAGCGCACGGCGGGCGACCGCGCGCCGAGCCCGAGTTCCGGAGGCGGCCGCCTCTCCGACCAGCTCGATGACGACATCCCGTTTTAGGGCGAGGGAATTCCGCGCCGCGGCCCCTGTCGGCGGGGAAGCGGCGCGCGACGAACCAGATTTTCTATTTGGTCGCGCCGGGATCGGCTTGCGTCGAAGAAGGCTTGCGTCACCGAAACGAGGGGCCCGAGCCCCCGGCCGCCTCACCCGACGCTGGTCTCTTCCTCCTCGGCCACGGTCATTGCATTGCCGTGCCAGACGAAATCGTCATAGATGAGGGCGTCGACGAACATTATCGGCAGCATGGTGTCGCGCGCCAGCATCGCGAAAGGCGTGCGCCAGTCTAGCGGCCAGCGGCAAATACGGGCGAGCGCCATTTCGGAGATATAGAGCGCGGCCAGGATCAAGGCCGCCGTCGCGACCGCGTCGCCCTCGAACTGCAGCGCGGCATAGGCGCCGAGAGTCACCGGCACGAAGCTGCCGTTCATGAATTCGGGCGCGAAATAGGCCGGGAAGGTCACCCGCCGCAGCCGCGCCCAACGCACATGGCGCGAATAGACCTCGCGGGCGGTGCGCGCGCCGAGCGGCTGCTCGAACGGCATGTCGACAAGTCGGATCTTGAGGCCCGCCGCGCGGATTATCTTGGTCGAGGCGGCGTCCTCCGCGATTTCGGCGGCGAGCGCGCGAATGCCGCCGGCGCGATCGAGAACCTCGCGCCGCCACATCATATTCTTGCCCTGGGCGAAGCCCATGCCCATCGCTTCGGCGCCATACTGCCAGCGCGCCTGGAAAGTGTTGAGGATCGCGCATTCGACGGAGGCCCAGAAGCCCTGCGGACGCGAGCCGATCGGCATTGAAACGACCATCGCCGTGTCGGGCCGGAAGCCCGCCAGCATCGTCTGGAGATAATCCTTCGGCGGCAGCGCGTTGGAGTCGGCGAGCACGACATAGCGGTGCTTGGCGGCGTCCCAGCCTTTCACGCAGTTGTTGAGCTTGGGATTGGCGCTGACGTAATCGTCGCCGACCAGCAGTCGCGCCGGAATATGCCGATACTCGGCGATCAACCGCTCGACCAGGGCGATGATCGGATCGCTTGGCGACTGCACGCAGAAGATGAGCTCGTAGCTCGGATAATCCAGTTCGAACGAAGCGCGCAGCGTCTCTTCGCTGAAGGCCTCGAGCCCGCGCAGCGGCCGAACGATCGAAACCGCAGGCGCGGATGCAGGCGCCGGAAGGTCGCGACTTCGCGCCCTGCATTTACGTGCGGTGACGAGAATCGCCGAAAAATTGAGCCCCAGCAGAACAACGCACCATATGGCGCATACATAAGCGACAATCGTCATCTTTGCGTCTCGTCAGGCTGGGCGGCGCGAATCGCGGAGCGGGATGTTTTGCTCTGCAACGACAAAGCGGTCGGCTTCGATGTCATAATGACTCAGGACGTCTTTGGTCTCAAGCTTTCTGTTGCAGCGCAACCTCGGCCGCGGCAGTCTCAATATTCCGCCTGACATTTCGTCGGCGTATTGGCAAAAGGGCCAGGCCGTGGATCCCGCCCTCGCCCGGCCGAGTCCCACAACCGCTGGTGAAGCCCCATCATGACCGCTCCGATCGTCCGTTTCGCGCCGTCCCCGACGGGACGCATCCACATAGGCAATGCGCGGGTGGCGCTTTTCAACTTCCTATACGCGTTCGGCCACCATGGAAGATTCGTGCTGCGATTCGATGACACGGATTTCGCCCGGTCTACCGCGGCTTTCGCGGAAGCGATCGAGGTCGATCTGGCTTGGTTGGGCATTGTCCCCAACCTCATATTGCGACAATCCGACCGCGGCGCCCTCTACGACGCTGCGGCGCAGCGCCTGCGCGACGCCGGTCGGCTCTATCCCTGTTACGAAACGCCGGGAGAGCTAGAGCGGCGCCGCAAGCTGCAGCAGGCGCGCGGCCTGCCGCCGGTCTACGATCGCGCCGCGCTCAAGGCGACGCCCGAGATGCGCGAGCAGTTCGCGGCCGAAGGCCGTCGCCCGCATTGGCGCTTCCTGCTCGATCACCGCGTCGTCGAATGGGAGGATCTCATCCGCGGGCGGGCGCATATCGACTGCGCGTCGCTTTCCGATCCGGTGCTGATCCGCGAGGACGGCAGCTATCTCTATACGCTGCCTTCCGTCGTGGACGACATCGAGCTTGCGATCACGCATGTCATCCGCGGCGAGGACCATGTCGCCAACACGGCGGTGCAGGCGCAATTGTTCGAGGCGCTCGGCGCTCCCGTTCCGCATTTCGCGCATCACAATCTTCTGGTCTCGGCGACGGGGGAGGGGCTCTCCAAGCGCACCGGGTCGCTGTCCATCGCGTCTCTGCGCGAAGAGGGTTACGAGGCGCTGGCCGTCGCGGCGCTGGCGACGCTGACCGGCTCTTCCGAACAGGTGCATGCGGTGCGCTCGCTCGCCGAACTCTCGCAGCATTTCGATCTCGCGCATGTCTCGCGCAACCCGGCGCGCTTCGATCCCGCGGATCTCGCCGCGCTGACGCATCGCACGCTGGCGCTGCTGCCCTTCGACGACGTGCGCGAGCGGCTTGCGGCGCACGACATCGTCGGCTTCAAGGCCGAGCCGTTCTGGCTTGCGGCGCGCGCCAATCTTGCGCAATTCGACGATGTCACGACCTGGTGGCGCGTCGTCGAGGGGGAAATCTCCCCGTTGCGGGAAGACGAGGAGCTGCTCGCAAAGGCCCTCGAGCTGTTGCCGCAGGAACCTTGGGACGAGACCACCTGGGGCGCTTGGACCGGCGACATCAAGGCGGCGACGGGACGCAAGGGGAGGGCGCTGTTCCATCCGCTGCGCCTTGTCCTGACCGGCGTCGAGACGGGTCCGGAGCTCGCCGCGCTGCTGCCGCTGATCGGTCACGCCCGCGCCGCCCTCCGCCTCGCGCCGCCGTCGCATTAACCTTTGCGCCAAAAGCGGAACGCAATGGCGACGAATCACTTGGCCGAGACGGTTGGCCGATTGTTCCTCCCAGATATGGGTCGCGAGCCCCATTCGCGCGCCATATCTGGTCGCCGGCCGGCGACGCCAGTCGCGAGAACGTGTCGCCGAAGGCGGCGGTTTTAACAAACCTGTTCAGAATTGAGGCGGACGGCCAGCGTTTCGTCCTGCCGAAGGCGCGAAGCCCCGCGCCCGCATAAGCACCGCGTTAACCAGCGCGACCGCATAATGGCGCGGTCGAACTTTCGGTTCAGGGAAATATGTTCGGCGGTCGGAGCATAGCGTCCGTTCCGAACGAGGGCTTTTGCCGTCGAACGGACGCCGGCGACGAGCCCTGCCTCGACGAATGGCGGACTTTGGCTTAAGCGAAGTGGACAAGCTCGTGATCTCCTCGGCATTTTGGCTCGGCAAACGCGTCTTTCTCACCGGCCACACGGGCTTCAAAGGATCGTGGCTTTCGCTCATGCTCGCGCGTCTCAACGCGCAAACGACGGGCTATGCGCTCGAACCGCCGAGCGCGCCGAGTCTGTTCGAACTGGCGAGCGTCGCGAAGCATGTCGAAGACATTCGCGGCGACGTGCGCGACCTGACGCATCTTTCCGCGGCGATGGCCGCGGCGGCGCCGCAGATCGTGATCCATATGGCGGCGCAGCCCCTGGTGCGCGCGAGCTACGGCGACCCGGTCGCGACTTACGCGACCAATGTGATGGGGACCGTCAATGTTCTCGAAGCCGCACGGCGGGCGCCCGGGGTCGAGGCGGTTCTCATCGTGACCACCGACAAATGCTACGAAAACAAGAATTGGGTCTGGGGCTATCGCGAGACCGACGCGCTCGGCGGCCATGATCCTTATTCCAACAGCAAGGCCTGCGCCGAACTCGCGACGCGCGCCTATCGCGACAGTTTCTACGGCGGCGCCGGCGCAGCCAAAATTCTTTCCGCGCGCGCCGGCAATGTCGTCGGCGGCGGCGATTTTGCGACCGACCGCATCATACCTGACGCGTATCGCGCCTTTGTCGCGGGGCGCGCGCTGCATGTCCGCAATCCGAGCGCCGTGCGCCCCTGGCAGCATGTGCTGGAGCCGCTGACCGGCTATCTGATGCTCGCCGAAGCCGCGGCGTCGGGCGACGCGGGCATCGAGGGCGGCTGGAACTTCGGCCCGGGCTCCTCGTCCGAGCGGAGCGTCGAAGCGCTGGTGACCGCCTTCATCGACAGTTACGGCGGCGGCGCGCGCTGGACCTTCGACGCCGGACCGCATCCGCACGAGGCCAATCTGCTGCGCCTCGACACCGCAAAGGCGCGCGACATTCTGCGCTGGTCGCCGCTTCTCGATTTTAGCGAGACCGTCGCCTGGACCGCGCATTGGTATCGCGCTCTCGCTGAGGGCGAAGATGCGCGCCGCATCACCGCCTCGCAGATCGACGTCTATCTTGGCCAGCGCGTGCGCTTCGTGTCGCCCTTCTCGCCGCAAGATTCGCAAGAAACGCAGAACGGAGAGCGTCTGCATGGAAACGGCTGAACAAATCCGGACGCAAATTCTCGATCTCGTGGAGCGCTATCACGAAGCTTCGCATAAAGAGCGCTCCTTCGTTCCCGGTCAGTCCGCAGTCCCTGTCTCCGGCCGCGTTTATGATGCGCGCGACATGCGCTCGCTGGTCGACTCGTCGCTGATTTTTGGCTGACCACCGGGCGCTTCAACGCCGCCTTCGAGGCGCGCCTCGCGTCTTATGTCGGCGCCAAGCGCGCGCTGACCGTGAATTCAGGATCCTCCGCCAATCTCGTGGCCTTTTCGGCGCTGACCTCGCCGATCATGAAAACGCGCCAATTGCTGCCCGGCGACGAGATCATCACCTGCGCGACGGGCTTTCCGACAACCGTCAATCCGGCGTTGCTCTGGAACATGAAGCTCGTCTTCGTCGACGTCGACATCCCGACCTACAACATCGATCCGGCCGCAGTAGAAGCCGCTCTGACGCCGAAAACGCGCGCGATCATGGTGGCGCACACTCTCGGCAATCCTTTCGACATACCGCGATCAAGAAGATTTGCGAAAAGCACGACCTGTTCCTGATCGAAGACTGCTGCGACGCGCTCGGCGCGACCTATGACGGCCAGCATGTCGGAACCTTCGGCGACATCGGCACGCTGAGCTTCTATCCCGCCCACCACATCACCATGGGCGAAGGCGGCGCGGTGTTCACCAGCAATAATCACATCGCCAAAGCGATGGAGTCGTTTCGCGACTGGGGTCGCGACTGTTACTGCGACCCCGGCGCCGACAACAGCTGCAACAAGCGTTTCGGTTGGCGGTTCGAGGGCCTGCCCGCCGGCTACGACCATAAATACGTCTATTCGCACATGGGCTTCAACCTCAAGATCACCGACATGCAGGCGGCGGTCGGCCTTGCGCAAATGGATCATCTCGACGACTTCATCGCGGCGCGCAAACGCAACTTCGATTTGCTGCGTCAGGGCATGGAGCGCATGGAGGAATTCTTCATTTTGCCCGAGGCGACGGCGAACAGCCAACCGAGCTGGTTCGGCTTCCCGCTCACCTTGCGTGAAAGCGTCTCGTTCTCGCGCGAAGCGCTGTTGCAGCGCCTCAACGCGCGCAAGATCGGCACGCGCCTGCTGTTCGGCGGCAATCTGGTGCGGCAGCCTTATATGAAGGGTCGCGATTTCCGCATCAGCGGCGCTTTGACCAACGCCGACATCGTCGTCGAACGGACATTCTGGATCGGCGTCTTCCCCGGTCTTGACGGCGCGCATATCGACTACATGCTGTCTTCGATCGAAGACTTTTGCCGCGGAACTCACAAGGTGAGCGCATGATGACGGACTCCGCCAGAAGCTGCGCCGCTGCGCGAAAGCGCATCATCGGCATGTCCTACAAGGCGAAGTCGGCGCATCTGGGTTCTTCCTTGAGCGTCGTCGAGATACTCGACGCCGTGTTGCGCACCTCGAATATCCGGCCCGAGACCGCCAGCTCTTCCCGGCGCGACCGCATCGTGTTCTCCAAGGGACATGCGGCGATGGCCTATTACGCCGCGCTCGAACAACATGGGCTGCTGTCGTCCGATCTGCTCGACGCCTATCTGCAAAACGGCACCCCGCTCTGGGGCCATGTGACGCTGACCGACGCCGTGCCGGCGATCGACGCCTCCAGCGGATCGCTCGGGCACGGGCTGTCGCTCGCCGTCGGTTTCGCGCTTGGCTTCAGGCTGCAGCTTGCGCCCGAGTTGCGCGCCTTCTGCATCCTCTCGGACGGCGAATGCGACGAGGGTTCGACCTGGGAGGCGGCGATGTTCGCCGGCGCGCGCAAATTGTCCAATCTCACCGCAATCGTGGATTACAATCATATCCAGGGTTACGGCTCGACCTGCGAGGTCATGGATCTCGAACCCTTCGGCGACAAATGGCGCGCTTTCGGATGGAGCGCGATCGAGGTCGACGGACACGACGAAGCCGCAGTTCTGCGCGCACTAAATGCGCCGCGCGCCGACAGGCCGCTGGCGATCCTCGCCCACACCATAAAGGGCAAGGGGATCGCGCGTATCGAAAACACAGTTGCGTCGCACTACAAGCCGGCTCTCGCCAGCGATCTTTTGGAGGCGCAATGCGCAACCGTATAATGAGCCTCATCGAAGCCAACGCTTCGCAGGACGACAAGATAACTTTCCTCACCGGCGATCTCGGCTTTTCGGTCGTCGAGCCGCTGCAAGCCGCGCTCGGCGAGCGCTTCATCAACGTCGGCGTCGCCGAAGCCAATATGGTGTCGATCGCCGGCGCGCTCGCAGCGGTGGGCTTCCGGCCTTTCGTCTATTCGATAGGGCCGTTCGTCACCTCGCGCTGCTTCGAGCAGATCCGCAACGACGTCGTCTATCAAAAACGCAAGGTCTGCCTGATCGGCGTCGGTTCCGGCTTCTCCTACGGCGCGCTCGGGCCCTCGCATCACGCCTTGGAAGACGCCAGCATCATGGCGGCGCTGCCCGGAATGATCGTCGGCGATCCGGGCAATGTCGCGGAGCTCGACCGCTTCTACGTCGTGGCGCAGGCCGAGGAGGCGCCGGTCTATTTCCGTATCGCGCGCGAAAGCGGCGTCGCTTTCCCGGTGCCGATCTTCTCGCTGGAGACCGCCGCCTATCGCGTGCGCGAAGGCGAGGATGCGACGCTGATCGGCTGCGGCGCCGCGGTGTCGGAATGTCTCGCCGCCGCCGATCTGCTCGGCGACGAGGGCATCGACGCCGGCGTCGTCAGCACGCCGGTGATCGCGCCGTTTCCCAAGGCGGCGCTGCTGCGCACGCTGGGGCGCGGGCCGATCGTCAGCGTCTTCGAAGGTTTTCCCGGCAATCCGTTTTCGGTCGGCGTCATGGCGACGCTCTATGAAAACAGGATCGACAACCCCTATCTCGAACTCACCGTTCCTCATCGCTTCGAACATGTCGTCGGCAATACTCAGGCGTTGCGGGCGGCGGCGGGCCTCGATGCGAGCGCCATCGCCGCGCGCGTGATCGAGTTGAACGCGAGCGCAGCGTCGAAGCGCCGTCGCGCCTTCAGGAGTTGACGATGAGCGACGTCATTCCGGATGGCGGCAAGCTCTGGCGTCATCCGCTGATGCAGGAAGACATCGCGCGCGTTCTTGCAAGCGGCTTGCCATGGAGCGAATTCGACGGCAAGACCGTGCTTGTCGCCGGCGCCAACGGGTTTCTTCCCGCAGCGATGATCGACGTCCTGCTGCAGCTGGCCTCGCAGCCATCGGGACCGCGCGTTCGCGTCGTTGCGTTGGCGCGTTCGCGGGACAATGCTTTACGTCGCTTCGCACCGCATCTGCAAAACCCTGCGCTGACGCTGCACATCGCCGACGTCGCCGAGCCCGTCGATGTCGACGGCCCGGTCGACATGATCATACACGCCGCAAGTCAGGCGAGCCCGCGTTTTTACGGGACCGATCCCGTCGGCGTCGCGCTGCCGAACGTTCTCGGGACCGCTTATCTGCTCGCATTGGCGCGCCGCAAACAAAGTCAGCGCTTTCTTTATTTTTCGAGCTCCGAAGTTTACGGTCTTCCAAACGGGCGCGAGCCGATATCGGAGACCTCATTCGGCCCGCTCGATCCGGCCGTCCCGCGCGCCTGCTACGCCAAGTCGAAGCGCATGGGGGAGACGCTCTGCGTCGCCTATGGCGCGCAATACGGCGTCCCTGCGATCATCGTGCGTCCGTTCCACACCTATGGGCCGGGAATGCGGCTCGACGACGGTCGGGTTTTCGCCGACTTCGTTCGCGACATCGTCGCCTGCCGCGACATCAAATTGAACAGCGACGGAAGCGCGGAACGCGCCTTCTGCTATCTTGCAGATGCGACGGAAGCCTTTTTCACGGCGCTACTGAAGGGCGAAACGGGCCTCGCCTACAACGTCGGCAACGCCGACGCGATCATTTCGATCCGCGATCTTGCGACGACCCTGACCGGGCTTTATCCCGAGCGAGGTCTTCGAACGCACTTCCAGCCGCCGGCGCAAGGCTATCTGGCGAGCGCCGTGCAGCGTTCGGCTCCGGACACGACGCGGCTCGAAGAGCTCGGCTGGCGCTCGCGCACGCCGATCGCCAAAGGGTTCTGGCGAACGATCGAGATTTACTCGGACATATTCGATACGTCTTTCCAAGGCGCGCCAGCGTGACGGAATATCTCGCGCTCTTCGACCTGCGGCGGGCTCTCCCGCAAGGCTCCGCTTGGCTCATAGCGCTTTTGCTGCAAGCGCGTTTCCTTCGCTTTCTCGCGGTCGGAGTGGCGAACACCGCGTTCGGCTATGGTTTGTTCCTTCTCGCTTTTGAAATTTCCGGGCGGCCGTTTCTCGCGCTCGTCTTGTCCACTCTCGCCGGCGTGGCGTTCAACTTCTTCTCGATCGGGGCCGTGGTGTTTCGTTCGACGGACAGGCGCCGCGTCTGGCGTTTCGTAGCCGTTTACGGCGTCGTCTTCGCGGTCAACGCCGCGATGTTGCGCGCTTTGGAGGTCTGCGGCGTCAGCCCCGCGCTTGCGCAAGCGCTTCTTGTGCCGTGCCTTGCGGTTCTCTCTTACGTCCTCAACCGGAATTATGTCTTCGTCGACGGGAAGAGTTCGACGAACGGCGCTTCGCTCCGAGCAGAACTCGAATAGTTCGCGAGCGGGCTAAATCCTTAAATCAGACGCCTTCTTCGGCTGAGAAAGAACCGTTGCGCAAGCGTATTTTAACATCCAAGCGCCATGATGCGCACGCGTCGTGACAATTCTTGAAAAGTCTTCGTGAAGCTCTGGCGCTCCGCTCGATCGCGAGTTCAACTGGCATGAAAGTCGTAATACTGACCGGAGGCCTCGGCACGAGACTTGCCGAAGAGACGTCGCTGCGACCAAAGCCGATGGTCGAGATCGGAGGACGTCCGATCCTCTGGCACATCATGAAAATTTATTCCGCGCAGGGCTTCAATGAATTCATTCTGTGCCTCTGGCTACAAGGGCTATTTCATCAAAGAGTACTTTTCGAATTATTTTCTGCACATGTCGGACGTCACCTTCGACATGCGCACGGGCAAGATGGAAGTGCATCGCGAGAGCGCCGAGCCTTGGCGCGTGACGCTCGTCGATACGGGCGACAAGACGCAAACCGGCGGCCGCCTGAAGCGCGTGCTGGACTATATCGGCGACGACGACGTGTTCGCCATGACCTATGGCGACGGCGTCGCCGGACATCGACCTTAAAGCGGAACTCGCTTTCCACCGCGCGCATGGCAAGATGGCGAGCGTCGCCGCCGTCAGGCCCGCCATGCGCTTTGGCGCGATGACATTGGACGGCGACCGCGTTTCGAGATTTGCTGAAAAGCCCGTCGCCGAAGCCGGCTGGGTCAGCGGCAGCTTTTTCATGCTGTCGCCGCGCGTCGGCGAACTCATCAAGGGCGATACGACGGTCTGGGAGGCGGAACCGATGGGAGCCTTGGCGCAGATGGACGAACTGCGCGCCTATGTGCATGACGGTTTCTGGCATCCAATGGACACCTTGCGCGACAAGATGTTCCTCGACGAACAGTGGATTTCGGGTCAAGCGAAATGGAAAATCTGGTGAAGTCGGGAAGTCTCTTTGACTGCTCAAACCGAAAAACCAAACACGTCGTCGACCGAGGCTGACATCGGTTCGCCTTGCGCCTGGCGCGCCGACTTCGAACGCGGCGACGTGACGCGACTCGAATTATGGAGACTCTTTTCTCAAAGACATCGTTTGTTTGCGGAACACAGCGCAGCGCTGACGGGAACGGAGATTGCGGCGCTCGTCGTCGGAACAGACGGACTCTCGGTCAAGCTGAGCAATGGTCTCGCCTTCTCGCTTGATCCCGACGCGCTGCGCGAAGCTCCAAATGTCGTCCTGGCCCAAGGGGAATATGAATCCTTCGAGATGTCGCTCATTTCGCGTCTCGCGCAGGACGCGCGCGTCATCTTCGACATCGGCGCGAATATCGGATGGTATAGTCTGCATCTGGCCGCGCAGGAGCGCCAGGCAAAAATCTTCGCCTTCGAACCAGTGCCGACGACCCATGCGCGCTTGCTCGGCAATCTCGCGCGCAACGAAGCGGGACGCAGAATTGCGCCGATCGCCGATGGCCTGTCGGATCAGCCCGGCGTGTTCGACATGTTCGTGCCGGCGACGTCAGGTTCTCCCGCCGCCTCGCTCAACGACCTTCATCCTGGCGAAGGCAGCCGGAAAGTCGAATGCCGCTTCACGACGCTCGACGCTTTCGTCGCGGACAACAAAATAGAAAGTCTCGATTTTCTCAAATGCGACGTCGAGGGCGCGGAGCTTCGCGTCTTGCGCGGCGGCGCGCGGACGATCGAAAAAATGCGTCCCGCCGTCGTCATAGAACTCCTGCGCAAATGGTCGGCGGCGTTCGGCTATCACCCCAACGACGTCATCGGGCTGTTCCACTCTCTAGGTTATGAATGCTGGGGAATTGGAAGTCACGAGCTGACGAGAATCGCCGCGGTCACGGACGAAACCGTCGAGACCAATTACGTGTTTCTCGATCCCGCTCGACATCCTCCGGCGCAGAGCGTCGCCGCCGCTGTCGCGACGTGAAAAAGACGCGTTGGCTCGGAAAGCAGATCCATGAAAACCATCTCCGTCGTCACGCCCTGCTGGAACGAAGAGCTGACCATCCGCGACTGCTATGAGGCGGTCAAGGCGGTGTTCGCCAAGGAGCTCCCGGCCTATCGGCTCGAGCATGTCTTTTGCGACAATGCCTCCAGCGACCGCACGCCCGAAATCCTGCGCGAGATCGCGAGCGCCGATCCGCAGGTCAAGGTCATATTCAACGCCCGCAATTTCGGTCCCATGCGCTCCAACTACAACGGCGTGATGGCCGCGACGGGCGACGCGGTTCTGCTCTTCCTTCCCGCCGATTTGCAGGACCCTCCGGATCTCATTCCGCAATTCGCGAAGCTGTGGGAGCAGGGCTACGAGATCGTCTACGGGATTCGCAAAATCCGCGAAGAAAATCGCGTCATGCGCTCGCTGCGCGCGCTCTATTACCGCTTGTTGGTGGGCCTTACGGATCTGTCTTTGCCGCGCGGCGTGGGCGATTTTCAGCTCGTCGACCGCAAGGTCGTCGAGGCGATGCGCCATATCGAGGACGCCAATCCCTTCATGCGCATGATGACGTTCGAATGTGGCTTCAGATCGGTCGGCGTGCCCTACAAATGGATCGAGCGCCGGCGCGGCGTCTCGAAGAATTCGTTGATCACCCTAATCGACCAGGGGATGAACGGGCTCGTCACTTTCACGCCGGCGCCGCTGCAACTCATGCTGTTCGTCGGCTTCGGGCTGGCGGCGATGTCGATCCTCTATGCCTTCGTCAATCTCGTCCTTGGTCTGCTGTATTACCAATCGCTCGCCCAGCCCGGGATCATGACGATCATCACCGCCGTGTTCTTCTTTGGCGGCGTGCAGCTGTTCTCCATCGGCGTGCTCGCCGAATATACGCTGGCGATCTATGCGCAGGTGCGGCGCAAGCCCGTCGTCTTCGAACGCGAGCGGATAAATTTTTGATCGAGCTGCAAGGGAATGTGATGACGACGCAAACGCTTCATCGCGACGCCGCCGCCGCTGCGCCCCTCGCGCCTGAAAGCGAGCGGTCCCTCCGCACGTTGCTGTCGCGCGCGCCGCAGCCGAGCAATCTGTTGCTGTTGCAGATCGCCTCGCTCATTTTTCTCGCGCCCTGCGCGATCCTCGCGAGTAAATTTCTTGGGCTCGCAGGCCTATCGGCGACGCTGGGGAGTCTTGGATGCGCGGGCGTGATCCTGACGCTGCGCGCGCGCCCGACCGGTCTCCTTGGCGCGCGTCTCGATCTGCGCAGCCTTACGGGATTCACGCTTCTCGCGGCGGCGCTGATGCTGCTGGGCGGCGCGCTGCATATTTTCTCGCCGACGCCGGATTGGTATGTGCGCGACGCGGTGCTCGCCGATCTCTCGCTGCACGAATTCCCGGTTTTTTACCGTGTCGAGGACGTGGATTATTTTCTCAGGGCGCCGCTTGGATATTATTTGACGCCTGCGCTCGTCGGCAGGGTCTTCGGGCTTTACGCCGCGCATGTCGCGGCCTTCGTCCAGAACGCCGCGCTTCTCGCGATCATTCTCTATTTCTTCGCTAAGATCGCCGATGCGCCGACGCTTGTCTTCGCCGCGGTGTTCCTCGCCTTCGGCTGGGCCGATCAACTCATTCAGATCGCCTTCAAGCTGCAGGATATCCAGCATTGGTGGAATCCGCTGCTCTTCGCCTACATGAGCAATATCTCATTGCTGTTCTGGGCGCCCAACCATCTGCTTCCCGCTTGGTGGTTCGCAGTGCTGATCTTGCTGTCGGCGCGGCGCGAAGTCGATCTTGCGGTTCTTGGCGTTTCTTTCGCCTTTTTGTCCTTGTGGTCGCCGCTCGCGATGATTGGGGCGGCGCCATTCCTGCTCCTGCAAGCTGCGCGCGGCTCCCTGCGCGATCTCGTCTCGATCCGAGTCTTCGCTGGCGTCGCAGCGTGTCTTTGTCTTGCAGCCATCGGCTTCTACCTCACCTGCGACGCGGCCAGCGTCGAGCATAGATGGTTGATCGGCGCCGAAGGTTTCGCCGTGCTCTATGTCGCCTTCATCGGCGTCGAACTGCCGCGCGCCGGGCTGTTCTATGTCGCGTGGTCGAAGATCGCGGCGCCTGACCGACCGCTGATTTTGCTCAGCGCCGCCATCTTATGCCTCATTCCGTTCTATTCGCTCGGCCACTTCAATGATTTCGCCGAACGCGCCTGTCAAACCGCGCTCGCGGTCGTCGCCTTCAGTTTTGCGCGTCTTTTCTGCGTCACGCCCCGGGACGGCAAAGCCTTCTCGCTCGCGATCCTGACGCTGACGATCCTGACCGCGTTCGAGGGCGCGTTCGAGATCAGATATCCGCTCGTGACGAAGAGCTATCCGATATCCGACTGCAACATCGTGACCGCGGCGAAACAACAATATCCCGATTTCTTCCCGTCGCATTATCTCGCAAAGGCCGCCGCCGCGCCCGCTTGGCTCGGAAGAAACGACGCTCCCGAATTGCGCATCGAGCAGAAAAGCTGCTGGCCGCGTTAACCCGGCGGGTCGCAGGCGACTTTGCGCTGGCGCAAATGACAGCGGGCGAGAACCGCGCCATGCTGGTCGAAATCCTGCAACAGCCATTCTCCGTCGCCGCGCTCGAGCGTCGCATAGCCGAACTTGCCGGGGAGCGCGACGCCCTGGTCGATGCGCATGTCGGCGACCACGAGATTGCTTAGATCGCGCGGCAGCCCCGGCGGAATCCAAGAGGTCGCCGCCCTGGCCGGAGAGGATCTGCGCCGGGAAATCCTGCGCATAGCTCATCGCCTCGAAAAGATGCAAATGGCCGGAGAGCAGCAGGTCGACATTCGGCGGCGCGGCGGCGCGCGCGGCTTCGACCAAAGTCTTGTTGTCGCCCTCGACGGCGCCGTCCTTGACGCGCAGCGCTGCGTAGATTGGCTTATGCATCGCGATCCACAAAGGTCCGCTTAACTTTGCGAGACTTTGGAGCTGTTCGCGAAACAAAGGCGCGAGTCGGTCGTCGACCGCGCGGTCCTCAGCGCGCGTGACGTCGAGCACGGCGAGCGACAAGCCGCCGAGGTCGACCACATAAGGCTCCTCCTGCGCTTGGCACGCGTCGGCGACGTAGGGCGAAGGGCTCGAAAAGCGTCCCCAACCCTTGCCCGCGCGATCGCAAATCTCGTGATTGCCGCGCGTGAACACGAAGGGCGCAGCGTCAAGCAGAGCCTCGGCGGGGACGAACCAGTCCTCTTTCCACGTGTCCCAATTGTCGCCGTGCGGCGAGCCGGCGCAGCTTTTCATCGACGCCGGGCATTGGCGCTCGCGATAGATCAGATCGCCGAGATGAATGACGAGGTCCGGGGCGGTTTCGGCCGCAAGATCGGCGACGAGGCGGAACGGCCAGGACTTGAGGTCGTTGCAGCCTTGCAGCGACAGCGCCTTCAGCCGACAGCCGGTGTCGCCGATGAGGAGAATCTTATTGATTTGCGCCGGCGGCAAGGGCAGCGGGCGTCCGGCGATCGTGGCGGACGCCGCGCCCCTGCGGATCTTCAGAGCGCAGACCGTGTCGGGAAAGCCGCTTTCGGCGGCGGCGCGCACGTTCATCGGAGCTTCGGCGCCGTCGATCGTCGCCTTGGGACACAGCCCGTCCTCCACGACGGCTCGCCCTTCGAGGCCCTCGGCGGTAAATTGCGTCCAGTGATAGAATTCCTTGCCTTGCGCCGGAGTGAAAGCGAGCAGCGCGGCGAGAGAGGCGCACCGGACGAGGCCTCGGGACGACGGCGCCTGACGCAAATGCGGGGGGCAGGAGCTGTCGCATGAAAGTTCTCCCGAAGTGACGCCCGAAACCGCCGGCGCTCGGGCTCGGCGATCGCTCCTTGCAAATACCAGTCTCGCTCGACGCCTTCAATGGCTCGGCGATTTGTCGCGGCGCGGGCGGACCCGGTCTGCGGCCTTAATTGCGGCGGGGCGAGCTTCACCCTATATGAAGGTCGCGCAGCGGAGACGCCGCGCTTTGTGCTCGTGACTTCCAACAACGGCGAAGAGGCGAAATGCCCTGGAGCGATCAAGGCGGACCCCGTCAACCGAACAACGATCCCTGGGGACAGCGGGGCGGGCCGTGGGGTTCAGGCGGCGGCCCGGGCGGCGCGCCGCCCGATCTCGAAGAATTTCTTCGCCGCGCCCAGGAAGGCCTGAAACAGGCCCTTCCGTCGGGGCTTGGCGGACGCGGCGTCGCGATCCTGCTGTTGCTCACCGTTCTCGCTTGGCTGCTTTCGGGCTTTTACACCGTGGCGCCAGAACGAAATCGGCCTCAACATGATCTTCGGCAAATATCACGGCAAGACGCAGGCTGGCCTGAACTATAATCTGCCTGCGCCGATCGGCTCCGTGATCAAGCTCGCCGTCACCGACCGCAACACGATCGAAATCGGCTTTCACGACGAGGGCGCCGGGACGCCGTCGCCGACGCGCCGCCGCTCCGCGCAAGCGCCGGAAGCGCCGGAAGAAAGCCTGATGCTGACCGGCGACGAGAACATCGCCGACGTCAAGTTTCGCGTGATCTGGCAGATCGATCCGTCGCATCCGGAAGATTTCGCCTTCAACATTTTCGAACCTAAGGACACGGTCAAGGCGGTGGCCGAGAGCGCGATGCGCGAGATCGTCGGCCAGACGCAGATCCAGAAGATACTCACCGCCGACCGCAAGCTCATCGAGCCAGCCTGCCAGCAATTGATGCAAAAAATTCTCGACGGCTACCGCAGCGGCGTGCAGGTCGTGCAGGTGCTGCTGCTGTCGGTCGATCCGCCAACGCAGGTCATCACCGCGTTTCGCGACGTCACCTCGGCGCAGCAGGATTTGCAGCGCCTCGGCAACGAGGCCGACGCCTACGCCAACCGCGTCGTGCCGGAGGCGCGCGGCGCCGCCGCCCGCATCCTGCAGGAGGCGGAGGCTTACCGCGAACAGACGGTCGCCGAAGCGCGCGGACAAGCGTCGCGCTTCAACCAGATTTATGAGCAGTATAAGCGCGCGCCGGCGCTGACCCGCCAGCGTCTTTATCTCGAAACGATGGAGCGCGTGTTGAGCGGCGCCGAAAAAGTCATCATCGACGAATCGCAGGGCGCCGCGGGCGTCACGCCCTTCCTGCCGCTCGGCGCGCTAGCGCCAACGCAAGGCGGAGCGCGCAAATGAGGAATATCCCGCTCATTCTGGCCTTCGTGCTGCTGCTCGGCCTCGTCGTCGCGGGCGGCGCGCTCTTCACCGTCTCGCAGGTCGAGCAGGCGATCGTGCTGCGCCTTGGCGAGCCGGTCGCCGGCCGCGGGCTCATCACCGAGCCGGGCCTGCATTTCAAGATTCCCTTCGTCGAAAACGTCGTCTTCATCGACAACCGCATTCTCTCGGCCGAGAGTCCGAATCTCGAAGTGCTCGCCGCCGACAACCAGCGCCTGGAAGTCGATAGTTTCGTGCGCTATCGCGTTATCGACCCGCTGCGCTTCTATCAGACCGTCAACGGGGTCATCGGCGCCAATAATCAGCTTGCGAGCATCTTGAATTCGGCGGTGCGGCGCGTGCTTTCCGAGGCCAACCAACAGCAGATCGTGCGTGACGCGCGCGCCTCGCTGATGGTCAAGATCAAACAGCAGGCCGACGCCGAGGCGCGCAAATTCGGGGTCGAGGTGATCGACGCGCGCATTCGCCGCGTGGATTTGCCGCAGCAGATTTCCGAAAAGGTCTTTGGCCGCATGCAGACGGAGCGCGCGCGCGAGGCTGCAGAGTATCGCGCCCAGGGCGCCGAGCAGGCGCAAAAGATCACCGCGAAGGCGGATCGCGACGTCATCGTGCTCAAGGCCGAGGCGCAACGGCAGGCCGACCAGATCAAGGGCGAGGGCGACGCCGAGCGTAACCGCATCTTTGCCGAGAGCTTTGGCAGAGACCCGGACTTCTTCGCCTTTTATCGGTCGATGCAGGCTTATGAGACGTCGTTCAAATCCGGCGACACCCGGTTCATCGTATCGCCGAAGTCCGACTTCTTCCGCTTTTTCGGCTCGGCCGAGGGACAAAAGCCCACTGTCGCTGCGCCCGTCGAGAATGGCGACAAAAAGCACTAACGCGTCTCTTTGCTCAAGTTTTTCGGAACTTGGTCTGGCTGAACAAAAGCGTTGATCTTAGCGCCGGCGGTGATAACGCTTGCTCTCTGTGAAAAAAATCGGATCGCTCTGCAAGGAGAATCACATGGTTTGGGTTGTTCGCGCCCCGCTCAAGGCGCTCGCGGGCGGACTGGCCGCGCTGCTGTTTCTGACGATGGCGCCCGCCTTCGCCAAAGGTCCGGAGTCGCTGGCCGATCTCTCCGCGCAGGTGCAGGACGCCGTCGTCAATATTTCGGCGGTGCAAAACGAACCCAAACACGCCAAAAACAACTTGGAGCCGCCGGGCGGCGGGCGCGCCTTTCGACGATCTGTTCGAGGAGTTCTTCCGCCGTCGCCAGCAGCAGGGTCCGCTGCCCGAACTGCCGCGTCCGCGCAAGTCCTCTTCGCTCGGCTCCGGCTTCGTCATCGATCCTTCGGGCCTCATCATCACCAATAATCATGTCGTCGCCGACGCCAATGAGGTGACGGTGATCTTCACCGACGGGCAGAAGCTGAAGGCCCAGATCGTCGGCAAGGACATCAAGGTCGACGTCGCGGTGTTGCGCGTGAAGCCCGAAAAGCCTCTGAAGGCGGTCAAATTCGGCGACAGCGACAAGGCGCGCGTCGGCGATTGGGTGCTCGCGGTCGGCAACCCCTTCGGGCTCGGCGGGTCGGTCACGGCCGGAATCGTATCGGCGCGCAACCGCAATATCGAGAGCGGACCCTACGACAATTACATTCAGACCGACGCTTCGATCAACAAGGGCAATTCCGGCGGTCCGCTGTTCAACATGGACGGCGAGGTGATCGGCATCAACACCGCGATTCTGTCCCCCTCCGGCGGCTCGGTGGGCATCGGTTTCGCGACGCCGTCCAACACCGTGCAGCCGGTGATCGAGCAGTTGCAGAAATATGGCGAAACCCGTCGCGGCTGGCTCGGCGTGCGCATCCAGAACATCGACGACGCGATCGCCGAGAAGTCTGGGGCTTGGCGCCGTGCGCGGGGCGCTCGTCGCCGGCGTCGACGATCGCGGCCCCTCGAAGAAAGCCGACGTCAAGGTCGGCGACGTGATCGTCAAATTCGACGGCAAGCAAATCAAGGAGTCGCGCGATCTGCCCAAGCTCGTCGCGGCGACGCCGGTCGGCAAAGAGGTAGAACTCGTCGTCGTGCGCAGCGGCAAGGAGCAGACCAAGACGGTCAAGCTCGGTCGGCTCGAGGACGGCGAAAAGGTCGCGCGCGAGATGGGCGAAGGGCCGGAGGGAGCGACGGCGCAGACGGCGCTTGGTCTCGAACTCGCCAGGCTCTCCGACGATCTGCGGGCGAAATATCAGATCAAGGACACGGTGAAGTCCGGCCTCGTGATTACTTCGGTCGATCCTCGTTCCGACGCCGCCGAAAAACGTCTGCAGGCGGGCGAGGTGCTGCTGGAGATCAATCAGGAAGCGGTGACCGATCCCTCCGACGCGGTGAAGAAGATCAAAACGCTGAAGGACGCCGGCAAGAAGACGGCGCTGCTGATCATCGCGACCGGCCACGGCGACACGCGCTTCGTCGCGCTGCCGGTGGAGTGATCGCAGAAGCGGCTTAAGGCTGGCCCTTCCCCCGGCGGCAGAGCCGAGGGAAGGGCTTTTTTTCAGTCGATCGACGAAATCTGAATGGGAGATTCGACGTCGGCGTGGACGACCCTGATGCCCGCCTTTTCAACCGCCGCCTCATTTGGATACCAGGTCGATTCATGGTCCAGGCCGCCATATTTGTTGAAGACCATCACATATTTCGACTTGTAATCCACCTCGCAGCGCAGGCCCTTGCCCGGCTGGTCAATCGGACGCAGCTTGCCGTCCCAATCGATGAAATACCCCTTGGGCGTCTCGCTTGCCTCGGACATGGCCTGTTCCCTTTTCGACAAAAACCTTCACGGTTCAGGTTCAAGGGGTCAAAAGCACGTCTCGGGCCAAGGCGCTTGCACGCGCGGCGTCCAAGGGAAAACTGGTGGAGCTGCGGGGAATCGAACCCCGGACCTCTGCAGTGCGATTGCAGCGCTCTCCCATCTGAGCTACAGCCCCAGTCCTCGGGGGTGACTACACGGCGTCCGGCGACCTGTCAATCGCCGCGAAAGGCCGCGCGCGCACAGCACTGCTTTCAGTGTCGGCGCGTCGGCGCACATTAAAAATACTTTAAGAATTGCGCGCCGGCTTGTCCGCGGGGAGGCTGATTGTATGTGCCCTCTCTAGCTCGATAAGGAGGGGAAAAATGCGCAGTCACAGCAAAAGAATTATTGCAGCCGCGGCAATTCTCGCGTCTCTCGCGGCGTCATCGACTGCAGGCTTCGCTCAGTCCCGTCCGACTTGCACAAAGTGGGACGAATCGGACGCTTCGCGCTGCTTCGACTGCATCAGGATGGTGTGGACGGGGAGCGGCTATCGCAAGGTCAACACCTGCGCGCCGCGCCACTTCAACTACAATCATTGGTGAGAAATCTGGCGTGGGGCCCCCTCAAAGACCAGGGGCTCCACGCACATTCCTTGGGCTTCTCTCGCCCCGCGGTTATCGCGGCAGGCGGGGGTGTCTGAAAACCGGAATCGGACGATCGGGAACGAAAGCGAGAGTGAGGCTGTCAATTCCCGCCGTGATCCCGAGGCCCGAGCCGGCTTCGAGTTCCAAGGGCTGCAGCGAGATCGTATTGCCGGAGCCGCCGACGAGCAACGCCCCGCCGCCGCCAACGCCAACCTTCACCGAGGTGCCCGGGCCCGCATAATCGCCAGCAAGTGCGCCGGGACCGAGATGATTGGTGGCGGCGGCCACGCCCCAAATCATTTCGCCGGGACCATTGAAGGAAACATTGGCGCCGACTTTGGTCAGTTTGCCGACGTAATGAGACGGAGGGGCGCCGCTGATATCGTCTTGATAAATGCAGTCGAGTTCTTGGTTCACGACCAGAGCGCTAAGGCCGTTGCCGGACAGTTTGCACTGCAGAGCGCCGACGCGTTCACCCGCATTCGCCGCGACCGGCGCGAGGGCCGCCATCAGAATAGCGCCCCCCACCGCTTTCGCGAGCACGCTCTTTTGCAAGTTGATGACACCCAGCATCTTTCACGCCTCCATTTTGCTTTCCAGGGCGCGCCTGCTTTTTGCGGCGCAAGAGGATGGCGCAGCGTGAGCCACGCCATCAAGCTAGACTTAACCATGAACTCCTGGAAAGCAAGAAAGCTGCGCCGTTTCGACGCGGGGCCTCGTTATAGCGGCGAGTTCTCGCGCGTCGGGACGCGCCAAATCTCCTCCGCATATTCCTTGATCGCGCGATCCGACGAGAACCAGCCGACGCGCGCCGTATTCATGATCGCGGATCGGCGCCAGGATTTCTGATCGCGCCAGCGCGCGTCGACCGCGCCTTGCGCGTGCAATAAGACGCGAAATCCCTGGCGATCAGGAAGTGATCGTAATAGGTCAGCGCGTCGACAAGCTGCGCATAGCGATTTTTATCGTCCGGCGAGAAAGCGCCCGTCGCCAGCGCATTCAGCGCCTCGCGCAAACGTGGGTTGGCGCCGATGGTTTCGCGCGCGTCGATGCCGCGCGCTCTGGTCTCGGCGACCTCATGCGCGGTGAGGCCGAAGATGAAGATATTGTCGTCGCCGACGCGCTCTCTTGATCTCGACATTGGCGCCGTCAAGCGTGCCGACGGTGAGCGCGCCGTTCAGCGCGAATTTCATATTGCCGGTGCCGGACGCCTCCATGCCGGCGGTCGAAATCTGCTCGGAGAGATCGGCGGCCGGGTATGATCGTTTCCGCGAGACTGACATTGTAGTTGGGCAGGAACACGACTTTGAGCAGGCCGCGCGCCGCGGGATCGTCGTTGACGACATTCGCGACGTCGTTGGCGAGCTTTATGACGAGTTTCGCCATGTGATAGCTGGCCGCCGCCTTGCCGGCGAAAATCTTCACCCGCGGCACGAAGCTGCGCGTAGGCTGCGCCTTGATGTCCTGATAGAGCGCGATCGTGTGCAGGATATTGAGGAGCTGCCGCTTATATTCGTGAATGCGCTTGATCTGCACGTCGAACAGCGCCGACGGGTCGATCCTGACGCCGGTTCGCTGCCCCGCGAGTTGCGCCAGCCGCTCCTTGTTGGCGCGCTTGACGTCGAAAAACCGCTGCTGAAGCGTTGGATCCTCGGCGTGCTCGGCGAATTTTTCGAGCAGCCGAGGGTCGTGGAGCGCGGCCTCGCCGACAGTCTGCGCGATGAGCCGCGACAATCCGGGATTGGCTTCGAGCAGCCAGCGCCGGAACGTGACCCCATTGGTCTTGTTGACGATCCGGTTCGGATAGAGCGCGTGATAGTCGCGAAACACCGTCTCCTTGACGAGTTCGCTATGCAGCGCCGAAACCCCGTTGACCTTGTGCGAAGCAAGAAAGGCGAGGTTGCCCATGCGCACCTGACGCCCGTTGTGCTCGTCGATAAGCGACACGCGCGACAGCACGCCCGGATCCTGCACGCCCTTGTCGCGCAGCGCGTCGAGATGCAGCGCGTTTATGAGATAGATGATCTGCATGTGGCGCGGCAGCAGGCGCTCCATCAGCGCGACGGGCCAGCTTTCGAGCGCTTCGGGCAGCAGCGTGTGGTTGGTGTAGGAAAAAGTCGCCTGCGTGATCTCCCAGGCGCGCGTCCCATTTGACGCCATGCACGTCGACCAGAAGGCGCATCAACTCGGCCACGCCGATGGCGGGATGCGTGTCGTTGAGCTGGATGGCGACCTTGTCGGCGAGACGGTCGATATCGCCGGCCTGCTTCATATGGCGCCGGATCAGATCCTGCAGCGACGCGGAGGCGAAGAAATATTCCTGCCGTAGCCGCAGCTCCTGTCCGGCAGGGGTGGAGTCGCTCGGATAGAGCACCTTGGAAATCGACTCGGCGCGCATGCGGTCGGCGAGCGCGCCGACGTAATCGCCGGCGTTGAAAACGTCGAGGCGCAGGGGATCGAGCGCGCGCGCCGACCACAGGCGCAAAGTGTTCACATGCTTGCCGCGCCAGCCGACGATCGGCGTGTCATAGGCGACGGCCTCGATCGTTTCGCTCGGACGCCAGACATGCGCCAACTCGCCGTCGGAGAGGCGCGCGCCATCGACATGCCCGCCGAAGCTGATGTCGTAGGCGGTTTCCGGACGCGGGAACTCCCACGGATTGCCGAAGGCCAGCCAGTCTTCCGGATATTCCTGCTGCCAGCCGTCCTTGATGGTCTGGCGGAAGAGGCCGTGATCGTAACGAATGCCGTAGCCGATCGCGTCGATCTCCAAGGTCGCCATGCTGTCCATGAAGCAGGCGGCGAGGCGTCCAAGCCCGCCGTTGCCGAGCGCGGCGTCGGGTTCGAGTTCGCGCAGCTGATCGAGGTCGACGCCAAGATCGGCGAGCGCCGCCCGCATTTTTTCGGTGAGGCCGAGATTGGTCAGAGCGTCCATGAACAAACGCCCGACCAGAAACTCGAGAGAGAGATAATAGACGCGCCGGTGGTCTTCGCGATAGCTGCGCTTGACCGAGGCGAACCAGGCCGGCGTAATGCGGTCTCGCGTTGCGAGCGCCGCGGCGATGAACCAATCCCGCGGACGCGCGGCGGCCTCGTCCTTGCCGACGGCCGAGGTGAGTTGACGAAGCACCTCGTTGCGAAGGGCGCGGGTTTCGGCGTCGAGTTCGACGGGGGCGGTTCTTGAGGCGGCTTGATCGAGCGTCACGGCGGTCCTTGATGCGGGCGAACTGGGCGGCGAAGCGCGCGCTTAACCGCCCCTCCGCTCACTCTATACTATTCGCCATTCTCTAACCGCAGCTGACCGGAGGTCAAAGCGCCAGCGGCAAATCCGCCGGCGCCTGATTTTGAGGCTTACTTCAACTCGAGCTCGATGCGGCGGTTGAGAGCGCGGCCTTCATCGGTGTCGTTGGCGGCGATCGGCTGTTTCGCGCCATAGCCGACGGCCGAAAGTCGTCCCGCCGCGACGCCCTCGCCGACGAGGTATTTCATCACCGAATCGGCGCGGCGCTGCGAAAGGGCCTTGTTGTCCTCTTCGTCGCCCGTATTGTCGGTGTGACCCTCGATCTGCGCCTTCGCGCTCGGGCAGCGCTGCAGCAGGGCCGCGACGCGGTCGAGGATACGACCGGAGTCGAGGTGGATTTTGGCGCTGCCGATCCAGAACTGGATCTTGTCCACAATGAGCGTCGACGCCACCGCCTTCTGACACGCCTCAAGATCAAGCGGACCGGAGCGCGGGATCGCTTTGAGATCGGCCTCGGCGGTTTTCAGTCGAGCCGCGGCGTCGACTGCAGGCGCAGGGGTCGCTTCTTCAACAGGCTTCCGCGTCACCGGCTTCGCAGCGTCCTTGGCGGCGTCGGCGGCCTTTTGCGCCACGGCCTTGGCGGCCTCGGCGGTCTTCGCGGCTTCGATCCTGGCGTCCTCGGCCGACTTCTGAGCCACGGTGTTGGCGGCGGGTTCAGTCTTCGCCGGTTCGGTCTTGGGCGTTTCGGTCTTCGCTGGTTCGGCGACCTTCTTGACCGTGTCGTCGGAGGCGATCTTGGCCGGAGCGGCGTTGGGCTTGATCGGCGTCATCGTGATCGCTTCCCCATTGGTTTTCACCGGCTCGACCGCCGTCGTTTCCTTCACTTCCGCCGGCGGCTCATATGCGATCAGATTGGTGGCCTCGACGAGGCGCACGCCGTCGACCTTGTCGATCGCACTCGCGAGTTCGGCGCGGTTCGGCTGAGTTTTGGCGAGCAGAACGTCGCGGCCTTCGACGGCGAAGCGCGTCGCCGGGGCCCCGACCGCTTCGAGTTTGGCCTTGACCGATTTGGCGAGATCGCCCTCGATCGAGGGCTGCGCGACGAGATTGGCGACGAGCCAAATCAGCGCGGTGGGAACGAGGCCGATCGACAGCTTCTCGTAATCGACGTAACCGAGCCGCTTCTCCGGCGGAAGTTGTTCGCCGGGCGCGAGCTTGTGATCGATGAGGCTGGTCTTTTCGAGCAACGTGCCGGCGCCGGCGCCAAGGACGTAAGCTGCGAAAGCCGCGAGCGCCGACTCGAGCCATACGCCCGCGCCGCCCTGCAGCACCTGCAGCGCCGCGAGGATGAGGCCGACGAGGAAAGCCAGTCCGCACCAGATCAGCCACGGCGAAAGCTTCGGATGAATGAGCAACGTCGGAACGAATTTGCGTTTCCACAATGCGATGGCGACGCCGATGACGAAGATCGCCAACAACCACGGCCACAGATGCGACAGCAGATATGTCATGAGACTGGCCCTCGTAAACGCGGTTATGCACGCGCGGCGTTGCGGCGAGCGTTCTGAGCCAAAGGCGTGACAAATGCAAGAATGCGCGGCGCTTTGACACGGCGCGCGCGGCGCAGCTTGTCGCGATAATCAATCCCGGCATGTCCTTAGAAGACAAGTCGAGCTTGAAAATTTACTTTCGCGGCGCCGCGCGAAGTCAGACGCGCATCGGCATCAGCACATAAAGCGCGCTCGCCCCGTCGCGGTCCTGAATGAGCGTCGGCGAGCCGGGGTCCGCCAGCAGGAACAGCGCCGTGTCGCTATCGAGCTGATTGACGATGTCGAGCAGGTAGCGCGAGCTGAAGCCGACGTCGAGCGGCGCCGCGTCATAATCGGCTTCGAGCTCCTCGACCGCCGTGCCTTGATCGGGATTGCTCACCGAAAGCACGAGACGCCCCGGCTCCAGCGCGAGTTTGACGGCGCGCCCGCGCTCCGAGGAGATCGTCGAGACGCGGTCCACGGCGTAACGGAAGCTGTCGCGTTCGACCGTGAGCCGCTTGTCGTTGCCGGCGGGAATGACCCGGCTGTAATCGGGAAAGGTGCCGTCGATCAGTTTCGTGGTGAGCAGGGCGGCGCCGAAGGCGAAGCGCATCTTGTTGGGGGAGACGTCGATGGTCACGTCGCCCTGCGCGTCCTCGATGAGGCGCAGGACCTCGACGACGGCCTTGCGCGGCAGGATGACGCCGGGCATGCCGGCGGCGCCGGCCGGCGCCGGCAGCTCCAGACGCGCCAGACGATGGCCGTCGGTTGCGACAGCGCGCAGCAGCGAGCGGTCGTCGATCTCCGCGACATGGATGAAGATGCCGTTGAGATAATAGCGCGTCTCCTCGGTCGAAATCGCGAATTGCGTCTTTTCGATCAAGCGCTTGAGGTCGGCGGGGGCAAGCTGGAATTGATGCGTGAACGCGCCCGACGTCACATCCGGGAAATCCGCTTCGGGCAGCGTTTGCAGATTGAAGCGCGACCGACCCGACTGTAGTTTCAACTGACCCTGTTCGCCGGTCGTCTCGAGCGAAACCTGCGCGCCTTCAGGCAATTTGCGTACGATGTCATAGAGCGTGTGCGCGGGCAAAGTCGTCGCGCCCTGCTGGTCGACCTGCGCAGCGGCCTTCTCCGTGACTTCGAGATCGAGGTCGGTCGCCTTGAGCAGCAGTTCGCCGTCTTTCGCGTCGAGCAGCACATTGGCGAGGATCGGGATGGTCGTCCGCCGTTCCACGACACGGTGGACATGGCCTAGAGCCCGCAAAAGCGCCGCTCTCTCGATCGTGACCTTCATGAAGGAGAATCCGTCAAACTCATCGTTGCGGCGACCTCTTGGAGCAAGGTTCCGAAAAACTTTTCGGACTTTGCTCCAACGTTCCGATTTTGAGCGGTTTCCTGTCGACCGAAGGAGGCCCTTCGATCGGAGTAGCGCTCTAGCCGCCGGGGGCGGTGACTTTGGCCCGTCGCGGCGCTTCGCGCAAGTGGGAGCGTGCGACGCCGGCTATTCTATCTGGGGATGAAGGAGGCGCAGCCGCTTCTTTCATCACATCCGGACGGGCAGCTTGTCTTCGTCGGCGAGATTGGAGAAGCGCGTGATTTCGGCTTCGAAAGCCAGCGGCACCGTGCCGGTCGGACCGTGGCGCTGCTTGCCGAGGATCGCCTCGGCGCGGCCGTGCGCGCGCTCCATCTCGGCCATCCAATTGATGTGCTCTTCGGTGCCTTCGCGCGGTTCGCGGTTCTTGAGATAATATTCCTCGCGATAGACGAAGAGCACGACGTCGGCGTCCTGTTCGATGGAGCCCGACTCGCGCAAGTCCGAAAGCTGCGGGCGTTTGTCGTCGCGCGATTCGACCTGACGCGAGAGCTGCGAGAGCGCCACGATCGGGACCGCCAGCTCCTTCGCCAGGGCCTTGAGGCCAGTGGTGATCTCGGTCAGCTCCTGCACGCGGTTTTCGCTGCGCGCGCGCGAGCCGGAAAGCAGTTGGATATAGTCGACGATCAGCAGATCGAGCCCTTTTTGCCGCTTCAGGCGCGCGCGCGCGCGGTGAGCTGGGCGATGGAGATGCCGCCGCTCTGGTCGATATAGAAAGGAATGCTCTGCATCTCGCGGGCGGCGTCGGTGATGTGGGCGAAATCCTGCTCGGTGAGGTCGCCGCGCCGGATTTTGTAGCTTGGCACCCCGGCCTGTTCGGCGATGACGCGGGTCGCGAGCTGTTCGGCCGACATTTCGAGCGAGAAGAAGCCGACGATCCCGCCGTTGACGGTCTTGTGCGAACCGTCCGGCTCGACCACAAACTCGTAGGCCTTGGCGATGTTGAAGGCGACATTGGTGGCGAGCGCGGTCTTGCCCATGCCGGGGCGGCCGGCGACGATGACGAGATCGGATTTCTGCAGGCCGCCCATCTTGTCGTCGAGATCCTTGAGGCCTGTCGCGATGCCGGATAGCCGTCCGTCGCGCTGATAGGCGGCGCTGGCCATGTCGATTGCGATGGCGAGCGCGTCGGCGAAGCGCTGAAAGCCGCCCTCGTAGCGCCCCGTCTCGGCGATGGCGTAGAGTTTGCGCTCGGCCTCCTCGATCTGCTGGCGCGGCGAGGAGTCGATCGGCAAATCAAAGGCGGTGTTGACGACGTCTTCGCCGATCGCGATCAAATCCCGGCGCAGCGCGAGATCATGGATCGTGCGGCCGTAATCCTCGGCGTTGATGATCGTCGTCGCTTCCGCCGCGAGGCGTGCGAGGTAGGCCTGCAGCGTGAAGCTTTCCGGCAGCTGCAGGCCGGACAACAGGCTTTTGAGCGTGATGACGGAGGCGACGCGGCCGGCTCTGATCTGCTGGCCGCAGACCTCGTAGATGCGCCGGTGCAGCTCCTCGGAAAAATGTTCCGGGCGCAGGAAGTCCGACACGCGATCGAAAGCGTCGTTGTTGATGAGCAAGGCGCCGAGCAGGGCCTGCTCGGCCTCGATGTTATGCGGGGGAATACGCGGAGAAATTTCTTTGGGCTCGGCGACCTGATACAGGCGCCGGCCCGATGCAGGGTCGGGTGCGGACATGGGCTCTCTGACGTGAATTGACCGATCGGCCTTTTGGGCACGCGACGCGCGGCGCGAGCGGCGGGGCCAAAGTCGCATGCCGGACGCGGCGGGCGCAATCGCGAAGGCGCGCGCCGCTGCGCCGCTCAGCCCTTATGAGTTCATATCCACACCTGACTTTGGCGAGACCCATCTTTCGTTTGAAGGCCGCGCCCGGACGTGTTAGCCGCGCCCGAATCGAAAAAGCGCGCTCACGCCTCCCCGCTCGCGAGCTGTTTTTGGCGGTGGTCGCGCAGCAGCGCCTCGATGATCTCGTCGAGCGCCTCGCCCTCCATCACCTTGTCGAGCTTGTAGAGCGTCAGATTGATGCGGTGATCGGTGACGCGCCCTTGCGGGAAATTGTAGGTGCGGATGCGTTCGGAGCGATCGCCGGAGCCGACCTGGCCGCGCCGGTCGGCCGCGCGCTCGTGATCCAGCCGCGCGCGCTCGGCGTCGTAGAGGCGCGAGCGCAGCAGCGCCATCGCCTTGGCGCTGTTGCGATGCTGCGAGCGCTCCTCCTGCATCATGACGACGATGCCGGACGGCATATGCGTGATGCGGATCGCCGACTCGGTCTTGTTGACGTGCTGGCCGCCGGCGCCGCCCGAGCGCATGGTTTCGATGCTGGAGATCGGCTTGTCGTTGATGACGACGTCGACCTCTTCGCGCCTCGCGGCAGCACCGCGACGGTCGCCGCCGAGGTGTGGATGCGCCCCTGCGCTTCGGTCGTCCGGCACGCGCTGCACGCGGTGGACGCCGGATTCGAATTTCAGCCGCGCGAAGACGCCGCGGCCGTCGATCTCGGCGACGATTTCCTTGAAGCCGCCCGAGCGCGCCTTCGCTCGCCGACAGCACTTCGACGCTTCCAGCCCTTCAGCGGCGGCGTAGCGCTGCGTACATGCGGAACAGATCGCCGGCGAAAAGCGCCGCCTCGTCGCCGCCGGTGCCGGCGCGGATTTCCAGGATGACGCTTTTTTCGTCCGCCGAGTCCTTGGGCAGCAGCGCGATCTGCAGCGCTGTCGATGGCTTCGTCGAGCTTTTGCGTCGCCGCTTCGATCTCGCCCGCGGCGAGCGCGCGCATCTCGGCGTCGAGTCGCGGGATCGTCGAGCATCTCGCGTGAGACCCTGGGCTTCGCTGCGGGCTGCGCGAAACGCCTCGATCGCCGCCGTGACCTCCTCCAGTCCAGAGAGTTCACGCGACAGCGCGACGAAGGTTTGCGAATCGGGATTGCCCACGAGGCGGTCGGCGATTTCCTCGCGGCGACGCAGGATGAGATCGAGTTTTTCTTCGGAAAACATGGAAAGCGTTTTTCCTTGCGCGCGGTGGACTGGGCGGGTTCGACGCAGAGCCTCGCTACAAGGGAACGCCATGCGCTTGCGCGAATTGGCGCAGGTTTTCGCGTATGGAGGGCCGCCCGTCGTCGCCGGCGATCAGCGTGTCGAGAAACATCCGCGCGCCGCCGAGATCGAGCTCCATGACCATCGCCTTGACCGGGCCGATCGAGGCCGGCGCCATCGACAGCGAGCGATAGCCGAGCGCGAGCAGCGCCAGCGCTTCAAGCGTGCGTCCGCCCATCTCGCCGCACAGCGTCACCGGCTTTTTTGCGCGGTCGGCGGCGTCGACGATGGTCTTCAGCGCGCGCAGGATCGGCGCGCTGAGCGTGTCGTAACGTTTGGCGACGCGGTTGTTGTCGCGATCGGCGGCATAGAGATATTGCACGAGGTCGTTGGAGCCGACCGAAAGAAAATCCGGCGCGCTCCGCGAGCTGGTCGATTTCGAACAGCAGAGCAGGCACTTCCACCATCGCCCCGAGTTCGAGTCGTCGGGTAGCGCATGACTGTGACGGCGCAGCATCTCCAGCTCGCGGCAGAGCGACGGCCTTGGCGAGGTCGAATTCGGCGACGATTGGCGATCATCGGAAACATGATGCGCAGATCGCGGCCGCCGCCGGCCTTCAGCATCGCGCGCAATTGCATGCGCAGCAGGCCCGGACGGTCGAGGCCGATGCGGATCGCGCGCCAGCCGAGCGCGGGATTTTCCTCCTCGATCGTCTCCATGTAAGGGAGAACTTTGTCGGAGCCGATGTCGAGGGTGCGGAAGGTGACGGACTTGCCGGGCAGCGCGTCGAGGACGGCCTTGTAGAACTCTTGTTGCTCACGCATGCGCGGAAACCGCGACGCCAGCATGAACTGCAGTTCGGTGCGGAAGAGACCGATCGAGCGCGCGCCGCTTTCCAGCACGAAGGGCGCGTCGATGGTGAGACCGGCGTTCATATGCAGCGCGATCTCGACGCCGTCGCGGGTGATCGCCGGCGTATCGCGCAGCTTGGCGTATTGCTCCTGCCGCCGCGCGCGCAGCCGCGCCTTTTCGCCATAAGCGGTCTGCACGTCGGGTTGCGGGCGCACATGCACGTCGCCGGTCGAACCGTCGATGATGACGGGATCGTTCGAACTCGACGAGACTGGAGATATTCGGCACGAGCCCGACCGTAGCGACGCCGAGCGCGCGCGCGACGATCGCGACATGGCTGCTCGGGCCGCCTTCCTCGAGGATCAGCCCGCGCAGCTTGGAGCGGTCGTAGTCGAGCAAGGCCGCCGGGCCCATGGTGCGCGCGACGATGATCGCATTGTCCGGCATGGCGGCGCAGTCGGCGAGATAGTTCTGGCCAGTGAGTTGATGCAGCAGCCGGTTGGCGAGATCGTCGAGATCGTGCAGCCGGTCGCGCAAATAAGGGTCGGTCTGGCGCTGCATCCGCGCTCTGACGTCGTTTTGCACGCGTTCGACGGCGGCCTCGGCGGAAAGTCCGGTCATCACCGCCTCGCGCAGCCGGCGCACCCAGCTGCGGTCGTTGGCGAAAATGCGCACCGCCTCCAAGACTTCGCGATGTTCCCCGGAGCCGATGCGGACGCCGTGCGCGACGAGTTCGTCGATCGAGACCCGCAGCGCTTCGATCGCCGCGTCGAGCCGCCGCAATTCGCCGGCGATATCCTCAGCGATGAGATTCTTGATGACGACTCGCGGTTCGTGCAGCAGCACGTGGCCAAGGCCGACACCGTCGGCAGATCGGCGAGCCCCTGATCGACATCGGGGCCTGCAGCGCCAGCGGCTGCGTGGATTTGGCGAGCGATTGCAGTTCGCCCGACGCGATCATCTCGGCGATCAGCATCGCGGTCGTCTGCAGCGCTTCGACTTCCTCCTCGGAATAGCTGCGCCGCGCTTTGTTCTGCACGACCAGCACGCCGATGGTGGCGCCGCCGCGCAGGATCGGCACGCCGAGGAAGGAGTGATAGATTTCTTCGCCCGTTTCCGGATGATAGGAGAAGGAGGGATGCTTCTGCGCCTCGGCCAGCGCGAGCGGCCTCGGCGCTTTTCGGCGATGAGGCCGACGAGACCTTCGTCCCGACTGCATCGTGGTGAGATGGACGGCTTCGCGGTTGAGACCCTCGGTGGCGTAGAGCTCGAGACGCTGTCGGCGCGCAGCACATAGACCGAGCATACCTCCGCGACCATGTTGGCGGCGATCTGCACGACGATCTTGTCGAGGCGAGCCTGGGCGTTGACCGGCTCCGCCATGACTTCGCGCAGCCGGCGCAGCAGCAGACGCGGTCCGCCGAGCGCGCCTCGCATCACGAATTTTTCCAGTCCAGGGGCGGGTCCTGCCAGGACCGCGCGCATCTTTTACAGGGAACCGACGACCACGTCTTCGCCGTGGCTCGCCACCCGCCGGCAAACAGCGTATATTGCCGCAACCCGCACTCCGCAAGCGGCGCTCGCGGCGGCGCTCTGCAAGGCGCATACCGATTGAGAACGCCCCAGAGTCTAATGCCGGAGAAAATTCTGATCGAAAAGGTCTATCAACTTTTTGCCGGATTTGCTCTAGAGCCTTTAGCATCCTGGCGTCTGCAAAGGCTCGACCTTGGCGCGGCTTTTGGTCGAAGAGCTGGAAACTTGGTAAGGTCGGGGCGCGCCGCGCTCAACCCTCATGCCCGAGAAGTGGATTCGTGGGTTTTAGAAAATATCTGCTCACAGCGCTGCTGCTGATCGCCTTCACCCCCGTCGCCGGCGCCGTGGACAGCGTGCGCGTGCCGCAAGACGCCGCTGCGATCGACCTCACCAATGCGGTCGAGAAGCATCGTTCGCCAGGACAACCGCCTGCAGATTTCGACGGCGCCGGGCTCCGATGGAGTCGTGCGCCGCATCGAGGTCGAGGCCAAGGAGCCTGGGAGCCGCCCGAGCTGGATCGTCTTCGCGCTGACCAACGACACCGACGAGCAGATTGAGCGGCTTATCGTCGCGCCGCATTTCCGCCTGCAGGGATCGGGGCTGATCTGGCCGGACCTCGGCGCTAATCGCGTCTCCGCGGTCACCGCCAGTCAGGGTTTTCCGCCCGAGCGCGAAGAAAATTCCGACGCCGACGTCTTTCGCCTCACGCTCGATCCCGGCACGACGGTCACCTATGTCGCGGAGCTGCGCGCCCCCAATCTCCCGCAACTTTATCTATGGGAGCCGGACGCCTATAAAGACAAGGTGACGAGCCTTACGCTCTACAAGGGCATCGTCATCGGCATCGCCGGGCTCCTGGCGCTGTTTCTCACCATCGTCTTCGTCGTCAAGGGCGCGGTGATATTCCCCGCCGCGGCGGCGCTGGCCTGGGCGGTGCTTGCCTATGTCTGCATCGACTTCGGATTCTGGGACAAGATATTCGGCTCCGATCCCGCCACCGACCGCATCTGGCGCGCCGGCGCCGAAACCATGCTCTCCGGCGACGCTCCTCGTCTTTCTTTTCGCCTATCTCAACCTCAACCGCTGGCATGTGCGCGCCTGGCATATCGCCGCGGTCTGGCTGCTCATCCTCGTCGATCTCGTCGGGCTCGCGGTCTTCGACGCGCCGGTCGCCGCGGGCGTCGCGCGAATCTCGCTCGGCGCCGTCGCCATCTTCGGCGGCGTGCTGATCCTCTATCTCGCCTCGCACGGCTTCGAACGCGCGATCATGCTGATCCCGACGTGGTTTTTGCTCGTGCTCTGGGTTTGCGCCGCGGGCTTCACCATTTTCGGCTGGCTCACCAACGACCTCGTCTCGCCGGCGCTGGTCGGCGGCCTGGTGCTGATCGTCATGCTGATCGGCTTCACCGTGATGCAAAACGCCTTCGCGAGCGGCGGGCTCGCCCATGGCGCGATCACCGACGTCGAGCGCAAGGCGCTGGCGCTCACCGGCGCGAGCGAGGTCGTGTTCGATTGGGACGTGCCCTCGGACCATATCTTCGTCAGTCCCGAGATCGAAGCGCAGCTCGGGCTCGATCGCGGCGGGCTCGAAGGGGCGGCGGCCTCATGGCTCGATCTGCTGCATCCATTCGAACAGGACCGCTACCGCGCCTGTCTCGACGCCATTCTGGAGCAGCGCCGCGGACGCATCGACCAGGAGTTCCGGCTGCGCGGCGCCGACGGACATTATCTCGCCTTCCGCCTGCGCGCGCGTCCCGTCATCGGCGCCGACGGCGAGGTCATCCGCGTCGTCGGCACGCTGACCGACGTCACGGACGAGCGCAATGCGCAGGAGCGCATGCTGCACGATGCAGTGCACGATAATCTCACGGGGCTCCCCAATCGCGAATTGTTCTTCGACCGTCTGGAGACCGCGCTCGTCTTCGGGCGCATGGACAAGGACGTGCGTCCGACGGTGCTGTGCATCGACATCGACCGCTTCCGCCAGATCAACGAGCAGGTGGGCGTCGCGACCGGCGACAGCATCCTGCTCACGATCGCCAACCGCCTGACGCGGCTGCTGCAGCCGCAGGACACGCTGGCGCGGCTTGGCGGCGACAGCTCGCCGTCATTCTGGTCTCGCAAACCAACCCCGACATGGTCATGAACGTCGCCGAACAGCTGCGCCGATCGCTGGCGACGCCGGTGCGCTTCAGCGACCGCGAGATCAACCTGTTCGGTTCGATCGGGGCGGCGCTGTTCGACCAGTCGGATGCATCCCGGCGCCAATGACATGTTGGAGGACGCCGAAATCGCGCTGCGTTCGGCGAAACGCGCCGGCGGCAATTGCATCGAGGTTTTCCGCCCGGCCCTGCGCGGCCAGCGTTCCGACCGGATGACGTTGGAGGCGATCTGCGCCGCGCGCTCGACCGCGGCGAGATCAAGGCCTTCTTCCAGCCGATCGTGCGGCTGGAAGACCGCACCATCGCCGGTTTCGAGACGGTGCCGCGTTGGGATCATCCGCGCCTCGGCCGTCTCGACGCCTCGGAATTCCTGCCCGTCGCCGAACAGACCGGGCTCATCGTCGATTTCGGGCTGATGGCGCTCGACCGCACCGCGCGCGAACTCGCCGCCTGGCAGCGCGCGCTCGTCGTCGACCCGCCGATCTTCGCCGCGGTGAGCCTGTCCTCGCGGCAATTGCTGCGTCACGATCTGCTGCGCGACGTGAAAAGCGTGCTGCTGCGCAACGAGATCACGCCCGGCAGCCTCAAACTGCTGCTCAGCGAGACGCTGGTGATGGAGAATCCCGAGTTTTCGGCGCAGATTCTCGCCCGGATCAAGGAACTCGGGGCCGGCCTCGCGCTCTCGGACTTCGGCGTCGGCTATTCCTCGCTCGCCTATCTGCAGCGCTTTCCCTTCGACACGATCAAGATCGACCGCTCCTTCGTCAAGCAGACCGGCAAAGACGTCGCGCTCGGCCATACTGCGCTCGATCATCACGCTCGGGCGCGAACTCGGCATGGACGTCGTCGCCGAGGGCGCCGAGAACGGAGTTGGACTCGATCGAACTCTATCAGCTGGGCTGCGGCTATGCGCAGGGCTACGCTTTCGGGCGTCCGATCAGCGCGCAGGAAGCGCGGCGATTGGTCGGCGCGGCGCCGGAAGCGGCGTGAAAGGGGAGAAGCAATGCTCCTGCGCTATGTGTGGACTGTTTGTAATAATGCTATTCCATATATTCGGATGAGGGACAGAGTTGGTTAGCTACATACTCCATTCCGCCCGAAAACGCTGATCAGATGCTCGATCATTCCGGCCTCGACGTCGGGGGACGAAGGAAAGCCGTCGCCCCTTTTGGTTTCGATCGGGTTGACGCCTCCCGAAACTATGCGTTCCAGATCGCAGACAACTCTTCCGGCCTCGTCGATGAAGAGCCGCGCTTTCTGGAGATCGCAAGGGCGCCAACGTCCTGATGACGCGCATCTGAAAGGCGTCAATCGGCATTTTGCAGCGATTTGCGAATGGTCGCGGCGAGACGCCAGGCGCCCAGGTCGCCGCATGTCTGAAGCTGGCTGCAAACCGCCTGCAGCCCCTCTCTGGTCTTGGGCGGGCTCGAACTCCAAAAGCAGCGCGTGCGATAGCGCCTTAGCGCCTCTTGGTGCAGCAGCGCCGCCTCGGGGGACAGTTGTTGGCCGTCTTTCGCCATTCGCTGTGGCTCCTCCTTTCAAGATATTATAGTCCCGGGCTGAATTTTGCACGAATGATGGAATGCCGGCTGACGATGAAGAAGCATCCCCCTGCCGAGTTCCCAACCTCTCCGGACCAAGCCCGCGCCGAACATGAGCGGCTGGGGCAGGAGATCGCCGAACACGACCGGCGCTATCATCAGGAAGACGCGCCGACGATTTCCGACGCCGACTATGACGCGCTGCGTCGTCGCTATGAGGCGCTCGAAGCGCAGTTTCCCGAACTTGCGACGCCGGAGTCGCTGACGCGAAAGGTCGGCGCGGCCCCGGCGGAGAAATTCGCCAAGATCCGCCACGCCGTGCCGATGCTCTCGCTCGGCAACGTGTTTTCCGACGACGAAGTTCATGAGTTCGTCGCGCGCGTGCGGCGCTTTTTGGGTCTCGCCGAAGAGACGCCGCTGGCCTTCACCGCCGAGCCGAAGATCGACGGGCTCTCCTGCTCGCTGCGCTATGAGGCGGGCCGTCTCGTATCCGCCGCGACGCGCGGCGACGGCTTTGAGGGCGAGGACGTCACCGCCAATATCCGCACGATCGCTGAAATTCCCGATGAGCTTGCAGGCGAGACGCCCGCCGTGCTCGAGGTCCGCGGCGAGGTCTATATGGCGCACGCCGATTTTACGGCGCTCAACGCGCGCCAGGCCGAGGCGCGCAAGCCCGTCTTCGCCAATCCGCGCAACGCCGCCGCGGGCTCTCTGCGCCAGCTTGATCCCGCCATCACCGCTACGCGGCCGCTGCGCTTTTTCGCTTACGCCTATGGCGAGGTCAGCCGGTCGCCGGCCGCGACGCAACTCGGCGTCGTCGAGGCGTTCAAGAGCTTCGGCCTGCCGGTCAATCCGCTCACGACGCTGTGCAACAGCGTCGAGGAGATGCTCGCGCGCTATCGCGAGATCGAGGCGCAGCGGGCGACGCTCGGCTACGACATCGACGGCGTCGTCTACAAGGTGAACGACATCGCGCTGCAGACGCGGCTCGGCTTCGTCTCGCGCGCGCCGCGCTGGGCGGTCGCGCATAAATTCCCGGCGCAGCGCGCCACGACGATCCTGCGCGACATCGAGATTCAGGTCGGCCGCACCGGCGTGCTGACGCCCGTCGCCAAACTCGAACCCGTCACCGTCGGCGGCGTCGTCGTTTCCAACGCGACGCTGCATAATGAAGACGAGATCGCGCGCAAGGACGTGCGCATCGGCGATACGGTGGTCGTGCAGCGCGCCGGCGATGTCATTCCGCAGATCGTCGAGGTCGTGCTGGAGCGGCGCCCGCGCGATGCACTGCCCTATGTCTTCCCGCAGATATGTCCGCGCTGCGGCTCGGCGGCGCTGCGCGAGATCGACGAGAGGACCGGCGCGGCCGAGGTCGCGCGGCGCTGCACGGGTTCGCTCGTGTGTCCGGCGCAGGCGGTGGAGCGGCTCAGGCACTTCGCCTCGCGCAATGCGATGGACATCGAAGGCTTGGGCGACAAGCAGATCGAGAATTTCTACGCGGCGGGGCTGATCAGGACGCCTTCCGACATTTTCACGCTCGCGGAGCGCGACGCAAAGAGCCTGACCAAGCTCAAGAACCGCGAGGGTTTTGGCGAGACGTCGGTGAAAAACCTGTTCGCGGCGATCGAGGCGCGGCGGCGCGCGCCGATCAATCGCTTCATCTATGCGCTGGGGGTTCGCCACGTCGGCGAGACCAACGCGCGGCGCCTCGCGCGGGCCTTTCCCGATTTCAACGAGCTGCGCGAGGCCGCGCAGGCGGCGGCGCCGGGGAGCGAGGCCTATGCGCTGTTCGACGACATCGACGGGCTCGGGCCGGTCGTCGTCGAGGCGCTGCACGACTTCTTCAAGGAGCCGCATAACGAGCGCGAGATCGACGCGCTGCTGCAGCAGGTGACGCTGGAGCCGATGCCCGCCGTCGACGCCGCCTCGCCCGTCGCCGGCAAGACGGTGGTGTTCACGGGCAGTCTGGAAAAGATGACGCGCGACGAGGCCAAGGCGCAGGCCGAGACGCTCGGCGCCAAGGTTGCTGGTTCGGTGTCGAAGAAGACCGACCTCATCGTCGCCGGCCCCGGCGCGGGCTCGAAGCTGAAAAAAGCGGAGGAGTTCGGGATCGAGGTGATTTCCGAGGACGACTGGTTTCGCCTGACCGGACGGGAGTAGGCGGGAGCGCGCCTGCGCAATCTCGCCGTCATTGCGAGCCGCAGGCGAAGCAAACCAGGAGTTGGGGGGTGGGCCCCTGGATCGCCTCGTCGCGACGCTCCTCGCAATGACGGGGAACGCTGAGCGCGTCATGGCCAGTGATGAGAAGGAGTCGCCCTTGCGCCGCGCAGCGGTTATAAATTGGCAAAATCCCTCCCCGCAAAGGAACCGCCATGAACGCGCCGACGACCGCCGCTCCATCCAAACTCATCAAAGGCGCGACAGGCGACTGGGAAATCGTCGTCGGCATGGAGATTCACGCGCAGGTGTCGAGCCGGGCGAAGCTCTTCTCCGGCGCCAGCGCCGAATATGGCGGCGAGCCCAACGACCATGTCTCGCTGGTCGACGCCGCCATGCCGGGCATGTTGCCGGTCATCAACGCGGAATGCGTCGCGCAGGCGGTGCGCACCGGGCTCGGCCTCAAGGCCAAGATCAATCATCGCTCGGTGTTCGACCGCAAGAACTACTTCTATCCCGATCTGCCGCAGGGCTATCAGATCTCGCAGTATAAGAACCCGATCGTCGGCGAGGGCGAGGTCATCGTCGATGTTTCGCCTACAGAGCGCGTCGTCGTCGGCATCGAGCGCCTGCATCTCGAGCAGGACGCCGGCAAGTCGCTGCACGAACTCTCGGCGACGGAAAGCCATGTCGACCTCAACCGCGCCGGCGTCGCGCTGATGGAGATCGTCTCCAAGCCCGACCTGCGCTGCGCGGAGGAGGCGCGCGCCTATGTCTCCAAGCTGCGCACGATCCTGCGCTACATCGGCTCCTGCGACGGCAATATGGAGCAGGGGTCGCTGCGCGCCGACGTCAACGTCTCGGTGCGCCGCCCCGGCGAGCCGCTCGGCACGCGCTGCGAGATCAAGAACGTCAACTCCATTCGCTTCATCGGTCAGGCGATCGAGGTCGAGGCGCGCCGTCAGATCGGCATATTGGAGGATGGCGGCAGGATCGCGCAGGAGACCCGGCTGTTCGATCCCGGCAAGGGCGAGACGCGTTCGATGCGCTCCAAGGAAGAGGCGCACGACTACCGTTATTTTCCCGATCCGGACCTGTTGCCGCTCGAATTCGATCAGGCCTATGTCGACGCTCTCGCGCAGGGCCTTCCTGAACTCCCGGACGAGAAGCGCGCGCGCTTCATCGCCGACTACGGCCTGCCGCCCTATGACGCCGGCGTGCTGGCGATGGAGCGCGCGAGCGCGGATTACTTCGAGGAGGCCGCGAAGGGGCGCGACGCCAAGCTCGCGGCCAACTGGGTCATCAACGAGCTGTTCGGGCGCCTCAACAAGGAAGGACTCGACGTCACGGCGTCTCCCGTGTCCGCGAAAGCGCTCGGCGCCATCGTCGATCTCATCGCGAGCGGCGTGATCTCGGGCAAGATCGCCAAGGATTTGTTCGAGATCGTCTGGACTGAGGGCGGCGACCCCGAAGCGATCGTCGAAGCGCGCGGCATGAAGCAGGTGACCGATACGGGCGCGATCGAAGCCGCGGTCGACGCCGTGATCAAAGCCAATCCCGACAAGGTCGCCCAGGCCTTGGCGAAGCCGACCATGCTCGGATGGTTCGTCGGACAGGTGATGAAGACCACCGGCGGCAAAGCGAATCCACAGGCGGTGAACGACCTGTTGAAGAGCAAATTGGGGATCTGAGACGACGCGCGACGACGTCAAAACGAATCACTTTTGCGGTTCGGTGCGCGATTTTTATCGTCGCGCGCTCTTCGCGAAGCCATAATTGCGCGCAGCGCGCCAATTTCCAAAATTTTTTTTTACCCGCGCGCAGACGCGAGATGTGAGCGCGTCGCGCCGACCGCAAGAACGACGCCGATCGCTTCAGCTTGACGCTCGCACGCGTCCGCATCGCACGCTTTGCAGCGCTGTTCTGCATCGCGCGCAGCTTGGTGCGCCGAATGTCGCAGCCGTTGCGCGCGACTATATAGCCAAAGGGAATCAACAAATTGAAACGCAGCGCATGCGTTGGACGCGTTCTTTCGGTTACGAAACTCTTCTGCGTCCATCCACGCTGAACCGCGTGCATGAAGACGCCGACGACGCGCGCTTCCGAGTCGTCTCGAAGCTTCGGCGCGCATCGTTCGACATACGAATCGTCGTCGCGATGCATCTCATCCAAGCCGGTTTCGCGCGCTGCATGCGTCGTAGAGCGCGCCGATGCACGCATCGTTCACCATTGCTGCTCTTGAATGCGTAATTATCCGCGTTACGCTAGCAATGCCTATCGTCGAAGAATTGACCTTTGACGATGGGGGGACAAGGGGACTGAAGATGGCGAGAGCAACGACGAAGCGTAAGCCGGCCAAGAAAGCGGCCGCCAAGAAGTCGACGCGAAAGACGGCGACAAAGAAGACGGCCGTGAAGCGCGGCGCTGCGAAGAAGGCGCGCAAGAAGGTCGCCGCCAAGAAGACGGCGCGCAAGACGACGACGCGCAAAGCGACGACGAAGAAGACCGCCGTCAAGAAGCGCGCGACCAAGAAGACCGCCGTCAAGAAGCGCGTGGCGACGAAGAAGACCACCGCCAAGAAGACGACCCGCAAGGCTCCGGCGAAGAAGCGCGCCACGCGCAAGGCCGTCGCGCCCCCAGTCGCGCCGGCTGCGCCCGTTTCCGAGGAGCAATAAGGATCGCATCGGGTTTCGAGGGTCGCGCTCGAGCGCTTTCCGCTCGTATGAAATCATACGAGCGATCAGAAATCGCGCAAAGTCACGATGTTGGAGCAAATTCTCATCTCTTGCGGAATTTGCTCTAAAGCGCTTTGCGCTCGCATGTAGCGTGCGGGCGAGAAGAGATCGCGGCTCATCGCGTTAGACACTTGCCGGCAAAGTCGCGCCATGGCGGCAAAGGCGGCGGCCTCTCCATCTTTATTTTGGACCATTCCTCCGCGCAGGCGCGCATCTTCTCGTGCGACGCGGCGGGTAGCGTCGGCGGCGGCTGCGAGAGGTCCGGCGGGGGGATGACCGCGCGTTGAACCGGGAGCGATGTTGGGCGCTGTTCCGGAAGATGCGCAGAGCGCGGCTCAGCGGGATTTGGCGCGCCCTTGATCGACTGCCCGTCGCCGGCCCCTTTGCGCGGCGCCGCGAGCGGCGCGGCCTTCGCGCGTTTCTTCGCGTCTCCTTGCGTCTTGCGCTCGGTCGCTCTGGCGGGCTCGGCGTGTGCGCGCGTCGGCGCACAGCCCAGAAGCGACGACAAGCCGAATGTCGCGAAGCCGAACGTCGCAAAACCGACGGTTGCGAAGGCGAAGCCTCGCAGCGGGCGTCTCAAGACGTTGATTACCGGCGGATTGCGGCGCAAGGTCATGCCATCTGGCGCCAGCGCGGCGACGCGTCGCGGCGCGGCGAGATTTGGGAACTTCTTATCGCGATCATAGCCGGCTTGCCGCCGGCCCCGCAACCGAAGCAGTTTACCGGTCGCGCCGGACATATATAAAGATCATCCGCTCATTTAAACAACGCGACGGAGGATCACGCCATGGACGAAGCGAACGGCGGGGCCTCGCGTCTCGATTTGATCCATCGTCCAAGACGCAATCGTCGTAGCGACTGGTCGCGCCGGCTTGTGCGCGAGCACCGGCTCGACGTTTCCGATCTCATCTGGCCGATCTTCCTCATCGAGGGGGAGAGGCGCAAAGAGCCCGTCGCCTCCATGCCGGGGGTCTTCCGCTATTCCGTCGATCTTGCCGTGGAGGCCGCGGCTCATGCAGCGTCCCTGCGCATTCCGGCGATCGCGCTTTTCCCGAATATCGAACCGGGTTTGCGCGACGAGTTGGGCTCGCATGCGCATGCGCCGGAGAATTTGGTCTGTCGCGCCTGCCGAGCGATCAAGGCGCAGGCGGCGGACGTTGGCGTCATCACTGACGTCGCCCTCGACCCCTATACGAGTCACGGCCATGACGGGATTTTGCGCGGCGACGAGATCGTCAACGACGAAAGCGTCGCGGCGCTCGTCGGGCAGGCGCTCAATCAGGCGCGGGCCGGCGCCGACGTCATCGCGCCGTCGGATATGATGGACGGACGGGTCGGCGCTCTGCGCGCCGCGCTCGACGCGGGTGGTTTCGAGCAGGTGCAAATCATGAGCTACGCCGCGAAATACGCCTCGGCCTTTTACGGACCGTTTCGCGAGGCGATCGGCACCGACAGGACTCTGCGCGGCGACAAGCGCACCTATCAGATGGATCCAGGAAATTCGAACGAGGCGCTGCGCGAGGTCGCGCTCGATCTGGAACAAGGCGCCGATATGGTGATGGTGAAGCCGGGAATGCCCTATCTCGACGTGGTGCGGCGGATTTCCGAGACCTTCGCCGCGCCGACCTTCGCCTATCAGGTGTCCGGCGAATATGCGATGTTGATGGCGGCCGCAAACAATGGCTGGCTGGAGGGCGACCGCGCCATGATGGAGAGCCTGCTGGCGTTCAAGCGCGCGGGGGCCTCGGGCGTCCTGACCTATTTCGCCCCGCGCGCGGCGGAGTTGCTGAAGAGCGGGGGCGCGAGCTTATGATCGCGCCGCACTTTTAAGAGGCTGCTTTAATGCCCCTCGCCCGGCAGCGGCAGGATCGGCACGCCGTCCTCGATCAGCGCTTTGGCTTCGCTCGGGCTGACGGCGCCGCGAATGGGGCGCGGCTCGCTCTCGCCCTCATAGATGCGCCGCGCCTCGGCGCCGAAACGGTCGCCGACATCTTCAGTCGCGGCGATGATTTTGTCGCGCAGCTCCCTTACCGCAGCGCGTAGCTCACGATGCGCATCGCCGAACGGCGACGAGGCCCCCGCGGGTGTCACGGCGTCCGTCTGCTTCGGGGTTGCGCTTGGCGACGCGACGCCGCTGCGGGCGACATGCGGCGCCATCACGCTCTTTTGAATCTCGCGCGACTGGCAGAATGGACAGATCAGCGTCTCGTTCGCGGCCTGGTCGTCAAAAGACGCCATGTCCCTGAACCAGCATTCGAATTCATGCGCGTCTGAGCAAACCAGCGAATAACGGATCACGGCGAGGTCTCGTGCGATGCGAGCAGCGGATCGAGCCGGCCCTCGCGCTCCAGCTGGTGAAGGTCGTCGCAGCCGCCGACATGGCGCGCGTCGATGAAGATCTGCGGCACGCTGGTGCGGCCGCCCGCAAGTTCGGTCATGCGGGCGCGCCCCGCGCGGTCGCCGTCGACTTTGATTTCTTCGAAGGCGACGCGCTTTTGCGACAGGAGTTGCTTGGCCTTGGCGCAGTAAGGGCACATTGCGGTGGTGTAGATGACGACCTTCGTCATGGATTGATCCGACCTCGAACAGATTAAGCGGCCATCTCGGCGCTGAGCGCGGCGCGGGCGAAGACTAGGAGATCGACGCGCGCGGCGCCAGCCTTCAGCAACGCGCGCGCCGCAGCGTTGGCTGTGGCGCCAGTGGTGAGCACGTCGTCCACGAGCACGACATGCGCGTCCATGAGACCTGCGGCGCTTGTCTTTTCTACGGCGAAGGCGCCGGAAAGATTAGCGGCGCGCTGGGCGCGCGTGAGGCCGACCTGCGGCGTCGTCGCCTTGGTGCGCTCCAGAGCATGCGTCTCCATCGGCACGCCGCTTTCGCGCGCGATGGCGCGGCCTAACTCCGCCGACTGGTTGAAACGGCGCGCGGCGAGCCGCACACGATGAAGAGGGGTCGGCACGATGAGATCGGCGTCGCGCAAAATCTCGGCGCCGGCGCGCGCCATCCAGCGGCCCATCGGCGCGGCAAGCTCCAGCCGATCGTAATATTTCAGGCGATTGACGAGCGCCCGGGCGACGTCGCTCTCATAGGGCGCGACGGCGCGGGCGCGGGCGAACACGGGCGGATTGGCCGACGCCGCCGGCGAAATCGCGCCGTCGCCGAAGTCGCGGCCGAAGGGCGCGCCGAGCCGCTCGCAATAGGGCCGCTCGATGAAGGCGATCGCGGTCCAGCAGGCGGCGCAAAGACCGCCATGCGCGGCGACGGCCTTGCGACAACCAAGGCAGATCGGCGGATAGAGCGCGTCGAGGGCGCCGGCGCAAAGGCGCCGGCTTTCCCGCATTCCGGTGAAAAATAAATTCTGCAACATAAAACGAGGCTATAGCCGCCCGGCGACGCCGAATCAATCCGCCTCCGGGCGGGCGCTGCGATCAAACCTCGAACACGCCCTCGAGCGCGTAATGCGAGACGGATTTTCTGTTCGCGATCAACTGCTCGATCGTCGGTTCGCCCTTCATCGCCCGGGCGATGGCGAGCTTCGTCGCTTCGTAATTGGTGCGGTAGAGATCTTTGCGGTCGAGATTGGGGTCCGTCGCGCAGCGCGGGTCGAGCCACACCATGATGACCATGCAAAGCTCGCCGAGCTCCGCCTTCGGCAGCGCGCCGTCCATGACGCAGTCGATGATCGCGTCGCCCGTCGCGGCCTGCACCACGCCGCCCAGCAGCTCGACGTAGTCTTCCGACTGCACGGTCATCTTGGTCGTCATCATCGTGGCCGGACGCACCTGCTGATTAAGGTCGCGGATCACGAACATGCGCGGATGGCCGGCGACCTGACCGGCCATGGCGGCGAAGGCGTGGCCGACCGGCCCCTTCACATTGCCGATCATCACCTCCGGCATCGCATCGGTGAACTGCCCTTCCGCCGCGAGCACCGTCGCCTCGCCGGTCGCCAACCATATGCCGCTCATCTTAAGCTCTCCCTCGCTGGTTCCGCGGCCCGCATAGCATCGCGGCGCCGCGCGCGAAAGCCTGTCGCGCTAGTCACGCCCTTGCGTGCGCGTAAAGCAGTCGGCGAGATGATCGTCGACCATGCCGACCGCCTGCATGAAGGCGTAGACGATGGTCGGGCCGCAGAATTTGAAGCCGCGCGCTTTCAAATCCTTGGCGATGCGCTGCGAGAGGGCGGTCTGCGCCGGGACCTCGCTCATGCTGCGCGGATGGTTGTCGATGGGGCGGCCGTCGACGAAATCCCATATATAATTCGAAAAGCCCTCCCGCGCTTCGATCGCGAGATAGGCTTTCGCGGAGGCGACGGCGCCTTCGAGTTTGGCGCGGTTGCGCACGAGCCCGGCGTTTTGCATCATGGCGTCGATGCGCGCGGCGTCGAAGGCCGCGACCCGTTCGGGCTCGAAGCCCTCGAAGGCGTCGCGGAAATTCTGGCGCTTGCGCAAAATCGCGATCCAGGAGAGGCCGGCCTGGAAGCCGTCGAGCATCAGCTTCTCATAGAGCGCGCGCGAGGAGCGTTCCGGTCTGCCCCACTCTTCGTCGTGATAGGCGACATAGAGCGGATCGTCCTTGCACCAGGGACAGCGCGTCCGGCCGTCGGCGCGCGCCAAAGCCTCGGCGTCGCGCCAGGATTTTGGATTGAGCTTTCGACCGATGTTTCCTTCTTGCGCCGGCGACATATGTTTCTCCTGCGTCGAGCCGAGGTTCGGTTTGCGTTGACAGCGAAGTTCGGATTATCGTCCGCCATACGAAGCGGTGCGGCTCGAAGCTTGCTTCGTTATAATGGGGGCGCTACGCAACTTTGCGCCGACTTGGATGGCTTTCCCTCAAGCGGGGTTGTCCATCAGGAAGATTTCTCCATGAGGGGGATTTTAATGTCGATCCGACTCCGCCTACAAACCGCCGCCGGCTTCGCGGCTATCGCTCTTTGCGTCGCCTTCAGCGGCGAGGCTTTTGCGCAGGCCAATGTGCTGCGCGAATGCGGCGCGCAATATCAGGCCGCCAAGGCCAATAATGAGCTCAACGGCCAGAGCTGGCAGGAATATCTGAAGGCTTGCCGCACGCGCATCGCCGAGCCCGCGCCGGCTCCCGCCCCTGCGCCCGCGCCGGCTCCTGCGCCCGCGCCGGCTCCTGCGCCCGTTCCGGTCGTGACCCCGGCCCCGGCGCCTGCGCCGACCCCAGCGCCCGCGCCGGTCGCTGCGCCCGCCCCGACGCCTGCGCCGGCGACGAAGCCGACCGCTGTCGCGCCGACCGCCGGTCAGACCTCCTTCCGCGAGCGGCAGAAGCAGTGCGGCGCGCAGTGGCGCGCGCAAAAGGCTGAACTGCGCAAGTCCAATCCGAAACTCACCTGGCCGAAATATTTCAGCACCTGCAACGAGCAGTTGAAGGCGCAAGGCAAGTAAGCCGGCGAACCAGCTAAGGAAATAAAAGCGCCCGGAGTTCACGGCTCCGGGCGTTTTCGCGTCGGGTCGGATTAGCGATTCGCTGGCGAAGCTCGGCATTCCCTGTCATAAGATTCGCTCCGGGGAACATGGGCGCGGGAGGGCGTCGTTGGACAAGACAGAATTGCGCAAACTTCAAAGCTTCTTGCAGCGCTCTTTCGGCAATGACGGCCTGCGCGTCGCGCTCGACCCGAAAAACACGGAGGCCGCCGTCGTCCGGCTCGGCGAGCGGCAGATCGCCGACGTCACCCTCGACGACGAAGACGGCGACCGCTCTTTCGCCTTTGCGATGAAGCTGCCGGTCGGCAGGGAAGTGCTGCAGGAATATCTGCGCAAGCTTTTCGAGAACGACCGCCTGACCCTCGTCGCGCGCGGGCGCAAGACCGATTCGGTGGAGCTCAACAGCGGCGAGGATTTTCTCGGCGTCATTTCCGCCGACGACGCCAAAAGGTCGAGCTTCACGCTGCAGATCGCCATTCTCGACATAGATTTGGACGAGTGCTGAGGACAAGAAGGCGCGGGATCTTGGGCGCGACGCAAAGGTTGACGCGCCGGCCCTTCGGCGCCATAAGCCTCGCTCCCCGCGAGGCGCATGGCGTCTGTGGCCGAAATCCATGACAAAACGGGCGAGCGAGCGCGCTGGCGCAGCATTTCGCCGTTCGAAAGGAAAGTTTTATGTCCCGTCGTTGCGAATTGACCGGCAAGGGCGTTCAGTCCGGCAATCTCGTCAGCCACTCCAATCGCAAGACGCGCACGCGCTTTCTGCCCAATCTGGTGCAGGTCACGCTGAGCTCGGATGCGCTGGAGCGTTCCGTGCGCCTGCGCATTTCCGCGGCGGCTTTGCGTTCCGTCGAGCATCGCGGCGGCCTCGACGCCTTCCTCGTCAAGGCGCGCGTAATCGAGCTGTCGCAGAACGCCCGCGAGCTGAAGCGCGAGATCGAGAAGAAAAAGGCCGAGGCGGCCGCGCCCGCCGCCTGAACGGTCTTCGACACGCAAAAAAGCTCCGCCGCAGCCGCGCCGGAGCTTTTTTATTGCGAAATTTTTCAGCCTTATTCGACCCGCGCCAGCTCCATCTGCGGTTCGCGGGTTTCCGTGTCGCCGAGCTTGGCGCGGTAGACGACGAAATTCTCCATCACATGCTGGACGTAATTGCGCGTCTCCTCGATCGGAATGCGCTCCACCCAGTCGATCGGATCGACGTCGGGGCGGCGCGGGTCGCCATAGGCGTTGATCCACTCCTTCACGCGGCCGCCGCCGGCGTTATAGGCGGCGAAGGTCAAAAGATAGGAGCCTTTGTGCTCGCCGAGCAGAATGCCGAGATGCGCGGCGCCGAGCTGCGCGTTGAAGGCGGGCTCCTCGATCATCCGACGCATATCGAAGCCGACGCGGGCCCTCGACGCGGTGTTGCGCGCGGTCGATGCGATCATCTGCATCAGGCCCATCGCGCCGGCGGGGGAGATCGCATGCGGATCGAAGGAGCTTTCCTGCCGCGCCACCGCATAGACGATCGAGCGCGCGGCGGAGCCGGGCAGCGTCGTGAAGCTCGGCACGCCATAGGCCGGGAAGGCGATGTCGTCCAGCGCAAAGCCGCGCTTCGCCGCGATCTTGCCGAGCGTGAGCGACGTTTGCGCGTCGCGCAGGCGCGCGGCCACTTCGCCGAGCGCCGCGACCTGGTCTTCGCCCGAGAGATGCTTCATCGCCTCGGTCGAGAGCGGCATGGCCGCGTCCCTTTCGCCCGCGGCGAACAGCAGTTCGGCGACGCGGACGGCTTCGTCGCGCTCCTGGCCTTGCGCGGATTTGGGCGCCGGGCGCAGCGGCGAGCCGACGGCGCCGAGCTTGGCTAAAGCCAGTTGTCCGTAGAAGGTCGTGGAATAGGTCGCCGCCTCCGTGTAGGCGGCGTGCGCCGCGTCTTCCTGCGCAGACGAGCGTTGGGCTTCCGCCGTGCGGCCGCGCCAATAGGCGGCGCGGGCCTTCTGGTGCGGCGTCTGGGCGATTTCGCTCAGCTTCGCGAAATGTTTCTGCGCGAGTTCGGGGTCGTTCAGGAAACGCAGGGCGATCCAGCCGGCGTGGAATTCGGCCTCGACTTTCGAAGAAACGCTATGCGCCGCATGATCGGCGCAAATTCGGTAGGCGTTCTGGGAGTCGCCGAGGTCCAGCAGTTTGCGCGCGACGAGACGGCGCTCGGTCCACCAGGCGTCGCCGTCGATGACGAGCGCGGGATCGCGCGGCGCCTTGAGCAGAAGGGCGGCGGCGTCGGCGATATTTTCGCGCTTGCGCAAAAGATGCACGCGGGCGAGCAGCAGGCCGGGATCGTTCTGCAGCGCGGCGGGGACGGCGGCGAACATGGCGACGTCGCCGACATTCGCATTCGCCGACGCGCGGACGCGTTCGAGAAGCCAGACGTCCTTGCCGGCAAGCGTCGCGGCGCGAAGGGCGGCGCCAGTTCTTCTCCGCATAGATAAGGCGGTCGGCGCGATATTTGTGGTCGGCGGGGGTCAGAAGGTCGCCGAATTCGCGCAGCATCGCGGTTTCGAAGCCGTCGCTGAAATCATTCTCGCGCCAGACTTTGCGCGCGAGGGCGGCTGCGCCGTCGAAGTCGCCGTCATGCGCCAGCGCCCGCGCGAGCGCAAAGCCGCCGGCCCCAGTCAGCGGTTTGCTGTTCGCGAAGAAAGCCTTGATCGTCGCATCCGAGGCGTGGTCGCCAAAGAGCGACTCCTCCGCCTGCCGGCGTAGCCACTCGCCCGCCGGCCAGTTCGGGTGTTCGGCGGAAAAACGCATCAGCCGCAAGGCGCCGGCCTCGCGCGGATGCAGGCGCAGACCGGTCCATTGCGCGGCGGCAATGGCGATCGGATCGTGAAGATTGGCGAGCTGCGCGTCGCCGCCCGCAAAGTCGCCGGCCTTGTAGGCCGCCAAAACCTGCGGCAAAAGCGCGGCGTCGTCGCCGATCAGCGTCTTGATGTCGAGCGGCGGCACGAGATCCTCGCCGTTCGCCTGCGCGCCCCCGCCGAGCGTCGGCTCCAGGACAACGCTTTTCGGATCGAGCAGGGACGGCGACCTACCATAGCCCGGCGCGCGTTCGGCGAGCAGAGCGTTGAGGTCGGGCGCTTGGCGCCAATTTGCAGGGTCGAAGTCCAGCCCCTCGATCGAGACCGAAGATTGCGCGACGTTCCCGCGGCCGAGCGGCGGCTCGCCGCCCAAATATGGCGCGCAAAGCGCGGCGCCGATTATGAGACACGCGAGCGACGCCCGCCTCACATTGCGAGTTGCAAAAAAGCTTGATGAAAGCTTCATATGTGCGTGCTCCTCGCCGAAGACAGGATGGTGCCTCCAAACCGTTTCCAGAATCGTCAACCAAGACGGCGCGGGCGAGATCGCCAACCCGTCGCTAGGCGTAAGCCCCAACTCGAAGGCCTTTCCTGCAGGCCGAGCAGCGGCTATGACTGTCGAGAATGAGCGTGATCTGCGAATACGGCGCCTGTGAGGCGCGAGGAAAGCCTTAATTCTATGAGCAAAACTGCAATATTTCACGGGTCCGTGACGGCTTTGGTCACGCCCTTCGCCGGCGGAGTCGTCGATTTCGAGCGACTGCGCGCGCTCGTCGACTGGCAGATCGAGAACGGCGCTCATGGCTTTGTGCCCGTCGGCACGACCGGCGAAAGCCCGACGCTCTCTCACGAAGAACATGGCGCCGTCATCACCGCTACGATCAAAGCCGCGCGCGGACGCGCGCCCGTCATCGCCGGCGCGGGATCGAACAATACGCGCGAAGCGGTCGCGCTCGCCTGCCATGCCGAGCGAGCCGGCGCAGATGGTCTGCTCGTCGTCACGCCTTATTACAATAAGCCCGGACAGGAAGGGCTCTATCTGCATTTCAAAGCGATCGCCGAGTCGGTCTCCATCCCGATCGTCATTTACAATATTCCTCCGCGTTCTGTGATCGACATGAGCGTTGAGACTATGACTCGTCTGGCTGAAATCAAGAACATCGTCGGCGTCAAGGACGCGACCGGCAACGTCGGCCGCATTTCGCTGCAGCGCGATGCGATGGGTCCCGACTTCATCCAGTTCTCCGGCGACGATCTCACCGCTCTCGCCTGCATGGGCGCCGGCGCCCATGGCTGCATCTCCGTCGTCGCCAATATTGCGCCTCGGCTTTGCGCCGACATGCAGAACGCCGCGCTCGCCAAGGATTTCAAGACCGCGCTCGCCATTCAGGACAAGCTCACGCCGCTGCATGTAGCGACCTTTCTCGAAGCCGGCGTCTCCGGCGCGAAATGCGGTCTCGCGCTGCTCGGCAAAGGAACCGAGGAAGTGCGTCTGCCGTTGATCCCGGTGTCGGCGGCGACGAAAGAGAAAATCCGCGCCGCGATGGTTTTCGCAGGCGTGCTGGAAGGCTGAGGACGCGTGGCGCAAAAGCCGGACGTAAATTCCAAGATCGTCGCCGACAATCGCAAAGCTCGCTACAACTACGAGATCGGCGAAACATTCGACGCCGGCCTGTCATTGACCGGCACCGAGGTCAAATCGCTGCGCACCGGCAAGGCGACGATCGGCGAGAGCTATGCGCATGTCGATCGCAACGGCGAAGCCTGGCTCGTCAATGCGACCATCCCGGAGTATATGGCCGGCAACCGCTTCAACCACGAGCCGAAACGGCTGCGCAAACTGCTCCTGAAACAGCGGGAGTTGGCTAAGCTCGCGCAGGCCTGCGAGCGCGAGGGCATGACCATCGTGCCGCTGCGGCTGTATTTCAACGAGCGCGGCCGCGCCAAGCTTCTCATCGCGCTCGGGCGCGGCAAAAAGCTGCACGACAAGCGCGAGGTCGAGAAGAAGCGCGACTGGGGCCGTGAAAAAGGCCGGTTGATGCGCGAGAAAGGCTGAGCCTCGTCAGAAATTGTGGATGTCGATGCCGTTTTGGGCGAGGAAGCTGCGCAGATTGGCGGAAACCGGCAGCATATGCGTCGCGCGCGCATTGGTCTGGCAGGCGTTCCTCAGCGAAACATATTTGTGATAGATTTTTCCGACTTCCTGGTCGCCGATCGCCGAGCGCGCTTGGCTCAGCAGCATATTGACGTCGGATTCGCTGTATTTTTGAATGAGGGGACAGCCGATGATGACGGTTTCGGCATGAGCGGCGGTGGCGGCGAGCAAGGTCGCAAGGACGAGGGCGTATTTCTTCATGAGTGCTCCTGATAGGGACGCGCTTTTATAAAGTGTGGGCGTCGAGCTGGATTGAAGATGCGGTCTAAACTTGGCCGTCTCGCGCACTCTGTTTTCTAGCGCGCTACAGACCGATGGTTAAAGCCAAGTTCATCTTCGTCCTGCGCAGGTTTATCTCGCGCTTTCTTGGCGAAAGTTTGGCCTCTAAAGCCAAGCCTTTGTTGTGGCTGCAAAAGCAGTCCGCGCATCCACTCGCGAACATGCGTTGTGGGACCGCCACAATCACCGAATAAAGTGCAGCGCGTGAGCGGCAAAGCCACAGGGAGCATCACATGGGCGACATGCATGGCAAGTTCGTCTGGATCGAACTGATGACCAGCGATCCGAAGGCCGCAGAAGACTTCTACTGCACGGTTGTCGGCTGGAGCGCGAAGGATTCGGGCCAGCCCGGCATGAGCTACACGTTGCTCTCCACGGGCGAGACGATGGTGGGCGGCCTGATGGTTCTTCCCGAGGAGGCAAAAAAGATGGGCGCTGGGCCCATTTGGCACGGCTACATCGCCGTCCACGATGTCGACGACTACGCCGAAAAGATCAAGGCGGCGGGCGGGCGCGTCCTCAAGCAGCCGACGGACGTTCCCGGCATGCTGCGCTTCGCCGTTGTCGCCGACCCCGACATGGCGACTTTCATGATAATGAAGGGGATCGGCGAACCGCCGGCGGGCGGCCTGCCGGCGCCGGGGACTGCGGGCACGATCGGCTGGCGCGAATTGCACGCCGGCGCGCTCGACGGCGCATGGGCGTTCTATTCCGGCCTGTTCGGCTGGACGAAGGGCGATGCGATGGATATGGGCCCCGGCGGCAAATATCAGCTATTCGACATCGACGGAGTGCAGAGCGGCGGCATGATGACCAAGATGGCGAATAGTCCAAAGCCGTTCTGGCTCTACTATTTCAACGTGCCGAAACTCGATCCATGCATCGAAGCGATCAAGGCCAAGGGCGGCCAGATCGTGAATGGTCCGATGCAAGTGCCCGGCGGCCAATGGATCGTGCAGGCGACAGATCCGCAAGGGGCGATGTTCGCACTGGTGGCGAACGAGCGCTGAGTCCAACGCAATTTCGTCGGACCGGATGAGAAACCCGGTCCGACCGCAGGTCGCAGCGACTTTACTTCAGTCCGACGCCGAGCGCATGCAGCGCCTCGGAAAGTCTGTCGCGGCCGCTCATCGCTTCCGGACCGCGCACGCGCGACAGCACCTGGCGGGTTCCAGCCCTGTTCGGGCATGCCCTGTTCCTTCTGGAAGTCGCGGAATTTTTCGTCGAGCGTGTCGATGGCGTCGAGCTGCGCCTCGCCCCACGCATATTGCTCGCGGTGCAGCACGGCGCCTTGCCCGAGGCGCGGCTTCACGTCGGTCGCGACCGCCGGGTCCGGGACGCCGACCGCCATGCCGAACACGGCGAAGACGTTGGGCGGCAGATTGAGCTCCTTCGCCACCTCTTGAGGATGATTGCGCATCGCGCCGATATAGACGCTGCCGAGGCCGAGCGACTCCAGCGCCGTCACCGCATTTTGCGCCGCGAGCGCGGCGTCGACGACGCCGGTGAGGAACAATTCGAGATAGGGCAGCGCATTCGCCTCGCGGCCGTTGCGTTTCGCGAGATTTTCGAGTTGCGCGAGGTCGGACAGCCAAACGAGGAACACCGAACAGTCGCGCACATGCTGCTGGCCGCCGGCAAGTTCGGCGAGGCGGTCCTTGCGCGCCTGATCCTCGATCGCGACAACGCTCCAGACCTGCAGATTGGAGGAGGTTGAAGCCGATTGCGCCGCCGCGACGATCGTCTCCAGCGCGCCATCGGGCAGCTTTTGCGGCAAAAAGGCGCGATGCGAGCGATGCCGCAGGATAAGGTCGAGCGTTTCGTTCCACTTCGGCGGCCTCGGCGCGTCCTCTCTGCGGTAGCGCGCATACATCGCCGCGACGCCGTTTTTCATCTCGTTCTGGGGGGTCATGTCGTTCATCGCCGCCTCTTTGCGCTGCGGGCCGCGGGGAGATGCGCCGAAATATCCGGCGCCGAGCCCTCTCGCCGCCCTTTTGCCGCGTAAGGGAAGCGCTGTCCAGTTTGGCGTCTCAGATTGAGTCGCCAAACTCCAAGCGTCGTACCGCAACTCAGGATTGTGTCGGAGTGCGGCGGCCGCCCAGCTGAGCGCCTGAGACGCGCCATTTCCGCCTTTTGGGAAAATTCTCCCTCAGCGTTAACGCCGCGCGGCGCGTCCGTTAAAATTCGTGGTTGCGGGTAACCAAGCTGCAACCTCCTTGCCGCATAGTCCGATCGTCTCGCGAAAAGGCCTCAATACCGTGCCCTTGGCCATCCGCTCCGGCGGCAGGCTCAGGCGCTCAAGATCGGAAATGCGAACGCAACGCGAAAGAGCCGCCAGCTTTTTCGCAAGCGATTGCGCCGACATAATTTTGTCAGGAGCGCCGGAGCGGCGCCGCGCGTATCGGAGCAGCGTAAATGAAGTCGCGAGATACTCTTATGCGCCTGAAGCAGTTTCAGGTAGAGGAAAAGCGTCGGCGGGTCAGCCAATTGCAGCTGATGATCGCCGAATTCGCGCGCATGACCGGCGACCTCGATCGCGAGATCGGCGTCGAGGAGCAGCGGGCCAACATCACCGACCCCAACCACTTCGCCTATCCGACCTATGCGAGAGCCGCGCGCACGCGTCGCGACAACCTCAATTCCTCGCTGAAGGAATTGCGCGAGAAGCTCGAGGACGCGCAAGAACGGCTCAAAGAGGCCGGCGAAGAGCTCGCCAAGGCGCAGAATCAGGATGCTCGTGATCACGCCGCCGAGCGCATGGTGGACGTGGTCGCCGAGCGCAGCCTCGCCGAACGCGCCGCATCGCTGCGCGGGGTCTAACCCCCGCTCAGCAAGCCGACAGCCGGAGCCGGCGCTGCGGCGAGCCGACGCGCCTGCAGGGTTGCGACGACCAGCACGGCCATCGCCACCGCCTGATGCGCGAGCGCGAGCACGATGTGCGGCGCGCCGCTCCAGTCGCCGGAAACAAGCAGCAGCGTCGCGATCCCGAGCGCGATCTGCATGACGACATGGCCAAACACGAGAAACGCCCCGCGCGCATATTTCCCGGTGGCGTTGGCGGCGGCGTCGAAAAGATGCGCGACGACGATCGCGAGCAGCGCATATGCCGTCATCCGGTGCAGCAGTTGCACGGCGACGGGGTTGTCGTAGAGGTTGCTCCACCAGGGCGTGAGCCGCCACAGCGAATCCTGCGGAGGAACGATCGCGCCTTCCATCAGCGGCCAGGTGTTGTCGACGAGGCCGGCGCGCAGCCCCGCGACGAGCGCGCCGACACCGATCTGCACGAAGACGACGGCCAGCGCGAGATAGATTTCGAAGCGCAGCCGTCCGCGCGCATGATGGATTTGCGCAGGCGCCTGCGGCCCGAGGCTCGATCCGACCCAGACGCAGGCCGAAAGGATCAGCGAAGCGAGCAGGAGATGCGCGGCGAGACGCTCCTGCGCGACCTCGACCCGGGCGACGAGGCCTGACGCGACCATCCACCAGCCGACAAGCCCCTGCAGCGCGCCGAGGGCGAGGATCGCAAGGAGTTTCGGCTTATATCCCGGCGGGATGCGTCGCCTGACCCAGAACCAGATAAGTCCCGCCGCATAGACGAGGCCGACAAGACGTCCGAGCAGCCGATGTCCCCACTCCCAGCCGTAGATCACTTTGAAGCGATCCAGGTCCATCGTCGGAAACAGCTGGGAGAACTGCGGAATTTGCTTGTAGCGCTCGAATTCCGCGGTCCAGTCCTGCTCTGAGAGCGGCGGGATGACCCCTTGCACGGGTTTCCACTGCGTGATCGAGAGGCCCGATTCGGTGAGGCGGGTCGCGCCGCCGACCAGCACCATGGCGAAGACCAGCGCAGCGACGACATAAAGCCAGTTGCGGATCGCGATCGAATTGGCCGGCGTCGGCCAAGGCTCGACGGCGGCGGTCTTGGTGGGAAAGTTGAACCAGTCTTCCGTTGCGGACATTTTTAAAGCGGTCCTATTTTTGGGACGCGGCGCCTCAGATCACTTGCGGTCCGAGAGCGCGATGGCGATACGCGTTCGGATCGCGTCGGCGATGACCTTGGCGTCGCGGATTTCGGCGTCGCGCGCAGCGCGCACATTGGCGAGGCGGTTGCTGAAACGGTCGTAGCTCGCGATGCTGGAGGAAAGGCCCTTCGTCACTTCGGTGTCGCCGGGCAGGGCGACAAGCCTGTATTCGGCGTCGACGACGACCGTCGCCGAAGTCGCGCGGCTCGTCACGGTGTCGACGATCGGCGTGCGCGCCTGTTCCTTGAGCGTAACAAAGAGCCGATAGCGCGGCGGAACGTCCGAGCCGGTCCCGTTGAACTGGAAGATCAGTTCATTGCGCACATAATGCCCAAGACGCTCGCCGATCGGCGCAATCTCGATCGCGGCAAGCTCGGGCGCCAGCTCGGCGTTCGCCGCCAGCGGGCCATACATCGGCTGGATGCAGCCGCCCAGCGGCAGCGCGGCGAGGCAGAGCGCGAGAAGGCGGGTTCGGGCGTCAAACCACGACATTGACGATCCTTTTCGGAACGAGAATGAATTTCTTCACCGGACGCCCTTCGAGCGCGCGCCGCACGCCCTCATCCGCGAGAGCCGCCGCGCGGACCGTCGTCTCGTCCGCCTCCGGCGCAACGAAGATTTCGCCGCGCTTCTTGCCGTTCACCTGCACCGGCAAGCTTATCAGGTCCTGCGCGACGAGGGTAGGATCGGCCTGCGGCCAGGACGCATTGGCGACGAGATCTTTGTGCCCGAGATCGTCCCAGCACTCCTCCGCCACATGCGGCGTCATCGGCGCGACGAGCAGGATCAGCGTCTCCGCCGCCTCGCGGAAGGCGAAGGCGAGATCGTCCGCGACGCCGCCGCCGGCCTCGGCCACCCGCTCGATCGCGGCGGAAAGCTCGTTGGCGAATTCGTGGATGCGGGCGATCGCGCTGTTGAAGCGCAGCCCGGCGATGTTCTCGGTCGCCTGCGCGATGGCGCGATGCGTCGCCTGCCGCAGCTTCAGCGCGTCGGGCGAAAGTTCGGCCGGCGCCGGCGTCCCGATCGGAGCGGCGACGCGGCCCGCGTCGCCGGTGAGCCGCCGACAAGCGCTGCACGAAACGCCACGAGCCTTGCGCGCCCTCGTCGGTCCAGATCACGTCGCGCTCGGGCGGCGAGTCCGACAGCATGAACAGCGCGCCGTATCGGCGCCGTAGCTTTGGATGATGTCGTCGGGATCGACGGTGTTGCTTCTTCGACTTCGACATCTTCTCGATGGCGCCGATCTCGACTGGCGCGCCGCGTCGACAATCAGCGCGCGACGCCTCGGTCGCCGTCGAGCTTCGATCGCGCACATCGGCCGGCGACACCCATCGCCGTCGGCGGCCGCGATAGGTCTCGTGCACGACCATGCCCTGCGTGAACAGCCCGGCGAAAGGCTCGTCCACGACGCAGTGGCCGCAGTCGCTGCATCGCGCGCGTGAAGAAGCGCGCATAGAGCAGGTGCAGGATCGCATGCTCGATGCCGCCGATATATTGATCGACCGGCAGCCAGTCGCGACAGCGCCTCGCGTCGACGCGGGCGTCCGCGCATTGTGCGGATCGGCGAAGCGCGCGAAATACCAGGACGAATCGACGAAAGTGTCCATCGTGTCGGTCTCGCGCCGCGCCGGGCCGCCGCAGTGCGGGGCAGGCGACATGTTTCCAGGTCGGATGCCGGTCGAGCGGATTGCCGGGCTGGTCGAAGGAGACGTCGTCGCGGCAGAGTGACCGGCAGATCCTTGTCCGGCACCGGCACGACGCCGCAGGTCTCGCAATGGATGATCGGGATCGGGCAGCCCCAATAGCGCTGCCGCGAAACGCCCCAATCGCGCAGCCGGTAATTGATCTGGCGGCGCGCTTGCGGCGCGCCGACGGCTCGCCTGCTCGAGCCGTCGCGCGACTTCCTCCTTGGCCTGCCGCGACGGTCATGCCCGTCGAGGAAGCGCGAATTGATCAGCCGGCCGTCGCCGTCGATAGGCCGTGTCGGTCACCTGCAAATTGGCCGGATCGACGCCTGCGGGACAGACGACCGGCGTCGCGCCGAGCCGTATTGCGGGCGAAATCAAGATCGCGCTGGTCATGCGCCGGACAGCCGAAGATCGCGCCGGTGCCGTAGTCCATCAGAACGAAATTGGCGACATAGACCGGCAGCTGCCATGTCTCGATCGAACGGGTGGACGGCCTTGAGGCCCGGTGTCGAAGCCCTTCTTCTCGGCCGTCTCGATGCGCGGCGACCGAGGTGCCGATGCGTGCGGCACTCCTCGATGAACGCGGCGAGCTCCGGGTCGTTCTTCGCGCAAGCTGCTCTGGCGAGCGGATGATCGGGCGACGAGCGCGATGAATTTCGCGCCGAACAGCGTGTCGGGCCGCGTGGTGAAGACTTCGATCTCGCGCGAAGCCGTTCGGCAGGTCCGGATCAGCGCGAAGCGCAGCAGCAGGCCTTCGGAGCGGCCGATCCAGTTCTTCTGCATCAGCCGGACTTTTTCCGGCCAGCGCTCGAGCGTGTCGAGCGCCTGCCAGCAGATCCTCGGCATAGTTGGTGATCTTGAAGAACCATTGCGTCAGCTCGCGCTGCTCGACGAGCGCGCCCGAGCGCCAGCCGCGGCCGTCGATCACCTGCTCATTGGCGAGCACGGTGTGATCGACCGGGTCCCAATTCACCTTCGACTTCTTGCGGTCGACGAGGCCCGCGCGCAGGAAGTCCAGGAACAGCTTCTGCTGGTGGCTGTAATATTCCGGATCGCAGGTCGCGATCTCGCGCGACCAGTCGAGCGACAGGCCGATCGACTGCAATTGCGTGCGCATCGCGGCGATGTTGTCGTAGGTCCAGTCGCGCGGGATGGCGCCTTGCTCTGCATCGCGGCGTTCTCGGCCGGCAGGCCGAAAGCGTCCCAGCCCATCGGATGCAGCACGTTGAAGCCCTTGGCGCGCTTGAAGCGGGCGATGACGTCGCCCATCGCGTAATTGCGCACATGGCCCATATGGATGCGTCCCGACGGATAGGGAAACATCTCCAGCACATAGTATTTCGGCCGCTCCGGATGTGCGCCGGCCTCAAAAACCTTGGAGTCGCCCAAATCTTGCGCCACTTGGGTTCGCTGGCGTGGAAATTGTAGCGATCGGCTCTCATGGGCGTCAGCGTCGTCTTACGGAAAGCGGGAAGTTGGCTTCTAATGACGGTCGGGGCGCGGCTTGTCAAAGGCGACGGCTTTTTGGGACGCTCATTCTCGCCCCAAATTTCTGCTGCAAGCGCGCGGCGCCGTGCTATAGAGCCCGGCGACGATGCGCTCGGCGGGATTTCCTTCCGGCGTGAGAACGCTTTCCCGGCCGACCGGGAGGTCGTCGATAGACTGCGGGCGTGGCGGAACTGGTAGACGCGCCGGATTTAGGTTCCGGTGACGCAAGTCGTGGGGGTTCGAGTCCCTTCGCCCGCACCAATCCGTCTCGGCTGGACCGGCGTCCGCGCTGCAGCCCCGCGAATCCGGCGGCGTTCGGCGATGGCGTTTCTTACGCGCCGCCGCCGCCGCGCGCTATGGGGGCTTTTTGAGGCCTCCGTTTGAAAGAAAGTTGCAAAAGGCGAATGACATGCAAGTGACGCAGACCCTGTCCGAAGGCTTGAAACAGGAATTCAAGGTCGTGCTGGCCGGCGCGGATCTCAGCCGCAAGGCTCGACTCCGAACTCGAGAAGATGCGCGGCAAGGTTCAGCTCAAGGGGTTTCGCCCGGGCAAGGCTCCGCTGGCTCATCTCAAGCGGCTTTACGGACCGGAGGTCATGGGCGACGTCGTGCAGAATGCGGTCGCCGACGCCAATCGACAGATCGTCGAAGACAACAAGTTCCGCCTCGCGACCGAGCCGAGACTGGATTTTCCGGGCGGCAAGGAGGAGTTCGAAAAGGCGTTGCGCACCGCGGGAGATTTCTCCTTCACGGTGAGCTTCGAGACGCTGCCGGCGATTGAGCTCGGCGGCTTCGACGACATTTCGATCGAGCGTCCGGTGGCGGAAGTTTCCGACGCCGACGTCGACAAGGCCGTCGCCGATCTCGTCGAGCGGCTGCGCGAGTTCGATCCCGCGACCGAGGAGGACGCCAAGGCGGCCAAGGGCGACCGGTTGACGCTGGATTTTTCCGGGACCATCGACGGCGAGAAATTCGAGGGCGGCGACGGCGAAGACGTCAAGGTCGTGCTCGGCTCGGATTCCTTCATCCCCGGCTTCGAGGAGCAGCTCGAAGGGATCGGCCTCGGCGAGAAGCGGCTCGTCAAGGCGCGGTTCCCCGACACTTATTCGGTCGCGGCGCTGGCCGGGCGCGACGCCGAATTCGACGTGACGGCGAAGGCGATCGAGCGTCCGAAGCCGCTTGTCGTCGACGACGAACTCGCCAAGAAATGGGGTTTTGAGTCTGCAGGAGGCGCTGCGGACGGCGGTGCGCGGCAATATCGAGGCCGATTTCGACAAGGCTGCGCGCGAAAAGGTGAAGCGGGCGATGCTCGACGCGCTGGACGAACGCTACAAATTCGTCGTGCCCGACAGCCTCGTCGAGATGGAGTTCAACGGCATCTGGGGGGAATTCGAGGCCGAGCGCAAGCAGGGGCGCAAGGACCCGGACACCGAGAACAAGAGCGACGACGAGCTGCGCGGCGAATTCAAGACCATCGCCGAACGGCGCGTGCGGCTCGGCCTGCTGCTCGCCGAAATCGGCCAGTCGGCGGGCGTCTCCATCAGCGACGACGACATGACGCAGGCGCTGGTCGAGCGCGCGCGGCAGTTCCCGGGCCAGGAAAAGGCGGTGTGGGACTATTACCGCAACAATGAGCAGGCGCTGGCGCAGCTGCGGGCGCCGCTCTACGAGGCTCGCGTCGTCGCGCATCTCTCCGGGCTCGTGAAGCTGATCGACAAGCCCGTCTCGCGCGAGGAGCTGTTCGCGGATGACGAGGCCGCGCCGGCCGCTGCGGCTTCGGGCGCGTGAGCGCGCGACGCCGTTATCGCTTGCCGCAGGGCGGAAATATGACTAGAGGCTGACTTTATGCGGCCGCGCGCGCGCGGCCTTTCACATGCGCGTCGTTTAAGGCGAAAAATCCAAGGGCTGCACTCATGCGCGATCCGATCGAGGTCTACAACCAGTATCTCATCCCCCAGGTGATCGAGAATACGTCGCGCGGCGAGCGCGCCTTCGACATCTATTCTTTGTTGCTGCGTCAGCGCATCATCTTCCTCACCGGTCAGGTTGAGGATCACATGGCTTCGGTCATCATTGCGCAGCTTCTGTTCCTCGAGTTCGAAAACCCCAAGAAAGAGATTTCGCTCTACATCAACTCGCCTGGCGGCGTCGTGACCTCGGGGCTCGCGATCTACGACACGATGCAGTTCATCAAGTCGAAAGTCACGACGCTCTGCGTCGGACAGGCGGCGTCGATGGGGTCGCTGCTGCTCTGCGCCGGCGAGGCCGGAATGCGCTATGCGCTGCCGAACGCCCGCGTCATGTTGCACCAGCCGTCGGGCGGCTTCCAGGGCCAGGCCTCCGACATCCAGCGCCACGCCGAGGACATCCTCAAGATCAAGCGCCGTCTGAACGAAATCTACGAGCGCCATACAGGCAAGGATTACGACACGATCGAACGCACGCTCGACCGCGATCATTTCATGACCGCGGAGGAGGCCAAGGCTTTCGGCATCGTCGACAATGTGCAGGCCAAGCGACCGGACGAAGAGCCTGAAGCGAAGGCTTAAAAAAATAAGAGACTGACGAGCGCCCGTCACGCTGTTCGCAGGACAGAAAACAGGCGCCAAAAACGCTTGAGGGCTGGGGCGCGCATGTTCGATAAAATTCTGATCGCCAATCGCGGCGAGATTGCCTGTCGCATCATCAAGACGGCGCGTCGCATGGGCATTGCGACGGTCGCCGTCTATTCCGATGCGGACGCGGACGCCTTGCATGTCGAGATGGCGGACGAGGCCGTCCATATCGGCCCTCCCGCGGCCGCGCAATCCTATCTGCTGATCGATAAAATCATCGACGCCTGCAAGAAGACCGGGGCGCAGGCGGTGCATCCGGGTTACGGCTTCCTTTCCGAGCGCGCCGCCTTCGCGACGGCGCTCGCCGACGCCGGCATCGTCTTCATCGGCCCCAATCCACGCGCGATCGAAGCGATGGGCGACAAGATCGAGTCGAAGAAATTCGCCTCGAAGGCCAATGTCAGCGTCGTCCCCGGCTATCTCGGGGTGATCCGGGACGGCGAAGAGGCGGTCAAGATCGCCGATGAGATCGGCTATCCGGTCATGCTGAAGGCTTCCGCCGGCGGCGGCGGCAAGGGCATGCGCGTCGCCTATAAGGCCGACGAGGTCGTTGAGGGTTTTACGCGCGCCCGCTCTGAAGCTGCGTCGTCCTTCGGCGACGACCGCGTGTTCATCGAGAAATTCATCGTCAATCCGCGCCACATCGAAATCCAGGTGCTCGGCGACGGCTATGGCAATGTGATCCATCTCGGCGAGCGCGAATGCTCCATTCAGCGCCGCAACCAGAAGGTCATCGAAGAAGCGCCGTCGCCCTTGCTCGACGCCGAGACCCGAGCGGCCATGGGCGCGCAGGCCGTCGCCCTCGCCAAGGCTGTCGACTACAATTCGGCAGGCACCGTGGAGTTCGTCGCCGGCCAGGACAAGAGCTTCTACTTCCTGGAGATGAACACCCGCCTGCAGGTGGAGCATCCGGTGACCGAACTGATCACCGGCATCGATCTCGTCGAGCAGATGATCCGCGTCGCCGCGGGCGAGCCGCTGCGCATCACGCAGGACGACGTCAAGATCAACGGCTGGGCGGTGGAGAGCCGCATCTACGCCGAAGACCCGACGCGCAACTTCCTTCCTTCGATCGGCCGTCTCGTCAAATATCGTCCCCCGCAGGAGAAGCGCGCCGACGGCGTCACCGTGCGCAACGACACCGGCGTCACCGAAGGGCGGGAAATCTCCATCCACTATGATCCGATGATCGCCAAGCTCGTCACCCACGGCCCGGATCGCCTCACGGCGATCAAGGCGCAGTCCGACGCGCTCGATCGTTTCGTCATCGACGGTATCCGCCACAATATCCCGTTCCTGTCGTCGCTGATGGCGCATGAGCGCTGGCGCGAGGGCCGGCTTTCGACCGGTTTCATTGCGGAAGAATACGCTGGCGGCTTCGTCGCGCCGGAACCCAAGGGCGAGCTCGCGCATCTCCTCGCGGTCGTCGCGACGCTGATCGATCACATCGGCAACGAGCGTAAGCGCAAGATTTCGGGGCAGCTGCGCAGCGGCGCGCCGGTCGTGTTCCAGCGCGAGCGCGTTTGCATGCTCGGAGATCAGCAATTTTTCGTCGACGTCGAAACGCAAGGCGGGGCGCTGATCGTGCGCTTCTCCGACGACGACACGCGCGCGCATCGCGTCTCCTCGACTTGGCGCCCGGGCGACGCGCTGTTCGAGGGCTCGGTCGACGGCCACAACGTCTTCGTTCAGACGCGGCCGATCCTCAACGGCTACGAACTGTCGCATCAGGGCGTCTTCGTCTCTGCGCGCGTCTTCACGCTGCGTGAGGCGGAACTCGCGGCGCTGATGCCGAAAAAGAAGACTCCGGCGTCTCGAAAAATCTGCTGTGTCCGATGCCGGGGCTCGTCAAGACGATCGACGTTGCGGAAGGACAGGAAGTCAAGGCGGGAGAGGCGCTCTGCATGGTCGAAGCGATGAAGATGGAGAATGTGCTGCGCGCCGAACGCGACGTGACTGTGAAGAAAATCGCCGCGAAGCCCGGCGACAGTCTTGCCGTCGACGCCGTGATCATGGAATTTGCTTAAGGGAGAGGCTATTTGGTTGAGGTCTCTCTCTCTCTTATCACTTCCTAAATGGTTTTCTCCTCAGACCGGCTTTGTCTGAGCTCGCTACTGGGGGTCCGAGATTTTGCAGATATAGAGATAGGAGGATTGATAAAGAAGCGTGCTCGCGGTCATCGGGACCGCATAGCGGGCTTTTCGAAATTGCTCTAAACTTTCCGCTCCCGCGCCTACAGGATGGTCATCCTATTTCGATCAAAAATGGCAACAACACATCTATATGATGAAACGTCGCGCAACTAGTTCCGGGTCACGAATCACGATTATTTGCGCGCCAGAAGAACTCGAAAAAGATCATATCCCGGAGTTAAGCGCAATAATTAAGGAGACCAACAGCGCTTATCGCACTCATCTGACGAAAATGAAATCTGAGCAAGAGAGAAGACAGCTGGCTGAGAACTCGTAACAAAGAAATTATAGCTGATCTCGCTGAACGCATCAAGAAATAGATAATAAAAAGAAGGTCGCCTTCTTGCCCAGAGCCAAGCTTGGGCTGCCCGCGACGATCCGCAGGCGGCTCCGGGTCCCCCTCACTTCACGAATTTGATCGCAGCGAAGATAAAACCAGCCAGGGCGACTTGCGTGACGGCGAGCCATCGCAGGATATCGACTTTGAGGTTGGCGGCGGACGTTTCGATTTTGGCTTCGAGCCGAGCTTCGACCTTGTCGATCCGCGCCACGAGCCCCGTCTCGACGTCTTGCAAGTCACGCTTGGTCGCGAGTTCTTGGCCCGCCGCGACAGCGAAGGCTTCCGCCGCGGCTTTGGCCTGGGCGTGCGTGAAGCCCCCCGACTCCAGCGTCTCGACAAATTTCAACGTGTCGAAAGCAACAGCGCCGGCCATGATCCTCTCCCGATGCGACGGCGGCATTATCACCCTCGCGGACCGCGCGGGCAAGAGCGCAGTCCAGGGCCCCAGGGCAACCTCGTTTTCGAGGGCAGTCAAGAAAATCGCCGCGAAGCCCGGCGACAGTCTTGCCGTCGACGCCGTGATCATGGAATTTGCTTAAGGCAGGCCGCTTATCATTCGCCGAAGTCTCGGCCGATTTACGGTCGGCCGGGAAGTTGCTATAACCTACGTGTTTGTTTACCTTATCTTAAGTTCGGCTTAAGCATTTAATTGTCGGGCTTAAGGTGGCGAGATGAACGGGGGCCGCGCTACTCTTGAAAATATGCGTTCTACGCAAAGTTTTCAGAGTATTAAGAGAAATATCCTTTAGAAACCGCCTTGCTCTCGCCTAAAACCTATGTCATCTAGGTGTAATCCAGCCGGCGAAAAGCGGAAGCAAAAAATTTTTCCGGCAGAGAATTCTGCGGCGAGGCCGGTTTCGGCGTCCGCAGCGATGATTGGCGACTTTTCGCCTTACCAAAAACCTGAGGAAAATCACGTGCTGCGATCTTTCGGTCCTGCAGGAATGCTTTCGCTTGTACCTCTCTCCACTCCGGCGGCTGCGCTCGACGTCGTGAACGACGACCACGGCGGGCGCGTCGAACCTTATGCGGCGCGCGTCGCCGCCGCCGACGCCCGCGGCGAGCCAGTTCGCTTCGGCAATGTCGAGTGCGATTCCTCATGCACTCTGCTGCTGGCGGCGCGCAACGCCTGCGTCTCGCCCAACACCGTCTTTGGTTTCCACGCGCCCTGGTATGGCGAACCCACCCACGGCGTCGTGGATCCGCGCATGACCGCGATGTTCGCCCGCCACTACAAGCCCGCTCTGCGCCGCCTCTTCCTGGAGCATGTCCGCGCCACCGGGGGCGCTGCGCCCGGCCCGCTGCTGCGGCTCTCAGGCGCGCAACTCGCCGGCCTCGGCTATCGCGTCTGCGGCGCCGGCGACACTGCGCAACGCACCCCCGCGCGCGTGCGCCAGACCGCCCGCGACAACGGCTTCGGCCGGATCAATCCGAACACTCAAGCCTATAGCCCGCAATATTTCTTCGGCCCTCTCGGCTGGTGATCAGCCCACTGCGAGGAGCGACTTAAAGGTCGCTCCTTGCTCTTTTTTCGCGCCGCGCCGGGCGTCTTTCAACCTTGATTGCGGGGCCGCTTTCGGCCTAGGTCGAGCGCCGCGCCTATTGCGCATCTTGGCGCTAATCTCAATATTTAGCCTTCCACGGCGCTTCCCAACGCAGCGACAAAGGTTGCCACTCCTTGTGCGAGGCGCTATTGCCGGAGCCTTCGCGAACGCTCCAACCGGTTGACGATTGCTGACAATGGCCAAGCGCGACTACTACGAGGTTTTGGGCGTCTCCAAGACGGCGACCGAGGTCGAGATGAAGATGGCCTTCCGTAAGGCGGCCATGGAGTGTCATCCCGACCGCAATCCGGGCGACAAGGCCGCGGAGGCGCGCTTCAAGGATCTGAACGAAGCCTATCAGGCGCTTTCCAATTCGCAGAAGCGGGCGGCCTACGACCGTTTCGGCCACGCCGCGTTCCAGCAGGGCGGCGCGGGCTTTTCGAACGAGGGCTTCGGCGCCTCGATGGCGGATATTTTCGAGGATCTGTTCGGCGACGTGATGGGCCGGCGCGGCGGCCGCGGCGGCGCCGGCCGCGAGCGCGGCTCTGACCTGCGCTACAATATGGAGATCACGCTCGAAGAGGCCTATGTAGGCAAGACCGCGACGCTGGTGCTGCCGACCTCGGCCACCTGCGACAACTGCGGCGGCTCCGGCGCCAAGAAAGGCTCGAAGCCCAAGACCTGTTCGACTTGCGCCGGGCAGGGGCGTGTCCGCGCGCAGCAGGGCTTCTTCGCGATCGAGCGAACCTGCCCGAGTTGCCAGGGACGCGGCGAAATCATCGAAAACCCCTGTCCCGCCTGCGGCGGCTCCGGGCGCAAGACTCTGGAGCGCACGCTGTCGATCAACGTCCCCGCCGGGGTCGAGGACGGCAACCGCATCCGTCTCGCCGGCGAGGGCGAGGCCGGGCTGCGCGGCGGCCCGCCCGGCGATCTTTACATCTTCCTATCGGTGAAGCCGCACAGCTTCTTTCAGCGCGACGGCGCCGATCTCTATTGCCGCGTGCCGATCTCGATGGTGCGGGCGTCGATCGGCGGCGAGATTTCCGTCCACGCCATCGACGGCGCCGAATGCAAGATCAAGATTCCGGAAGGCACGCAGTCGGGGCGGCAGATCAAGGTCAAGGGCAAGGGCATGCCGGCGTTGCGCGGACGCGACATGGGCGATCTGCATGTGCAGATCAGCGTCGAGACGCCGCAAAATCTCACCAAGCGCCAGCGCGAGTTGCTGCAGGAATTCGAATCGGAATCCTCGCATCACACGCATCCCGAGGCGACGGGCTTCTTCGCGCGGATGAAGGATTTGTTCGGCGGGTGATATGATTTCGCCCGCCGCCGCCCGCAGCGCGAATATTCAAGCAAATCGAAAGGCGCTTCTTCCTTGCAGCACGCCCAGCATTCTCAAAAAGGCAGATTTTCCGACCATGTGCGGTTTCTGCAGCAATGGATCGAAAGTCCAAAGCTCGTCGGCGCCTTGTCGCCCTCCGGCCCGATGCTCGCGCGCAAAATGGCGAGCTATGTCGACCTTTCGCGCGAAGGCCCGATCGTCGAGCTTGGGCCCGGCACCGGCCCGGTGACCAAGGCGCTGCTGGCGCGCGGGATTCCGATCGAGCGGCTGTTGCTCGTCGAATACGACCGTCAGTTCTGCCACCATCTCGCGCAGCGTTTCCCTGGCGTGAAGATCGTGCAGGGCGACGCCTATGATTTGAAAACGACGCTCCGGGATCATCTGCAGGGCCGCATCGGGACGATCGTCTCCAGCCTGCCGCTGTTGATGCGTCCAGAGCACGACCGCATCGCTCTCGTGCATGAGGCCTTCGAATTGATGGGGCCGGACGGTCTCTTCATCCAGTTCACCTATAAGGTCGCCGGATCGCCGGCGCCGCTGCGCGCCGACAGCGCGGGCAGGGTCGTCGTGGCTAAGGGCTCCGCCCCGGTGCTGATGAATTTTCCCCCGGCGCGCGTCTGGCGCTATCGCATGGCGGGACATCCCGGCGCGCCCGGCAAATGAGTTCGCGCGACCGGCTGATCGTCGCGCTCGACGTCGAGAGCGTCGAGGCGGCGAGAGCCTTGGCGGCGGAGCTCGGCGATACGGTCTCTTTCTATAAGATCGGCCTCGAACTCGCCCCCGTCGGCGGGTTCGCTTTGGCGCAGGAGCTGAAGCAGGCGGGCAAAAAAGTCTTCCTCGATTTGAAGCTGCACGATATCGGCGTCACCGTCGAGCGGGCGACGTGGCAGATCGCGAGACTCTGGGTGGATTTCCTCACCATCCACGGCTATCCGCAGACGATGCGCGGCGCGCGCCAGGGCGCCGCGGGCTCCAGCCTGCGTCTGCTCGCCGTGACCGTCATGACCTCCTATGACGACGCGGATTTGCGCGAGGCCGGCTATGCCTGCGGCGTCGCCGAACTCGTCGCAAAGCGCGCGGGGCAGGCCCAGGCCATCGGCGTCGACGGGCTGATCCTGTCGCCGCTGGAGCTTAAGCCGATCCGCGCCCTCGTCGGGCCGTCGCTGCTGCTGGTCGCGCCCGGCGTGCGCCCCGCAGGCGCCGAGGCGGGCGATCAGAAGCGCGTCCTAACGCCGGGCGAAGCGATCCTGGATGGCGCCGATCATCTCGTCGTCGGGCGCCCGATCACTCGCGCAGCCGATCCGCGGGCGGCGGCGCAGCGCATTCAGGACGAGATCGCCGGCGCTGCGGTAAGCCAACCGTCGTCCTGGAGCCAGCCGTAATCCTGTAGCGCGCGCTGCAACTGCTCGGGGCTCTCGAACCGCACCGCCTGCATGCCGACCGCCCGAGCGCCGGCGACATTGGCGGCGACGTCGTCGATGAACAGGCAGTCCTGCGCATTGAGTTCGTAGCGGTCGAGCAGCAGGCGATAGATCGCAGCGTCAGGCTTCAACAGCCCCTCGCGGCCAGAAACGACGACGCCGTTAAAGCGCTCGAAAAAAGCAAATCGCGTCGTCGTCTCTTCGTATTTTTCAGCGGAAAAATTGGTGAGCGCATAGAGCGGCGCGCCCTCGGCGTGGAGCGCTTCCAGAAGGCGCTCCGTCCCCGCGATGGCGTTCGGCAACGTCTCGGCCCAGCGCGCATCGAAAGCTGCGATACAGTCCGTGTAGTGCGGGAAGCGCGAACTAAGCTCCTCTACCGCCGCTTTGATCGGCAGCCCGCGGTCGAGTTCGCGGATCCAGGCCATCGCCTCGATCTCGACGAGGAAGCGCTCGATGTCCTCTTCACAAGAGAACATCTTGCGATAGAGATAGCGCGGGTTCCAATCCAACAGCACATTGCCGAGATCGAAGACGATGGTCGAGGGGCGAGAGGTCATGCGGTCTCTTTCGCGCGAGGACGTGACGTGGACTAATCTTCATCCATGACGTTTTCTTGCGCTTTCCCTATGATCGCTCCTCATCCCGTCGCAAGCTGAAGAGACAATCCCATGCGCATCGCCAGTTGGAACGTCAATTCGGTGCGCCTGCGCCTCCCGATACTGCTCGACTATCTGCGCGAGGCGGCGCCCGACATATTATGTCTGCAGGAGCTGAAATGTCAGGACGAGGCCTTTCCGCGGCTCGAGATCGAGGACGCCGGATATAATGTCGAGACCTTCGGCCAAAAAACCTTCAACGGCGTCGCGTTGATCTCCAAGACGCCGCTGTCCGAGGTGACGCGCGGCCTGCCGGGCTTTGCGGACGCGCAGTCGCGCTACCTCGAAGCGGTCGTTTCAGACGGCGCAGGCGGCGCGTGGCGCGTGGCGTCGATCTATCTGCCGAACGGAAATCCGCCGGACACGGAAAAATATGACTACAAACTCAAATTTTTCACGGCGCTGACGGCGCATGCGGAAAAGCTGCTGTCGCATGAAGAACGCCTCGTGCTCGCCGGCGATTACAATGTGATCCCGGCGCCGGAAGACGTTTACGACCCGAAGAGCTGGGCCAGCGACGCGCTGTATTTGCCCCGGTCGCGCGCGGCTTTCCGCGCTTTGCTCAATCTGGGTTTCACCGACGCGCTGCGCGCCGCGACCGACGCGCCGGGGCAATATACATTTTGGGATTATCAGGCCGGCTGCTGGCAGAAAAATCTCGGGCTGCGCATCGACCACTTGCTGCTTTCGCCGCAAGCGGCGGATCGCTTTTCGGGCGTCGCCATCGACAAGGGCCTGCGCGCCGCCGCCAAGCCCTCCGACCATGTGCCGATACGGGCGGAATTTTGGTGAAAGACGAAAAGCCTCCGCGCCACCCTTGATCTATGCGGCGCGACTTCGGAGAGATGCGCTTCGACGCCCTCGACTATACTTGAAAACGCTCACCGCGCCGCTTCGCCGCCGACTTCGTCGACGCCGTAAACATCGTCCCTGAAATGCACCGTGCCGTCGGCGGAGGCCCAGCCGGTCATATAGACCCAGATCACCGGCACCGCGTGATTGAGCTTCACTTCCTCGCGCTCGCCGCTGGCGATGCGCTTTTGGATCGTCGCCGCATCCCAAATGCCGGGGGCGTCGGTCAGGAGCCAGGCGGCGAGGTCGTTGACGCCCTGCACGCGCACGCAGCCATGCGAGAGAAAGCGATAGTCGCTCGCAAAGAGATTTCGCGACGGCGTGTCATGCATATCCGACGGAATACGGATTGGGCATGGAGATGCGGATCGATCCCAGCGAATTATGCGCGCCGCTGTCCTGCCGCAGCGTATAGTTCAGCGCCTTTTCGCTCGACCAGTTGACGCCGCGCGGATCGATCTCGGCGCTGCGCGAATCGAGCACGCGGATTTTCGCGCGGGCCAGATAGCCGGGGTCGCGCTGCATCTTCGGCGCGATCTCGTTTTTGATGATCGAGCTTGGCACGGTCCAGGTCGGGTTGATGTTGACGGCGACGATCTTGGCCGCGACTTCCGGCGAATGATGCTCGATATCGCCGACGATCGCCGTATAGCGGCGCACGACGCGATCGTTCTCGACGGCGTCGACCGCGGTTGAAGGAATGTTCACGACGACATAGCGCGGACCGAAGGGAAACTCCGCGCCGGCGCCGGCAAGTCGTTGCGCGCTCGAGGCGAGCTGGCGGTGCCGCGTCGTCGCCGGGATGTCGAGCGCGCGTAGCGTCGCGCCGGAGACGACGCCGGTCTGGCGCAGGCCCATACGAAACTGGAAGCGCTTGACCGCCGCCGTGAGGTCCGGGGTCCAGTTCTGGCCCTTTCCCGAGACCGTATCGTCCTCGGCGGCGAGGCGCCGGCGTAGCGCGACGACCGCAGGCCCCTTGAAGCCTGGATGCAACGGAACGCCGACGACCGGCCAGCCGCCGGCGTCGACGATGGCGGAATAGCGCTCCGCCGCCGTCGCGGTGGCGAAAAAAGTCTCCGGCTGCAGCACCGGCGTCGGATCGTCGGAGAGCGCAGTCTCGCGCGGCGGCGGGGGCGGCGCTTTCGGCTTGGGCCTGCGCTTTTGCGGCTGCGCCTCGAGCGCGCCGGGTCCCGGCGCCGCGCCCGGAGTTTGCAACGAGGGAAACACCGGCTCGGCCGCGGGCGCCGCAGGGGCGGCTGGGGGCGGAGCCGGGGCAAGGGCGGAGCAGGGGTCGTCACGACCGGGGCCGGCGGCGCGGCGCCGACGGGCGGCAAAGCGGGGGCCGGGGCGGGGCTTTGCGCGAGCGCGCCCGGCTCCAGCGCGAGGAGCGCCGCAACCATCAAAAAGGGGAAAGAAGTCGTGACTTTGAGCGATTTTACGGCGCGGGTCTGTCGCATGAAATCAATCCTGCGGCGGACGCGCCGCCTTGTCTTCTTTTCCGCCGCGCGGCCCGCAAGGTCAATGTTTTTCGCGCGAAGCGTTCATGCGGCGACAAACTCGCGCCGCGAAAACCCTTGCGCGAAAAGCAGCGCGGCGAGGTCGGCGTGCCGCAGCCGCGCCGCCGCTGCCGCCGCGACGCGGGGCTTGGCCCGATAGGCGACGCCAAGGCCAGCGCAGGCGAGCATCTCGAGATCATTGGCGCCGTCGCCCACGGCGAGCGTCTCCTCAAAGGAGAGGCCGCGCGCTTGGCGCAACGCCGCGAGCGTCTGCGCCTTCGCCGGGCCGCTGCGGATGGGCGGCGTCACGCGCCCCGTGAGGCGGCCCGATACGACCTCCAGCCTGTTGGCGAAGAAGTCGTCGAAGCCAAGCCTCGTCGAGACCGGCTGCGCGACCTCGACGAAGCCGCCGCTGACGAGCGCAGCGAAGGCCCCATGCGCGCGCATCGTCGCGACCAGCGTTTGCGCGCCCGGACTGGCCCTGAGCGTTTGCGCGAGGTCTTGCAGCAGAGCCGCGGGCCGCCCCGCAAACAGCGCCACTCTTGTCGCAAGCGCGGCCTCAAAGTCGATATCGCCGCGCATCGCCTGCGCCGTTACGCGCTCCACCTCGTCGCGCAGCCCGCAGCGGCCGGCGAGTTCGTCAAGCGACTCCTCGACGAGAATTGTCGCGTCCATGTCGGCGACAAGCAGCTTTTTGCGACGCGTCGCTTGCGGCTGCACGATGACGTCGATCGGCGCCGGCGAGAGGCATGATTCGAGCGCGACGCAGAGTTCGGCTGACGCACGCGCGCTCTGAAACGTCGCGTCGAGCGCTTCCCCCGCCGAGAGCCATGAAAGCTGCGGCTCGCCGCCTATGCCCGCTCCAGCCAGCGCCCTCATGCCGAGATCGAAAGGAAGCTTCACTCCGGGCGCGGCGACGAAGGTCGCGACGAGCGTTGCTGCGGGCTTTGACATCCGGCCGCTTTCCCTGCGAATAGGCGCATGGCGATACGTCTCGAGCCGCCGCGCGCGATCCTCATCGCAGGCCCTACGGCGTCGGGCAAGTCGGCGCTGGCGTTGACGCTCGCCGAGCGGCTCGGCGGCGCCATCGTCAACGCTGATTCGATGCAGGTCTATCGCGACCTGCGCGTCATCACCGCGCGTCCGACGTTGGCGGAAGAGGCGCGCGTCCCGCATCTCCTGTTCGGCCATGTCGACGGCGCGGAAAATTATTCCGTCGGGCGTTGGCTCGAGGATTTTCGAGCGACGCTCGCAGGGCTTGCGGCGCGCGGCCGGCCCGCGATCGTCACCGGCGGCACCGGCATGTATTTCCTCGCGGCTCTCAGGGGTCTTTCGGACATTCCCGCGGTGCCCGAAGAGGTTCGCGCCAGCGTTCGCGCCCGCGCGCAGGGCCGCACGCCGCAAGAGCTCTACGCCGAGCTCATGGCGCGCGATCCGCAGACCGCCGCGCGTCTGCGCGACACCGATCCGCAGCGCATCCTGCGGGCGCTCGAAGTCTTCGAGGCGACGGGAACGCCGCTGGCTTTGCTGCAGGCGACGCGCGCCGCGCCGCTTCTCGACGCTGCGACGACGCCGGCCTTCTTCCTAGCCCCGGATCGCGGCGAACTTTACGCGCGCATCGATCGGCGTTTCGACGGCATGATCGACGGCGGCGCGCTCGAGGAAGCGCGCGCTCTCGCGGCGCGCCAGCTCGATCCGGCGCTGCCGGCGATGCGCGCGCATGGCGTTCCGCATCTTATCGCGCATCTTTGCGGTCAGCTTTCGCTCAAAGACGCCGTCGCGCGCGGCAAGGCCGACACGCGGCATTACGCCAAGCGGCAGTTCACCTTCGCGCGCCATCAATTGCCGAGCTTCGTATGGCGCGAAGATGCGCTGGCGATCGAGCGGGCGCTGGAGCGATCGGCCTAGAGCGAAATCCGAAAAAGCTGATAGACTTTTTCGATCAGAATTTGCTCCAGCGTCTTGATTTTGGAGCGATTTCTTGTCGACCGAATGATTCCATTCGGTCGGAAAGCGCTCTAATGTCCGCCGCGAAAATAGATCATCTGGAACAGCGACAGGAAAATCTCGGCGCCGATCAGAATGACGACGATCCATTCGAGCCGAACCGAGCGGTCGGCGTCAATGATTTCGGTGAAGGCGCGCGCGGTTTCGCCGATCACGTCGAGCTTGGCTTTCAACGTGCGGCCGCGTTCGGCGAGTTCGTATTCGTCTTCGAGGCGCGCATAGAGACGCTCGAGATCCGGTCGATCCCATAAGACGTCCGGCTTGTCTTCGACGGCGACGCGGCCGGAGACGCGATGCTGCACGAGCAAGGTCTGACCGATCAACTCCAGCATCGCGCGACGTTTCCAGGGCGGCCGACCGGTGCTGGCGAGCGTCGCGGCGAATGGCTCGATGGTGTCGAACACCGCGTTGACGCGTCGCTCGTCGCGCGCCAGCGCCACGCTTTTGGCGAGCGCGTCGGCGATGACCAGCAGTCGCGGGCCGGTCACGTCCTTCACCGACAGATGACCGTTGACGAGAGTTTTCTCTTCGCTCTCGGCGGAAATCTCCAGCACGAGCGTCTCGTCGTCGCGGCGCGACAATGCGCCGGAGACGCGCGCGCCGACTTGGCCGAGCACGTCGTCTTCTTCAAGCGGCGAGAGTCCGAACAGCACCGCGACGCCGAATTTATAGAGCACGACGAAGCCGGACTGCCCGGTGTGAAACGCCAGCGGCGCCGTAGAGACGAGATCGGCGCGCTCCAGGCCGGATGTGTCGATGCGCTCGCCGAGCAGCAGCGCCCGGGCGGTGAGGCGCGTCACCGGAAACGTTGCAAGAGCGGATTGTTTGTCCATGCTGCGCAAAGCCTAGCGTGTCTTCGTCAAAGAACCAAATTTCACGCAGGCGCGAAAGAGCCTTGCATGTGGTGCTTGCATCGGCAAGACAAAGCGGTTAGCAAGCGCGCTCGAGGGAGAAGGTCTCGTCGCATGACTTACGTCGTCACGGAAAACTGCATCAAGTGCAAATATATGGACTGCGTCGAAGTCTGTCCGGTGGACTGCTTCTACGAAGGCGAAAACATGCTCGTGATCCATCCCGACGAGTGCATAGACTGCGGCGTATGCGAACCTGAATGTCCCGCCGAGGCCATCAAGCCGGACACCGAGCCGGACCTTGAGTCCTGGCTGAAGCTCAACGCCGAATTCGCGCAAAACTGGCCCAACATAACGATCAAGCGCGAGCCGCCGTCGGACGCCAAGGAGTGGGACGGCAAACCCGGGAAATTCGAAGCGCATTTCTCGCCCGAACCCGGCCAAGGCGATTAAGGGGCGAAGGGTCGCAGTTGCGGCGCCGGTTGCGCCCGCCGCGCGATATGCGCCGCGAAAGATTTTTGGCGCGCGGTTAAGTCGGCGAAAACGCAACGCCTCCCGAGGCGCGCAGCGGGTCGGGAGGATTATGCGCTTATTGCGATGCGTGACCGCCTTTGATTTTTTCGAAAGCATGTGATATGTGTTTCAAAAATGTGAACCCCCGTCTTTGCGCTGATCGCCCGTTAAAAAGTTGATCGGCGCGAGTGGGGTTGTCGTCGCAAAAGCAGACGAATAATCCAATCTGGAGGCCTCCGCCTGCAATCGACCTATGGGGCGCATCGTTCTGTCGGCCCTCGATCGAGTCTACACATGAAGCTTTCGCCAATCCGGCGCTCGCGCGACCGCGTCCTGCAAGCCTTTGGTTTCGCCTGACGGGTCTGTGCGGGGCCCTGTTCCGTTTCCACCGCGGGACAATCAAGGAGAGTGCCGCGTATGCCGTTAACCAGGAAAATCGCAAGGAGCCGCAAGGCCGCAGTTGCATCGAAATCGCGTGGCGCATCCTCGAGAACCACAAAAAGCAAAAACCTAGCCGCGAAGTCCGAAAGCGGAAAATCGACGAAGTCGAAGTCGGCTGCGACCGCGCGTGGGAGAACGGCGGCGGCCAAGACCGTCCGGCGGAAGGTTTCTGGGACTAAGGCTTCCGCGACCAAGGCGTCGGCGGCGAAAAGCCGCACAAGAGCCCCCGAGAAAGCGGGGACGACAGTGAAGAAGGAAAACAAAAGCGCCGCAAGAACCGCAAGAGCTTCGACCGCGCGCGTCGCGAGCACGCGAGTCACAAGCAAGAGCGGCGCCAAGAAAACGACAGGGGCCAAGTCGCGCGCCGCCAAAACCGTGGCGACGGCGCAGCGTACAGTGAAGAAGCGGACGTCGGTCGCCAAACCGACTGCACCGAAGAACAAGACAGCCGCGCCGAAGACGACGCGCGGCGCTACGCCTGGCGCGACAGCGGTTAAGGTCGTTGTCGAGGCAGGCAGGGAAGCGGCGACGATGCGCGGGAAAGCGCAAGTCGCGACCGTAATCAAGCCCGCCGTTTCGCCGCTGGAGCGCCGCGAGAGCGACGCCCCGGCGGTTGCGGCTCCCGTCACTCATTCTGCGAGCGAATTGATCAAAGTGCGACAGAACATGACTCAGCCCACTCAAAAGCCCGTCGCGATCAAGCCGGTTGCGTCGTTGGCGGCCAACGCCGTCGGCGTCGCCAAGGCTATCCCCGTGAAGCCTGCGTCCGCGCCGCAGAAAGTGGTTCCAGCGAGCAAAGCGCGTCCGCTAAGTCACAAACTGGGCTTCAAGCTGAGCGAGTTCATCGTCTATCCGGCGCATGGCGTCGGCCAGATCATCGGCATCGAAGTTCAGGAAGTCGCCGGCTTCAGCCTCGAGCTGTTCGTCGTCAGCTTCATCAAGGATAAGATGATCCTGAAGGTTCCGACCAGCAAGGCGCCGGCCGTCGGCATGCGCAAGCTGTCCGAGACGGACGTCGTCGAAAAAGCTCTCGCGACGCTGAGCGGCCGCGCGCGCGTCAAGCGCACCATGTGGTCGCGCCGCGCCCAGGAATACGAGGCGAAGATCAACTCGGGCGATCTCGTGACCATCGCCGAGGTCGTGCGCGATCTCTACCGCTCGGACACGCAGCCGGAACAGTCCTATTCCGAACGCCAACTTTACGAGGCGGCGCTGGATCGCATGGCGCGCGAAGTCGCGGCCGTGCGTAGGCTGATCGATCAGGAGGCGCTGCGGCTCATCGAGTCGTTCCTCGCCAAGGCGCCGCGCCGCGGCGGAAAGGGCGATGCGATCGAGGCCGAGGCCGGCGCCGAAGAGGCGGATGTCGAGCGCGCGGCCTGACCGCGGCCAAAACGCCTAAAATTGAGCCGTCCGCAACCCGTGTTGCGGACGGTTTTTCATTTCAAATCATTTCACATAGGCGATCAGCATTCCGTCCCACTTCTTGGAGCCGACGGTCTGCAGCACGGTCGCAGTGACGCGCTGTTCGGCTGCGACCGCGTCGAAGAGCGCCCTCGTGCCGAGGATCATCGGGTCGGCGCTGTGCGGATCGAGGATCGCGCCCTCGCGGATCACATTGTCGACGATGATCATCCCGCCCTTGCGCGAAAAACTCAGCGCATGTGCGAAGTAGGCTTTGTTGTTCTCTTTGTCGGCGTCGATGAAGACGAGAATCCGTCGGCCCAAAATTTTCGTGACGCAGCTTTTCCAATTCTTCGAGCGCCGGTCCGATGCGCTGCTCGACGCGATCGCTCAGCTTTTCCCGGGCGATATTCTCGCGTGCGACCTGCGCATGTTTGGGATCGATTTCGATCGTGAGTATTTTGCCGCCGGGCGCGAGGGCGCGGGCCAGCCAGATCGTCGAGTAGCCGCCGAGCGTCCCGATTTCCAGCACGGTTTCGGCCTTGATCGCGAGCGCGAGCAGCGACAGGAATTTTCCCTGCGCCGGAGAAACGTCGATTTGCGGCAGGCCGGCGGCGGCGTTGGCGCGCAGAGTCTCGCTCTGGCGCTCATCCGCGCCAAGCAGTCGATCCTCTATGAATTTATCGCAGGCGGTCCAGGCGGATTGTGTCATAGGTCGCCTTCTTACGTGGCGGCTACTTGCACTCTTGCGCGGCGCGCGCGAGCGCTTCGGACAATCCTTTCAGCGCATAGGTGTCGGTCGTCGAGACGCCGCGCGCGGAGGACGCTTTGACGATAAGCTTGCCGCCATCCTTCAAGGATTTGACGAATTCCTTCTCCTGGGTCGGGTCTTTGACCCAGGCGTTGGTGCCCTTCGTCACGAGCGCATAGGCGTCGCCGTCGATGTCCGCCGACGCGGCGCTGTTGTCCTTCGTCGGATAGCCAAGATCGATCGCAACCTCTTCATGCACGCCTTCGCCAGGGCGCGTCGAAATGAACACGAAAGCCGAAGTGTCTTTGAGCTTGGCTCGAGGCTCGCGCTCCTTGGGCGAACCGAGCGCGTAGCAGGTCTTGTCGCGGCCGGTCGCGGCCAAAGCGCTCCAGCCGCCAAAGACGCCGAGCTGTCGCGACTTGCCCTTTTCGCTTTTCTTGCCCTTCTTGTCCGACGAACTGTCGTCCGCGGCGTCGCTCGAAGCGGCCTTGTGCTTGGCGAGCGCGGGCGACTGAAGCATCGCCGCGCTCGTGAATGCGAACAGAGCCGCCAGCGCGGCGAAGCGGCGTAACCGCCGGGACGAATCATTGCGCATCATGCGCGCAGTTTAGCCTCGCGCCGCGCTGCGAACAAGGGCCGCGCTCTGGTCGGAAGTGCATAAATCCCGGGAAAATGCGTCTTCGCCGCAAGGCTTTCACAAAGACGTCATTCACGCTATAGACTATCTCCGCCTGAGAACGGATTCCGTCTGCGATCTGCGCGCGGGATCGCTCCGGCAGAAGGAGAGGCGGTCGGCGTGACGATTCCCTTTCGCACTCAGAACGTGTCGCCACAGGCCTGTCCTGCTTTGGTGCTCAACGCCGATTTCCGTCCGCTCAGCTATTATCCGTTATCGCTCTGGGGTTGGCAGGACGCGATCAAGGCTGTCTTCCTCGACCGGGTGAACATCGTTTCGCACTACGACAAGGTCGTCAAAAGCCCGTCTTTCGAGATGCGGCTTCCGTCGGTCGTTTCGCTGAAGGCCTATGTGCGCCCCTCGCGCCATCCCGCCTTCACGCGCTTCAACGTGTTCCTGCGCGACCGTTTCACCTGCCAATATTGCGGCGAGCAGGAGGAATTGACCTTCGACCACGTCATCCCGCGCTCCAAGGGCGGCGCCACGACCTGGGAGAATGTGGTCGCCGCCTGTTCGCCCTGCAATCTGCGCAAAAGCGATCGGCTGCCGGAGGACGTGCGGATGATCCCGGCGCAGCGCCCCTTCGCGCCGACGGTGGCCGATCTGCATCGCAACGGTCGGTTGTTCCCGCCCAACTATCTGCACGAAAGCTGGATGGATTATCTCTACTGGGACTCGGTGCTCGAGCCTTGATGGAGCGGTTTCTGCGCCGGTCTGCGGCGATGATCTTCGGGTTTCTGGTCGCCGTCGGCATAGGCGCGGCGCTGACGCCCATCGCCGCCCTGGCCGATCCGATCTTGCGCGAATTCGGGCTTAACGCCGCCCTCGCCGGCATGTTCTCCATATTCGCCGACGGCGGTGCGGCTGCGGACCCGGCGGCCGGCGTCGAAACGCTCGCCGCGCTCTTGTGGGCGACGACGATCGCGGTCTGCGTCGCGCCTCTCGCCGTGGTGGCGCTCGTTGGCGAAGTCGCCGGACAGCGCGGCTGGCTGTGGCACGCGGCGGGATGCGGCTTTCTCGCCGCGGCGGCGCCCTGGATCGCGCGCGCTACGCATCATGTCGCCTCGCGCGGACACGGGCTCGCGCATGACGCGACAGCGCTGGAAATGCGGGTCGCGACGATCTTCTTCCTCGTCGGGGTCGTCAGCGGCACGGTCTATTGGGCCATCGCCGCGCGCGGCGCAAAGACCGTTTAGAGCATGTTCCGCAAAAGTCGAAGCGCTTTTGCGACAAGAGCAAGCTCCATCTTTCTGATTCTGGAGCGATTTCTTATCGCTCGAATGATTCCATTCGAGCGAAAAGCGCTCTAGCCGCCTTTTTCGCCCTTGCTGCGTCGCTTGGCCGGGCGCGGCTCTGGAGCGGCGCTTTGCACGAAACCGACGACGACCTCGTAATCGTCGCCGGCCTTAGAGCTGATGAAGGGCGCTGAAAGATCCTCGACGAGCAGCGAGAAATCGGCGCGCGACGCCCCGGCGGGGATGTTGGCGCCGACCTTGTAGTTCTTGGCGCCGATGAGTTCGTCGTCGCTCTTGCGGCGTATGGCGATGCGCAGATTGCCGAAAAAGGGGCCGCTCTGGCCGGTCGGCCCGAGCAGGGCCGACCCCTCGAGCCCGACCCGCATCGTGATGTCGTCGCCGTGCAGCGCGCAATCGCGCGCCATGCGGCCGAGCGAAAGCTGATAGCGGACGCTGGCGGCGTCGGCGCCCGGGGGCGAGCGCAATTCGGCGGCGCCGCCGTCGACGACGATGTCCGGACATTCGGCGATGCCGCGCGCTTTGCCGTCCTTTCCCCTCCCTCGACCCATGAGCATCTGGAGGACGTGGCTGCGGCCGTCTCCAGAGTCGGCGGGAGCGGACAGATTGATCGTGGAGCCGTCCTCGGATTTGTCGCCGGCGACGCCGAGCATCTGGAGAATTTTGCTCGACGACTGGCCGCCGCCGTCCTGGCCGCCTTCCTGGGCGCGCGCAAGGGACGCGCAAAAAACGAGTGAGGCGCACAGCGCGGCGCAAGCTCTGCCCAAGCTCATGGGAGTTTTCCAAATCCTTCCTTGAAGCCTGCGAGCGCAAGCGGCAGGCCTATGCCCTCGTCAGGGGTTTGATGAATGACGAATGTGGCGGTTTTTCCAGTTTTGAACTGCTCGATCAGCTTCTCGTCCATGACGACTTCGGCGACGCAGCCATGCGGCAGACATTTGACGAAGCCCGCGCGACCGATGTTGTTCTGATCGATGTTCAGGCCTAGTCCGTTGGGCAGGAGCACGCCGAGCGGCGCGATCACGCGCAACAGGCGGCTCTTGCCGTCGCTGGTTTTCAGCACGATGACCACGAGATTGACGTTCGGCTTGTCTTCGGCCGTAACGCTCTGAAATCAGCGCGCATTGCTCTGTCGATGCGCCGGGCGTCGCTTCGCAGCGGACTTCCCAATCGCCGTATTTCCCCTTCACGGCGCCTTCCGCCGTCGCGGCGGGCGACGTGGACGTCACGGCGAGAAGCGCGACAAGCGTCGCGCTTGCGAACGCCGATGGTTTCGTCAAGGTCCGTCCGCCCCTTCGCGAGAGGTTCAAATCCGCTGGCCTCCAGTTCGCCCGCGCATCGTTTTGCTGCGACGGGACTTTGCGCGACGGCCGCCCGTCGCGACGCGATTGGGCGACAACTCAGTCGTTTCTGTCAAGTCGCCGCCGCGAAAACTCGCCGACGCGCGACAACCGCTTTTCCAGCGTCTTTTGTTCGCAATAAACGTCGATGGCGACCGGCGTCAAAGACGCCCTTGGGCCAGATCGCAGATCTAAAAAACGCTCTAGAACATATTCTTCAAAATATGAAGCGCTTTCGCAATAAGCGCATGCGGCGTCACTTTTTGATTCTGGAGCGATTTCTTGCCGCTCGAATGATTCCATTCCGGGCCGCGCGCGCTCTAGCCGCCGCCGCCCAGGAAAACTTTGATAGAGGAGTTCTATCAACTTTTTTCGGGATTTCCAATCGGAACAAAGGTGCGTCGTTTTGCCTGCGCGAATGTGGCGTCGCAGCAATTGCGCTGACTGACGGTTTGTGATTGAAGCGTCGTGATGCTCTCGCCTCGCGCGCGACGGCCCCTTCGCGCAGGGTGTGATCTTTGCAGATCAAGCCTCAGGTCTGATCCTTGCATAATCGAAAAACGAGCGAGCAAACAAAACGAGCGCGAGCGGCGGTGGCTGCAACAGCGGCACGTTCGACGAAAGGTTCGAAAGGCGATCCTTCATGCTGACCGGCAAAACACCTACACTTAAACGCGCCGCCTTCGCGGGCGCGGCCTTTATTTGGGCGTTTATGTTCGCGGGCTTCGCCGCGGCTCAGGTCGAGGGGCAACCCGCTCCCGGCGGCGTCGGTCTTCCCGCGATGGTGACGCCGGTAGGCCACGAGGCTCAGTTCTTTTACAACCTCGTGCTTATGCCGATCATCACGCTGATCGCGCTGTTCGTGCTCGGCCTCCTGATCTACGTCGTGTGGCGCTACAACGAGGCCGCCAATCCGGTCCCCTCGAAGCTGACGCATCACACCGGCCTCGAGATCGTCTGGACGCTGATCCCGGTGCTGATCCTCGTCGTCATCGCGATCCCGTCTTTCCGCTTGCTGACGCATCAGGTCGAAATTCCTGCTGCGAGACGTGACACCTCAAGGTGACCGGCAACCAGTGGTACTGGAACTGGAAATATCCTGAGGAGCAGGGCGGCGGCTTCGCCTTCGACATGATCATGAAGCCGGAAGCGGATCTCGCGCCGGGCGACTTGCGCCTGCTTGCGGTGGACAATGAGGCGGTGGTTCCGGTTAACGAAGTGATCAAGGTGCAGGTCACCTCCACCGACGTCATCCATGCTTTCACGCGTGCCGTCCTTCGGCGTGCGCATGGACGCCGTTCCCGGCCGTTTGAACGAGACTTGGTTCAAGGTCGAAAAGGAAGGCGTCTACTACGGCCAGTGCTACTAACATCTGCGGCAAGGATCACGCCTTCATGCCGATCGCGTTCCGCGCGGTGAGCCGTCCGGCCTATGAGGCTTGGCTCGTCGAGGCGCACAAGAAATTCGCCCAGAACGACGACGCGCCGAAAGGCATCCGTCTGGCGGCGCAGGACGCGAAGCGCTAAAGCCACCCAATCCTAAAAGCCAAGCATTCGAGGAACAGCGACAAATGGCGAGTTCAACGACGGCCGCAGCACGACGCCACGACCTTCCGACCGGATGGCGGCGTTTCATGTTTTCGACCAATCACAAGGACATCGGCACCCTCTACATCATCTTCGGCGATCGGTCGGCGGCATCATCGGCTTCCTGATGTCGGTGGCGATGCGCGCCGAGCTGGCGCAGCCCGGGCATGCAGGTGTTTCCCTGGCTTGCGCATTATATTCATGGCGCCGATCCCGAAATGGCGCTCGACGCCGGCAAGAACCTCTACAACGTGTTCATCACCGTCCACGGCGTGCATGATGATCTTCTTCATGGTCATGCCGGTCGCTGATCGGCGGCTTCGGCAACTGGTTCGTGCCGATCATGATCGGCGCGCCGGACATGGCCTTCCCGCGCATGAACAACATCTCGTTCTGGCTGCTGCCGTCGCTTCGCTGATCTCGCGGCTGTCATTTCGATGTTCGTCGAGGGCGCGCCGGGCATGAAGGGCTTCGCCGGCGGCTGGATCTTCTATCCGCCGCTGTCGAGCAACACCGGCACGCCGGGTCCGGCGATGGATTTCGTGATCCTGTCGCTGCATCTCGCCGGCGCCTCGTCGATCCTCGGCGCGATCAATTTCATCACGACGATCTTCAACATGCGCGCGCCGGGCATGACCCTGCACCAGCATGCCGCTGTTCGTCTGGTCGGTGCTGGTGACCGCGTTCCTGCTGATGCTGTCGCTGCCGGTGCTCGCCGGCGCCATCACCATGCTGCTGACCGACCGCAATTTCGGCACCGACCTTCTTCGATCCGGCCGGCGGCGGCGACCCGCTGCTGTTCCAGCATCTGTTCTGGTTCTTCGGCCACCCGGAAGTCTACATCCTGATCCTGCCCGGCTTCGGCATCATCAGCCAGATCGTCTCGACCTTCTCGCAGAAGCCGATCTTCGGCTATCTCGGCATGGCCTACGCGATGGTCGCGATCGGCGTCGTCGGCTTCGTCGTCTGGGCGCACCACATGTACACGGTCGGCCTGTCGCTCGACACGCAGCGCTATTTCGTCTTCGCGACCATGGTCATCGCGGTGCCGACCGGCGTGAAGATCTTCTCCTGGATCGCGACGATGTGGGGCGGCTCGATCTCGTTGCGCGCGCCGATGATCTGGGCGATCGGCTTCATCTTCCTGTTCACCGTCGGCGGCGTGACCGGCGTCGTGCTCGCCAACGCCGGCGTCGACCGCGCCTTCCACGAGACCTATTACGTCGTCGCGCATTTCCACTACATGCTGTCGCTCGGCGCGGTGTTCGCGCATCTTCGCGGGCTTCTACTACTGGTTCCCGAAGATGATCGGGCTACATGTACAATGAGACGCTTGGCCAATGCATTTCTGGCTGATGTTCATCGGCGTCAACCTGACCTTCTTCCCGCAGCATTTCCTCGGTCTTGCCGGCATGCCGCGCCGCTACATCGACTATCCCGACGCCTATCGCGCTGTGGAACAAGGTCTCGTCCGATCGGCTCCTATCATCTCCGGCTTCGTCGGCGTGATCCTGTTCCTCTACTGCGTCTATCGACGCCTTCGCGAAGAAGCGCCTCGCCGGCGACAATCCCTGGGGCGTCGGCGCGACGACGCTGGAATGGACGCTGTCCTCGCCGCCGCCGTTCCACCAATTCGAGACGCTGCCGCGCATCGCGGGCACGCGACCACTGAGCGCGATCGCGCCGGCGTCCTCGGGTTCGGCACGTCGCGCCCTGATTGGCGCGACGGCGCAAATCCGCGAGGAGGTTCTCGAAAAGCGCCATGAGCGACATCGGCTATCGCACCGGCCGAGAATGGCGTTGCGCGCCTCGCGGCTCGCCCGGCGACTATGTCGCGCTGCTGAAGCCGCGCGTGATGTCGCTCGTCGTGTTCACGGCCCTCACCGGCCTGCTGCTCGCGCCGCGCCCGTCAATCCGGTGCTCGGCGTCGTCGCGCTGCTCGCATCGCGGTCGGCGCGGGCGCCTCCGGCGCGCTGAACATGTGGTACGACGCCGATATCGACGCGCTGATGCGCGCGCACCGCCAACCGGCCGATTCCCGCCGGGCGGCGTGACGCGGCGGCGAGGCGCTGGCCTTCGGCCTCGTCGCTGCGCCGTCTTCGCGGTGTTCACGCTCGGCCTCGCCGCCAATTGGCTGGCCGCCGGCGCTGCTCGCCTTCACCATCTTCTTCTACGTCGTCGTCTATACGATGTGGCTGAAGCGCTCGACGCCGCAGAACATCGTGATCGGCGGCGCCGCCGGCGCGCTTGCCGCCGATGGTCGGCTGTGCCGCCGCGACCGGCGATCGTCAGCCTGTCGAGCCTCGTGCTCTTCGCGATCATCTTCGTCTGGACGCCGCCGCATTTCTGGGCGCTGGCGCTGGTCAAGGCCGAGGATTACGCGCCGCGCCGGCGTGCCGATGCTGCCGAACGTCGCCGGGCCCGGGTCGCACGCGCGCGAAATCCTGCTCTATGCGCTGCTGCTCGCGCCGCTCGGCGCGCTGCCCTGTGCTCCTCGGCTTCGCCTCGCCGGTCTATGGCGTGGTCGGCGCTGTCGCTCGGCGCGCTGTTCGTGCTGCTCGCGGTCCATCGTCTATCCGCGCGGCGGCGAGCGCGCCGATGCGAGTCCGCGCATGCGGCATGTTCGGCTTTTCGATCCTCTATCTTTTCCTGCTGTTCGCCGATCCTCGTGTCGAGCGCGCCGCGCCTCGTGTCGCTGCCTGGAAGGGCGGCGCTGATGCGAGCCGATGGAGCATCGCCGATCAGAACCGCCGACGGAAACAGGCTGACCGACGGCAGCAGAAAAGAGCCGGCGCCAGCGCAATTTCGCGATCGGTCTCGCGGTCGGCTGTCCTCGTGCTGATCTTTTATGTCGTGACCATCGTCAAGCTCGGCCCTGCAATGTCATCCATCCGCCTCGCAGTGAGCATGAGCGCATGACCCGAATCCGACCCAGATCCGCAAAACGCCCGCGCGCGGCGCGATCGCCGCGGTGGCCGCTGGCGGCTGGCCTCGCGATGCTCGGCGCTGTCCTTCGCCGCGGTTCCGCTCTACCGGCTGTTCTGCTCCGCGACCGGCTATGGCGGCACGACGCAGGGTCGCGCGAAGCCGCCCGGCGCGGCAGGGCGAGCGCGACTGACCGTGCGCTTCGACGCCAATGTCGCGCCGGGGCTCGACTGGGCTTTCGAGCCGGAGACGCCGCAGATCACGCTGCGCACAGGCCAGACGGCGACGGTTTTCTTCAAGGTCGACCAATCTGTCCGACCACGCGATCACGCGCGCAGGCGCGCGTACAATGTCGGTCGCCGATCAGGCCGGCGCCTATTTCGACAAGATCGCCTGCTTCTGCTTCAGCGAGCAGAAGCTCGGCCGCATGAGACGGCGGAATGGCCGGTGGTGTTCTTCCTCGATCCGGCGCTGGAGCAGGACGAGACGATGGACGACGTCGACGACATCACCCTGTCCTACACGTTTTTTGCGCCGTCGGCGCGGCGCGGCGCCGAAGCCGGCCGGCTCGAAGACCGCAGCCGTTCCGGGCAAGACGCCCGAGCCCTAACCGCGAGAGAAGCGCGAAGCGCGAAACGGTTTCTAAGCGCTGCCGGCCAGCCCGGGCGCTCAGCGGAAGGAAGACGAGATCATGGCCGACGGCCACGCCAAGCCGAATCACGATTATCACCTGGTCGATCCGAGCCCGTGGCCGATCCTCGGCTCGATCGTCGGCCTTCATCACGGCCGTCGGCGCATCATGCTGGATGAAGCATCTCGATCTTGGCGGCTCCAAGCTCGGCGGCGACTGATCTTCGGCGTCGGCGTCATCGGCGTGCTCTCCACCATGGCGATCTGGTGGAGCGACGTGATCGCGAGGCGCCGTCAAGGGCGACCACACGCCGGTCGTGCAGATCAGCCACCGCTACGGCATGATCCTGTTCATCGCCTCGGAGGTGATGTTCTTCGTCGCCTGGTTCTGGGCCTTTTTCGACGCCGCGCTGTTCCCCGAGCGACGCCGATCGCAGTATTCGCGCGTCGGCACTTCACCGGCGGGCGTCTGGCCGCCCAAGGGCATCGAGGCCTTCGATCCCTGGCATCTGCCGCTGCTCAACACGCTGATCCTGCTGACCTCGGGCACGACCGTGACCTGGGCGCACCACGCGCTGCTGCAGAACGACCGCCAGGGCCTGAAAACGGCCTGATCCTGACCATCCTGCTCGGCATGCTCTTCACCTGCGTCCAGGCCTACGAATACAGCCACGCGCCGTTCGCCTTCACCGGCAACATCTACGGCGCGACCTTCTTCATGGCGACCGGCTTCCACGGCTTCCACGTGCATCATCGGCACGATCTTCCTGATCGTCTGCCTGGTCCGCGCCTATGCCGGCCAGTTCACGCCCGACCCAGCATCTCGGCTTCGAATTCGCCGCCTGGTACTGGCACTTCGTCGACGTGGTGTGGCTGTTCCTGTTCGCCTGCATCTATGTCTGGGGCAACTCCGGCGGCGTGATGCAGTGAGTGCGTCGCTCGCGCGCGAAAATTCTGCGCGAGTGCGACTAAGTCGTGGTGTTCGGAGCAACTCCAGTAAAGAACGCCGGCAAGGCGCTTTGAAGCTCCGTGCGCTTTAAGCCCAGGTGGAGCGTCGGCTGCGGCATCCCAGCTGTTCGCTTTAAGAAATGCTGCATCATGACGAACGTCGAACGTCCTCCTCACGCAACCCTATTGGGCCGGACTGCTGCTCCTGCCCGCGCTGCGGCAAGGGCCGAATGTATTCGGGTCTGTTGCGGCTCGCGACGAAATGCGACGCCTGCGGTCTCGACTACAGTTTCGCGGACGCGGGCGACGCGCCGGCGATCATCGTCATGACCATCGCCGGGTTCATCGTGCTCGGCGCCGCCTCTATATCGAGATCGTCTATCAGCCGGCCTATTGGGTTCATCTGGTGATCGTGCTGCCGCTGGCGGTGATCGTCAGCATCGGCCTGCTGCGGCCGACCAAGGGCTGATGGTCGCGCTGCAATATTTCAATCAGGGCCGAAGAAGGCCGACGCAGCAAGTGAGGCGAGTCCGCCGATGAGCGCAACCGTGAGCCGCCGCTGTGGCAGACGCTTTGCGTCGCGGCGGCGATCGCGCTGCTGTTGACGCTGGGGACGTGGCAGTGGCGCCGGCTGCAGTGGAAGCAACATCTGCTCGACGAAATCGCGCAGCGGGTCGGCGGCCCCGGCCTGGAAGCGCCCGGGCCTGATCGCTGGCCTGGTCTACGCCCGGAAGACTACGACTATCGGCATGTCGGGCGGATGGCGCGTTCGACCATGCGCATCGGGCGCTCGTGTTCGCCGGCGCGCCGCAGGGCGCAGGTTCCGAGCCGGGCTACTTCGTCTCACGCCGCTGCGGCTCGCCGGCGGCGGGGTCGTCATCGTCAATCGCGGCTTTACGTTCCGCAGTCGAAGAGTGCAAGCGCGCGCCGGGGTCGCAGCCGGACGGCGCGACGCAAATGTCGGCTGGCCTGAAGGCGCCGCCCGAAAACGAGCAATCTACTTCACGCCCGCCGACGATCCCGAGAAGAATCGTCTGGTTCACCCGCGATCCCGCCGCGTCGCGGCCGCGATTGGGCCTAGCCGGCGTCGCGCCTTTCATTCTCGACGCCGACGCGATGCCCAGCGCCGACGGCTGGCCGCAGGCCGAGCGCGACGGATCTTGAGGAAATCCCCAACAATCATCTGTCCTACGCGATGACCTGGTTCGGCCTTGCGGGCGCGCTTCGCGCTCGTTTCCGGGTTCTACGCCAGATCACTGAAGCGGTGATGACCGAGCACGCACGCATTTGCCCGCGCCGCGCAAGGTCATGCTAAAGACGGGCGGTCCCGCCGGCGGCTTGCGCCAAGAGGTTTGGAATTGCTGTATATCTCGACGCGCGGCGAAGCCCCGCAGCTCGCCTTCGAAGACGTGCTGCTGGCCGGCCTCGCCGCCGACGGCGGCCTGTATCTGCCGGCGCGCTACCCGTCGTCGAGCCGCGCGAAATTGCAAGGATCGCAGGACTTCCCTACGCCGAGGCCGCCGAGCGTCTGATCGCGCCCTTCGCGGCAGGGTTGCGGCGCGCGCGTGTTGCCGCGACGCGGCGCACGCCGCCTATGCCGGCTTCTCGCATTCAGCGGTCGACGCCCTTGACGCAGATCGGCGACAATCTTTTCGTGCTGGAACTGTTTCACGGCCCGACGCTCGCCTTCAAGGATGTGGCGATGCAGCTGCTCGGCCGGCTGATGGACCATGCGCTGAAGGCGCGCGGCAAGCGCCACGCGACGGTCGTCGGCGCCACCTCGGGCGATACCGGCGCCGCGGCGATCGAGGCGTTCCGCGGCCAGCGACCAGGTCGATGTCTTCATCCTTTATCCGCATGGCCGCGTCTCCGACGTGCAGCGCCGCCAGATGACGACGGTTGCCGCCGACAACATCCATACCGTCGCGCTCGAAGGCACCTTCGACGACGCCCAGGCGATTCTGAAAGCGCTGTCTTCCGCGACAAGCCGTCTGCGTGCGCGGCTGCGGCTTGTCCGGCGTCAATTCGATCAATTGGGCGCGCGTCGTCGCGCAGATGGTCTATTATTTCACCAGCGCCGTCGCGCTCGGCGGCCCGCATCGCCAGGTCTCCTTCACGGTGCCGACCGGCAATTTCGGCGACATTCTCGCCGGCTATGTCGCCAAGTGCATGGGTCTGCCGGTCTCGCGCCTCGTCGTCGCGACCAACGCCAACGACATTCTGGCGCGCGCGCTGACGACCGGTCGCTACGAGCCGCGCGGCGTCGACCCCGACGCAGTCGCCGTCGATGGACATCCAGGTCTCCTCCAATTTCGAGCGGCTGCTGTTCGACGCGGCGGATCGCGATCCGGCCGTCGTGCGCGCCGCCTTCGCCAGCCTCGAGCAGTCGGGCGGCTTCGACATTCCTTCCGCCGCGCTGACGCGGGTGCGCGAGGACTTCGACGCCCGCGCCGTCAACGAAGCCGAGACGAGCGCCGAGATCGCGCGCACCTATCGCGAGGCCGGCTACGTGCTCGATCCGCACACCGCGACGGGCGTGACCGCGGCGCGCGCGCGTCTGAAGCAGGACCCGTCGACGCCGGTCGTGGCCTTGGCGACGGCGCATCCGGCGAAGTTCCCGGACGCCATCTTCAAGGCGATCGGCCTCAAGGTCGATCTGCCGGAGCGCTTGGCGCCGATTATGACCGCACCGGAGCGTTCGACGCGTCTCGACGCGGACGAGAGTTGCGTGAAATCCTTCATCGAGCGGCACGCGCGCGCGACGTCAAGCGCGGCAAAGGCCTGACTATGTCGCTGTTCGGCGTCGCGATGGGCCGGCGCAGTTCCCCATAGCCGGCGAGCGGGTGCTACCTGCGCCCTTCCGAGATGCGCGACCATGCGCAATGGGCTTCGCTGCGCGAGCGCAGCCGCGAGTTCCTGACGCCGTGGGAGCCGGTGTGGCCGCTCGACGATCTCACACGCGCAAGTTTTCGCTACCGCGTGCGCCGGCACGCCAAGGAGATGGCGCGCGACGAATCCTATTCCTTCTTCGTGTTCCGCCAAAGCGACGACGTGCTGCTCGGCGGGCTGTCGCTTGGACATGTGCGGCGCGGCGTCTCGCAATCGGCGACGCTCGGCTATTGGATGGGCGCGCCTTATGCCGGGCAGGGCTTCATGAGCGCCGCCGTGCGCGCGGTGCTCGTCTATGGCTTCAACAGGCAGGGATTTCATCGCATCGAGGCGGCCTGCGTGCCGACCAACGAGGCCTCCAAGCGGCTTTTGGAGCGGGTCGGCTTTCAACAAGAGGGCTATGCGCGCTCTTACCTCAATATCAATGGGCAATGGCGCGATCATCTGCTGTTCGCGCTTTTGGATTCCGACCCGGCGCCGCTGCGCTCGCCGCCGCAAAAATAGTTTCGCGCCTTCGCCCGCGGGCGCGTCTTGACACTCGGGAAGCGGCGCCCCTATAGGAGGATTGTCTTGGCGTCTCTTCGCGACGCACGGGGCGGGGTAGCTCAGTTGGCTAGAGCAGAGGAATCATAATCCTTGTGTCGGGGGTTCGAATCCCTCCCTCGCTACCAAATTAAAATAAAGCGTAAGGACGAAAATTCGTCTACTAAACCCTCGATTTCACATTGCGCCATGTCGCATTGATTTCTCTCTATTTCCAATAATTTCAAATGAGACGCGGCGGCTCCACGCGACATGCAAATCAGTTGCGAGACGCGCCAATCTTTATAGCGGAGCCATTCAAGCAAAGTCGCGTTCTTTTTGTGCCGATCAAACGTCGGCCGAATAGCCAGCCTTTTTGGTCCGAGGAAAAACTATAGGCAAAAAGTCGAAGAGGAACTTATGATCTGAGGGCTCAAGCCAGACGAGGCGAAGCAAACAAAACGAGAGGTGCACGACGCAGTGTGCGGAGTGTCAGGCGATAGCGACGTGTAGTTAGTTTGGAAGCGTCCTGGTCGTTCGAACTCAGTTCGACCCGAATTCAAACCGTGTTGGTGTTTTAAGTGAGAAAAGCGGCCCAGCCTTCCATCTGGGCTCGCGAGCTCTGGGTGCGAACTCCGAGCCGGAGTTCGGGCCGCCGAGCATAGGCTGGACATCGAATGATTAGCACAAAAGAAAAGCCCGGTCATTGCTGACCGGGCCGATGCGAGCGCTGATTAAGGCTAGCTTTTTTGTGGCGGACATTTGAACGCGAGAGAACTCTTTTCAGAGTGGCGTCGCTTTACTTTACCTCTGGCGACGCTTCCGGTTGGGTCTTCTCTTCAGTCTTTTTTGGGGATGGTTTTTTCTTCGCGGCGTGTTTCTTGGGCGCCTTTTTATGCGCTTTCTTCACAGCCGGCTTTTGCACTTGCTCAGTTGGGGGTGTTGTTTGATCTTCCGCTGGGGCTTGAGCGAGCGCGGGAGACATTGAAGCCAACGCAGTAACAATGGATGCCGCGAGCAGTTTTTTCAGCACGATCGTTTCTCCAGTGTGAAACCGTCTTTTTGGGCGGAAGCCGCGTGAGATCATACTGTAGTGAGCAGACTTTCGCGACTCTTGACTTCACCGACGAAGTGAGATTGACGATCGCGCGTAAGAAGGGCGGGCGCGTTTGAGGCTGAATGACCTGCCTCACGCATGGCTTAAGTCCATGGTATGCGTCGCAACATGGATACTCAAAAAACCACTCTTGAACGGGCGTTCGATATGGCGCGCGCCGGAAATCGCTCACGTCTAACTGATCTTGTCGCCAGCCTAAACCGCGAAGGCTACGATGGGCGGCAGGTCCAAGGTCCAACCCTTAAAAGACATCTTTCCAATTTGATCAAAGAGGCGAGGAGCGCCGACGTCCCCAGGCTCTCTAGGTGACAACCGGACCCTAGCATGACGCGAAAACGGCCCGCCTAATCTCAGCGGGCCGTCTTTTAGGCGTCCGGTGGGACGACCCACATCACTCCAACATATTGGCGGAAAATCTCAACTCATGCGCCATGTCCGGGTGATTACGCCGTATGGCGTTCAAACCTTCGATGCTGATCAGACGACTCGGCCACGAAAAAACTTCTGTGAGCAAGTCGTCGACTTGCTTCTCGTCCAGTCCGAGGTTTTGAAGCCTGCGCTCCAATACCGAAGTGTCGTATCGCGCTCCATCTATGAAGGCGTCCGATCCCGCAAGAAAAGACGTTACCCCGGCGTCGGAAGTCGCTAACGCCGCTGCTACAGCTTCATGCGCCACAGGATTTTTTTCGATAGGCCGCCACTTTTCCAAAGGGCGCCTGTTCTCGCAGGAACAAAAGCACATATCCGACCCCGCGCCGCGCGGTGCTTAAGTCCGTCGCCGTGATTTCAGCCACTCGTTCGATGAGCCTCTGCATGAGGATGCTCCGTTGCTGATGAATTTACCGCAGCACATATCGGCGCAAGTCTCGTCAACAAGGCCGGGGAGCGGATTTAATCGCAGCCGTGAACGTCATCAACCGCGGCCTGTTCCCGGCGCGTCGCTGGTCCGCAATTTGCGTGGCGTCGGTCGGGGATTCTTGCGAAAGGCGATATCGATGGCGTTCACCTTTATCTGTCACGCCAGCGCCGTGAGTGAAGGGGGCATGGGCCTCTTTCAGGCCGGTCGCAAAAGCGTGCTTCTGGTCTGGCCGACCGGCGGCGAACTCAAGGCCTATCGCGGGCGCTGTCCGCATGCGGACATGCCCTTGACCGACGCCGCCTTCAACGGTCAGACGGTCACCTGCGCGCAGCATGCGTGGGGTTTCGACGCCGTCAGCGGCAAGTGCGTGACGCACCTCGTCCGCAACGCGCTTCACCCCTATGACCTGCGCGTGGAAGGCGATGAGATTCATGTCGACGTCGGACCGCTAAAGCCGCCGCGCGCGCCGGCGTGACGGCCGCGCCGATCGGCCGATCACGGATACAACCCCCGCTCTTCGTGCGCCTTCAGGACGCGCTCGCAACCGACGATGAAGGCGGCGGTGCGCAACGAGATTTTGTGTTCCTCCGCGGTCGCCCAAATGTGATGGAGCGCGTCCAGGATGATCTTGTCGAGACGCTGGTTGATCTGGTCCTCGGTCCAGAAATAGCTGGCGAAGTCCTGCACCCATTCAAAATAGCTGACGATGACGCCGCCGGCGTTGCAGATCACGTCCGGGAGCACGACGACGCCGCGCGAAGCCAGAATATCGTCCGCTTCGGAGACCGTCGGGCCATTGGCCCCTTCGAGCACGAGCCGCGCCCTAAGTCGTTCGGCGCGGCCGGCGGTTATTTGTCCTTCCAACGCCGCCGGGATCAGCACGTCGCAGTCGACGTCCCAAAAAAACTCGCGGTCGAGCGCTTCGGCGCCGGGAAAGCCTGAAAGCGCGCCGTGGCGCTGCATATGGGCGCCAAGGGCGATCGGCGCGAGCCCGCAGGAGTTGGCGATGGTGTCGCTTGCGTCCTGCACGGCGACGATCCGGGCGCCGGCGGCGGCGAACAGCTCCGCCGCGGCCGAGCCGACATTGCCGAAACCTTGAACCGCGACGCGAGCGCCCTCGATGGGGAAATTCAGCCGGCGCATAGTTTCGCGTCCGGTGACGAAGACGCCGCGCCCGGTGGCTTTGATCCGACCCAGCGAGCCGCCGAGATTGACCGGCTTGCCGGTGACGACGCCGGTGCTGGCGAGCCCGGTGTTCATCGCATAGGTGTCCATCATCCAGGCCATGATCTGAGCGTTGGTGTTGACGTCGGGCGCCGGAATATCCTGCTGCGGCCCGATGATGTCGCCGATCTCGCTGGTGTAGCGGCGGGTCACGCGCTCCAGCTCTTTTTGCGACAGCTTTTCGGGCGACCCGGATGCCGCCCTTGGCGCCGCCGTAGGGCAGGTTGACGGCGGCGTTCTTGACCGTCATCCAGGCCGACAGCGCCATGACCTCTTCAAGCGTCACGTCGGGATGGAAGCGCACGCCGCCTTTGCCGGGGCCGCGCGAAAGATTGTGCTGCACGCGATAGCCTTCGAAATGCGCAAACTGGCCGTTGTCCAGTTCGATCGGCACGTCGACGATCAAGGCTCGCTTCGGCTTCCGCAGCGTATCGGTCCAGCGCGCAAGCGATCCGAGATAGGGCGCGACGCGCTCGACCTGGGCGAGATAGGTTCCCCAGGGACTGAGAACTCGTGGGATGGACGAAGGAAAGATCGCTGGATAGATAGGCGCGCGTATTTCGTTCGTAGGCCAATTGCTTTTCTCCTTCGGCTTGAAACTGCCCTGTCCCTATAACTAAGCGTCTATGGGGAAATTGGATCGGCTGCGCGCAAATGCTTCCGCTTCGGAACATCAGCGCCGTCGCGCGCGCTAGTGGATAAAACCAGACGAATGGTTCCCATTCGTCTGGATGATTTTATCCACCAGTTCAATGCGTTGGTGGGCCGACTTGTCCAAACGCGCAGGAATCGAGCGTTCGGGTCGGACCACTGGCCCTGGTCTGGCGGCATCGAGGCGCAGCGCTACTTGTTGGTCGAATGTCTTTCGCCCTACTCGAAGGATCGATGCGCATGCGCCCCACTGGAGGAGACGTCTTTCGATGCGCCGAAGCCTGGAAGAAATCCGGACGCGGCGTCGCTATCGCCACCGTGGTCGAGACCTGGGGGTCGGCGCCGAGACCTGTCGGAATCCATCTCGTCGTCGATGACGCGGGGCTGTTTCAGGGCTCGGTTTCCGGCGGCTGCGTCGAAGGCGAGGTCGTCACGAGAGCGATCGAAACCATCGACGACGGCGCGCCGCGTCTGCTCGAGTTCGGCGTCGCGGATGAAACCGCCTGGCGCGTCGGGTTGTCCTGCGGCGGGCGCATCAAGGTCTATGTCGAGAGGCTGGATTGATGCGCCTCGAGCTTCTCAGCGCGCTCAATCGCGAATGCGCGGCGCGTCGCCGGTGCGTGCTGGTCACCGCGCTCGACGACGGCGAACAATGGCTTTTTCTGGAAGGCGAAGCGAACTGCGGCGCGTTGCGGAATTCCTTGAAGAAAAGACTGCGTTCCGGCGTGAGCGGCGTCGACGACGTCGACGGGCGCAGCTACTTCGTCAATGTCGAAACACCTCCACTGAGATTGATCATCGTCGGCGCCGTCCATGTGGCGCAAGCCTTGGCGCCGATGGCGCAGATCGCAGGCTTCGACGTGACCGTCGTCGATCCGCGTTCCGCCTTTGCGGCCAAGGAACGCTTTCCCGATGCGCGCGTGCTGGCGCAATGGCCGGGTGAGGCGCTGCCGGCGATCGGGCTCGACGCATTCACGGCGCTGGCGACGCTCACGCATGATCCGAAGATCGATGACGTTGCGTTGCGCGCCGCTTTGCGTTCCGAATGTTTCTACATCGGCGCGCTCGGCTCCAAAAAGACCAACGCCCGCCGCGTCGAGCGACTGGCCGCGGGCGGCGTCGATCGAGACGCCATCCAACGCTTGCATGCGCCTATCGGACTCGACCTTGGCGCCGCGAGCACTGCGGAAATCGCCGTCGCCGTGCTCGCCGAGATCATCCAGACATGGCGCGCAACGTCGACAGCGAAATTGGAGGCGAACGACGCGCCAGTAGTCGTCGCGGCGAACTAGAAAGACGAGGAACGGTTTGAAGTTCGGACGCCTCTCGCTCGCTGACGCCGAAGGCGCCATCGTCGCGCATGAAGTTAGGCGCCCCGGCGTAACGCTCAGGAAGGGCGCTGTCGTAGATGTGCGCGCTGTCACAGCGTTGCGCGCATCGGGGATCGCCGACATCGTCGCGGCTCGGCTCGACCCAGGCGACATCGACGAAAACGCGGCGGCCGAGCGTATCGCGTCGAGACTTGCGGGCGCTCATGTGCGGATCGCGCGCGCATCCGCCGGTCGCAGCAATCTCTTCGCTCGTCGCGCCGGCGTTTTCGTCGTCGACGCGGCGCAGGTCCATCTCCTGAACGACGTCGACGAGGCGATCACTCTGGCGACGCTCGCGCCCTGGCGGCGCGTCGCGGCGGGAGAAATGATCGCGACGGTGAAGATCATTCCCTTCGCCGTCGGCGCGCGGATATTCTCGCGCGCATTGGAGGCGGCGCAGCCGTTGTTGTCCGTCGCGCCGTTCCGCTCGCGCCCGGTCGGCGTGATCTCGACGCTGGCGCCGGGTCTGAAGCGCGCCGCGATCGACAACAGCGTGCGAAATCTGAGCGCGCGTCTCGGCGTCGCCGGCTCGCGCCTTGTCTCTTGCGCGGAGACGGAACATGAAGCTGAGGCTCTGGCTGCGGCGCTGCGCGATATGGTTCTGCACTGCGAATTGATCGTCGTCTTCGGCGCATCCGCGATTACGGATCGGCGCGACGTCATTCCGGCGGCGATCGAGCGCACGGGCGGCCGCGTCGAGAGCCTCGGCATGCCCGTGGATCCCGGCAATCTCCTGCTGCTCGGCGACGTCGCGGGGCGCCCGTGATCGGCGCGCCGGGCTGCGCCCGCTCCATCAAGGAGAATGGCTTCGACTTCGTGCTCGATCGGCTGCTGGCGGACTTGAAGGTCACGGGCGCCGATATTCGTCGCATGGGCGTCGGCGGCTTGCTGATGGAAATCGCGTCGCGACCGCAGCCGCGCAACGAGACCGCGTCGGCGCGGATGGTCGATGCGCCGTCCGACGCCTCTGCGCTTTTGGCGGCCAAATAACTCGCGCTACGCGATCTGCAGGCTAAAATTTATAGAACTTCTGCCGCAGCGCGTCTTCGTATTCCTTTTTGGCGGCTTTGACTTTGTTGCGGACGTCGTCCTCGTTGAAATGCGCCGCCTCCCATGCGTCGACCTCGGCGATGTCATGATTGACGGAAGCCAGCGCTTCTTCCTTCCGGATGGCCGCGATCCACTCCTCGACAGCGGCCTTATAGGCGTTTTGCAGTTGATCGAGTTCGGCTGATTGGTCTTGCACGCTTCACCTCCCATTTGTTCATAAAGCAACCGAGGTGTATCGCGGCGCTTTGAACATACGAAGACGTTGTGCATAATGCGCGCAAGATATGGTTTGCGACGACATTGAAAGGGAAAAAGCCATGACCAATTTCGGACTCTACGTTCATCTCGAGGCGCAACCCGGCAAAGAGCAGCAGGTTAAGGAGTTTCTGAAGGGGGCGCTGCCTTTGGTCGAAGCGGAGCCGGCCACGACCGCTTGGTTCGCGATGCAGATGGGACCTTCGAGTTTCGGCATTTTCGACGTCTTCGACGACGAGGCGGGTCGCACGGCGCATCTTTCCGGCGAAGTCGCGAAAGCGCTGATGGCGAAGGCGCCTGACCTCCTTGCGAAAGAGCCTGCGATTCACAAGCTCGACATATTGGCCGAGAAGCTTCCGCGCTGAAGGCTGCGGTTCAGCCATAGAGCCAACCCAAAATCGCGGCTCCGACAAAAAAGCCGAGCGCTCCGACCGCCACGACTTTCATCAGACCCTGTGGCATCGATTGTCTCCTCCTTGAACCATCGTCGGCGCTTCGCCGTCGATTAATGCGATTTGTCTGCCTGAAACTTCTCGAAGCGACTTTCGTTGCGTCTCCCGCGCATTTGGAAGTCGAACGCGCCGCGCGCCACGTTTACGCTTCCTTAGTCATGTTCAAATTTCGCGGCTTGCAGTCGGTTGCTAGAGTTAAAGCTTAAGGTTATGAAGTTTGGTGAATAGCGCTTTTTTTATCCCAGGCACGGTCGTGACTTTTGCGCGTTTCTCCATAGTTGCGATGACTGGCGCGCTTTGTATTTTCGCCGGGTCGCCCGCGCGCGCCTTCGATTTCTTCGGACTTTTCGGCGAAGCGGAAAAGGCCAAGCCGAGTGCTGAGACGGTCGCCTACGATATCGCCTTTTCGGGCCTCGCCGACGACCCCAAGATCGAACAAAATTTGAAGGACGCCTCGAATAGCTGGCGTCTTAGGCTAATCCGCCCTGGTCGGGCGACGGTCTCGCCCGCCGCGTCGTCGCGGATTTTCCGCGCATTGCCGACGCTCTATGGGCGAACGGCTATTTCAACGCCTCCGTGCGCGCGACGGTCGCCGGGGTCGAGGTTTGGCCGGACGGCAAAGGCGCGGACCTCGCCGCAATCGCCGCCGAGCGCTACCGCAATGAGGCGCTCGCGCCCGTGGTCTACAGAGTCGAGCTTGGGCCTGTCTTCCTTTTGCGCAATGTCGAGATCATCGACCAGCGCACACATGCGCCGATCGACCGGGACCTGTTTTCGTCCCGCGCCTTACGTAACGATCCGGATCGGCCGGCGCGGGCCGCCGCGCTTGCAGCGCTGCAGGGCGAGTGGATCGACGCGTTACGCGCCAAATCCTATCCGATCGCAAGAATTATCGAGGTCCAGCCGGTGGTTCGGCATGACGAGCATGTCGTCGACGTGCGAATCGTCATGAATCCGGGCCCGCGAGGCGCCATCGGGCCGGTGCAGCTCGAGGGCTCGCCGGGAATCGATCCGGGAGTGATCCGTTCCTTCATTTATCTCGAAGAGGGCGAGGACTACAGCCCGAAGAAACTCGCCGACACTAAGAAATCCATCGCCGGCATCGAGGCCATCGGCAGCGTCAAGGTCAAGGACGCGCAAGATAATCTCGACGCCAACGGAGAGATGCCGCTGCTCGTCGAAACGAGCGAGCGCAAGCTCCATGCGATCGGCGGCTCGGCCAATTATTCGAACACCGACGGCCCGGCGCTGCGCAGCTATTGGGTCGACCGCAATCTCTTCGGCGGGGCCGAGCGTCTGCGCCTCGATTTCGAAGCGGGCCTCGCCCCGCTCGGCGGCGCGTCGGGCACGCCGAATTTCACGCAGGTCAATTGGAACGACGTGATCGGCCGCGTCGGCGCGAGTTTCATCAAGCCGGCGCTGTGGGGAACCCGCAACGACCTCCTCGTCGACATCGCCGGCGTGCGCGAGCGCACGAATTATTACGAAGCGAGCTATGGGACCGGAACCGCCGCTATTCGACATCGCTTCTCGGAGCAGGCGTCGGTCCAAGGCGGCGTCGAGATCGAAGGCGGACATTACTTCGACGCCTGGGGCGGTCATGACTACACGCTGTTCGGCTTTCCGCTCTCGGCGAATTACGACAGCACCGACAGCCAGCTCGCGCCGACGCGCGGCGTGCGCGCGCTGGCCCGCGTCACGCCTTACGTCAAGGCGCTTCCCGACGGCGTCGGAATGGTGCAGTCGAAGGCGCAGGTTGCGAGCTATTATGCGCTCGACGACGACGCTTGGTACATACTCGCGGGCCGGATCGCGGCCGGCTCCATCGTCGGCGCGCAGACCGCGGACATTCCGCCGAGCCATCTCTTCTTCGCCGGCGGCGGCGGCTCCGTGCGCGGCTACCTCTATCGCTCGCTCGCGCCGGACAATGGCTTTGGCTTTCCGACCGGCGGCCGCAGCCTCCTCGAAGGCTCCGCGGAAGCACGCGTGAAGGTGACGCCGAACATCGGCGTCGTGCCCTTCATCGACGCCGGCACGGCCTTCGCTTCGCCTTTTCCCGATTTCAGCACCACGATCCACGCCGGCGCGGGCATAGGCCTGCGGTCCTACACCGCGATCGGACCGATCAGGTTCGACGTCGCGACGCCGCTCAATCCGCGTCCCGGCGACGGCAGGATCGCCGTCTTCATCGGCATCGGCGAGTCATTCTGATGCGCCTGCGCCCCACATGGAAGACCATCGCCGCCGAACTCGTCGTCGGCTTCATCATGCTGATCGGCGGCCTCGTCCATTATGTGCATGGCGCGGAGGGCGCGCGCGCGCTCGCGGCTTTCGTCTCCCGATCCGCGTCTTCGCCGCAAATGCGGGTCGAAATCGGCGCCATCGAAGACGCGCTGTCGTCCAGTCCCGCCGTAAGGGGGATAAAGATCTCCGATACCGGCGGCGTTTGGCTCACGATCGACCGCGTCGAGGCGCATTGGTCAAGGCCTGCGCTGCTTGCTCTGCGGCTCGACATCGACCGAATCGACATCGGCCGCGTCGATGTGCTGCGACGCCCTGTCGCCGCCGCGGCGGCGAGCGCGCCGGATGCGAAAAAGCCGGCGGAAAAAGCTCAGTCGTCGTGGCCGTCAGGTCTTCCCCTCAAAGTCAGGTTGGGCGACCTCGCGATCGCTAAGATCGCGCTCGCCAGGCCCGTGCTGGACATGTCCGCGACGCTCGCAGCCGATCTCGGCTTCAGCGCCGGTTCGGTCAAAGACGAAGCGGATTTGAGGCTGCAGGTGCAGCGTCTGGATGCGCCCGGCGCAATTTCTGCGCTTGCGCATTTCGCCCCGCGTGACGGCGCGCTCACGCTCAAGATCGACGCTTCGGAACCAGAGGGCGGCGTCGTCGCGCGTCTGGCGCAAATCCCCGGCCTGCCGCCGGTCGAACTCGCGATCGACGGCGCGGGAACGCTGGACGCCTTCACCGCGAAGCTCAGCGCCAAGGCGGGCGACGTCGGCGACGCGGAAGGCGTGGCGAAAATTGCGCGCGAGGGCGCCGCGCGGCGCGTCGACCTCGATCTTGCCGCGCGGCTCGCGGCCTTTCTGCCAAAAGACCTCGCCGCTCTCTTCAAAGATTCGACCAGGCTCGAGGGCGTGGCGCATCTTGGCGACGACGGCGGCGTCGCCTTCGACGGCGCGGCGCTCAAAACGTCGAGCTTCGTGCTCGACGTCAAGGGCAAGCTCGACGCCGCCCATAATGTCGAGGCGCGCCTCGGACTGCACGGTGTTCGCGCCGCGGAAGACGCGGGCTTCAGCGCCAAGACGCTGGAAGGCGAGGCGACCGTCTCGGGCGCGCTGTCGCGTCCGAACGCCGCGCTGAAATTCGTCGTCGAAGACGCCGCTCTGCCGATGGGGCGGCTCGGTCGCATCGACCTCGACGCCAAGGCGGTCGCCGACGGCGATCTTTCCGATCCCGCCGCGCGCCTCGATCTCGAGGCGGAAGGGCAGGCGAGCGGTCTCGCGCTGAGCGACGCCGCGCTTGCTGAAGCGCTGGGCGATGCGGCGAGCCTCTCGCTGCGCGCGCGCGTCGACGGCGCGGGACAGGCCGACGTCGGCCTCGCCAAAATCGCAACGAGCGCGGGCGCCGCGACCTGGTCGGGGCGCATCGGCCCGACATCCATCGCAGGCCGCGCGCATGTCGAGGCGCCGGACCTGCGGCGCTTCGCGCGGCTCGCCGGACGCGAACTGCGCGGCGCATTGACGTTTGGCGCCGATCTCTCAGGCGCGCCGAGCGAAGGCCATGTCGCGGCGAAGCTCGAGGGCGCGATCGGCTCGCCGGGCCTTGGCGTCGCAGCGGTCGACGCCCTGCTCGGGCGTCGCCTCACGCTTTCAGGCATGGCGGCGACGCAGCCCGGCGGCGGCTTCGCTTTCGAGAAACTCGCGGTTTCCGGCGACTATGTCTCGGCGCTCGTCGACGGGCGGGCGACGCCGGAAAAAGCGCAGATCGACGCAAAGATCACGGCTCCCGATCTCTCTCGCGCGGACGCCCGCGTCGCGGGTCGCGGCGAGATCGCAGCCGCGATGACCGGCGCGTTGCAAAGACCCGACGCCGTGCTGACCGCCACGCTGACGGGCGCCAAACTCAACGGGCGCTCGGTTCCCAAACTCGCGCTGCGCGGCGAGGCCAAGGATCTTCTGGGGGCGCTCACCGCGGTCGCATCGCTCGACGGCCTCATTGACGGCAGGCCGGCGCGCGGCCGCGCGACTGCGGCTCGTGTGGGCGACGGCTGGAAGGTCGACGACGTCGATCTTGCGATCGGGCGGGCGAGCGTCAAAGGCGCCCTCGCTCTTGACGGGGCGGGTCTCGCCACAGGACGGCTCAAACTCGCCGCTCCCGATCTCGACGATCTCTCCGCTCTGGCGTTGCAGCAGCTCGCGGGGCGCCTGCAGGCCGACGTGGCGCTCGACGGCGCGGGCGGCGGCCAGAACGTCGTCGTCGACGCGACCGCGGAGGGCCTGCGCGCGAAGGACGCCTCGTTGCGGCGGCTCGATGCGAAATTCACGGCGCGCGATTTCTTGCGGCGGCCGAAGCTCGATGGAACGGTCGCGATCGACGACGCCGCTTTCGGCAAGGAAACGGTCTCCAAGGCGCGGCTCTCCGCGAAGCCCGCCGGCGACGGCGCCGCGGCGCTCGATCTCTCGCTCGAGGCGCGCGGCTTCAATGTGCTGGGCCGCGCGACGCTGACGCCGGGCGAGCGCATGCGTCTCGACGTCAGCCAGTTCTCGGCGCAGCGGCAAGGCAAGAAGATCGCTCTTGCGGCGCCCGCGCTGGTCACCCTGCAAGGAAGCGGCGTCGAACTGCGGGGCCTCTCCGTCGCGCTCGGCTCGGGGCGTCTCGACGTCGATGGAACGCTCGGGGAACGCCTCGATCTTACCGCCAAGGCGCGCGCCGTGCCGCTCTCCGTCGCCGCCATCGTCGATCCCTCGCTGACGCTCGAAGGCCTCGTCGACGCCGAGGCGCGCATCACAGGCCCGAAAACCGCGCCCGCCGGCGACTGGCGCATAAAACTCGCGAAGGCCAGCGCGCCGCAGCTTCGCTCGAGCGGTCTGCCCGCCGTCGACGCCGCGGCGAACGGGCGTCTCTCCGGGTCGCGCACGACGCTCGACGCCGACATCGCGCTTGGCTCCGCAAGCCGCGTCAAGGTCGGCGGGTCTGCGCCGCTGGGCGAGGGCGCGCTCGATCTTACGGTCAAGGGCGTCGTCGACGCTGCGCTCGCCAATACGATGCTCGCCGCCAACGGACAGACCGTCGCCGGCAAGGCCGCCGTCGACCTGCGCCTGAGCGGACCTGCGACGGCTCCGATCCTCGGCGGCGGCGTCGATATCGCCAACGGCGCCTTCAACGATCCGCTCAACGGCGTCAGCCTCGACAAGATCACGGGCCGCATCGAGGGACGCGGGCGCGATCTGAACATCGCGTCGCTGAGCGCGCACACCCGGAACGGCGGCCAGATCGCCGTCAGCGGCCGGGTGACTGTCGCGCCGGACGCCGGCATGCCGGGTTCGCTGCGCATCGGCGCGCATAATGCGCAACTCGCCAATAGCGACATCGTCTCTTCGGTCGGAGATTCTCGATTTGACGATCAGCGGACCGCTGGCGCGCGCGCCGAAAGTCGCGGGCAAAGTCGCGCTCGCCTCGATGGATGTGAGCGTTCCCGACCGCATTCCGGCCAATCTCAAGCCGATTCCGGGCTCGACGCATATCGACGCCAAGGGCTTCGCCGCGCAGATGCTGGCGTTGCAGAAGAAGCAGCGGGAGAAGGCGGCGAAACATTCCAATTTCGATGCGTCGCTCGATCTTTTCATTTCGGCGCCGAGCCGCATCTTCGTGCGCGGCCGCGGCATAGACGCGGAATTCGGCGGCGACCTGAAGATCGCCGGCACGATCCAAAAGCCGGACGTGACGGGCGGCTTCGACCTGCGCCGCGGCAAGCTGCAACTGCTCACGCAGCGTCTCGACATCACCCGCGGCAAGCTCAGCTTCACCGGCGGCCTGACGCCGCAACTCGACTTCGCGGCGGAAACCACCGCGTCCGACGTCACCGCGAAAATCGCCGTCACCGGGCCGGCGGGCAGCCGACTTTCTCCTTCACCTCGACGCCCGATCTGCCGCAGGACGAAGTGCTGTCGCGTCTCCTGTTCGCCAAGGCCTCGGGCTCGCTCTCGCCCGTCCAGGCCGTGCAGCTCGCGGCGGCCCTGGCGCAATTTTCAGGCGTCGGCGACGGCGTCGGCGCTTTCGAGAAACTGCGCAAGGGGCTCGGCGTCGATTCGCTCGACCTCGACGCCGGCGGCGCGAACGGGCCGACGGTGGGCGCCTCGCGCTACATCATGGAGGGCGTCAGCGTCGGCGTGAAGACGGGCGCGAAGCCCGAACAGAGCGCGGTCGACGTCAACGTCGACATCACGAAGAAAGTGCGGGTGCAGGGCGAAACCCGCGTCGACGGCAAGAGCTCCGTCGGGATTGGGGTGGAGTGGGAGTATTGAAAGATATTCTGAAATATCCAGGGGCCTAGCAAAAGGCAGCGTATCTTTAGAGTCGACGAAGCACAACTCTTGTTAACGGCTTTTCGCCTCAACCATCCAACTCGTGGCTTTTGGAAGGTAATCCCTTTGGGAGAAGTAGGGCCCTGATCAGACCGGCTCCTTCTTTCCCATTCTTCAGCCTTCGCCCACAGGGCTTACGCAGGGGAGGAATCGATTCCGCCTATTTCTGGGCATTTCACAACCGCGAATCACGCAAACTCCTATGGTTAATGATTTGTCAAGCCTTGTTCGCGCCTAGATATCACTCCATTGCGCCTATTGCCAAAACCAAGTCTCGACAGAGCTACAGTTATTAAACGTTTCTAGTAACAGTTAGTTACGTTGAATGCATTTCTTAAGATGGCGGTGGCAGGCGCGAATTCATGAGTGATAGGCGTGAACATAAAAGAATCTGGATTTGGCGCCTTGACCGAAATGCAGGGGTCGCGGTATGTTCTCTCAACCGTTAGGCGAGAGGTGCCTTTAATGTTGGGCGAAACGATCAATTTCGACGAGGCAGCCCAAGCGGCGGCGGCTGATGACGACGAAAAGAGCAATGATCGTTCGTCGATTGTGTTCCCATACCTCGATCTTGATACTGCGGTTGAAGTCGCAAAAGCTGTGCATGGTCGCGCGGGATTTGGTGTTTGCGCACTTGACGAACTCGCAGCGGAAATGAAGCAATCCCTTAGCGGCGCCTTTCGCCAAAAAACGCAGACTGCAAAAATATTTGAATTGGTTGACAAGGAGGGTCGCAACGCGGTGAAGCTTACGGCGCTGGGCCAACGTCTTGTCAATCCTGACGAGGAGCGCGCGGCGAGGGTAGATTCGTTTTTGTGCGTCCCCCTTTATAACGCCGTTTATGAAAAGTATCGGGGCCATCTTCTACCGCCGGTCAAGGCGCTCGAACGAGAGATGCTCAGCCTTGGGGTCGCCCCCAAACAAACCGATAATGCGCGCCGAGCATTTGAGCGGTCCGCTCGGCAGGCTGGTTTTTATGAGGCCGGAGACAACCGCCTCGTGAAACCTCGTCTAGATCCGTCTCCCGGGCAAACGGAAGCCGGTGGTGCCAAGAATCAAATGGAATGGCAGGATACGTCCTCATCTGAAGACGACACGAAAAAATCCGGAGGCGGCGGTGATGGCCTCGACCTGGACCCGTTGCTGATTGAGCTTCTGAAGAAAATCCCCGGGAGGGGCGAGGATTGGCCAGCAAACCGGAGACTTCGTTGGTTTAAAACGTTCGCAATGAACGTATCAGAAATCTATGACGACCCCGATAAACCTATAGATTTGTCGATCGAGATAACAAAAGCGGCTGGCGATTAGCCAGCCGCTTAAGAGCTTCATGCGCAGCGAGCGAGTTCTCTTGGCCGGGAACGCTCAAAGCGCCAACAGAAGAGAAAGGAGATGCGTTATGTGGCTCATAACCCGGAGATTACCGTAGGCCTGCAAGGGCCTGCCTCGCCGTTCTCATCAAAAGTGGCAACCCCGAACCGCTTTTTAGGTGGCAGGACGCGCACTTCAGGTGACACCAGAAGATCGCACGTCCTGTCGCCGTTTTCAAGGGAAACTCGGCATGGAGACGGTCTATGCGACCACGCGTCCCTGTGCGGGCCTATGATCGCACGAGGAATGGTCAACGCGAGCATGTTCGCGCCCATACTCGTAGCTGGCCCGGGCAGTTGAAGCTTCCCTTCTAAGGGGGCGAGGGATCGGGGGCGTCAACGCGCCCTCGATTTCTTCCCGGGGTTGGAATATCTCACTGCTGTGGACCAATTCACTGAGCTTACCCGACGCTATGGCCAAGGGCCGGTTAGCCGAACTCATCACTCAAGAGGAAGCACGCGGCGTCGGGCCAATTGACCGTGCCGAATTCGATGCGTTAGCTGCGGCAGTCGGCCTCGTCGCCTCACGGAAAAGGACGCGGCTTCTACAGCGCGTTGCGTTAAGCCGGCGGACAGATAAGATCATCCCATGACCCTGCTTATGCCGGCGCCCGAGCCGCAAATCCTCGCAAGGCGCGATGAAATCGTAACGCGGCTTCGCGCGATCCTCCCCGAACAAAGCGTCATCGCCGACGAGACCGCGCGCCGCGCCTATGAATGCGACGCCTTTACCATGTATCGCGCGCTGCCGCTCGTCGTCGCGCTGCCGGAAACCGTAGCGCAGGTTTGCGCCGTCATGGCGCTGGCGCAGGAGCTTGGCGTCAAGGTCGTGCCGCGCGGCTCCGGCACCTCGCTCTCGGGCGGCTCCATGCCGCTCGAAGACGGCATTCTGCTCGGGCTCTCGAAATTCAATCGCATCCTCGAAATCGACTATGAGAATCGCTGCGCGCGCGTGCAGCCGGGCGTCGCCAATCTCGCGATCTCCAAGGCCGTCGACGCCGCCGGTTTTTATTACGCGCCCGACCCTTCCTCGCAGATCATCTGTTCGATCGGCGGCAATGTCGCGGAGAACGCCGGCGGCGTGCATTGCCTCAAATACGGCCTCACGACGAATAATCTGCTTGGGCTCGAAGTCGTGCTGATGGGCGGCGAGGTCGTGCGCTTGGGCGGCAAACATCTCGACGCGGAAGCTTATGATCTCCTCGGCCTCATGACCGGCTCCGAAGGACTGCTCGGCGTCGTCACCGAAGCGACCGTGCGCATCCTGCCCAAACCGACGCTGGCGCGCGGACTTTTGCTCGGCTTCGCCAGCGTCGAAGACGGGGCGCGCGCGGTCGGCGCGATCATTTCGCGCGGCGTCATTCCGGCCGGCATGGAGATGATGGACCGCGCGACGATCGACGCCACCGAGCGCTTCCAGCCCTGCGGCTATCCGCGGGACGCTGAGGCGCTGGTGATCGTCGAACTCGACGGAACGCGCGCCGAAGTCGACCATCTCGTCGACGTCGTCGAGGGGATCGCGCGCACTGAGGGCGCGACGTCGACGCGGGTCTCGACCAGCGAAGCCGAGCGGCTGCGCTTCTGGGCCGGCCGCAAGAACGCCTTTCCGGCCGTCGCCTGCATCGGGCCGGATTATCTGTGCATGGACGGGACCATCCCGCGCCGCCGTCTGCCGGAAGTTCTGCTCGGCATGAGCGCGCTCGCGCAGCGACATGGGCTGCGCGTCGCCAATGTCTTCCACGCCGGCGACGGCAATCTGCATCCGCTCATTCTTTACGATGCGTCGATCGAGGGCGACATCGCCCGCGCCGAAGCGCTCGGCGCCGACATCCTGCGCCTTTGCGTCGCCGTCGGCGGCGTGCTGACCGGCGAACACGGCGTCGGCGTCGAAAAACGCGACCTCATGAACGAAATGTTTTCGCAAGTCGATCTGGAGCAGCAGATGCGCGTCAAATGCGCCTTCGATCCGCAAGGACGGCTCAATCCCGGCAAGGTGTTTCCGACGCTGCATCGTTGCGCCGAGCTCGGCATGATGCACGTGCGGGGCGGCGATGCGCCCTTCGCCGAGCTTCCGAGGTTTTGACGATGCCGACGCTTGCGCCGAGCTCCGAAGAGGAACTCGCCGAGACGATTCGCGACGCTGTCGCGAAGGCCGCGCCGCTGCGGCTCGTCGGCTCCGGCGCCAAGGCCGCGCTAGAGCGCTTATCCCCCGAATGGACTCATTCGAGCGATAAGAAATCGCTCCAAACTCAAAACGATGGAGCACAACATGCTCTAGGGCGACCCGCGCAGGGCGACGCGCTGTCGCTTGCGGGTTTCTCCGGCGTCTCGCTCTATGAACCGGACGAACTCGTCATTTCCGCGGGGGCCGGAACGCCGCGCGCAGAAATCGAAGCCTTGCTCGATGCGCATGGCCAGCAGTTCGCCTTCGAGCCGATCGACTACGGGCCTTTGCTCGGCGCGGCGCCGTCGCTGGGCTCGATCGGCGCGCTCGTCTCCATCGGCGCCAGCGGTCCGCGCCGCTTCAAGGCCGGCGCCTTGCGCGATCATCTCTTGGGTTTTCGCTGCGTCACCGGACGCGGCGAGATCGTGAAGTCCGGCGGCCGCGTCATGAAAAACGTGACCGGCTACGACCTGTCGAAACTCGTCTGCGGCGCCTATGGCACGCTCGCGGCCTTGACCGAGGTCACCTTCAAGGTCCTGCCCAAGCCTGAAACGCAGGCGACGCTTCTGCTCGTCGGCCGCATCGAGAAGGACGCGCTCGCCGCGCTGCGCGCGGTCGCCGCCTCGCCCTGCGAGGCCAGCGGGCTTGCGGTGCTTCCCGCCGGCGCGCAGCCCCTCGGGCTCGACCGCTGCGCCGCCGCGATCAGATTGGAAGGGCCGCCTGTTTCGGTCGCAAGGCGGCTCGACGATCTGCGCATGCTGCTCGGCGAAGGCGGCGGCGCTTTCGAGACGCTGGAAGCGGACGCGTCCGCGGCGCTGTGGCGGGCCCTGCGCGACGCGGCGCCCGTGGCGCAAGCGGAAGGCCAGGTCTGGCGCGTCTCGCTCACGCCGACGCAAGGTTTCGCCTTCGTCGCGTCGCTTCGCTGCGGCGATGCGCCGCTCCTCGACCACTTCTACGACTGGGTCGGCGGCCTGGTGTGGGTGCGGCTCAATGACGCGCCAGACGCCCATGCGCCGCTCATCCGCGCCTGTGTCGCTGCGCTCGGGGGCCATGCGACGCTGGTTCGCGCCGATAAGGACGTGCGGTCGCGGGTCGACGTGTTCCAGCCGCAGCCCCCGGCTTTGGCTGCCTTGACGCAGCGCGTCAAGGAGAGCTTCGACCCCGCGCATATGCTGGAGCGCGGGCGCATGCGCGCTGAATTCTAGTTATCTCGACGCGCGATCGAGCAAGGAGTCGCTGACGGAGGTGTCGTCAAGCAGCGTGCGGCGCGTCGATTGTTCGATCGTGTGCGGACGTGCGATCGCCTTCGTCGAGATGTTCAGCAGCTTGCGCTTCCACTCGTTGGCGATGTCGCGCGCTTCGGCGATGATGAACGAATGCGGGGTGATCAGGATCAAGAGCTCGGTCTTGGAGATCGCGTCGTCTTTCTGCTTGAACAATGTGCCGACACGGCAGGTCGCCGACGATCGGAACCTGATTGTCGAGGGTGCGCTGACCTGGATCAGGCCGCCCAGCATCAGCAATTCGCCGTCCGCGACAATGACTTGGGTCTTGATCCGGCGCTGTTGAATGTTCGGATTGCGCGCCGGCCGGCGTGTTGCGGAGCGGTCGGCGGTGGAGACTTCCTGCTCCAGCTCCAGCATCAGGCTGCCGCTCTCGCTGATATGCGGCGTGATCGAAAGAATGACGCCGGTCGGAGATATTGCGTGCCGTTGAAATAGGCGCCGGTGGTGTTGATCGTCGAGGCGGTGAAGGTGGTGACCGAGATCTGGTCGCCCACCTCGAGTTGCGCCTGCCGGTTGTCGAGCACGGTCAGCGAGGGCGTCGACAGCATATTCACATTGGTGATCTGGTTGAGCGCGTTCAGCGTGACCATCGCGCTGGCGCCCCGCAGCGCATAAGAGAAGCCGGGGAAGGCGCTGGCCATGCCGGCGCCGATCAGGTTGCCGCCGAGGCTGTCGTTCGGCGTGATCGGCGTGCTGGAGCTGTTTGACAGCCCGATATTGCTGGCCTTGTGCTGGAAATACCAGTTCACGCCGAAGTTCAGCTGATCGTTGAGGTCGACCTCGGCGATGGTCGCCTGGATGAAAACCTGATTGGGCAGCACGTCCAGCGCCTCCAGAACCCGCCGCAGCCGCTTGTAGTCGTCCGCCGTCGCCATGACGACCAGCGCGTTCTTGGCTTCGTCCAGCCCAACCTTGAAACGCCCTTCTTCCAGCGAGACCGCCTGCTGGCCATCGCGCTGCGCGCAAAGGCCCCGCCGAGGTGCAATTTCCGCCGGGCCCGTTCTGGCCGAAACCGCCGAGGACCAAATCCGCCGCCCTGCGACCCCGTCCCGACCCGATGAATCGGCCCTCCGCCTGGCGCCGCCAATTCCGCGCTGCCAAGCCCGCCGATACCGGCGCCGCCGCCCCCGAGAGCCGCCAAGTCCGCCGCTGCTGCCGCTGCCGCCAACGCCGCCAACGCCGCCGCCTCCGCCCGTCGGCCCCGACGACCGAAAGCGAGCCGAGCGCTCCAGAAGAGCCGGAGCCCTGGCCGAAGCCGCCGCTCCCGCCGCCCGAAATTGAACTCTGCCCGAAGCGGGGAGCGGAATTGGCCCCGCCTTGGCCGTTGCTCGCGCCGAACATCGAGGCGAGATCTGCAGCAGTTCCTTGGCCGGGCGGTTCTGCACCCGATAGGCGAAAAACTGCTTTTCGGTGCCTTGCGCGCGCGCGTCGAGACGCTCGATCCAGGCGCGAGCGCGCTCGAGATAGCGGCGCTGCTGCGAAACGACGAGAATCGCCGCGAGGCGTTTGTTGGGGATAAAACGGATCATCCCGGCCATCGGCCCTTCTTTTTCCGCTGCCGAACACATTGCGCAAATCTTCTGCGATCGACTCCGCGTCAGCGCTTTTCACGGGCACGAGACCAAAAGACATGCCACGCATCGTGTCGATGTCGAACATCGCGATGACGTCCCTGAGCGCCGCGACGTCCTGAGGGTTGCCGAGGAGGGTGAGCGTGTTGCGCGCTTCGTCGGCGCGCACGATGCCGCCATGCTCGATCATCGGCTCCAGCACCCGCTTGATCTCGGCGGCGGAGACGTAGTGAAGCTGAATGATGTGCGCGCTGTCGCCGACGAGCGAGTTAGGATCCTCATTCTCCGCGGTGGAGATCGAGGCGCCGGAGACCGGCGCTTGATCCAGCGGCACGACCTTATAGAGGCCGCCGGAACGCACCAGCGACCCGCCGGCGACGCGGAGCGCGGTCTGGAAGAGGTGCAGCGCCGCCGCTTTGCGCACGGGATGCGAGGTGTGCACGGTAATCTTGCCGTCGAGGTGGGGGTCGACGATGTAGTCGACGCCGAGAATGTCGCCGAGAACCACCTTCACCGCTTGCCCGATCGGCACATTGACGAGATTGAGCGTGACATCGGCGTCGCCCGGCCCGTCAAAATCTTGCCGTCGCGAACCGCCTTCGCCGATGAGCCGACCCGTGCCGGGAACCACGAGCGCGCCCTTGCTGGAGGTTCCTCTCACCGAGGATTCGGAAAGTTTCGCGCTGCCGACGCTGTGGGCGTCCACGGGGAGAACCGGATTGGGATCTACGCTCCATTCGGAGACCGGAGCATCGCCCGTGGCTTGACAGGCGCCGAGCGCCGCAAGGAATATGAACGCATAAGCCCTAGTAACACTGATGCTCACGAGCTGCTCACTGCGCGGTGGAAACGTAAAACTCTGCTTGGCGCGGCTCTTAACACGCCTTAACCTTTAATGCTAGGTTCGCGGCGTCGCCGAGGGGCTTTGCCGAGAATTCGCCCGCTGATGTCTTCGCGTTCGAGCGCGCTTAGCAACAGCTAAAGAGTGCCCGCAAGAAAGCCCGCGGTCGAGTTCTCAAAATCATTGCGGCGAAATTAACAAAAATTAACCAAAGGATGAAGAAAAACTATGGCGGCGGTAAGGAAGAGCGATATCGAGCGCTTCATCGAACTCGCCTCCGCATCATTGTTTCCTGTTTTTGTTTCACGGAAGTGACGCAGGCCTCGTCCGCGAGCGCGCGCTGAAATTGATTTCCCGCCGCATCGAGGATCGCCGCGACCCCTTTCAATTCATCGAGATGAGCGGCGACGCGGTCGCCGCGGAGCCGCTCGATCTGCTCGACGAGGCGCACACCGCGCCGCTGCTTGGGGGAAGGCGTGCGATCCTCGTGGAGAGCGGCGCGAAATCGATTCTTCCAGCGCTCGAAAAACTCATCGCGGCGCCGCCGACGGACTGTTCCATCGTCGTCATCGCCGGCGCGTTGCGCAAGGACGCACCGTTGCGAAAACTCGTCGAAGACGCAAAGCTCGCCGCGGCGGTAGAGTGTTCGCCCGACGCCGAAGCCGATCTCGACGCGCTCATCGACGGCGCGTTCAAGGAGGCGGAGCTTTCGGCCGACCCGGCGGCGCGCGCGCTGCTGCGCGCTGCGCTCGGCGAGGATCGCATGATGAGCCGATCGGAGTTGCAAAAGCTCGTGCTCTACATGCGCGACCGCAAGCAGGTCCAGGCCGAGGACGTCGCCGCCATCGTCGCCAACGCCGCGTTGCCGCCCGGCGACGAACTGACGCTCGCCGCCTTCGCCGGCGACGCTTCCGCCGCCGGGGCTGATTTCGACGAGGCTGCGGCGCGGGGGAGCGATGCGACGCAGCTTATCGTCGGCGCGCTGCGCTATGCGTTGGCGCTGCATCGCGGGCGCTCGGGAGGCGGCGTCATGGCGGTCAAGCGCGCGGGTTTCTTCAATCTGCAGGACGCCGCAATCGAAACGCACCTGAAGCTGTGGCCCGCGGCGCGTCTAACGGGGCTCGTTGAAACCCTGCGCGCCGCGCAAACGCGCGCGAGAGCCGACGGCTCGACGGCGCGGCTGGAGGCCGCGCGCGTCTTCATGCATATCGCGAGAAACGCCAAACGCGGCTGACGCGGTTTGGCGCTTCCAACCAAATCGCCAAACGCGCTTGACGCGGTTTGGCTTGCGCCGCGACCGTCGAGCGCCCAAATAGAATTCGTGACAAGATCTTCCGCGCCGCTTTGGGCGGAAGAGGAATGGGCTGACCGAAAAATGCGTGATCCGTATGAGGTGCTGGGCGTCGCCAAAACAGCGAGCGCGGGCGAAATAAAGAAGGCTTATCGCCAGCTCGCCAAAAAGAACCACCCCGATCACAATAGGAACGACCCCAAGTCGGCGTCGCGTCTCGCCGAGATCAACGCGGCCTATGAGATCATCGGCGACGAGGACAAGAAGGGCAAATTCGACCGCGGCGAGATCGGCCCCGACGGCAAGCCGCGCTTTTCCGGCTTCGAGGGCTTTGGCGCCGGCGGCGCCCCGGGCGGCTTTTCCGGATTCAACCGCGGCCAGGCCGGACCCGGCGGGGCGCATTACGAATTCAATTTCGGCGGCGACGCCGGTCGCGCCGGCTTCGATCCGTCGGATCTCTTCTCGGAGCTTTTCGGCGGCGGCGCCAGGCGCGGGCGGGCCCAGCAGCCGCGCCGCGGCGACGATGTCGTCGCGACGGCGACGGTGCAATTGGAGACGGCGGCGCTTGGCGGCTCCGCGCGCGTGCTGCTGCCGAGCGGGCGGGCGCTCGACGTGAAGATTCCGGCCGGCGTCGAAGACGGTCGGCAGATCAGGCTGCGCGGCCAGGGTCAACCCGGCCCGGTCGGGGCCGAGGCGGGCGACGCGATCGTCACCGTCAAGATCGCGCCGCACCCTTATTTCAAGATCGACGGCCGCGACCTGCGGCTCGATCTGCCGGTGACGCTTTATGAGGCGGCGCTCGGCGGCAAGATCGCCGCCCCGACGCTCGCCGGCAAGGTCGAATTGAGCGTGCCGGCGGGCTCCAACGGCGGTCGCACGCTGCGCCTGCGCGGCAAGGGTCTTCCCGCCGCGGACGGAAAGGCGGCGGGCGATCTCTATGTGACGCTCAAGCTGGTCGCGCCGGAGCCTCAGGACGCCGAATATGAAACGCTGATGCGGAAGCTGCGCGACGAGCGCCCCTACGATCCGCGCAAGGGATTTTAATAGGCGTTCGCTCGCGTTAAGGCGCGCCTTCGCCGCGGGCAGGCGAAAGGATGTCGAAGGCCGCGCGTTCGGCGCTGCGCTGCATCTCTTCGGGCGCGAGCGGACCGATCAGCACGAAGGCCATGCCGGCGCCGCGCCATTCGATCGCCGTCAGCTCCTGATCGAGCCGCGGCGGCGCGAAGCTCGCGGGACCGGCGTTCGCCCGCTCGAAATAAAGCGCGACGCGAACGGCTTCCGAATTCTCGTAAATCAGCACGCCGGCCGGCCGCATCAGCCCCGGCACCACGCGCCCGCCCAGCAAGGTGAGCCCGAGGCTGGCCAAATCCGGCGCGAGCGCGAACCCGACGCGCGCCGAAAGGATTTGCGAAAACTCCACCTTGCGCGCCGCGTCGAATTCGATTGGATGCGTCTCCCGGGCGAAGGTCGCATAAGAGATGGCGGCCCGATCGACATAGCCCTGCGAAAGGATCGGCGAGCGCAACGCCTCTTGCGGAGACGTCCGCAGGCGCGTCGAGAACAGCAGCGAGAGGCAGGCGATCGCGGCGACGATCGACACTGTGGCCGCTGCGACCAGCAGCGCGCGTCGCCGTCTTCCCTCGCGGGCTTCGTCGAGCCGTCGCGGCGGCCGGAACGAACTGCTCGGTCGCCCCCAGTGAATGACCCCGGTCTCAATCGGCGGCGCGCCGTTCGCGGCGTTGCGGGCGGCGGCGTTGCGCAGCGAAAGCGGCGGCGTCTCCCGCGCTACCGGCTCGAAGGCGGCGCGCAAGGCGGCGTTTTGCCTGCGCCAGCACTCGACGAGCGCGGCGTCCTCTTTGTTGTGGAGAAGATAGTCCTCGATCTCGGCGCGGCGCTCGGGGGACAATTGACCGTCGACGAGAGCGTGGAGTTCCGCTTCCTGCATGGGCTCGGCGCCGCTATTTCACGACGCGCAAATGCGCTGCGCGGCGCGCCCCGTCGCAAGGGGCCGGCGGATGCAGGTCGATCGGGCTCAGCGCCGCGCGCGCGCGCTTCAGCCACATGACCACGGCTTCGGAGGGCGCGTTGAGAATGCGCGCCACGACCTCATAGGAAAGACCTTCCACGACGACGAGCAAAAGCGCGGCGCGTTCATCGAACGGCAGTTCGCCGAGCGCATGGGTGAGGGCCGATTGGCGCGGCGACGCGGATCGGAGCTCTGAGAACCCTGCGCGGGACTCGCGGGCGAGCGACGTCACGATCTGATAGGCCGCGTCGCGCGCCGCCTCCGTCTCCCGCAGTTCCCGGGCGCGGATGCGCGAAGCGACGCCGTCGATCGCGGTCTGCACCATATCGTCCGCCGCAGCGGCGCCGGCGCCGACCCCAAGCGCGCGGGCATAACGCCGTAGCGCCGGAGTCGCCGCTTCTACACCCAGGAACAAATCCTCTCTTTGTCCCATGGCTGGCGCTCCGGGGCGAACGAAGGCGGTTGAAGACGATTGCTCTAAGATGATAGGTCAAGATGACGCGTTTGGCCATCGCCGCCGCGGTCGGGGAGAAGAGTTTTTTAAAGAAAGAGTTCGGGCTTCGCTTGGTGGGTGAGGAAAGCAGCTTGACCGACGAATTCGAAGCCATTCGCCTCGACAAGGCGGAGTCCGGGCAAACCGCCAGTTATTGCAAAATGTCGGACGTCGAGCTGATGGAGGGCGACGTCGACGTCGCGGTCGCCTATTCGACGATCAACTATAAGGACGGTCTCGCGATCACCGGCAAGGCGCCGATCGTGCGTCGATTTCCGATGATTCCCGGCGTCGATTTCTCCGGCCGGGTCGCCGCCTCCCGCCACGCGGGTTTTGCGCCGGGCGATCTCGTGGTCGCGGGCGGCTGCGGTCTCGGCGAAACGCATTTCGGGGGCTTTGCGCAAAAAGCGCGGCTGCACGGCGACTGGCTGGTCAAGCTGCCGCAAGACCTGACGCCCAAGGACGCCATGGCGATCGGCACGGCGGGGCTCACCGCGATGTTTTGCGTGCTGGCGCTGGAGCGCTTCGGCATGACGCCTGAGCAGGGAACCGTCGTCGTCACGGGCGCCGCGGGCGGCGTCGGTTCGGTCGCCGTCGCGCTGTTGGCGCGGCTCGGATGGCGGGTCGTCGCCGTCACGGGGCGGCTAGAGGAAGCCGACTATCTCGAAGGATTGGGCGCTTCGGAGATCATCGACCGCGCCGAACTCGCCAAGCCGGGGAAACCCTTGCAGAGCCAGCGCTTCGCTGCCGGCGTCGACGCGGTCGGCGGCGTGACGCTCGCCAATATTTTGGCGCAGACGCAATACGACGGCGCCGTGGCCGCCTGCGGCAACGCCGGCGGGATGGAGCTGCCGGGCAGCGTCGCGCCCTTCATCCTGCGCGGCGTGTCGCTGCTCGGCGTCGAAGCCGTGCGGCCGCGGCCGGAGTTGCGGCGCGAGGCCTGGGCCCGCCTCGCGCGAGATCTCGACCGCGACGCGCTGGCGCGGATGACCGAGACGATCCCTTTTCGCGCGGCGCTGGAGCGCGCGAGGGGCATCGTCGAAGGCCGCGCGCGCGGGCGCATGGTGGTGGAGATCGGCGGCTAAACCTTTTCCAGCGCCGCGACGCCCGGCAGCTCCTTGCCTTCGAGCCACTCCAAAAAAGCGCCGCCCGCCGTCGAAACATAGGAAAATTGCGTCGCGACGCCGGCCTGATTGAGCGCCGAGACGGTGTCGCCGCCGCCGGCGACCGAGAGCAGCTTGCCTTCGCAGGTCAGCCGCGCCGCGGTCTGCGCCACGGCGTTGGTGCCTTCGTCGAAGGGCGGGATTTCGAAGGCGCCGAGCGGGCCGTTCCAGACCAGCGTCTTGGTCTTTTCGAGCAGCGCCTCGATGTGGGCGACGGCCTTGGGGCCGACGTCGAGGATCATCTCGTCCGCACCGACATGATCGACGCTGTTGAAATGCGCCGGCGCATGCGAAGCGAATTTTTTTGCGAGCGCCGCGTCCTCCGGCAACACGATCCGGCAGCCGCCCGTCGCGGCTTCGTCGAGGATTTTCCGCGCGGCGCCCAGCAGGTCCTTCTCGCAAAGCGACTTGCCGACGGCCTTGCCTTGCGCAGCCAGAAAAGTGTTGGCCATGCCGCCGCCGATGACGAGGTAATCCACCTTCTTGGCGAGATTGCCGATGAGATCGAGCTTCGTCGAGATCTTGGCGCCGCCGACCACCGCCATCACAGGGCGCTGCGGCGCGCCGAGCGCTTCATTGAGCGCTTCGAGCTCAGCCTGCATCGCGCGGCCGGCGTAGGCTGGAAGCCTGTGCGCCAGGCCTTCCGTCGAGGCGTGCGCGCGATGCGCGGCGGAGAAAGCGTCGTTGACGAATATGTCGCCATTTTTGGCGAGCTCTTCGACGAAGGCGGGATCGTTCTTCTCCTCGCCTTTGTGAAAGCGCGTATTCTCCAGCAGCAGGATGTCGCCGTCCTTCATCGCCGCCACAGCCTCGGCGGCCGGCGAGCCGACGCAGTCTTCGGCGAAGGCGACGGGACGCTTGAGATGCTCGCTGAGCGCCTTCGCCACCGGAAGCAGCGAATCCTCGGCGTTGGGAGCGCCCTTGGGCCGGCCGAAATGCGCCAGCAGCACGATCTTCGCGCCCTTGTCGGCAAGTTCGACGATCGTCGGCAGCACGCGCAGGATGCGCGTCGCGTCTGAGACGCGGCCGTTCTCCATCGGCACGTTGAGATCGACGCGCAGCAGTACGCGCTTGCCTTTGACCTCGACGTCGTCGAGCGTGCGGAAGGAAGCCATCGCAGTCTCTCCTGATGAACTCTGCCCAAAATGTATCGCGCCCGCTGATAGCATGCGGCCGGCGTCAACAAAAAACGCGATTTGTCGCGGCGAGGCCGCAGCCGCGCGGTTCGCTTGAAACAACGATTTTTAATTCCGTCAGCTCGGATAGCCGTGCCGCGCCTTGCTGGCGTGCAGCAGCGATTGAGCTCGCGCGTCCTGGCCGGCGGCGCAGGCGCTTTCGGCTTCGCTGATCTCCTGCTGGATCTGGTTGTAGACGCCCTGGTTGACGTGGCCCATGGCGAGGTCGTTGTCCTGGATCGCGCGGTAGCGCGCGATCGACGCCGAGCAACCTGAACCTTCAGGCAGTTTGAAGCCGGGCGGCGTAACGGAGCGGCTGCCGGGCGCAGACGCGGTCAGAGCGGCCGTCTCCGGCGGAGGCGCGGCGCTGTTGCAGCCCCAAAGGAACGCCGCGGCGAGAGAAACGGCGATGAAAGAGCTGCGGCTGCGAATCATGAGGATATCCCTGTCGCGGGCGATTTGCGCGGCTGGAAATTGGCGCGAGCGTCGCCGCCTGTCAACGGGCGATCGGCTTTTCGGGCAGGGCAGACTTTGTGCGACGTTTTCATTTCACTGAAACGCCCCATCTGTTGAGAGCCGACGACTGCGGCGCGGCGCGCCGCATTTCGTCGCCGCCATGCAAGAGGTCGCGCAATGCCGCAGGGAAAAGAAATGGAAATCAAGATGCGTCTCGACCCCCGGCGCATCGAGGCGCTGGAGTTGTCGAAACTCCTTAAAGATGCGGCGCGCCATCAGAAACAGTTTCGCACCGTCTATTTCGACGATCGCCGGCATAGGCTTGCCCGCAAAGGTTTCGAACTGCGCGTCCGCAGCGAGGGCCAGCGACATGTTCAGACGGTGAAATCCGTCGGCGGGGTCGTTCGCGGCGAATGGGAGACCGAGGTTTCGGCGTTCGAGCCGTCGCCCGCCGGGCTGAGCAAGACGCCGGCTGGAAAAATCGTCAAGAATGGGGCGCGCCTGCGGCCCGTCTTCGCCTTGCAGATCAACCGCCGCATCTGGACGCTGTCGCGCGGCGACGCGACGCTCGAAGTCGCGCTTGACGACGGCAGTCTTGAGGCCGGCGACGAACGTCGGCCCATCTGCGAAGTCGAGCTGGAGCTGAAGAACGGAAGCGAACAGCAATTATACGAGGTCGCCGCCGAGGTCAGCGCCGCCGCCCAGGCGCCGATATCTTTCGTCAGCAAGGGCGGGAAGGGCTATAGGCTGGCTTGCGGCGATGCGGACGAGCCCGAACATTCGCTCGATCTGCGTCTCGAAAGGAAGGATTCGGTCGAAACCGCCTTCAAGACGATCGCGGACGCCTGCCTGCGGCAGTTCTCCATCAATGAGGAGCGCCTACAGGCCGGGATCGAGGTTGAAGCGGTTCATCAGGCGAGAGTCGCCATTCGCCGGCTGCGCGCGGTTTTTTCCCTGTTCGGCAAGGTCGTTCGCGGCGACGACGTCGACGCGGTCAGGGCTGGGCTGAAGTGGATTTCCGACCTGCTCGGGGCGGCGCGCGACCTCGACGTCTTCTCGCAAACGCGAATGAGCGAGGTCATGCTGGAGCATCCCGGCGTGCCGGGGCTCGAGGAACTCTCGCGGAGAATCGAGACGAAGCGTCACGCCGCGCACAATCGCCTGCGGGAGGCGATCTCCTCGCAACGCTTTCGCCAATTGATGCTGGACGTCGCGCATTGCGTTCACGATGGAGCATGGATCCGCGACGCGGAGGCGGCGGCCCGGGATGAGCCGTTGCTAAAAATCGCGAAGGCGGAGCTGCAGCGCCGCTTCGACGCCGTGCTTCGAAAAGGAAAGTCGGTCCGCGGGCATGACGCGCTGAAACGCCACCGCGTGCGCATCAAGGCGAAGAGACTTCGTTACATGGGCGAGTTCTTAAAACCGCTCGCGGCCGGCGCGGCCTATGCGAAAACGGTGAAACAGCTGGAAAAACTGCAGGATCTGCTCGGCGCCTTGAACGATGAGATCGCCGGCGAACGCTTGCTCGGCCAGCTCGCCGAGGAAGCGCGCAGACCAACCGTTACCTTCGCCGCCGACCTCGTCCGCCGCAGCGCCTCGTCCGCCCAGGGTCTCCTCAAAAAGGCGGAAAAGGCCCATCGCCGCCTCCGAGAGGAGGAGCCCTTCTGGGCGCACATTTAATCATCGAAGACAAAATCGCTCACGCGCTCGCTTTTGCGGGACAGCTTTAAAGCGAGCGCATGAACTTCATCACGCCGGCGCCTTTGTATTGTTTGATGATCAGTTCGTCGCCCTTGGTGTCCCAATAAGGTCCGTTGAGCAGAATGCCCCAGAATTCGCGCTCATAGGCGAGTTGTTCCGGCGAGCATTGCTGCTCGGTGAAGGCTGGCATGGTGCGCGGGCCTAAGCGATTGGGGCCGATGACGAAAATGCCCGACCAGTTCTTGCAGCCCGACGACCCTTGGGCGCGTCCGGTGGCGTCGATGCGCAGCCACATGTCCTTCGTCGGCGCCTTGCCGTTGAGCTCCGTGAGATTGAAAATCGTCCCATGCGGAAAGGGCTGGTAGCGCGGAAGGCCGCCGGTTTCGGCGTTCTCATCGCTGTTATCCTGCTGTTGCTGCTGTTTTGCGGGCTTTGGCTGTTTGGCGTCGGCGGCGAAGGCCAGCGCCAGGGCGCAGGCCAGCGTCGCGAACGCAATCGACGGTCTTCTCATTCAGAGGGTCCTTCCGGTCGGTCTCAGCGGCGGATTTTGTCGCTTATACCCCGCTCGAGCGAAAAAGCCGATGCGGCCTTCTCGCTCCAGATGAGCTTGGCCTCGCGCTTGCTGACTAAACCTCGTCCGTCTGGTTTCGGACAATGGATGAAATCTCTGGCGAGGCTCGGCGATGGATCAGCGTTTTATGGTCGAATTGCAACGGCGCAAGAAGCCGCTATATCGCTTAAGCTTGAATCTGCTAGGTTTCCGGTTTTGTTAAGCATCCTGCGACGAAAAGTCCGCAGTTGGCGCATTCCTGCCGCGGACGAACGCTAGAACTCGAACCCTTCGACAAGGCCGGACGCCGGCTCACGCAGAGCGTCTTCACGGCGCGTGCGCCACAGCACTGCGCCTTCGCGGCATTCCGACTTTGATGCGACCGTTACCGAAGCGTTTACAGGAGGCGCTAATGACCACCGCCTATGTTTGGATGTTCGCTTATCTGGCTCTCGCCCTCGCCGGCGGTTTGGTGCGGTAGGCGCGGCGGTCCGGCGCAAGCCGAAGCATTTCTATAACATGCTCGGCAGCACGCGGTCGGGCGGACTGTGGCCGTCGATAAAGGTCTTGATGTTGATGATGACTTTTTCGCCCATGTCGATGCGGCCTTCGATCGTCGCCGAGCCCATATGCGGCAGCAGCATGACATTGCCGCTTGGCGAGCTTCAGCAGCTTCGGGATTGACGGCGGGCTCGTGCTCGAAGACGTCGAGACCGGCGCCGGCGAGTTCGTCCGCCTCGCAGCATGCGCGTCAGGGCGTTCTCGTCGATCACTTCGCCGCGCGCCGTGTTGACCACATAGGCATGCGGCTGCAGATGCTTCAGCCGCCGCGCCGACAGCAGATGATAGGTCGCCGGCGTGTGCGGGCAGTTGATCGAGACGACGTCCATCCGGGCCAGCATCTGGTCGAGGCTTTCCCAATAGGTCGCTTCCAGCTCTGCTTCGATCTCGGCGGCAGACGCGGCGGCGGTTGTGGTAATGGATCGACAGGCCGAAAGCCGCTGGCGCGGCGCGCCACCGCCTGGCCGATGCGGCCCATGCCGACGATGCCGAGCCGCTTGCCCGGATGCGGCGTCCCAGCATCCAGGTCGGCGCCCAGCCGCCCCAGGTGCCGGACCGATCAGCGCGTTGGCGCCCTCGACGAGGCGGCGCGGCGACGGCGAGGATCAGCGCCATCGTCATGTCGGCGGTGTCCTCGGTCAGCACGCCGGGCGTATTGGTGACGGTGATGCCGCGCGCGCAGCGCCGAGGCGACGTCGATATGATCGACGCCATTGCCGAAATTGGCGATCAGCTTCATTTGGTCGCCGGCCTGCGCGATGAGGCCGCGAATCGATGCGGTCGGTGACGGTCGGCACCAGCACATCGGCGGTGCGCATCGCCTCGACGAGCTCCGCATGGGTAGCGGCTTGTCGCTCTCGTTGAGGCGCGTGTCGAACAGCTCGCACATGCGGGTCTCGATGACATCGGGGAGCTTGCGCGTCACTACGACGAGCGGCTTCTTTTTCGCCATCTTCCCGTTCGCTCCCAGATAGAATGCCTATTTATTAGCTTAAGCTTCGTCTTTCCGCCGCGCCGCGCCCGCTCCAGACGATCGGAAAACCGCCGGAATTCAACCTCGTCTTAACGACGCGGCGCGACAACGTAGGGTGAAGACGCTGCTTCGCGCCGACTTCCTAGCAGATGATGGGCCAAAGACAAGCAGAGCGAAGGTTGAGCGCGGATCGGATGCGTGTGAGAAAAGCGGCGAGACGGATTGGCGTCTCGCGCAGAATGGGAAGAGATATGGTTCAGCGCTATCGCTTCGCCGCAATGGGGCTCGCTTTGGCCTTCGCGCTCGCCGGCGCAGCGCCGCTCCGGGCGCAAAGCGCGCAAGTCGGGCCGGTCAGCAAACTGCCTTTGCCGCGCTTCGTCTCGCTGAAATCCGATCGCGTCAATCTGCATGAAGGGCCGAGCAAGGAGCATCGCACGCTCTGGGTCTACAAGCGGGCCGGGCTTCCCGTGGAGATCACCGCGGAATTCGAGATCTGGCGCAAGATCCGCGACTCGGAGGGCGTCGAAGGCTGGGTGCTGCACTCGCTGCTTTCCGGGCGGCGCACGGCGCTCGTCGCGCCCTGGAAGAAAGAGCCCCTGATGCTGACCGCGAGCGACCATGCGACGCCGGTCGCTCAGCTGCAGCCCGGCGTCATCGCCGCCTTGCGCCGCTGCGATGGCGGCTGGTGCCGCATCGCGGGCCAGGGTTTCGACGGCTATCTGCAGCAGGAAAACCTGTGGGGCGCCTATCCGGGCGAAAAGATCGACTGAAATCAAGCGTCGTCGCGGCGCAGCCGCACGACGACGTCGATGCGGTCGATCTTCAATCCTTGCGGCGGCGCCGGCAGATTGGCGACGATGTTCGCGCCGCTGATGTCGTAGAGTTCGCCGCTGTCCTCCAGCAGAAAATGATGGTGGTCGGCGACATTGGTGTCGAAATACACGCGTTCGCCGTCGACCGCGATTTCGCGCAGCAGGCCGGCCGCCGTAAACTGGTGCAAGGTGTTGTAGACAGTCGCGAGCGAAACCTGGAGACGGGCGGCGCTCGCCTCTTCGAACAGGCGCTCCGCCGTCACATGCCGGTCGCCCTTGCCGAACAGCAATTCGCCAAGCGAAAGGCGCTGCCGCGTCGGACGCAGCCCGGCGGCGGCGAGCTTTGACGCAAACGCGCTCGCGAGCGACTTGGACGGGTCCGCCGGATCGCCCGCATCCTCCGCCTCGACGCTGTTTTCGATCCGGTTTTGCATAGCAAAAATATATGCGACGGAGCCGGGGCGTGGCAAGCCCCACATGTGAGAGCGCCGCCGTTTATTGCGTCAGATGCGCGGCGGTGACGAGGGAGTTCTGGAATAGCGTGTTCATCGCCGTCGTGATGTCCTGGTCAGTCGTCACCGCGATGAAGAGGGTGGCTGACGACGCGCAGGCCTGCATGTTGGGGCCGATATTGGGTTGGAACGGATTGATGTAGGTCATGTACCAAGGGTTCGTCGGCAGCGGAAAATATTCCGTATAGAGCACCGCGATCTGGATGCCGCGGTTTTTGATCGCCGTGCACAAGCTCGTGTCCATGAGGGCCTGCACGCGGTTGCCGTTCACATTGGCGTCCTCGACGCCGTCGGTCACGATGAACAGGAACTCCTGTGGCGTGGAGGATTTCGCCCCGGTCCCCGGATTGGGCATGATCCCGTTCATCGCGCTCATCGCGGAGCTGAAATCCGTGTCGGTGTCGTTGTTGTTGTTGGTCGACGTCAGCCAACCGTTTTGCCACACGGTCAGCACCGCGACATTCTGCTCCGCCGCGGTCGCGACCACGTTCAGATTGGCGTTGAGCGGAATGACCGTATTGAAATTTATGTCGAAACTGTAGATCGCCATGCGATATTGCACGGCGTTCGCCGTTTCCGTCTGCGCGGCGGATTGAGTCATGGCCTGCACCGCGTCCTTGACGTTGTCGATGCGCAGCCTGACGCCGAGATTCTGCGCGAGCTGAAAATTGTCGACGCCGCCCGGATTGCCGAGATTGTCGCCGGCGGGGTTCTGCTCATGGCAGGCGAAGGCGCAGCCGCCCTGATTGCCCGTATTGTTCACCATCGTCTGAATGCCGGCTGTCGTCGCGGCGATCGCCATCGAGGGCGACGTGTCCAGCAGCACGTAATAATCGATATTGGCGTTGAGGCTGACCGCGGCCGTAGAGCCGCCCCCGATCGTCGTGATCTTATAGCCGTAGATGGTGGTGAAATTATTGTTCACGGTCGCCGAATAGTTGACCTGGACGTTGCGCGTCAGTCCCGAGTCGGTGACGGTTATCGCCGGGACCGGGGCCGCCGCCAGGCCATGCAGCGCCCCGATCTGCGCGGCGAACATGTTTTCGGCGGCCTGCTGCGCGACCGCGGCCGACTGCGTGCGCATGTAAGGCGTCAGCGCGGCGAGAGCCGCAGCGTCGGCGGCGGCGTTGAGCCGCGTCTTGAGCCGCGTAGCGTTGGCGTAATCGAGGCCCATGCCGGCCGCCAGAATCACGGGTATGGCCACGAGGCCGAACAGGATGGCGACGTTTCCGCGCCGGTCGCGGCAAAAAATTTCGAGCTGAGACGGAATCATATCTTCAAACCCTCGCAACTTTGGGAGCGTCATCGCTGCGAGCGGATTGTGAGAACGAGTCCTTTCGGCAATTCTTATTTTTTGCCTAAAATTTTATGCAATTGCCGCTTTTTTACAAAAGCTTAAGCGGAGGGACAGACAAACCCGCCCCATTAACGGGTTTTAAGCGGTTTTCAACCGCCGACCCCCGAGTTCGCGCCACACCCGCGCCGAATAACCGTAAAGATCTTCGCGCAATTCGAGCCTTCCGGTCTCGTCGACGAAAGCGGTGAAATATTCGATGTGGATCGGCAGCGGCTGCGGCAGGTTGATGTAGCGCTCCGAAGAGCCGATCAGGCGGCGCACGCGCTCTCTCCGACCATCCGCTGGACGGGCCGAGCACCGCCGCGGCGAGCACGAAGGGGTCTTCGACCCGCATGCAGCCATGGCTGAAGGCGCGTTTCGTCGAGGCGAACAGGCCGCGCGACGGCGTGTCGTGCAGATAGACGGAGAAATCGTTCGGGAACATGAATTTGATTCTGCCGAGCGCATTGCCTTCGCCCGGCAGTTGCCGCACCGTCAGTTTCCCGTGCGAATAGCAAATCTGGTTCTGTTTATGTGTGCCTTCGTTCG
>CAWFZD010000084.1:0-12265 GCA_963820145.1 uncultured Alphaproteobacteria bacterium
TCACGCGATCGGCGACGCGGCGCGGCTCATCGCGCTCGGCGAAGCGGAAGTGATGGTCGCGGGCGGCGCCGAATCGCCGGTCAACCGAATCGGCATCGCGGGTTTCGCGGCCTGTCGCGCGCTCTCCACGGGCTTCAACGATCGTCCCGAGGCGGCGTCGCGCCCCTACGACCGCGATCGCGACGGCTTCGTCATGGGCGAGGGCGCGGGCTGCGTCGTGCTCGAATCCTATGAGCACGCCAAGGCGCGGGGCGCGACGATTCACGCCGAACTCGTCGGCTACGGCATGTCGGGCGACGCCTATCACATCACCGCGCCCGCGCCGGACGGCGACGGGGCCTACCGCTGCATGGCCATCGCGTTGAAGCGCGGCGGCCTCACGGTGGAGGACGTGGACTACGTCAACGCGCACGGCACCTCGACGCCGCTCGGCGACGAGATCGAACTCAACGCCGTGCAGCGGCTGATCGGCAACGTCGAGCCGAAACTGTCGATGTCATCGACGAAATCTGCGATCGGTCATCTGCTCGGCGCAGCCGGGGCCGTCGAGGCGATCTATTCGATACTGGCGTTGCGCGATCAGATCGCGCCGCCGACCCGCAACCTTGACAATCCATCGGTCACGACCGCGATCGATCTCGTTCCGCACGTCGCAAAAAAACGCCCGATCGACGTAGCGCTCTCGAACTCCTTCGGCTTTGGCGGAACCAACGCTTCGCTCGTGCTGCGACGCGCGCATTAGAGCGTGTTCCGCAAAAGTTGAAGGGCTTTTGCGATAAAGACACGCTCCATGAATTTGATTCTGGAGCGATTTCTTATCGATCGAATGATTCCATTCGAGCGGAAACCGCTCCAGGCGAAGAAAACGCTGAAGCAGCTTTTGTTTGGAAATCGCCCTACGGGCGTTTCCAAGGCGAAGGGCGTGTCTGGACGGACAAATCTTCGCCCCAATTTTGCGTGTTTGCTCTCTGCTTGACGAGAAAAACGCGGCGAAGGCTTGTTTCTCCGCCAGCGGGGGAAATTATATTTGGCCGCGACGGCGCGCGACCGTCTCGGGGCTAAGCGGTGCGAGGAATGATGGGCGACAGCGAAAACGACGCCGCTTTGAACGCGAGCAAGGGCGAGCCTGCTTCAGCTCCGACGCCGGCGCCGCAGGAGACGGGCAAGGCGAAGGAAGAAGCGCCGCCGGCCGATAAGCCCGTCGCCGGCATGCTGCGGCGGCTGCGGCCCTCCTCTTCGGGCCCCCGCGCCACTCCTCCAGAACCGCCGCGGAAAACAAAAAGGCGGCGCGAAGGCGCGCTGTCGGCGCTCAGCGGCCTCATGAGCTTCGCTCTCGTCGCCGTGATCGCCGCTTTCTTCACCTTGATGTCGGCCCATCACCTGCTGAACGAGCCGGGACCGCTCCGCGCCGACAAAACCGTTATCCTTCCCGCAGGCGCCGACACGCCCGAAATCCTCGCGCAGCTCGAGAGCGAGGGCATTATCGACAACGCCTTTCTGATGAATATTACGCTGATGATGGAAGGTCATCGCTCGGCGTTGCGCTCCGGCGAATATCTCTTCAAGCAGAACGTCACGCCGCGCGAAGTGATCGACGAACTCGTAAACGGTCGGCAGGTGATGCACGCCATCACCATCCCGGAAGGTCTGACGAGCGAACAGATCGCGCAGCGGCTGCGCGACAGCGACGTGCTCGCCGGCGACATCCACGACACGCCGAAGGAAGGGGCGCTGCTTCCCGAAACCTACAAGGTCGCGCGCGGCTATCCGCGCTCCAAGCTCATCAACAAGATGCAGGAGGATCAGCGCAAGCTCGTCGATCAGATCTGGGCGCGGCGGAGCAAGAGTCTGCCGTTCCGCACGCCCTATGAGCTGGTGACGCTCGCCTCGATCGTCGAGAAGGAGACCGGCAGGGCCGACGAGCGCCCGCATGTCGCGGCGGTTTTCGTCAACCGTCTGCGCAAGGGTATGCGGTTGCAATCAGACCCGACGATCGTCTACGGCCTCGTCGGCGGCAAGGCGACGCTCGGTCGCGGCCTGCTGCGCTCGGAACTCGAAAAATACACGCCCTACAACACCTATATGATCGACGGCTTGCCGCCTGGACCCATCGCCAATCCCGGCCGCGCGTCGCTGGAGGCCGCCGCCAATCCGATGGCGAGCGGGGATCTCTATTTCGTCGCCGACGGGACGGGCGGCCATGTCTTCGCGTCGAGTCTCGACCAGCACAATCGCAATGTGCAGCGCTGGCGCCAGATCGAACGCGACAAGAGCGCGCCGGATTTGGACCATGCGTCGCCGGGCGCAGCGCCCGCTCCGCCTGTCGCGCCCTTGCGCGGCGGTCAGCGCGGCGACGCAGGCGAGATCATCCGATTCCTCTCCCCCTTCGCTCGGTGCGAGGATTATCCGAAGAGTTCGCAGATGGGCGCCGACGACGGCGCGACGCATCGGCTCGGCAAATTCGGCCCGCGCGCCGGCCTCCTGGCCGTCGAATCGCTGGACGATCCGACGTTTTCCGCGGATCGCCGCTTTGATCCGCTGCGCGTCGCGCGCGCCTACTTCACCAACGACGGCGCGCAGCCGCGCGAGACTGTCGGCTCGCCCCTCTCCCTCGAAAGGATCGCGTCGATCGAAGAGAGCGAATCAGCGGCGGCCGATACTTACGCCGCCGGAGCGAACGACGACGCGGGCGACGTCGCGAGCTATCCGGTCTCGGAGGCGCGGCGCGCCGAACTCAAGGCGCGCGCGGCGCGGCTGGGGCTCCAATCGACAAACGGGAACAAACTGCCGGACGGCGTGATCGGCGCGCGTGACGACCAGGCCGACGACAAGGCTTTTACGAAAGACGCGCGGGCGGCCGCCTATGCGCCGACGCAGGACCCTCTCCAGCATCGCCGCGCGCGCATCGTCGACGCCTCGGAGGGCTCCGCCATCGACCCGCTGCGGGACAGGTCCTGGGACTTATCCACCGCAAAAACCGTGCCGTCCAACCTCAACCTGAGGTAATGGTTTTGCGTCTCGGATCGGCTTGCGGTTACACTTCGCTCTCGTCCGCCTGGAGCAAAATCCGAAAAAGTTGATAGACTTTTTCGGATTTTGCTCCAGCATTTTGATTTTGAAGCGATTTCTTGTCGACCGAATGAGTCCGTTCGGTCGGAAAGCGCTCTAGCCGGGCGTCGCGAAGAAAGGTTTCAGGGGATGACGCTCGCCAGCATGACAGGATTCGCCCGCAGTCACGGCGCATCGGGTCCCTGGAGCTATGTCTGGGAGCTGAAGTCGGTCAACGCCAAGGGCCTCGACATCAGGTTGCGCACGCCGCCGGGGTTCGACGCCGTCGAAGTGAAGTCGCGCAGCGTCATCGCCGCAAAGATCGCGCGCGGCGCCTGCTCCGCGAATCTCGCCGCCAAGCGCGCCGACGCCGCCGGGTCCGTGCGCATCGATCGCGCCGCGCTCGACCGGCTGCTCGCAGCGCTCGACGACATCCCGCTGCACGCCAATCTGCGCCCCGCGTCTCTCGACGGCCTGCTGTCGCTGCGCGGGATCGTCGAAACCGACGAACCGGAGGATGACGACGCCGCGCGCGCCGCTCTGGAAGCCCGGATGCTCGCCTCGCTCGACGAGGCCGTGGGCGCGCTGGTCGAGTCGCGTCTCTCGGAGGGCGCCGCTCTCACCGGCGCGCTGCGGAAGCGCCTCGACCGCATAGCGACGCTGGCGGACGCCGCGGACCGGCTGCCAGCTCGCCAGCCCGAGGCCGTGCGCGCTCGCTTAAAGCAGCAGATCGCGCTCCTCGTCGACAATGCGGAGAGCTTCGACCCGCAGCGCTTGCATCAGGAGGCGGTTCTGCTGGCGGTCAAGGCGGACATTCGCGAGGAGCTCGACCGGCTGCACGCCCATGTCGCGAGCGCGCGAGCGCTGCTTGCGGGCGGGCCGGCGGGCCGCCGGCTCGACTTTCTGGCGCAGGAGTTTTCCCGCGAGACCAACACGCTTTGCGCCAAGGCCAATGACGCGGCGCTGACCGGCATCGGCCTCGACCTCAAGATCGAGGTCGAGCAGTGGCGCGAACAGGTGCAAAATATCGAATAGCCGCATGGCGCGCGAAAGCCGCCGATGCTAGAGCCAGGGCCTCGCCTGGATCAGCGGCGGGAAGTCGGCGCCCCGCAAGGAACTCGTCCGCTCCATGTCTTCGCGCTCCATGTTTTCCCAAAATTCCGGCCGTCGCGGCATCGTGCTGATTCTCTCTTCGCCCTCCGGGGCGGGCAAGACGACGCTGACGCGGATGCTGCTGCAGGACCGCGCGCTCGACCTCACCCTCTCGATTTCGGTCACGACGCGCACGCGCCGCTCCAGCGAGGTCGACGGCATCCATTATCGCTTCATCTCGCCGCATCAATTCGAGGTGATGCGTGACGGCGGCGAATTGCTCGAATGGGCGCAGGTGCACGGCAATTTCTACGGCACGCCGCGGGCCCCGGTCGAGGATATCCTCGGGCAAGGGCGCGACGCGCTGTTCGACATCGACTATCAAGGCACGCAGCAGGTGCGTGAAAAGCTGCCCGCCGACACGGTGACGGTGTTCATCCTGCCGCCCTCGATGAAGGAGCTGCGCGCGCGGTTGGAGCGGCGCGCCGAGGACGCCCGCGAGGCGATCGAACGCCGGCTCGAAAACGCCCGCAGGGAAATCACGCGCTGGAAGCAATATGACTACGTGCTGGTGAACGACGATCTGCAAACCGCTTTCGACGAGCTCTTGTCGATTTTGCGCGCGGAGCGGCGCAAGCGCCCCCGTCGCATGGAGCAGATCGAAGCCTTCGTCGAAAAGCTTTTGAGCGAGGCGTAGAGGATCAGCCCGTCCCGCCAAAGCGCGCGACGACCGCCGCGTGCAGTGAGCCCTCGATAGGCCCTTGCGCCAAGACCTCGTCTTGCAGGTCCTGATTGAGGATGGCTACGTCGCGGCACTCGCCGCCCAGCGCGCGCGAGGCGAGGATATGATCGAGCATCACCGGGCGGCCGTCATGCAGCACGCTGTAGCGGCGCTCCGCTGCGACGCGAGACTCGAGCGGCTCCAGAGCGCGCTCGCCCTCTCCGCGCAGGATGCGGGTTGGCGTCTCGAAGGCGTCCGCGTTGAAATCGCCGCACACGGCGATACGCGCCTCGGGGTCGGCGTCGAACAGCGTCTCGACGAAAAGCCGCGCTTCGAGCGCCTGCCCCTCGCGTTTTTGCGCGGCGAGGAACTGTCCCTCCGCCAAAGCGCGATTGGGTTCGCTAATCGGCACGAGCGCCGGGCGCGGCGCCCGCAGATGCAGATTGAGCACATGCAGCGGCGGTCCGTCCGGCGGCGCGGCGCAGACGTAGAGCAGGGGGCGGTCGAAAGCGATTTCGACCGGCTCGAGGAGTTCGCCCTCGCCTGGAGGCGTCCACCGCCATTTCTCGACGAAGTCGTGATGGATCTGGCGCCGCGTTAGAAAAGGCCAGCGGCTGAGGATCGCGAGATTATGCACGTCGGCCGGCTGAGCGCTGCCGGGCCGCGTGGTCGTCGCGCGGGCATAGTCGGCGTAAGGCCCCTGCGCGAGGAGGAAATCGAGCGCAAGGAACTCCCGCTCGCCATGCTTGTGACGCCTTTGGGCGTCGATCTCCTGCAGGCAGAGAATATCGGCGTCCAGCCGCGCCAGAACAGGCCGCAAGGCATTGAGGCGGCGTGCGAATTCATCCTCATGCGCGCGCGCCCAATCGAGGTTTTCCAGGTTGAAGGTCGCGATGCGAAGATCGACGCTCATGGCGCGCTGGCGGTACGCGTCCTAAAACCCCCGGCCGGGCGGCGCGGGGACGCAATGCAGGATGGCGATGGTGTCGTCGCCCTCGTCATATTTCAATTCGCCGGTCGCCAGATCGAGCGTGTCGCGCGACGCCTTGTCCTCGCATTTGCGCTTCGTCCCGCTCGCCAGACACACGCGGTCCGTGCCGAAAGTGACGAGACTGCCCTCGACGCTGAGCACATAGGTGACTTTTTGCTTTTCGCCGAAACTGTCGGGGCCGGAAACATAAGAGTTCGCCGTTCAAAAACTCCTCGGCGACGCCCTCGCTCCACATCAATTGCAAGAAGCGCCGGTCGGTGTCGAGATCGAGCATGACCGTCTGTCCCGTGCGCGCGCAGTCGAGATGCGCTTCTTTCGCGCCCGAAGGGGCGGCGGCGCAGGCGATGAGCAGCGCCAGGGCGTATGTGCGCATCAGCGCTTCTCGCTCAGTTCGGATTGGAGGTCCTTGCAGGAGGCGCGCTGCGCGCTCGTGGCGGACCAATAGGAGACGCCGCAAAGCAACTCGTAGCGGCTCGCGACGAGCGAATACCAGGTGTAATAGCCGGCGAGGAGCGCGATCGCCGTGAGAAGTATCAGGCTCGTCCGCGCCATCTCCGCCCCTCCTCGCCTTAGTTCATGAGATGCTAGCCCGATTTCGCGGCTCAATCCAGCGTCTGGCGGAAACGGCTGATGGCGACGGTCATCGCGGCGATCGAGAAGATCGCAAGCGCGCCGCTGTCGGCCGCGGATCCGCGAAATCCGATCCCTTCAGCATGACCGATCGCACGATGCGCAAATAATGCGTCAGCGGCAGGAGCGAACCCAAATCCTGCGCCCAAACCGGCATGCCGCGAAACGGAAAGAGGAAGCCGGAGAGCAGCATGCTCGGCAAGAAGAACATGAAGGACATCTGAAAGGCCTGCATCTGATTGACGGCGATCGTCGAAAACGTGTAGCCGACCGAAAGATTGGCGAGGATGAAGAGCAGCGTCAGCGGAACCAGGGTTCCGAGCGAGCCGACGATCGGCACGCCAAAGAAAAGCCGCGCGACGACGAGGACGATCGTCATTTGCACGGCGCCGACGAACACATAGGGCAGTATCTTGCCGAGCATGATTTCGACGGGGCGCACCGGCATCGCCAGCAGCGTCTCCATCGTGCCGCGCTCGATCTCCTTCGTCACCGAGAGACTGGTGTAAATCAGCATCGTCATCGTCAGGATCACGCCGATCAGTCCCGGCACGTCATGTTGCGGCGCGCCTCGCCCGCTGGATTGTAGCGCTCCTGCACGCGCAATTCGAAAGGCGCCGCGCCTTGCGCGAGCCGCGCGAGGGGGCCGACGAGTCTGCGGTCGAGCAGCGCGGGAAGTAGCGCCTGTCGCGCCGACGACCGCGCCGACCGTCGCCGTGGGGTCGGTCGCGTCCGCGACGAGGAGCGTCTGCGGCCTCTCCCCATGCACCAGCCGATAGTCGAAATCTGCGGGAATCTCGATCAGGAACTGCACCTCATTGGCGCGGATCATCGCGTCGGCGTCTTGGTCGCTCGTCGCGGGCGCGTATAATCGCGAAATAATCCGTGGCGCGCAGAGCCGCGACGATGCTGCGGGCGAGCGGACCGTCGTCATGCACGAGCAGCGCGGTCGGCAGGTGCTTCGGGTCGGTGTTGATCGCATAGCCGAACAGCATGAGCTGCATCAACGGAAATCATCACGATCATCCCGAGAGTCGGCCGATCGCGTTTCAGCTGCAAAAACTCCTTCACGAAGATCGCCGCGAGCCGTTGCAGGGCGGCGCGAAGGCCCTTGTGCGCAGGAGGCCTCTCGCTCACGCCGGCGCTCCGCCGGCTGCGATCATCAGATCGATGAACACGTCCTCCAGCGTCGGGGCGCCCTTCGCCCAATGCTGCGGCGCGCCGGCGCCATATTGCTGCGCGAGACGGTCGAGCGCGGCCGCGTCGCGCGAGGAGACATGCAGCGCCGCCCCAAAGAGCGCGACCATTTCGACCTCCGGCGCCTTGGCGAGCCGCCCCGACAGTTCGGAAAGGTCGGGGCCAGTCACGATATAGGTAGAGAGGCCGGAGTCCGCGACGATATCCGCGGTCGCGCCCGACACCATGAGCCTGCCGGCCGCGATATAGGCGATCTTATGGCAGCGTTCGGCCTCGTCCATGTAATGCGTCGAGACCAGCACGGTGAGCCCCGAGGCGGCGAGGCAATGGATCGTCCAGAAATCGCGCCGCGCCTTCGGGTCGACGCCGGCGGTGGGCTCGTCCAGCAGCAACAGCGCGGGATCGGGCAGGGTGCACGCGCCGAGCGCCAGCCGTTGTTTCCAGCCTCCCGAAAGTTCGCCCGCGAGCTGGTCCCGCGCGCGCAGTCAGCCCGAGACGCTCCAGCGCGGCGGCGGGCGGCGGCCTCGGGGCGCGCGAGGCCGTAGATGCGCGCGACGAACTCGAGATTTTCGCGGATGGTGAGGTCAGTGTAGAGCGAGAAGCGCTGCGTCATATAGCCGACGCGCGGCTTGATCTCGTCCTGCTGCGTGAGGATATCGTAGCCAAGGCAGGCGCCGCGACCGGAGTCCGGTTTCAAGAGACCGCACAGCATGCGGATCGTCGTCGTCTTGCCGCTGCCGTTCGGCCCGAGAAAGCCGTAGATGAGGCCGCGTTCGACGCGCATCGAGAGATTGTCGACGACTTTCTTCTTTCCGAAGGATTTGGTCAGCCCCTCGACCTCGATCGCGATCTGCGGCGCGGAAGCGGTCATTTCCTGGACTCCGGCGCAGGACGGATGCGCAAGGGGAGACCCAAGGGCAGGTCGCGCGCCGCGCCCTCCATGCGGGCCTCGATCTTGAAGACCAGCTTGTCGCGCTCCTGATCGCTGAAGATCACCGGCGGCGTGTATTCCTCGCGTCCCGCGACATAAAAAATTCTAGCGTAGAGATTCTGGCGCAGCCGTCGCAAATCACGCGGACGCGGTCGCCGAGTTTGACCTCGGCGAGCCGCCGCTCCGGAACGTAAAAGCGCGCCTTGCGGTTTTCGGGCGGCAGCAGGCTCAGCACCGGCTGCGCGGCGGCGACATTCTCGCCGACGCGAAAGAACACGTCCTGCACGATTCCGGCGGCCGGGGCGAAGACCTTTTGTCGCGCGATGCGGATGTCGAGCTGACCGACCTGCGCCCGCGCCTGGCGCAGCGCCGCCTCGGCGGCGTCGATCTCCTGCGTGCGTCCGGCGAGGCGCGCCGCATCCACTTGCCGCCTGGCTTCGGCGAGCGACGCTTCGTCGCGCGAGAGCGCCATCTGCGCATTGTCCAGCGTCGCCTTGGCGACATCGCGCTTTTCATAGAGAACCTTCTGGCGCTGGAAGTTCTGCTGCGACAGCAGCAGCGCCGCCTGCGCCCGCGTCACCGCCGCTTCCAGCACCGCGATCTGCTGCGGGCGATTGAGCGCGGCGCGCAGATTTTGCAGCTGCGCCTCCATTTGCGCCATGCGGGCGCCGGCCTCCTTGCGCTGCGCGTCGAGCAGGGGCGTCTCCATGGCGAACAGCAGCGCGCCGTTCTCCACCCGCGATCCGGAATCGACCGCGAGCGCCCCGAGACGCTCGCCCTCGATCGGCCCCATATAAAGGAGGTCGCCCTCGACATAGCCGAGAAAGGCGGCGTCGCCCTTGGCGGCGCCGCGATAGAGTTCAAAAGCGACGAAAAGCGCGAGGAGCGAGGCGATGATCGCGATGCGCTTCATGCTCTCCTCCACGTTCGAACGGTCAAGGGACTTGAGTTCGAAAAGGTCTTAACGGCAAAGCTGCGAACGCCAAAGCGGTTTTGGCGCGCCGCCAAAAGGGCTATGGTGACGGTGGGAAAAGGCGCCGCTTCGTAAAGCGGGCGGCGCGCAAGAGGCGATGGAGACTTTAGCTTGGAGACGAACGAACTGCCGCCGCGCGAAGCGATGGATTATGACGTGGTGATCGTCGGCGCCGGACCGGCCGGCCTGGCCGCGGCGATTTGCCTCAAGCAGATCAGCCCGGACCTTTCCGTCGTCGTCCTCGAAAAGGGCTCGGAGCCCGGCGCGCATATTCTCTCCGGGGCGGTGATCGACCCCGTCGGCCTCGACCGGCTGCTGCCCGGCTGGCGCGACGATCCCGATTGCCCGCTGAAGACGCAGGCGACGGAAGATAATTTCTACTTTCTGACGCAAACGGGCGCGATCAAGCTGCCGCATCTCATCAATCCGAAGCTGATGAGCAATCACGGCAATTTTATCGGCTCACTCGGCAATGTCGTGCGCTGGCTGGCGCAGGAGGCCGAAAAGCTCGGCGTCGAGATATATCCGGGCTTCGCCGGCGTCGAAATGCTTTACGGCGACAAAGGCGAAGCGCTCGGCGTCGCGACCGGCGACTTAGGGATCGCCAAGAATGGCGAGCATAAGGGCGGTTTCACCCGCGGCATGGAGCTGCGCGGCAAATATACGCTGCTCGCCGAGGGCGCGCGCGGCTCGCTGACCAAGCAAGTCTTGGCCAAATACGATCTTTGCAAGGACTGCGAGCCGCAGAAATTCGGCATCGGCCTCAAGGAGCTGTGGCGCATCCCCAAGGAGAAGCACAAGGCCGGCAGCGTTCAGCACACCTTCGGCTGGCCGCTCGACGCCGAAACCGGCGGCGGCTCCTTCCTCTACCATTTTGACGACGACCTGGTCTCGGTCGGCTATGTCGTGCATCTCAACTACGCCAATCCGAATTTTTCGCCTTTCGACGAATTCCAGCGCCTGAAGACGCACCCGCAGATAGCCGCGCAGTTGGAAGGCGGCCAGCGTTTGAGCTATGGCGCGCGCGCGCTGACCGAGGGCGGCTGGCAGTAGCGTGCCGAAGCTCGTGTTCCCTGGCGGAGCGCTGATCGGCTGCTGCGCCGGCTTCATGAGCGTGCCGCGCATCAAGGGCTCGCACAACGCCGTGCTTTCCGGGATTCTCGCGGCGGATGAGGCGGCCCGGGCGATCGGCGAAGGCAGGGCGCATGACGAGCTCGCCGAATATGACGCCGGCTGGCGCGGCTCGGACATCGGCCGCGACCTCAAACTGGTGCGCAACGTCAAGCCCTTGTGGTCGAGATACGGGCTCTATGTCGGCATTGCGCTCGGCGGCTTCGACATGTGGACGAACGAGCTGTTCGGCTTTTCCTTCTTTGGCACGCTAAAGCACGGCAAGGCGGATTATGCGTCGCTGAAGCGCATCTCGGAGGTTGTCCCGAAGACCTATCCGAAGCTTAACGCCAAGACGGTTTTCGACAAGCTCTCTTCGGTCTTCGTCTCCAACACCAATCACGAAGAGGACCAGCCGCCGCATCTGGTCTTGAAGGACCCGACGATCCCGATCCGCGAAAACCTGCCGCTCTACGGCGAGCCGGCGCGGCTCTACTGCCCGGCGGGGGTCTATGAGGTGGTCTATCGCAACGAGGAGACGAAGAGCGATCCGCGCTTCGTGATCAACGCGCAGAATTGCGTGCATTGCAAGACCTGCGACATCAAGGACCCGGCGCAGAACATCACCTGGGTTCCGCCGGAAGGCGGCGGCGGCCCGAATTACGCGGGGATGTGAGGGGGACTCTATTTTGATGAGACGCTTCTGAGCCTGCGTCTCAAATGACCGGGTCAATAAGCGGATAAGCGCTTACGGGAGACGCCATGTCGAACGATGCGACCACCCGTTGGACCGTGTCGGTCTTAAAAGAGGCCGTGAAATGGCGCGTGCTCGATCAGACCATCGCCGAGGCGCGCGGCAAATTCTCCAGCCTACCGCCCGAAGAACTCGAGACGCTGCTCGAAGACGCGGTCCTGGCATCCCGCCAGGCCGACGGCGCGAAAACGCGGTGACGCGCGCGGCTCGTGGCGGACACCAATATTCTGGTCAGCGCATTATTCTCGAGCGGCTCACGGTGCGCGAGTTTCTTGTTCTACAGCGGCGACTGCCTTGAGCGCCGGCCGACGACGGTATCTCGACGCCTAGGAACCTGCGCCGTTCACGTTAAGCGCCCTCAATCCGTCTTCGCCGCGTCGAGCTTGAAGAGCGCCGGGTTCGGCGTCGTCTTCTGATCGATGTTGAAGAGCGAGAGCTGCGTTTCATTGCCCTGCGGATCGGTGATCTGCCATTGCTTGAGCTTGAAATGCTTCGGGTCGAAAATCAGCTTGATGTGCGACACGCCGGCGAAAGTCGCGCTGTCTTCGAGATTGAGCGTGACGCCGGAATCGTCGGCCTCGGTCCCCACGACCTTGACGTCATGTTCCAGGTCGATCTTCTCCTTCATGAGAAATTTGAGCGGCGTCTGATCGATGAAGTAGATGTTTTGCGTCTTCAGCTTGCGGTCGCGGACCAGCACCTGCGCGCCGTCGGAGACGACCTCCAGCGTCGCGGGCTGGGCGTATTCGAAGCGCAGCCGCCCGGCGCGCTGCACATAAAGCTTGCCCTCATAGCGCCGTCCGTCGCCGGTGATCTGC
>CAWFZD010000085.1:0-20292 GCA_963820145.1 uncultured Alphaproteobacteria bacterium
TTTTCGGTCCCCGGCGCGCCGCTGGAATACGCTCGGCGCTGACATCCGGCCCAATTGGGCGGTGACGGCGAGCGCGCTGACCTCGAAACTCTGGCTCGTGAAGCAGGACGCGAGCATCAGTGGCAGGCGAAAGCCGTGGCCGACATCGGCGACGCGGCGAAAATTCCGCTGCCCGTCGATATCTCCATCGCGTCAAACGCGTCGTCCTTGTGGGTCGACACATTCATGGACGGCACGACGCGGCTCTTCGATCTTCCGATCCGGAGGCGCCAAGGCAGATTTACACGAAGAAGATCGGCTCGCAGGTCAACATGGTCTCGCAGAGCTGGGACGGAAAGCGCGTCTATTTCACCTCGTCGCTGCTCGCCAACTGGGACAAAAGCGGCGCCGACAACGAGCAGTTCCTCAAAGGCTACTCCTGGGACGGCAAGGAGCTGAAACAAGACTTCGAAATCGACTTCTTCAAGGAAGGACTCGGCGCGCGCACCACATGAAGTTCACCGCGCGCACGCAAAGGCGCAAGCCAATTGACGACAACGCGCGGAGCGGGCGAGAGGCGCGCCTTTGCGGCTTTCGCTCTGCTGATATTGTGGATGAGCGGCGCCGCCGGCGCGCAGTTCGTCGCGCCGACGGTCGAGCAATCTGCCCGCGCCCGGCGCCTATGCGCTGCAGCGCATCCAGCGCGCGCCCGACGCCAGTCTGCTCGACGCCGACGGCAAGGAGGTTAAGCTGTCCGAATACACGCGCGGCGCAATCACGGCGCTCGGCTTCTTCTATGCAAGCTGCAGGGACCCAGCCGGCTGTCCCGTCGCCTGGTCGGCGTTTGAAACTGCGAAAACTGAGGCCAGCGCCGATCCGCTGCTCAAGTCGCGACTGAGATTTGTGTTCATCAGTCTCGATCCGGAGCATGATGCGCCCGCCGCCATGCGGCTTTTGCAAAAGAGCGAGGCCGGGCCCATGCCTTGGGCCTTTCTGACCGCCCGAAACTATGACGATCTCGCGCCGCTGCTCTCCGGCATGGGGCAGGAGATTTCATTCGACGTCGACGCGCAAGGCCGGCGCACAGGCGCGATCAATCATCTGCTGAAAGTCTTCCTCATCGATCCCGAAGGCTGGGTGCGCGAAATCTATACGACGGCGTTCCTTGCGCCGGAGAGCCTGCTCAACGACGCGCGCACGCTCGCCTTGGCGCATCCTTATGCCAGCAACGGGACGAATGCGCGATGAAGCGACGAGCCGCCGTTTGCACCGCGCTTGTCCTGTTCGCTTCCCTCGCGGCGGGCGAAGAAGAACCGAAGCGGCTGCTTGGCCTGCCGCCCGTTCCCGCCGCGATCGCGGGCGCGCAGGCGATGCGGCGGCTCGGCGAGAAACTATTCTTCGACAGGTCGCTTTCCGCCAACAACACGCTGTCCTGCGCGATGTGCCACATTCCGAGCCAAGGTTTCGCGTCGAACCAAAGCGCGCGCGCGATCGGCATGGAGGGCCGCGCGCTGCGCCGCAACGCGCCGTCGCTGTATAATGTCGCCTTCAAGAAATATCTGTTCCACGACGGGCGCGAGACCGACCTTGCCGCGCAAGTCTGGGGCCCTTTGCTCGCAGCGGACGAGATGGGCAATGCGGCGATCGGCCCGCTGCTGGACCGGCTGCGCAGCGACGTCGTCTATGCCGAGGCGTTCAAGGCGGCGTTTCCTTGCGAAGGCGTCAGCATGACGACAGTCGGCCGCGCCATCGCGGCCTATGAGGCGACGCTCCTCCTTGGCGATAGTCGGTTCGATCGCGCGATCTTCGCGGGCGAGAGGAACGCGCTGACGGCGCTCGAATGGCGCGGCTATGAAATCTTCACGTCGAAAGGCCGCTGCGTCTCCTGTCACGTCATCGGCGAGAGGGAGGCGCTCTTCACGGATCAATCATGGCACGACACCGGCGTCGCCTTCGCCCGCGTCGCCTCGTCCAGCCGCGTTGAACTCGCGCCCGGCGTCGTCATAGAGGTCGAAGGATCCGCGCTCGCCTTCGGCGAAACGTCGCGGCCAAACGACGTCGGGCGTTTCGAGATCACCAAAGATCCCGCGGATCGCTTCGCCTTCACGACGCCGATGCTGCGCGGCGTAGAGCGAAGCTGGCCCTATATGCATGACGGGAGTTTGCGCAGCCTCGAGGATGTCGTCGAGTTCTATGATCGCGGCGGCGGCGCCAATCCTAATCTCGATTCGAGGATCGAGCCTTTGCGCCTCGGCAAGGAAGAGAAGGCTGCGCTCGTCGCATTCCTCAAGGCGTTGTGAACTGCGAAGTTGAACCTGTGTCGCAACACGACTGGAGCGCTTTCCGCTCGAATGGAATCATTCGAGCGATAAGAAATCGCTCCAGAATAGAAGGCTGGAGCATGTTCTTATCGCAAAAGCGCTTCGACTTTTGCGGAACATGCTCTAGCATTAGCGCCGGCGCGCGAGGAGATCCAGGAGATCTAAATGTCCCAACATAGAGCGAGCGTGATCTGGACGCGCGGCGGCGCAGATTTTGGCTACAAAAGCTATAGCCGCAATCATGTGTGGCGGTTTCCCAACGGCGTCGAAACGCCGGCGTCCGCAGCGCCCGCCTATCTTGGCGATCCCGCCCGCGTCGATCCCGAAGCCGCCTTCGTCGCAGCGCTGAGCAGTTGCCACATGCTGACTTTCCTCGCGCTGGCCTCCAACAAGGGCTTCGTCGTCGACGCTTATGAAGATCAAGCCGTGGGCTTGCTGGAGAAGGACGCGGACGGCAAACTCGCGATCACGCGGGTCGAGCTTCATCCGAAGATTTCGTTCAGCGGCGACAAGACGCCGACGCAGGCTGACCTCGACTGGCTGCACGACAAGGCGCATCGCGAATGTTTCATCGCCAATTCCGTGAAGACCAAAGTCGCCGTCGCAGCGGTTTGAGGAGCAGAAAAAATGGCCGCAACTTCCCCCGAGACCGCGCTCGATACGCCGGCGCCTGACTTTCGTCTCCCGGCGACCGACGGCAAAACCTACGCGCTGCGCGATGTCGCCGGCCGGAAAGGGACCGTGATCGTCTTCATCTGCAACCATTGTCCTTATGTGATCGCCGTCGTCGATCGCCTCGTCGCCGACGCACGCGCCCTGATGCAGGAGGGAATCGGCTTCGCCGCCATCTGCTCGAACGACGCGGCGACATATCCGGAGGACTCTTTTGCGAAAATGCGCGAATTCGCGCAAAAGCACGCCTTCCCCTTTCCCTATCTGCACGATGAAACGCAACAGACCGCGCGAACTTACGGCGCCGTCTGCACGCCGGATTTTTTCGGCTATGACGCGGCGCTCAGGCTCAAATATCGCGGTCGGCTCGATGAAGGCAAAACCACGCCGCCGCGACCCGGCGCTCGCCGTGAATTGCTCCAGGCGATGCGCCTGATAGCGTCCACGGGCGAAACCCCGAAAGATCAAATTCCGTCGATCGGCTGCTCAATCAAATGGAGATGACACGCGTATCAGGGACAGTTGCGGCGAAACCACTTGCAATTGCCTTGGCTCTCCTCGCCGAGCGCGCTCTTACGCAAACAGGCCTGCCGCAATTCCTGGCATTTGCCCATGTCATTCGAGGGCTTCGCGGCGTATCCGTAGAAGTCGCGACCGCCATTCGGAACATTCTCAGCGCGAGTCGAGCTAGAAATGGAGAATAGCGCCATCGCAGCGAAAGCGAGAACGTAAGCGCGCATCGTTTCCTCCTGAAGCCTTTGCAGAAAGGCAACCGGAGGCCGATGCGATTGTTCCGCGCCCGCCGCGCATTTTCGGCGCGCTTAATTCTCCTCGCCGATCTCCTCGCCGATCTCCTCGTCGATCTCTTCGTCGAGATTGCGCGGCGCCGATTGCGCCAGCGCATCGCCGCGCCCCGAAAGGCTCGGATTGGTCATGAAATAGCGTTGTGCGCTGAATGGCGCGTCGTCCTCGTCGCGGCTCACCCTGCGGCTCTCGCCGCTTTCGAGAATTTCCCAGCTTTGTTCGTTGTCGAGCAGATTGGCGACCAGAACCTGATTGAGCACCTGCTCGTGCATCGTCGGATTTTCGATCGGGAACAGCGTCTCGACGCGCCGGTCGAGGTTGCGCGGCATCAGATCGGCGGAAGAAATATAGACCGCGGCGTCGGGGTGCGGCAGTTTTTTACCGCAACCGAACGCATAGATGCGCGAGTGCTCGAGGAAGCGCCCGACGATCGAGGTAATGCGGATGTTTTCCGAAAGGCCGGGAACGCGCGGCCGCAGGCAGCAAATGCCGCGCACGACAAGATGGATTTCGACGCCCGCCTGGCTCGCCGCGTAAAGCGCGTCGATGATTTCCGGGTCGGCGAGCGAATTGCATTTTCCCCAGAAGCCGGCGGGTTCGCCGCGCGCCGCATGCTCCATCTCCGCTTGCAGATGTGCGATGATGCGGCGCTTGATGAGACCCGGCGAGATCGCCATGCGCTCCAGCGGCGCGAGCGCGCCGGAGCCGGTGATGAAATTGAAGATCTTGGCGACATCGCGGCCGATCGCCGGGTCGTCGGTGAAGGCGGAAAGATCTGTGTAGATGCGCGCCGTGATCGGATGGTAATTGCCCGTGCCGATATGGCAATAGGTGACGACCTGGCCCGCCTCTTCGCGCGCGACCATCGACAGCTTGGCGTGCGTCTTCAACTCCGCAAAACCGAACACGACTTGCACGCCGGCGCGTTCGAGCGAGCGCGCCCAGCGGATGTTGGCTTCTTCGTCGAAGCGCGCCTTCAGCTCGATGAGGGCCGTCACCGCCTTGCCGGCCTCGGCGGCGGCGATCAGCGCCGCCACGATGGGGCTGTTCGACGAGGTGCGGTAGAGCGTCTGCTTGATCGAGATGACGCTCGGGTCGCGCGCCGCCTGTTGCAGCAGCTGCAGCACGACGTCGAAGGATTCATAAGGGTGGTGGACGATGAAATCCTTGGCCTTGATCGCCGCGAAACAGTCGCCGTCAAATTCGCGCACACGCTCGGGATAACGCGGCGCAAAGCTGGAGAATTTCAGCTCCGGCCGATCGGCGCCGACGATTTGCGAGAGCGTCGCCAGCGCCAGCTGTTCGCCGAGCGCGACGTCGCCATGCGGCGAGGCCGCGATCTCCTTTGCGACGAAGGCGCGCAACGGCTCGGGCGCGGCGCTGGCGAATTCGACGCGGATGACGCGGCCGCGCTTGCGTTCTTTCAGCGCCGCTTCGAAGCTTTCGACGAGGTCTTCGGCGTCTTCGGCCTCGTCGTCGAAGACGATGTCGAGATCGCGCACCACGCGGAAGACCGCGTTTGCGCCGAAAACGCAGCCGGGAAACAGGCGATCGGCGAACTGCAGGACGACGTCCTCCAGGCTCGCGAAGCGCGTCGCGCCTTCTTTCCCAGCGCCCAGCGCAATGAAGCGCTGCAGCCGCGCCGGCAGGCGGACGAGGCCGAAAAAGGCGCGGTCTTCGTCGACGCGGCGCACGTCGAGAACCAGCGCGACTTCGAGATTGGGGATGAAGGGAAAGGGATGCGTCGCATCGACCGCGATCGGCGTCACCGCGGGGAAGATGTGATTGAGAAAATGCTTGTCGAGCAGCTCGACATCGGCCTGCGACCAATGCGACCGCCCGATGATCGCGACGCCGACGCCCTGTAGTTTTTCGCGCAGCTCGCGCCAGACCGCGGCCTGATCGGCGGTCATGCCCTGCGTCAATCTGCGGATGGCGCGGTGCAGCTCGGCCGGCGTCAGCCCGTCCATGCCGGGCGTCGTCACGCCCGTCTCGATCTGTTCGATGACCCCGGAGGCGCGGACCATGAAGAATTCGTCGAGATTGTTCGCCGAGATCGCGAGGAAACGCAACCGCTCCAGCAGCGGATGCGCTTCGTTCTGCGCCTCCTCCAGAACGCGGCGGTTGAAGGCGAGCCAGGACAATTCGCGATTGACGAAACGCTTCGGCGAGCAGGCGAGCGCAGAGGATACTGTCGCAGCCTCTTGGGTGCTCGAGGCGGCGTCGGTCGCTGGACGAAGTTCCGCGTCTTCCATCTTGGCTCAACCCGTCAGTTTGAAAGTTTTGGCTTTTAATAGTGATTCCATTTCAATCTGACCGCCAAATGACGGTCGAAAACACATCGAGTAAATAGGTCGCTCGCTCGGTTTGCGCGTGCAAGACCGCGCTCCGCCATGCAATAAGAAGGCGACCGTCGGCTTAAGGATCTCCGGCAATGAATTCCATCGCTCCAGCCAGTTTGATGATGGAGGCGTTCGGGGTCGCCGGCCTCGCCGCGACCTCCTACGCCTCGACCAATTTCGACAATCTCCTCGTCATGTCGGCCTATGGCGTGAAGCCCGGTTTCAAGCCTGTCTTCGTGCGCCTGACCTTTCTCGGCGTCTGTCTGACGGTGCTCATCATCTCCTTCGCGCTGGCGCAGGCGGCGGACAGTTTCGCCGCCGGCAAGATACATTACCTCGGCCTCATTCCACTCGCTCTCGGCTTGCAGCAGATCGGCAGCCTGCTGCTCTGGCGGCGTGCGAAGGAGGATGCGGAGGCGGCGCAGCTCGCCCCCCAGATCGGCGTCACGGCCTATCTGGGCTTTGCGCTCGTGCTGTTGGCCAATAGCGGCGACAGCGTCGGCATGATGACTCCGCTGCTGGCGGATTTGCAGCCGGCCTTCGTTCCCGCCTGCTTCCTCGCCGCAGTCGCGGCGGCGGCGGCGATGAGCTGGCTTGCGAATTTTCTCGCGCAACGCCCGCAGCTGAAGATCCATCTGGAGCGGGTCGCCAAATGGGGCCTGCCCTTCGTGCTCGTCGCGATCGGGCTGCTCATATTCGCGAACCAGCCCTCGGACCTGCTGGTGGAGTGATCACTCTTTCGCCCGCGCCTTTGGCGTCGCAGTTTCCGTCGGCAGGCGCAGTTCTGCAGGCCGCCGGCTCGCCTTTTGCGAAAAACCGGCTGCTCTCGTAATCATGGTCAGGCTAGTTTTGGAGCGATTTCTTATCGCCCGAATGAGCCCGTTCGGTCGGAAAGCGCTCTAAATGCGTCGATAAAAGCCGCCGGGGTTTCGCAACTAGGGACGCTCGATGATCAAGCCGCTGATTTTATGCTTTTGCGCGATCGCGCTCGGCCTCAGCGAAACGAAGGCCGAAGACATCACGAAATTCTCGACGATCAGCACGCATGCGCCGGCGACGCTGGCGCGCATCGTCGTGAGCAACCCACAATTCTTCTTCAAAAAGATCGCGTTGCAAAAATACGGCGGGCTGGAGCAGCCGACCATGTCCTTCACGGTCGCGAACAACAGCCGCTATGCGGTGAGCCGGCTCTATCTCAAAGGCGCGCTGCAAAGTCCCGGGCGCGCAGTGCCCTGGATATCGCATGAGATCGTCTACGACGTGCCGGGTGGGCTGAAGCCGGGCGAAAGCCGTAGCTTCAGCCAGGATGCGGAGTTGCTGGCGGACTGGAGCGAAGTCTCCAAAAAGGTCGCCGCCGAGTTGCGCTTCACCTTGCGCCTGACCGCGATCGACGACGCCAAGGGCGACAGGATCGACGAGTGAGTTCCAGCGCCTGTTTAAACCTTCGAGGACTCCCGCGCCGGGCTCATGAGCCAGGCGCCGGCGAGGACCGCGATGACGATCGCGCCGGGCACGATCGACAGCCAGGTTCCGGCGGCGGCGAGCGCCCCGGCCCCGGCCGAGCAGGTCGAGGACAGCGCTTCGGCTATGGTCGCGACTTTGGACGCGACCTGCCGGCGCCGGAACAGGCTGCGTTTCGCCTGCCCGCGGAACCAGTATTGAATCGCCGTCGCCGAACCGGCGGCGACGGCGACGCCGGCGAGCGAAACCAGCGCGGCGAAGGGCGCGACGAAGGCCAGCGCCAGGATGAACGGCAGGAAGACTGCGCCGACGCCGCCCAGCACCGCCTCGGTTTTGGCGCGCAGCACGTTCTTGGTCGCAACCGGCGCCGTGGCGATGAGTTCCGGCGCATCTTCGCCCGACACCGCAAGCCAGGCGAGGCCGCCGCCCAATTGTCCCGCCGACATGATCAGCACGGGCGCGAGCAAGGTCGCGGCGCCGCCTTCGCTGAAATAATTGCGCCACATCAAAAAGGCGGCCGGCGCAAGATAGAGCAGCTGCATCAGCGTCTGCGAGATCAGCCAGGGATCGCGCAGCAGCAGCGTCCACTCTTTTTGCCGTAGCGCCTGCGCCGGCGACGCGCTGCGAAATTGCGATGGTTTCCGCGCTTGTCGCTTGGCGACGGGGGACGCGCTGCCGGCGGCGAGCGCAAGGGCGCCAAAGCGCGGCGCGAAGACATAGATCACCGCGCCCAGCGCGAGCGCGCCGAGCCCGAGCAGTCCGGCGAGCGCCGTAAGATCGCCGAACAAGGCGCGGCCCGGCTGCCAAAGCGCGCTGTCGGCGTCGGCGGCGAAGCGCTCGAGCACGGCGAAACGCGGGACGGCCATCGTGCCGAAGGACAATATCGCCGCGAATTGCAAGCCGATCGCGAAAGCGGCGCCGATCACGGCGGCGACGATCTGCGACACGAAGCGCGTGCGGCGTGCGCCGATCGCGCGGAACAATCCGCCGACGATCACGACCGCGACCGCGACGGCGAGCATCGACAAGGCGAAGGCGACGAGATAGGCGCAGAGCCAGCGCGCGCCGCCGAGCCAGGCCAGCATGTTGATCCAGGGCGCGGCGAGAACGAGCGTCGTGGTCAGCGTCGTCGACACCATGGCGGCGATGCGCACCGCGAAGAGCCGCGACGACGGCGCCGGCGAGGTCAGGATCAGTTCGAGATCGCCGCGCGCGTAAAAGGCGCGCGTCACCGATTCCATCGCTTGCGACAGCATCGCCGAAAAGCCGAGGACCAGCGTGCCGGCGGCGACGATCAGCACATGCCCGTCGGGCGCAGCGAGCCCTTTTGCGGAAGGCGCGAGCGTCAGATAGGCGAGACCGTGCATGAAAGCTGCGTAGACCGCAAAGCCGAGCGCCACGCGGCCGGCGCGGCCGCGCTGTCCGCGCGTCATAAGCCACAGCCAGTCGCGCCAGGCGAGACGCGTTTCATGCGCGGCGAACCAGAGGATGGAGCCGGGCGCGCTCATGCCGCCGCCTCTTGGCTCGCGACCAGGGTGAGGAACATGTCTTCGAGGCTGGCGTCGCCCGCGCCGGCACGGACGCGCAATTCGTCGAGCTTGCCGTCGGCGATGAGCCTGCCCTTCGCCATCACGCCGATGCGGTCGGCCATGCGCTCGGCGACTTCGAGAATATGCGTGGTCATGATCACCGAGCAGCCCGCGCGCACGCGCTCGCGCAGCACATCCTTCACGATGCGCGCGGAGCCGGCGTCGAGCCCGGTGAAGGGCTCGTCCAGGATGATGAGCTTGGGTTCGTGCACCAGCGCGCCGGCGAGGGCGAGCTTTTGCCGCGTGCCCTTGGAGAGATGCTCGCAACGCTCGTTGGCGTAGGACGCAAGGCCGAGCCCGGCGATGAGATCGCGCGCCTGCGCTGCCGCGGATTTGGCGTCGACCGCCCAAAGGCCGGCGACGAAGTCGAGATATTCGACCGGCGTCAGCTTGTCGTAGATCATGGGCTCGTCGGAGACCCAGGCCATGATCCGCCTCGCTCCGATGGGATCGGCGAGGGCGTTGACGCCGTAGATGGAGATGGCGCCGCGATCGGGCGGCAGCAGCCCGGCGACCATGCGCATGGTGGTCGTCTTGCCGGCGCCGTTGGGGCCGAGCAGCGTATAAAATTCGCCGGCGGCGACGCTCAAATCCAACCCGTCCACCGCCGGGCGGTCGAAGCGCTTGGCGAGGCCGCGGATTTCGAGAGCCGGAGGCGAAGCGTTTTGGTTCATGCAAGACCTGCTGAAAGAAGAGCCGGCGAGGATAAGCCCGCGCTTAAGAAACTGGAAATCCGTGTATTTTTCGTTTAAGGGTGACTAGCTCGGCCCGAGATAGGACGCGTCGACCATGTCTTTCGTCAGCGTAACCCGTCTGAAGGTGCGATCCTTCCGCTTCGTCCCGTCGTTCCTGCTTGAAGCTTTTCGCATCCGCCGTCAGGTCGCCGCGGCGCCTGGCTTCCAGAGCGGCGCGCTTTTGGCCGATCGAAACTGGACCTTTTGGACCATGACGACATGGGACGATCCTGAAAGCATGCGGCGCTTCATGACCAACTCGCCTCACCTGACGGCGATGCCGCGTCTCCTCGACTGGTGCGACGAGGCGTCCGTGGCGCATTGGGAGCAGCTTGGAGACGCGCCGCCGTCATGGCCCGAAGCGGACAAGCGAATGCGCGCGCTGGGGCGCGCCTCAAAGGTGAGCTTCCCGAGCCCTTTCCATGCGGAGCTGACCTATCCGCCGCCGCGCGTCGCAGCGGAAGCGAAGATCGCCCGCAAAGGCGCGAAATAGGCGTTGGCTAAAAAAGGAGGTCATCATGGAAATCAAGCGACTTGGCGCGCAGCCTTCGGAGAAGGGCTCGCCCGAATATTTCACCGGCGCGGTGCGCCTCGACCGGCTGTTCGAAGCGCCGGCGCCCGCGCGCATGGCCTGCGCGAGCGTCACCTTCGAGCCCGGCGCGCGCACGGCCTGGCACACACATCCGCTCGGCCAGACGCTGATCGTGACCTCCGGCTGCGGCAGGGCTCAACGCCACGGCGGCCCGGTGGAGGAGATACGGCCGGGCGACGTGATCTGGTTCGCGCCGGGCGAGAAGCACTGGCACGGCGCCGGGCCGACGACGGCGATGACGCATATCGCGATTCAGGAAAAGCAGGACGGCAGGTTGGTCGACTGGCTGGAGCCGGTCAGCGATGCGCAATACCTCGGCTGAGCGCACTCGGCGCAGCTTGTTCTGCAACGCGCGCCGGGCGCCGATACGATGAATTCGTCAAGACAAGACCTTGCGCCCCTCTGCGCTTAGCCTCGACCCTTGCTTTTCCGCGGTCAGTCAATATCTGAGCTGCAGCGAATGCGCGGGGCGTCGATGCAGGCCTTCATTTCCTATGCTCACGACGACCATCGGGCGTTCGATGAATTCTGCCTATGTCTGAAGCCCGTCGCCAAGGCTTTTAAGATCGGCATTTGGGCGGACAAGCGGCTGCGCCCCGGCCATTACTGGAGGCAAGAGATTGCCGACGAAATCGACGCTTCCGATCTCCATATTTTATTGATGAGCAATCGCTTTTTTGGCTCGGACTATATTTTTGACCACGAATTGCCCGCCATCGCCGCGCGCTGTCGCGGCGGCGCATTGACAATACCCGTCCTGCTGGAGCGCTGTTTCTGGTCCGCCTTCGTCGACCTGCTGCAGGCGGCGCCGATGAACGCGAAAGGCAAGCTGCTCCCGATCCAAGAATGGCGCCCGCAACGCAGCGGCTTCGCCACGGCCTGCGAACAGATCGCGCTGGCGATCGAGGACCATTTCAAATGCGCGCCGACCGCGCCTTTCGATTGGGGCAAGCCATGAATGTCACGCCGTTCGAGCCGCAAGAGCCGCGCATGGCCCGCCTCGCAGACGCGCTGCGTCATAGCCTCGTGGCGATCGATGAGTTTCGCGCCGCGCTGCGTCACGTCAACAATTCTGCGCTGCAGGACGCCGCCGCGCCCGTCGTCGAGACGGCGCAAATGATTTTGTCGCAGCATCAAAAGCGCGCCGAGCGCACGATTGCGGACGACGTCGCGAATTTACGCGCCCTGTTCTCGCATCTGCCCGTGCCGCGCGAGGATGCGGACCTTGGGCCGCTGCCGGGACTTAAGACTTTGCGCAGCGCGCGCGGCAATCTGCGCGAGGAATTCGACGCCGTGCTGGAGGCCGCCCGCTCGCTCGGCTGGCGGCCGAGCGACCCCGATCTGCCCGACGCCGCCATCGCCGAGCTTCCCAGGCAAAGGTTCGAAGGCATTTTGCGGGCGCTCGTCATGCGGATGGAGGCTGTCGAGCGACTGCTCGACGAAAAGCTGCAGCCGGAGGGCGAACCTTCGCCGGAGCGCACGGCGATCCAGATCGCGCTCGTGCAGGTCTTCGTCAAGAACATGAAGATGGAGCTTTCGCTCGCCAAGCTCGAAGCGCAGGTGAAGAGCGTCGTCGATCTCGCGGCGCTTGGCCGCGCCATCGAGAATGTGACGGAGCTGACCGCGGATTTCATCGCAACTGTGCGCGGCGTTGCAGCAAAAATGACCGCGGCGCTGCATGCGGCGAGCGAAGAGTTGCGACCCCGCGTAAAGAGAGTGGCGGGCGGATTCAAGACGTTGGTCAGAAGAGTGGCCTCAGTCTTTGTGCGCGAGCGGGAGCAAGAAGAACGACCGGAGGCGGCGAAGCGGGAGCCGGAGGGCCACGCCCGCCGCGCGGCCAGACGATTTCGACATCGGCAAAGTCCGCGAGATGATCCTCGCTGGCGTTGCGCCGCCGGCGGAGTGGCGACCGTGGATCAACGAGATGCTCGATTTCAACGGTACGCGCTTGCGAGACCTCACGCCGCTCGCAAACCTCAACGCGCTGCCAGCGCTTATCCTCCATGACACACTGGTGAGCGACCTCTCGCCGCTCGCAGGCCTCACCGCATTGGGAGCGCTTGGGCTCAACAAAACGCAGGTGCGCGACCTCGCGCCGTTGGCGGGCCTCAGCTCCTTGGGATCGCTCTATCTCAACAACACGCGGATGAGCGACCTCGCCCCCCTCGCCGGGCTCACCTCCTTGCAATGGCTCCATCTCAACGACACGCAGGTGAGCCACCTCGCGCCGCTCGCGGGTCTCACCGCCTTGCAATGGCTCCATCTCGACAACACGCCGGTGAGCGACCTCGCCCCGCTGGCCGGGCTCACCGCCTTGCGCTGGCTCTATCTCAACAACACGCAGGTGAGCAACCTCGCGCCGCTCGCGGGCCTCGCCGCTCTACAAGGCCTCTATCTCGACAATACGCCGGTGAGCGACCTGGCCGCGCTCGCCAGGCTCCCCGCCTTGCAAGGGCTCCATCTCAACAACACGCCAGTGAGGGACCTCGCGCCGCTCGCTGGACTCACCGCCCTGCAAGAGCTCCATCTCAACAATACGCAGGTGAGCGACCTCGCCCCGCTCAGTGGCTTTAGAGCGTTGAGGACGCTTTCGCTCAGCAACACGCAAGTCAGTGACCTCTCGCCGCTTGCGGGCCTTAACGCGTTGCCGAAGCTTCGCTTACATGACACGCAAGTGAGTGACCTCAAGCCGCTTTCAGGCGCGCTCGACGCCTTGCGGACGTTAGAGCTCGATGGAACGCTGGTGATCGATCTCTCGCCGCTTGAGGGCTCCCGCTTGCATCAGCTTGGGCTTAACAGCACGCGGGTAAGCGACCTCGCGCCGCTCGAAGGTCTCACATCGTTGGAATCACTGGGCCTCTACAACACGCCGGTGAGCGACCTCGCGCCGCTCGCGGGCCTCACCGCGTTGCGGACGCTTTTCCTCGGTGGGCAGGCGAGCGATCTCTCGCCGCTCGCGAGCCTCAATGCCTTGCGGACGCTTTGGGTTTTCAATACGAAGGTTAGCGACCTCGCGCCGCTCAAGGGCCTGCGAAGTCTGCAGTTGATCTTGGTCGAAAGCGAAGCGCAACGGGCGGCGCTGGCGCTAACGCTCGGCGAGCGCGGAGACATCGTCAAAGTCGCTCCTTTTCATATGACGCCCCGCCCCAAAATCACGTTAGAATCCAGCTCAACCCAGCGGCTCGATCCCCAAATCCGCCAGCCGCACAGCGACTCTGGCGCCAACAGCGGCGTCAGCAACTCGGTCGCCGGCGCCTCGCCGACGTCGGAAAAACCTTCCGCGCCAAGCCGCCTGTGGCTCCAGGTCGTCGCCCGCCGCGCGTCGACGACCCAGACCTCTCGCACGCCGAAAGCCGCATAGACGCCGATCTTGCGTCCGCGATCGTAGGCGAGCGAAGAGTCCGCGACTTCGATCGCGAGGAGAACCGCGGGGCCGTCCACTTTTTCCAGCGGCAGGTCGCGACGAAAGACGCAAAAGTCCGGCTCGACAAAGGTCGCGGCGTCGAGCCGCAGCGTCGTCTCCGGCGCGATTTCGAGATGCTCGGGCGCGGCGCGCTGCAAGAAGCGGTTGAGCCTGAGTTTGACGAATTCATGGACCGCGCCCTTAGGCGACATGGGCACGAGTTCTCCGCCGATGAGTTCGAAGCGCTCGTCCTCCGCGAGAACGCCCGCGCGCAACATCGCCTCGATCTCGGCGACGGTGAAGCGCCGCCGCGGCAGCCCGTCGGCGGCCTGCGTCGTCATCGGAAGACCCTCGGGGCGAAGCGCGAGATTCATTTCCTCGGCCCTCTTCAGTCTCAATTCTATCACTCGCCGCCCTGTTTTCCATCCGCTACGACGAGCGCCGTTTCGCCCGCGTCGTCGGCAGGGCGTTGGCCGGGTCGTCGGGCCAGGGATGGCGCGGATAGCGGCCCTTCATCTCTTTCTTGACCTCCGCCCAGGAGCCGGCCCAAAAGCCGGGGAGATCGCGCGTCGTCTGGATCGGGCGGTGCGCCGGCGACAGCAGTTCCAGCGTGACCGGGGCGCGTCCGCCGGCGAGCGTCGGATGTTTTGCGAGGCCGTAAAACTCCTGCACGCGCGCCGAGAGCAGCGGCCCGTTCGGCGCCGCATAGTCGAGCGCGATGTTCGATCCCGCCGGCGTCTCGAAATAGGCCGGCGCTTCCGCCTCGAGCCGCCGCGACAGCTCATAGGGCAGAAGCGCCGCAAGCGCGGCGTCGAGATCGGCTGTGGCGATATCGGCGAATGCGGCGCGCCCGATGATGAAAGGCGCGAGCCACTCGCTCGCCGTTTCACCGAGCGCGACGTCCGAAAGGTCGGGGAATTCGTCGCCGCCCGCCGCGCGCAGAAAGGCGACGCGATCACGCAATTGCGCCTGCGCCTTGCTCCAGGGCAGGCGCTCGACGCCCGCCGACGCCGCGCCCTGCGCCAGTCTTTGGGCGTTTTCGAGCGTCGGTTCGACGGGCATGTTCTGCTCGGCGAGGCGGATCGCGCCGAGCCGGCGAAAGCGCCGTCGCCGCAGCGCCGCGCTCGCCGGATCGAACGCCGTCTCGTCGCGCGTCTCGATGCGCGGGCCGGCGACGCGCTCGATCTCTTCGAGCGTGAGCGCCGCGGCGGCGAGGATGCGCGACCGCGCCGGCCCGACCCGCGATTTCGGCCACGGCGAGGAAAGTTTCGCGCGCCAGCGGGTGTTCCGGCGGCAATGACGCCGAGCGGCCGTTGACCATGGTGAAGTCGCCGTTTCCCCGCGCCTTGGCGATGCGGTCGGGGAAAGCGAGCGCGACCAGGGCGCCCTCGGAAGGCGCGTCCGCTGCGCCGCGCGCCCGCCCGCCATGCGGGCCCAGCCTGCCGCAAGCCGCCTTGCGTCGCGCGCGCGGGGTCCTGGGTCGGCGAGGAAACGCTCCAAACGAAGCGCGAGGTCCGGATCAGGGCCGCCGAGGCCGCGTTCGGAAAGCAGCATCGCGAGCTGCGACGCGCGCTCCGCCGCGCCCGCGGGGGCCGCTCCGACCACCATCGCGGCGAGCCGCGGCTCCAGCGGAAGCGCGCGCATCGCCGCGCCCTTCGGCGTCGGCGCCCGTCGCCGTCGAGCGCGCCAAGATCGCGACAGAGCTGCACGGCCTCGTTGAAGGCGGCGCGCGGCGGCGGATCGAGAAAGGCGAGTTCGGTCGGGATCTCGCGCGCCCCAGGCGGCGAGATCGAGCGCGAGCCCGGAAAGATCGGCGGCGAGAATCTCAGGCGTCGCGAAGGCAGGCAGAGCGCCCGTCGCCGCCGCTTCCCAAAGCCGGTAGCATACGCCGGGCTCGACGCGGCCCGCGCGTCCGCGGCGCTGATCGGCGTTGGCGCGCGAGACCCGCACGGTCTCGAGCCGCGTCGAGCCCAAGGTCGGGCTCGAAGACCGGGACGCGCGACGAGGCCGCTGTCGATGACGACGCGCACGCCCTCGATCGTGAGCGAGGTTTCGGCGATCGAGGTCGCCAGCACGATCTTGCGGGCGCCCGGCGGCGCGGGCGCCACGGCGCGGTCCTGTTCGCCGCGCTCCAGAGCGCCGTAAAGCGGGGCGAGCTCCACGCCTTGCGGCAGGCCGCGCTCACTCAAAAGATCGGCGGTTCGGGCGATCTCGGCCTGCCCTGGGAGAAAGACCAGGATCGAGCCGGTCTCCTCGCCGAGCGCCCGTCGCACGGCGCGCGCGAGATCCTCCTCGATGCGCAGATTGGGGTCGCGGCCGACATATCGCGTCTCGACCGGAAAGGCTCGGCCCGCGCTCTCGATCACCGGCGTCGCTTCCCCCATCAGCGCCGCGACGCGGGCGCCGTCGATCGTCGCCGACATCACGACCAGTCGCAAATCCTCGCGTAGCGCGCCTTGCGCGTCGAGCGCGAGCGCGAGGCCAAGATCGGCGTCGAGCGAGCGTTCGTGGAATTCGTCGAAGAGCACGCGGCGACGCCAACAAGCTCGGGTCGCTCAAAATCATGCGCGCGAAAACGCCCTCGGTGACGACCTCGATGCGCGTCTTGGTCGAGACTTTGGTCTCGAGACGCATGCGCAGGCCGACCGTTTCGCCGACGCTCTCGCCAAGCGTCTCGGCCATGCGGCGCGCCGCGGCTCTGGCGGCGAGACGCCGCGGCTCCAGCAGAATGATGCGTCCCCCCTTGCGCCATTCGGCGCCGAGCGGCGCGAGAGGGACGCGTGTGGTCTTGCCGGCGCCGGGCGGCGCCGCGAGCGCGACGCTATTTCCCTGCTCCAAACGATCGAGCAGGGGAGCCAGAACCTCATCGATCGGCAGCCGGTCCTTGAAGCGAACGGACATGTATTCGAGGGGATGTCCGCTCACTTCTGCCGGGCGATGATACGGTCCTTGATCTTGTCGTAAACGCCCTTCGGCAGGATATTCTTCTGCACGAGTTCGTCCTTGCCCTTATAGGGCCGCCCCGCGATGATCGCTGCGGCGCGCGCGCGCCATTCCGGGCAGGGCGTCGAGGTCGTCTGCGCTCGCCGAATTGATGTCGAGCAGGCTTTGCGCGGGCGCCGGCGACGGCTTCATCATCATCGTCGGATGCGGCGGCGCGGGAGCGGGCGTCGCGGGCTGCGGGGCTTGCGCGAAAGCTTGCGCGGCGATGACGGTCAAAAGCGCTATCGCGACGAGGCGGAGAGGCGAGGGTAAAGGCATTCGATCTGCTCCTTGGAGTTCGAGCCTGACCTTTGTGCCGCCTCAAGCCTCGTCGCGCAAGAGGCGCGCGGCTTCGAAGCAGAGGGCGCCTGTCGTTTTCCGCAAGCTCACATCCGCGTCATCCGCGTGACGCGTTCGGCGAGCGCCTCGGCGCGGAACGGCTTATTCATCACTTCCATGCCGGGCTGCAGGTTCTGCGGGCTCAACGCCGCGCTGTCGGCGAAGCCCGTGACGAAGAGCACCTTCAGTCGCGGCCTCAGCTCTCTTGCGGCGTCGGCGATCTGCCGACCGCTCATGCCGGGCAGGCGCATGTCCGTGACCAAAAGATCTATATCCTTGCCTGACCTTAGATATTCGAGCGCGCCGACGCCGTCGGCCGCTCCAGCACCTCGCAGTCCAAATCGGTCAGAACACACACGGCGTACAGTTCGAATTATGGGTTCGTCGTCGACAACGAGCACGCATCGACGAGCCCACTGTAGCGCCTTGGCGTCGTCGCGAGGAGCGTATATCGATCCGTTAATCGCCGCGTAAGTCATATCCCTCTCCAAGGCTATAGTACCGGTTCAATCAGCGAGAAGGCGCAAGGTTCCAGCTTCGGCGCCTTGTTCCTGTGCGAAACAGAACATTTTGTTTAGGGAAAAGTTGACGCAGGCTCTTGCGCGCGCGATATAGGGAGCGTCTCTGATGTCGGCGTATAGCTCGAATCAGGTGAAGATTTTCCAAGCTATTCGCCGCCCGACGCAGTTTTTCTTCGTCGGGCGGCGTATATTTTGGAAAAACTCCGACTGAATCAAGCTATACGCCGACATCAGAGGACGCTCCCTATATCGCGCGCGCAACAGCCTGCGTTAACTTTTCCCTAACCAAAATGTTCCGTTTCGCACAGGAATCAAGGCGGCGAAGCCGGAACCTTGCGCCTTCTCGCCGGTTGAACCGGCAATATAGCCTTGGAGAGGGATATGACTTACGCGGCGATTAACGGATCGATATCGCTCCTCGCGACGACGCCAAGGCGCTACAGCGGCTCGTCGATGCGTGCTCGTTGTCGACAACAAACCCATAATTCGAATGTACCCCGTGTGCGTTCTGACCGATTTGGACTGCGAGGTGCTGGAAGCGGCCGACGGCGTCGGCGCGCTCGAATATCTAAGGTCAGGCAAGGATATAGATCTTTTGGTCACGGGCATGCGCCTGCCCGGCATGAGCGGTCGGCAGATCGCCGACGCCGCAAGAGAGCTGAGGCCGCGATTGAAGGTGCTCTTCGTCACGGGCTTCGCCGACGGCGCGGCGTTGAGCCCGCAGAACCTGCAGTGCCAGCATGGAAGTGATGAATAAGCCGTTCCGCGCCAAGGCGCTCGCCAACGCGTCACGCGGATGACGCGGAGGAGCTGCGGAAAACGAACAGGCGCTAGCTTCGAAGCCGCGCGCCTCTTGCGCGACGAGGCTTGAGGCGGCACAAAGGTCAGGCTGGAACTCCAAGGAGCAGATCGGAATGGCTTACCCTCGCCTCTCCGGCTCGTCCGCGATAGCGCTTTTCGCCCGTCATGGCCGCGCAAGCTTTCTCGAGCCCGCAGACCGCGACGCCCGCTCCGGCGCCGCCGCATCCGACGATGATGAGATGAAGCCGTCGCCGGCGCCCGCGAAGCCTGGACGACATCGATTCGGCGAGCGCAGACGACCTCGACGCCCTGCCCGGAATCGGCGCCGCGCGCGCCGCAGCGATCATCGCGGGGCGGCCCTATAAGGGCGAGGACGAACTCGTGCAGAAGAATATCCTGCCGAAGGCGTTACGACAAGATCAAGGACCGTATCATCGCCCGGCAGAAGTGAGCGGCTAAACACCCCCTCGAATACATGTCCGTTCGCTTCAAGGACCGGCTGCCGATCGATGAGGTTCTGGCTCCCCTGCTCGATCGTTTGGAGCGGGAAATAGCGTCGCGCTCGTCAGCGGGGCCCAGCGCGGGCAAGAGCACACGCGTCCTTCTCGCGCCTGCTCCGCAGCCCAATGGCGCAAGGGGGACGCTGTCATTCTGCTGGAGCGGGGGAAACGCCGCCAGAGCCGCGGCGCGCCGCCATGGCCGAGACGCTTCGCGACATTGTCGGCGAAACGGTCAGCCTGCGCATGCGTCTCTGGACCAAAAATCTACGACCAGGACGCACAGTCGAGGTCGTGGCCGAGGGGGGGGGGGGTTTCGCGCGACCCAGAAAGGCACCTGCGTGCTCTTCGACGAATTAAAAGCGAACGCTGGAGGGACGCCGATCTTGGCCTCGCGCTCGCGCTCGACGCGCAAGGCGCGCTACGCGAGGATTTGAAAGTGGTGTGGGCGAAAACGCGGCGCCCGCGTCGCGGCGCTGATGGGGGAAGCGACGCTCGCCGTCTGAGCGCGGGCCGAGCCTTTCCGGTCGAGACGCGATATGTCGGCCGCGACCCCAAGTGCGCATGCGGGGAGTCTCGCGCGCGCCGTGCGACAGGTACTCGGCGAGGAGACCGGCTCCGATCCTCAGTCTTCTCTCCCGGGGCAGGCCGAGATCGCCCGAACCGCCGATCTTTTGAGTGAGCGCGGCCTCCCGCGAGGCGTTGCGAGCCGCCCCGCTTGCAGCCGCTGTGGAGCGCGGCGGGCAGGACGCGCCGTGGCGCCCGCGCCCGCCGGGCGCCCGCAAGATCGTGCTGGCGAGCCTCGATCACCAAAACTCTCGTGCACGATCGGAGGGCGTGCGCGTCGTCATCGACAGCGGCCTCTCGCGCGTCCCGGTCTTCGAGCCCGACCTTGGGCTCACGCGGCTCGAGACCGTGCGGGCCTCGGCGCGCCAACGCCGATCAGCGCGGCGGACGCGCGGGCCGCGTGGGGGGGGGGGTCTACGGGCTTTGGGAAGCGGCGGCGACGGGCGCTCTGCCTTGCCTTCCGACGACGCCTGACCGCCGCCGATCTTTCCAGGGCTCGCGCTCGATCTCGCCGCCTGGGGCGCGCGAGATCCGACCGAACTCACCTTCTCGATCCGCCGCAGCGCGCCGCCTTCAACGAGGCCGTGCAGGTCTGTCGCGATCTCGGCGCGCTCGACGGCGACGGGCGCCTGACGCCGAAGGGCGCGGCGATGGCGCTTGCAGTTGGAGCCGCGCACCGCGATGAGTA
>CAWFZD010000086.1:0-3620 GCA_963820145.1 uncultured Alphaproteobacteria bacterium
GGATCGCAGGGCAGGGGTAATGTTCAACCTGAGGCTGTTCCCCTAGAGAAGCATTCACTCCTTCCTTGGCTCCCGATCTCTCTCTTCAGCTTTTAACAAAATCTTGGCCACAGAGCCATGTGGATAAAATTTAGATTGGATAAATACAGCGGACTTATTATCAGCAAATACGTTTGCGTTAGCAAACTTTGCTGATTGCAAGCTTAGTATTAGCGCCTCGTCCAGCGCAAGGCCAAGGTGGCCTCTTATGAAAGATCCGTAAAAGAAACAGTTGTCTATCCTAGAAAAGTCAAATGTTGTTGAATCTATTGTGGAACCATCAAATCTCATTGATAATGCTAGGCATTGATTGAATGTGCATCCGTAGAGGTGGGACGCAACGAACATCGAGCTATTTATACGACAATAGGTCGCTCGCATAAGGGCTACTCCGGTTCCTACAAAATGGCAGTCACTCAAATCCACCCCATTCATTGGAACATTGACCGGAAACTCCCCGCCTGGGCGCCAGCCAGCAGAGTTGAATTCGTGACATGTATTGGCTAAGGTAGTTGCTCGTGCCGTCGGGGGTGCCGGGGGCAAAGGCCCACCATTCGTGCTCTCCTTGAGTGATTTTCACTTGGTACGGACGCCCCGCCTCGCCGGATTTTTGGGCGCCTTCCCACAACGCCATAGGGATATCCGCGACGGCGGTGCTAGCTCGGTCCAGCCATCCCGTCGCCCTGTTAAGTTCAAAATGCACCGAGCAATTCAGACGGAACAGGGCGTCGCCAAGATGACCGTCTATCGTCACAACTCGACGCGGTTCGGGAAGTTGGTCCTTGGGTAGGTCTAATGGTCGCAGAAGCTCTATGAGCCAAACTGCGAGCGGCTTCTGAAACTTTAATTGTTCCGTCTCCTCTTCCCGTTCGGGCTGAGGACGCAAATGAACACCTTCCGGCCACCAGTCCCAGAATGCGGCGAGGCGGTCGCGAACAATTTGCCATTCGGTAAGGCCAATTGGAGCCGTCTCATCACGGTCCGCCCATTCCTTGTCGCCGCTCGCCGAGCGTTCGATTTCCCAGGAGATCAGACGGTCGATGAATTGCACGACGTCTGGAGTAAGCCATTGCGGTCCTAGCAGTCTCGCTAACCGTTTGATCTCCTCTCGACGCGGGTCAGAGTGGGGAAATTCCTGCCAATACGGTCCCCGTCGAGACAAATGCGCCCCCTTGCTTGAAAGCGCTTTTAAAGCCTCGACAATGGCTTCCGCAAAGAAATATTCTCGAAACGACTTGTGGAGAAATTCGCATCCGTGTTCTCGCACTTTTGGCGTGAGAAAGAAGCTCAACATAAATCTGGCGAACAGACTGTCCCCCACGGACCGTATCGCCAAGTCTGTTTTCTCAATGAAACCACTACCTTTAAGTCGCCCCGTCCACTCCTCGTACGAAACCTGCTCCTTCCCCCGTAGGGTCATTGCCGCCGCGGTGTGGCGCAAAAGTTCGCGGAGTTCAGGACCCTTTATGTACGCTTCGGCAGCCGCCTCGGAAAAAACTTTGCCTCCCCGCCTGCAGGTGAGGTCGGCCAGCCGGCGATAGAGGGTAGCGCGTTCCTCCAGCATGTCGCGGGGAGGGTGTCGGTCGTTCAAAACGAGCCAGACTGCTAACACCGCTAGCAGAGGTACACCGAGGATGCTTTGACCTCGCCCGGTTTTCGCTTCGTGCTCGAATTGGCGTAATAGGCCGCGAATGCGCTGGCTCACGCCGAATAAGTCCGCGATCTGCTCTTGAGAAGGGGATTCTTTCCGATAGCTGCCGAGCGTGTTCGCTAAACCTTCCATTTGAGCCTTGGTGAATGGCCGAACCGTGAGTTACAGGTGTCTCTCGTAGGAATTTCGCTTGATCGACGTCTTCAGACGGCCGTCCAGTTAGAATGACGCGCACACGATGCCGGTCGGCGTGGTGGCGCAAGAGAGTTCGGCGAATAGCCTCGAGAGTTTCGGTGACCTTTTTGCGAAAGCCCTCGTTCGCTGAGAGACTGATCTCATCCCACCCGTCGAAGATGAATACATAGGGACAGATGTTCGCGGATCGGAAGGGTACGGCTTCGCCGAGAAGTGGCGCGAGTTCGATATCACTCTGGGACACTGGCCCCACGTTGGCAGCGTCGAAGGAACTCCTCTCCGCAATTCTCCAGGAGCGCTGACGCGATGTCTTCCATGAGCGCAAGATGGGAATCGAGACTGAGATCTCGCATACGAATGCGCAGCGGCTGTAGGCCTTGTTCCAGTAAGGCCGCGCACAGCTTCAACGTGAAGGCAGACTTGCCAGACCCGGCCACACCTTAAATCACAATCGCATCGTCAAGCTTTTCATCAGCTATGAGGTTCAACACCTCAGTCAACATGTCGCTTCTGCCGCCAAATTCCTCGTCGAAAGCGCTCGCGCGCTCCAACGCGCTCTGGCCTGGCGCAGCTTTCCCTAAAATGTCGCCCCATTTCAATTTGCCGCAATCGAGCGGAACAAAAATCTGACTGAGCGGTGCTTGCAAACTCAATTCGCCCTCGGCCCCAAGCGTAGGCGCGTGTTCGAAACGCCATAGCTGGTTATCGATGTGACATTGGATCGCTGTCTGGGTCGTGGCTCCTTTGCTATCCAACGACAGAAGGCGAAACAGCGGGTCGAACTTTTCCTTGAGCTTTCCGTCGGTGACGATCAAACGAAGTTGGTCGGCAAACCGCCTATGAACCTTCACAACGAGGAGCCGCTGGAGGTCATCCGGATAGCCGGCGGCGCCCGCCACTTGGCGAAGCGCCGCGTCGGCTTTCCGCATAAGCGGGTGACTGGCTGCGGAAGAGAGCCTGAAAGTCGAGAAGGCTGCGGGACTTTCAAGCTTCTCAGCCTTGAGCGCGCTTTTGAGTTCCTTGGGAATCCAGCCTTCTACAATACGCGCCCTTAGGTTCTTCTCGGCCTCGATTTCCCTAACCAAGTCAGCAGTCGCCGCCTGATAAGCTAAAGAAAACGCGAGCAGGCCAAGCACGTTGGGGTCGGGTTCGGCAGTTAAAAACTTCACCAAGCTCACAATCGCCTTCACGGGCGGCAACGCCTCGCCGATGCTCGCAATGGCCGCTTCCGTCCAGGGCAGCGACGCTTCGATGGCCTTGGCGAGTTGGGTTTGCTCCGAAAGCCCCTCGGCGATGTCCTGCACCTGGTCGCTAAAATCGGGAAATTTCTCGGCGACGGTCGCGAAGAACTCGGTTGTGGTTTCGACTTTCGCCACACCCTCGGCGACTTCGTCATTTGCTTCTTTGGTGAGTCCCAGCAATTTCGTCAGCCAACTCATTTGCAGTCTCCCATCAAATCCAATGTGTTTCGCCCGACTTGGCCCCCCAACCAAGCGATGAGTTAACCAGCGATGAAAAAGTAGGGCAACAAGGGCAGAGGGGGCGCGAGGTTCTGGACGCTTTCCCATTTGAACCCGCCGTCCATTCCTGCTCGGCGAGATCCAGGTGTGGGCCAGGGGTTCTCGTGGCCCCTCGCCTTTGGTGCGTCCTATGGGGGTGCGACTCCGTGATCCTCGCGTGCATTGCTTGGCCGTTCGCTTTGCATTATCGGGGTGGACAAGATCCTCGAGCCCAC